>DAMDKS010000020.1:0-64822 GCA_032085455.1 Oceanobacillus sp.
CCAGATTAACCTGCGAAATTACGATCAAGGTGCTATTTTCGTTCATGATAACTTTTTTATATTTTTTAAAAGCGAATATGGATGATTCAACATTTCATGGCGAAGTGGTGCTCTTTTGGTTGCGAAATATACATGTTTTATCGGAGGCTTTCTAAAAGGTTACGGACTTTGAGGAAGTTTTTTGACTATATTAATAATAAAGTTGTTGGGGAAATTCATTAAAAGATTTTAAAGCTAGTTTAACTATTAACTAATAGACGTATTGAAAATAATAATGCGTTATCCCTAGAAATAGAATAACTAAATGATTAATATTATATATTTGACCATAGGCCTATTTGATTTATTCTGTTTCCTTTTGTTGATTGGTTGACCTCTCACATAGTCTATCAAATTAATCAAGCAACATATGAAAAAGCTAGCACCGCTCTTGTGATTATTTTTATGATAAGCGTTAGAATGTATGTTCATCAAGCTTGCAATAAAAAAAGGAAAAAATAAATGGCGGATTAGAATTGCTGCCTAAAAGAAAAGTTAAAATTAGACACAAAATGTTAAGTGATTATTTAATGGCTCCTTTTACATTCTTCCTATTTTAGTTTTTTCCGTTGCAGGAGGGGCCATAACTATTACTTTTTATCTTTTTAGTTACTACAGGCATGGTGTTCTTAATTTCGAATACAGCGTTTATTCATATAGGCTATGCAAAAATCAAATACTTAGATATAATCATGACGAAGAAAAAATATTACTTAATGAAAGAGGAGATCATCGTTATGAGTACTTCAATACCTGAAATCACGCTTCACGATGGAACAACTTTACCATGTATCGGTCTTGGTACATACAAGTTAAATGGAAACCAAGGTGCTAGTGCAATAACGAGTGCCATTGAAACGGGATACCGTCTAATTGATACCGCTTATAATTATGAAAATGAAGGTACAGTTGGGGAAGCGGTTAGAAGAAGCACTGTTCCCCGGTCGGAATTACGTATTGCTTCCAAATTACCTGGACGTTATCATCACTATGATCAAGCTTTAACAACGATTCAAGAGTCGCTTTACCGAGCAAATCTTGATTATTACGATTTATACCTCATTCATTGGCCGAATCCAAAACAAGATATTTATCTTGAAGCATGGCAAGCTTTGATAGATGCAAAAAGATGGGGATTGATTCGTTCGATTGGTGTTTGTAATTTCTTACCAGAACATATTGACCGCTTAGTGAAAGAAACTAATGTAAAACCTAGTATTAATCAAATTGAATTGCATCCATTTTTCAACCAGGAAAATCAACGCAAGTGGCATGCTGAACAGGGAATAATAACGGAATCATGGAGCCCGCTGGCACGAACGAATGGCGTGTTAGAAAATGATACGATTAAAAAAATTGCGGATCATCATGGGAAGACCAGCACGCAGGTTGTTTTACGTTGGCATTATCAACTGGGGGCTATATCTATCCCTAAATCGGCAACACCAGAAAGACAACGAGAAAACATATCGATTTTTGATTTTGCGCTGGATGATTCGGAAATGGATAAGCTGAATGGATTGACCCGTTCAGATGGAAGAATGAATAATCAGGATCCTGCTGTTTATGAGGAGTTTTAATAGAATATATCCTAATTTTAAAAATTAGGAAGCGGAAGTTTCATATCGCTTAGATCTGAAGAAAGTTCTGGATATTTTCAGGCTTTCTTTTTTTGCATTAATTGAACTGCAGGTTGATACTTATTACACTCTATTATATAATATGAACATATACTAATATACCGATATATAAATAAAATAAAAACTTACATCAGAAAAGAGGCTTATTTATGGAAAAAAATGAGAAGGAAAAGGAAAACAACCATAGGGAAGATTTAGATGAAGAGACGCTGTTTGTTGTCTCACAAACATTTAAAGCATTAGGTGATCCAACAAGAATACGAATTCTTAATTTACTGTTTCATAAAGAAATGTCTGTTAATAAGATAGCAGAAACACTCGAACTGAAACAGTCAACTGTATCACATCAATTACGTTTTTTAAAGAATTTGCGCTTAGTAAAATACCGTAGGGAAGGAACTACTTTATATTATTCACATGATGATGCGCATGTCATGAATATGCTACGGCAAACGATTGATCATGCATGTCACCATTAGTTCATTTCTAATGATTGCGGAAAGTAGATTGCCCTTACAACTTAGGAGGTGTTTAGATGGAAAGGATTCAAATACAAGAAACACAAGAAACACATGAAAAGGACCACCACGAACATCATCACCATGATCATGGGAAAGTGCCAGTTATTGCTTATTTCATTGGTCTCTTGCTATTTATTATTGCATTATTTCTAGGTCATGAGTATACCACGTTAAAAAGTGTGCTGTTTACGATTGCAACGGTAACAGCTGGTTACCATGTCGTTGTGCTTGAAGGAATTGGCGAAACGATTGCAAATACAAAAGAAAAAGGTAAATTCACGCCGAATTCTCATATCCTTATGGGACTCGCAGCAATTGGAGCTTCCTTTATGGGGAACTTTAGTGAAGGAACGCTGTTAATCCTTATTTTTGCGGGTGCTCATTTTCTTGAAGATTACGCTGAAGGAAAGAGTAATAAGGAAATTACCAAACTACTTGAATTGCATCCAACAACAGCCCGATTAATGAAATCCAACGGTGAAATGGAGATTGTTGATGTCAATGAGCTGCGAATTGGTGATCATCTTCAAGTATTAAATGGAGACCAAGTGCCGATTGATGGTATGATTTTATCGGGCAGTACTTCCATTGATGAATCTTCAATTAATGGTGAAAGTATCCCAATTGAAAAGTCCAAAGGGGACCATGTATTTGCAAGTACGATTAATGGAACGGGAACTTTTACAATGGAAGTTACGAAAGCGAGCCAAGATACTGTTTTCTCGAAAATTTTACAGCTTGTGAAGCAAAATCAAGATAATCAAACGAAAGCTGCAGGCATTATCCAAAGATTTGAACCCAAATATGTTAATACAGTGCTACTTGTGACCATCTTTGTCATCCTATTTGCTCCTTTTCTTTTTGATTGGTCCTGGGGGCAAAGTATGTATAGAGGTTTAGTGCTTTTAGTTGCTGCTTCTCCTTGTGCACTTGCCGCAAGTACGGTTTCCGTAACACTATCGACAACATCAAACCTTGCAAAGCGAGGTGTGTTATCCAAAGGAAGTGTTTATTTGTCGCAGCTAGCTGAGATTTCTTCAATCTCCTTTGATAAAACAGGAACACTTACGAATGGAAAACCAGAGGTTACAAATTACTTTTTCACTGATTCAGTTAATGAGGACGATATAATTGATATTGTCGTTGCACTTGAGAGGAAATCCAATCACCCGCTGGCTAATGCAATATTAGCAAAGTTTGAAGCTAAAAATCATCTGGATATAGAAGTTACAAATCAAATTGGAAAAGGTTTGACAGGAATTTATCAGCAAAAATATTATCGTATTGGTAAACCTGTCTCTTTCTCCAATGTTTCTGAAAAATATATGCATTTAAATAACGAATGGGCTTCTGAGGGAAAGACGGTTGTCTATGTAGCAGAAGATGAAATAGTTATTGGATTAATTGCTTTAATGGATCTGCCAAAAGCAAATGCAAAAGCAGCCATTGATCATTTCAAAGGATTAGGTATTCAAACGGCTTTAATTACGGGTGATTCTGACTTGACTGGTAAAGCTGTAGGAGAAAAGCTGGGGCTTGATGAGGTGATTGCGAATGTGATGCCGGAGGATAAATCAGATATTATCAATAAACAGAAAGAAAAGTATGGTATGACAGCGATGGTTGGAGATGGTGTCAATGATGCACCAGCTCTTGTAAATGCCGATGTGGGCATAGCAATGGGGGATGGTACGGATGTTGCAGTAGACGTCTCTGATATAGTGTTAATGCAAAATGATTTATCGAAATTGGTGACTTCGCATCGAGTTGCGAGGAAAATGAGTCGTGTCATTCGGCAAAACATCATTTTCGCGATGGCGGTTGTCATTTTTCTAGTTATCGTAAGTCTTTTAGGATTAACAGATATGGCTATCAGTGTTATTATCCATGAAGGAAGTACTTTAGTTGTTATCTTGAACGGCCTTCGACTATTAGCAGCAAAGTAAAGAAGAATAAAAAATAATTTTAGAATAATTAATGGGCATATCTTCTCGCGCCATTCAATGAAATAACAAATCATTTTTACCAGGGAGCAATCCAAATACCCCGAGACTCCAGCAGGAGGGAAGGCCTAGTTGAGACCACGCAGTGCGCAGCACGAAGGGGGCTCAACTAGGCCTGCGGAAAGCGAGGGGTATTTGGATTGCGTACTTCCAGTGGAGATGCAGCAAAACTAAAATCAAAGCTACTCTTAATCAAGGTTATCGGTAGTTTTTTGATGAAAATTAACTACATGGCAATACCAAGAGGTATTTGTATTTAGCAGGCTCGAAAAGTTGTGTTACCAATTACTGCGAATTATTCCATTCCCCCCTTAGGCAAAAATACAAACAGTTTCAAAGAATATGTTTGAAAGCAGGCAAGTGCCTATGCGACTTTTATTAGATGGCATATCTTATTAGAAGAGACAGTGTATTTATTGTGATTCGTCATTTCTGATTAAAATACAGGGGGAAAAATAAATGGATAATGAAGCAACTTATGTTCAGCCACTGTACTATAGGGAAGGAATAGATTATTTACCGTATGGATTCCACTATGGTCGTTCAGAATCTGGGAGATTTTATGGTATTGCTGTGCCATTTATTGGAGGGGTGTTAGGCGGGCTAGTTGCCAGTGCAGTATTTCCGCCGTATGGAGGAGGATATGGCTATGGTTACCCCTACCCGCCTCCTCCTTATCCTTACTATGGTGGATACGGCTATCCTGGTTATCCACCGTATTATTAAGCTTTAGTAATTGTATCTGCAGGAGTAGATTCTCCCATCAAAATAAAATTTGATATAAAAATGTGTAAGCAGACGATAAACTGCTTGCACATTTTTTCATTTGTGACAAAGCTAAATATCGTCTCACGTTAATGCGTATTACTTGATTATAATACAATAGGGGGGTATAGTATATATAAACAAAAGGAAGTGATTCATTTGGAAAAGTTTTTACATGATCACCTAAGCACGCCAAGAACGCATGATGAAAAGCAAAAAGTAATGAATCGTTTAAAACGAATTGAAGGTCAGGTTCGCGGTATACAGAAAATGATAGAAGATGATCGTTACTGTATAGATATATTGGTACAAATCAGTGCGATTCAATCCGCTTTAAAAAATGTAGGATTCGCTGTTACCGAACGCCATATTAATCATTGTGTCAGTGATGCAATCGCACAAGGAGAAGGAAAAGAAGCTATCGACGAATTAATGGGTGTGATGAAACAGTTTTCTAAGTAAGGAGGATATACAATGAGCGAAACAAATCACACAACGCTTGGAGTAACAGGAATGACTTGTGCCGCCTGTTCCACTCGTATTGAAAAAGTGTTAAATAAAATGGATGGAGTCGCAGCACAAGTCAATTTAACAACAGAAAAAGCAACGATAGCTTATGATGCTGAACAGACATCAATCGATGATATTACGAAGAAAATTGAAAATATCGGTTACGGCGTTTTAACAGAAAAAGTGGAGCTGGATGTATTTGGAATGACCTGTGCCGCTTGTTCTACCCGTATTGAAAAGGTATTGAATAAGCAAGAAGGGGTAAATGCTGCATCAGTAAACCTGACAACGGAAACAGCATCAATCGAATACAGCCCTGGATTAATCGATTTAAAAACATTCATTGATAAAATCAAAAAACTTGGTTATGATGCGCAGCTAAAAGCGGAAACAAAAGAAAAACAAACGCACAAAGAAAAAGAAATAAAGAATATGAAGACAAAGTTAGTTATTTCTGCTTTGTTGGCTGCTCCGCTTTTAGTTACCATGCTTGTTCATCTATTTAATATGTCTATTCCGGATATATTCATGAATCCGTGGTTCCAGTTTGCATTAGCAACGCCAGTTCAGTTTATTATCGGCTGGCAATTTTATGTTGGTGCATATAAAAATCTTCGTAATGGCGGGGCCAATATGGATGTGCTTGTTGCCTTAGGTACAAGTGCAGCCTATTTCTACAGTTTATATGAGGCATTTAAGACGATTGGCAACCCGGCATACGAGCCACATCTATACTTTGAAACAAGTGCTGTTTTAATTACGTTGATTTTATTTGGTAAATATTTAGAAGCAAGAGCAAAAAGCCAAACTACGAATGCACTATCCTCGTTGCTCGGTTTACAGGCAAAAGAAGCTCGCTTGATCAGAGACAGTCAAGAGGTTATGATTCCAGTAGAAGAAGTTATTGTTGGAGATCGCTTGGTTGTAAAGCCGGGTGAGAAGATACCAGTGGACGGTATAATTGTAAAAGGACGAACAGCAGTCGATGAGTCGATGCTTACCGGAGAATCTATTCCAATTGCAAAGGAAACTGGTGCAACTGTTATTGGCTCAACAATAAATAAAAATGGTTCAATTGAAATGGAAGCTGCAAAGGTAGGAAAGGATACTGCTTTAGCATCGATTGTGAAAGTGGTTGAAGATGCGCAAGGTTCAAAAGCACCAATCCAGCGATTAGCCGATGTGATTTCTGGCTATTTCGTACCGATAGTTGTCGTAATTGCACTTTTGACCTTTACCATATGGATTGCGTTTGTTCAGCCTGGTCAATTTGAAACAGCTTTAATCGCAGCAATTGCAGTGCTTGTGATAGCATGTCCATGTGCTCTAGGACTTGCAACGCCAACTTCGATTATGGTTGGAACAGGAAAAGCGGCAGAGAATGGTATTCTTTTTAAAGGTGGAGAACATTTAGAAAGAACGCATCAGTTGGAGGCGATTGTTCTTGATAAAACAGGGACAATCACAAAAGGGAAACCGGAAGTAACAGATTTTACAGGTGATATGGAAGCTTTACAATTACTGGCAAGCGCAGAAAAGGGTTCAGAGCATCCACTTGCAGAGGCAATCGTAGCCTATGCAACTGAGCAGGCTATTGATTTAGTTGAAACAGACGATTTCACTGCGATACCCGGACATGGTATTAAAGTGAAGCTCGCTGACAATGATATTCTTGTTGGGAACCGTAAATTAATGCAGGATAATCAAGTCGAAATTGGGGAAGCAGAAGAAATATTAATTGCATACGAGATTGCCGGAAAGACAGCAATGCTCATCGCAATTAATGGACAGCATCGCGGAATTGTCGCTGTAGCAGATACAGTCAAAGAAACGGCACGTCAAGCAATTACGGATTTAAAAGAACAAGGCCTCGAAGTAATCATGTTAACTGGTGATAACGAACGAACTGCGCAAGCAATCGCCCAGCAGGTAGGTATTGAGCAAGTAATTGCCCAGGTTTTACCTGAAGAAAAAGCAGATAAAATAAAAGAAATCCAACTTAAAGGTAAAAAGGTTGCTATGGTTGGTGATGGCGTAAATGACGCACCAGCACTGGCAA
Source organism: Oceanobacillus sp. (assembly GCA_032085455.1). Taxonomy (GTDB): domain Bacteria; phylum Bacillota; class Bacilli; order Bacillales; family Amphibacillaceae; genus Oceanobacillus. Next base: position 7,538 of record DAMDKS010000020.1, read on the forward strand.
TTGCCGATATTGGCATTGCAATTGGAACAGGAACAGAAGTGGCAATCGAAGCAGCCGATGTTACCATTCTTGGTGGTGAGTTATTGCTCATACCGAAAGCAATTAAGATCAGCCATGCAACCATTAAAAATATACGTCAAAACCTCTTCTGGGCTTTTGGCTACAATACAGCAGGAATTCCAATTGCAGCGGCTGGATTACTTGCACCATGGGTTGCAGGAGCAGCAATGGCACTAAGTTCTGTAAGTGTTGTTACCAATGCGCTTCGTCTAAAACGGGTCAAGCTGTAATTTTGCTTGAAGAGGTGAACCCGCACACCTTTGTGAAACTTTAAAGGAGGTGAAGAATGATGCAAACAAAAATACTAAATGTCAAAGGTATGTCATGTGACCATTGTAAAATGGCAGTGGAAGGTGCGCTTACAGGACTGGATGGCGTGTCTGCTGCAGCGGTTGACTTGAATACTGGTAAAGTAGAAGTGACGTACGATGAAGCAAAAGTTTCTTTTGAAAACATGAAAGAAACTGTCGAAGATCAAGGCTATGACGTAGCTCAATAATACATGATACAAGCTGGTTTCCTGGATTGGGGGACCAGCTTTAATGCTTTTTCATTCTGAAAGCATGTTATATGAATGTATTTATTTTTTCTAGTATAATAAAGATAAGCTACATATGGAAAGGATGTCTATAAAACTTTTGCAAAATAAGGGGGTCATCAATTGTCAAAATTATTTTCGCCTATTGATTTTAAAGGGATAACGTTAAAAAATCGAATCGTGATGTCGCCAATGTGCATGTATTCATCAACGGCTAAAGATGGAATGGTGACATCTTTTCATTGCACTCATTATATTTCCCGCGCTGTTGGACAAGCAGGGTTAATCATGCTGGAAGCAACAGCAGTCCAGCCAGGGGGCAGAATCTCAGATCAGGACTTAGGGATATGGGATGATGAGCATGTTGACGGTCTTAAGAAGTTAAATAAAGAAATTCACTATTATGGTGCTAAATCAGGGATCCAATTAGCACATGCAGGCAGAAAAGCAGAGCTTGCGCCGCCAATATATGCGCCAACAGCTTTGCCGTTTCATGCGTCTTCATTGGAGCCAACCGAAATGACTGAAGCAGATATAAAAGCCACAATTGAAGCTTTTAAAAATGGGGCTAGACGTGCTAAAGAAGCGGATTTCGATATGATTGAAATACATGCTGCACATGGTTATTTAATTAATCAATTCTTATCACCTCTAACGAATCATCGTTCAGATGAATACGGTGGTGACAGAGATAAACGTTACCAATTTCTAAAAGAAATACTAGAAGCAGTAAAGATGGAGTGGAATGGGCCAATTTTTGTACGTATTTCTGCCGAAGAATATCATAATCAAGGAAATACAGAGGAAGATTTTATTTATTTTGCAAAACAAATGAAAGCCCAAGCTGTAGATTTAATCGATTGCAGTACGGGTGGGGTAGTTCCAGCACATATTCATACCTACCCTGGGTATCAAGTAAAACATAGTGAGGTTATTCGAGAGGAAGCAGTACTGGGAACTGGTGCTGTAGGCTTAATTACAACTGGCATCCAGGCTGAAGAAATCTTACAGAATGAACGAGCTGACCTCGTCTTCATTGGCAGAGCGTTGCTTAAAAATCCCTATTGGGCTAAAACAGCTGCAGATGAATTGGGATATCAATTAGAAGCTCCGATACAATATAAGCGTGGCTGGAATTAATTCATTACTAGTGTATTAGGATACGGGTGGCTAGCATTTTTAGATGGGGGCTGGGGATAAAACAAAATCGTATTAGACCCGTCTTTAGTTGCGTACATTTCTGTCGTGTGTGAGTTAAAGCCTAATCAGCGTGTTAAGTTCGAACCTGCGCGCATCAAACGCTTGTCCCCGCGCATGAAATATGAATATGCGCGCATGAAAACGAGTAATCCGCGCATGACCACCATGTACGCGCGGCAAAACCACGATTCACGCGCGGGTGCAGCCATTTCATGCGCGGCAGCAAATTCGTAATGATGCGCTTTCTTTTGTCGAATCTGCGCGGCTCCTATTTCTTGTTAGTTATGTCTCAGTCTCTAAGGTAATATTTTTCAAAATAATTGGATTCTGTGGAATACTAGGCATCTTGTTCATTTTTAAGCTTAAATCTTGATTCGGGATTTCGTATTTTATTTTCTTAACTAAGAAATCTAAACTTACTTTCATGATTTCAATAGTAACCCATTCACCAGCACAGCGATGTCCCATAAAATAATCTCCTCCACCTTGAGGAATAAAGGAAAAAGGACTTTTAACCCAATTTGTAAAACGCTCTGGCTTAAATTCATTCGGGCTCTCCCAAAGACTTGGATGGTGATTGGTTCCATATAAATCCAATAATGTTAAGGTTCCTTCTTCAAATTTAAAATCATTCCAGATAAAACTCCTTTTTACTAATGCTGCTGCAAATGGAAAAAAGGGATAAAAACGGCGTACTTCCTGAATAAACATTTGGGCATACTTTTCGTCTTCTGATGACTTCAGTTTGTTCCTTTCATTTGGGTGTTCTATTAATGCAAGAACAATAAAATTCACAAATATAGCTATTGCTACAATTGGTCGCAAAATATTAAGCACTTCAACAGCGGCAGTCTCAGGATCTAATAAATCCCCTTTTATATCCTGATGCCAGGAGAACCTTTGCAGTGCAGTATGATCAGGCGGATTTAATTTTCCTTCTCGAACATCGATAATTTGCTTGCTCATCCATTTTTCCAATTTGTTTCGAGCAATTCTGCCCTGCCAGTGATTTGGACCAAATGCGGCGGGTGATTCAAACATGGCTGCTAAGTTTTGGGAGAGCTCTTTTATATTTTTCTCCTCCACAGGTACTCCAGCCCATTTGCAGGCTGTCCTGCACATTATTTCCTGTACTTCTTCATAGAGCACAATCTCATTCACCTTTTCCCAATTTTCAATAGCTAATTCCCACTGTTTTTTGGCAATTTTATTTAGTTCCTTTAATCTGTCAGGGGTCATGATGGACATAAACATTTTTTTACGATGTTCATGTGCTTGTTCATCTAATGTTTGAACACCACTCTCTCCGAATAATGTTTGTATTAATCGATTAGGAGCTGCATTTTTTCTTTTGAACTTTTCTGTATCATAAAAAATCTCTGCTGCTTCTTTACCCACTATACAAATAGCTTTTTTCCCAAGTAACCGAGTTTGGAATACGTCTGAATCAAAATTTTGGCTTCGATTTATTATGTACGTGTACCCTTCTCTAAGAAGATTGAAGCTGTTGTCTATTCCTTTTTCGCGAGGCATATGATTGACTGACATTTGTTTCAACTCCATTTTTAAAATGAATTATATCTATCTTTTGGCAATTGATTCGAATATAATTATAAAAAAACGATTGGCTCTAAAAAAAGAAAGCCTGTTCATATTAATAACCAAATATGCTCGATATTAAACGAAATAGGAGTGAATGTATTCAGCTTAACTTTTTGCAGTCCGAATACAATTATTCTTTCTGTACGTGACTGCTGTGCTAGGAAGAGAGGAAGCAGAGGGGATAGCGATTTGTCCAGCGTCTATTTTCGGCCATAATCTGCTTTAATTTCTCCCCATTTTTTTGTATTCCACTTTTGTATTTTATTTTCATAGGTGTGTGTGTGAAGCCAGTTAAGAGCTTGGTCAATTAAGTGCCAAATTTCAGCAGTAGTTTCATCGTTTTTAAGTGTGGTAGCGACCTTTTTTTCTTTTACCCATTTCATGGCATTTTGTGAATCGGTGTAAATTGTTTTATTACTTCCGATTTTATTTAAATATGCCAATGCATGAACAATCGCCAGAAATTCACCTAAATTATTTGTGCCTTTGCTGATTGGTCCATATGAAAAAATAACTTCTCCTGTTTTTGTATCCACACCTTGATATTCTACAGGTCCGGGATTTCCATGTGTGCCAACATCAACAGAAATACTATTATAATCAATTCCACTAGAGGCTGCAGCATCTGGGGTCTTTTTTTGTTTCGTTTTATTATTTTTTGTTTCTTTTTGGGTGCCGTCTTTTCCCCAATAGGATTCCCAGCCATCGTGGTAAGCCTTTTCTGCCTGTTCGCGACTTGTAAATGCTTTGAACTTTGCTTGCCTAAAGCCATTTGTTTGTGCCTGACATGCAGCCCAGCTCGTATAAACTCCTGGCTTCTTGCCCACCCAGACTACATAATATTTTTTCTTCGCCATTGTATGCTCCTTGTTTATAAATTGTTCATCCATTATAACATGGCAGATGCAAAATTATCGTGCAAAAAAAGTAAGTACACTATATTTATCCCGAATTAACAGGCAATAGGACCGCTACTTCAAGAATTCGAGGTGAAAACGAGAATTGTCAGTGGAGGATGGGCAGCCAGTAATGGCCTGATTCGTTCAATTAATAATCAGTGGGGAAGTACAGGTCCCCACTGATTAAAGTTTCACTTATGTGGCCCTGCCATTTCTGATAGGAATGGAGGAAAAACCGAAGTTCACATAGCGATGAACAAAGTTACAGGTTAAAAGCCGAAGTTCATCAATAGTGCTGTAATGAATGACTATTCTTCATCATCCAGCAACGGATAAACGCCATTTTCATCATGTGTTTCTCTACCGACAAGAGGAGGGTTAAATACACAGATTAGGCGCATATTTTCTTTGCCGCCACGTAAATAATGTTCGTCGTTTTCGTTTAATGCGTACATTGTGCCGTTTTTAATCGGATAAACTTTTCCGTCTTTTACTGTTTCAATTTCTCCATCTCCAGCAACGCAGTAAACAGCTTCTAAGTGGTTTTGATAATGGATATGTGTTTCGGTTCCTGCGTAAATAATTGTTTCATGAAATGAAAATCCCATGCCATCCTTTTTCAGCAGGAAGCGGCGGCTTGACCAAGTTTCTGCTTTTGTTTCGTTTTCTGTTCCAATAATTTCATCCAGGTTTCTTACAATCATGTTTATTCTCCTCTTTTTTTAAAATCTGGGATAATCCATCTAGCGCATGCTAGCGTATGAATATAGTTATTAAACTGCAATTCTATTTTAAAACTGCTTTAATACTATCTTCAATGATCTCGAAGCCCTGATGCAGTCCTGCTTCGTCAATAATAAGTGGTGGCAGAAACTTAAATACTTCATCCTTTGGTCCGGAAGTTTCCATCAATAAACCACGTTGAAATGCTTCCTCACAAATCTTGCTTGAGATACCGTCTACGTGACAGGCGACACCCTGCATCATGCCACGCCCATGCGGTTCAGCCTTTAGCTGTGGATAATCATTTGAAACTTTCGCGGTAAATTGATGCATTAGCTTGGCTTTTTTATCAACCTCTATTGAGAAATTATCATTTTCCCAATAGGTTAGTGCTTCTGTTGCTGCAATAAAAGCTAAATTATTACCACGGAATGTACCATTATGTTCACCAGGTTCCCAAACATCATGCTCTTTCTTAAATAATGTAATTGCCATTGGAAGTCCATATCCACCAAGTGATTTGGAGAGGCAAACAATATCTGGATTGATTCCAGCCGGTTCAAAACTAAAGAAAGTTCCTGTTCTGCCACAACCAGCCTGGATGTCATCGATAATCAATAGTATACCGAACCTTCCGGCTATTTCTTCGATACCTCTGAGCCAATCCATGCTTGCGGCATTAATTCCACCTTCACCTTGAACGGTTTCAACAATAATAGCTGCTGGAAGGTCAACACCACTGCCATTGTTTTCTAGATAACTCTCAATAAGGGAAAGGGAATCAGTTTTAGCATTATACTCATCAAAAGGCATAGAAACTGAATGAGTTAATGGAATTCCAGCACCTTCACGTTTTGAAGCGTTCCCTGTTATTGCTAACGAACCAATTGTCATTCCATGGAATGCATTCGTAAAACTCATTATCGTTGTTCTTCCTGTTATTTTTCTGGCTAGTTTTAAGGCACTTTCAACAGCATTCGTACCAGTTGGTCCAGGGAACATCACTTTATAATCAAGATTTCGAGGACGTAAAATGACTTCATCAAACTTTTTTAAAAACTTTCCTCTGGCAATTGTAGCCATGTCCAAACTATGGATGATCGAATCATTTTCGATATAATCCATGAGTAATTGTTTCATTGCATCGTTATTATGTCCATAGTTTAATGTTCCGGCACCCGCAAAAAAGTCAATATACTCCCTGTCATCTGTATCCCAGAGTTTATATCCTTTTGCTTTTTTAAACACGGTTGGAAAACTGCGACTATAGCTTCTTACCTCAGATTCGTGTTCTTCAAAAACGTCCATTGTAATATCGGGATTCTCGATTACGGTTGTCATATTAAGTTAATTAACCTCCATAAATTTTAATATTTTATTACTTTAATGGTCCAATTCGATATGTCATTTCCGGTTCATGTACGGAATCAGGAAACTGTTCTTCAGAAAAACATTCAAAGATACGATAATTTGTATCCTTTTTTTTCGCAATTCCTTTAAATAGTTTACTAGAAGGAATGTTTGAAGGCGTTACTGTTGCTTCCAAAAAATTTACTTTTTCACTTTCTAATTGATTAAGTAATTGTTCGATTAGCTTCGTTGCCAGTCCTTTCCCACGATGTTTATGGTCAACAGCTACTTGCCATATGAATAAAGTATCGGGCGATTCGGGTTGTAAAAAACCTGAAACAAATCCGATTACATTATTTTCACATTCAGCGATGATGGATGTTTGATTAAAATATTTGCTCCACATTAAGTAGCTATAGGATGAATTAACATCAAGTACTTTGGATTCTTTAACAATCCGAAACATTTCACTTCCATCATCTTCAGTTGGCTTTCTAAAATAAATCTTTTCTCCTGTTTTTACCGTAATGGCTTTTTGTTCTAGTACATTGCTAACGGTGGTTCACCTCCTGATATTCGTAAAATAAGTTTTTTCAAAAGATAAGAAAGTATAAAATTTTTGCAGGAAACTGCATGATAACATAAACAGTCACGTCCAGCTCCAGCGCCCAGCAACTATCAAACTTCGTGCTTCTCCACTACGATAAGTCAACATCGGCTCGTCCCTCGCCGTGTTTCCTTTATCTCATTGCGAAGCACTCCAGTTTGTACGTTGCTGAACGGGCGCTTGCGCTTTTGTTCTGTTACAACGTTTGCTGAGAATAAATGATTCAGCTGGTTGCTTTATTCTAGCTGCACTCACCGATTTGTTGACTGGCGAATTTTCTTTATGATTAATATAGTAACCATTGGACTTTTTTAAAGCAAATGTGTTCAGTTCCTATTTAGCGGCTTTAATTAATCTGAGACGGGGTGAGCGGAAGATAATTCACACTTATCTATAAATACCTTCCTTATCATCCTTTTTTGAGGGGGATATGAATCTATTATTTTATATTTTCGAAAAAATATCGTGATTGAAAAAGGGAATATGAACAGCCGCTATGCTGATTAGATGAAGTTATATTTGGTGTGAAAGTTAAGTGTTTAAAATAAATTTTCAATTATTTATAAAAAGGTATTGCATTTTTTTAAATAATCGCATAGACTGTTGTATAACAAGTAAAACAAAAGAGATTTTTGTTATATATAAGGAGGGCGGTAACAATGATGAGAAAATCTGAAAAGGTTTCATGTCCGGAATGTGGAAAAGAAATTGATTCCAAAAGCTTTACAATGGAATGTGATTATTGCTTGTCAAAAAGGGAAGAGTAATATTTTTTTTAGACCAATTGTTATAGTACAATGTTTGTGTTTTACTTAAGTTATATAACAGGATGGGAGATGAATAGAAGTATGCTAATGAATCAAGCGACTGCAAGAGTCATCCATGAAAAGCAATTCACGGAAATTCTGACACCTGATGCTTTAGAATTTCTGGAGAAACTGCACAATAATTTTAACGAGCAGCGTAAATCTCTTTTAGAATACAGACAAGAGCGGCAACAGGAGTTAAATGAAGGGAAACAGCTGCAATTCTTAGAGGAAACAAACCAAATCCGAGAAGAGGACTGGACAATCGGACAATTGCCTAAGGACTTACAGGATAGAAGAGTAGAAATTACTGGTCCAGTTGATCGGAAAATGATTATTAATGCCTTGAATTCTGGAGCAAAATGTTTTATGGCTGATTTCGAAGATGCAACTTCACCCAGTTGGGAAAATGTAATGGAAGGCCAGATTAACTTAAAAGATGCCATCAGGAAATCCATTGATTTTGTAGCTGAGAATGGTAAAAAATATGAATTGCAGGATGAAACAGCCGTTTTAATTGTACGGCCACGTGGCTGGCATTTAGAGGAACAACATTTGCAAGTCAATGGAGAATCAATGTCAGCTAGTTTAGTAGATTTTGGATTGTATCTTTTCCATAATGCAAAGGAACTGTTGGCAAGAGAAACGGGACCATACTTTTATTTACCTAAGGTGGAAAATTATCTTGAAGCCCGTCTATGGAATGATGTCTTTGTATTTTCACAAAATGAACTTGGGCTTGCTCAAGGCACAATCAAAGCAACGGTATTAATTGAAACGATAACAGCTGCATTTGAAATGGATGAAATCTTATATGAACTTCGTGAACATGCGGCAGGTCTGAACTGTGGACGCTGGGACTATATTTTTAGCTATATTAAGAAGTTCCATCAGAATCCGGATCGTATTCTTCCTGACAGATCTGCGGTGACAATGGAAGTTCCATGTATGCGATCGTATTCGCAATTGGCGATTCAAACCTGTCATAAGCGTAATGCAATGGCAATCGGCGGGATGGCAGCACATATACCAGTAAAAAATGATCCTGATGCAAATAAGATTGCTTTTGATAAAGTCACAAAGGATAAAGAACGAGAAGCAACGGATGGGCATGATGGAACGTGGGTTGCACATCCAGGAATGGTAGAGCTTGTTAAAGAAATCTTTAATGAGATAATGCCAGAACCAAACCAAATAAACAGAAAACGTGAAGATGTAAAGGTAACTGCTGAGGATTTGCTCGAGCTGCCAATTGGGGAAATTACAGAAGAAGGGCTGCGAACAAATATTAATGTGGGGATTCAATATACGGCTGCATGGTTATCAGGAAGAGGTGCTGTACCGATTAATAATTTGATGGAGGATGCTGCAACAGCAGAAATTTCCAGGGCACAGGTGTGGCAGTGGGTTCGCTATCCAAAAGGAATACTTTCGGATGGGCGCAAGGTAACAATCGAGCTTGTTGAGCAATTATTAAAAGAAGAGCTGCAAAAAATTGAAAGTCAAATTGGAAAAGAGGCTTTCATCAGCGGAAATGTTGAGCGTGCAGCAGAAATATTTGAAGAGTTAACAAAGCAAGACAGCTTTGCTGAATTTTTAACCATACCAGCATATGAAGAATTAATAAAGGGAGGAAATAATTAATGGTAAATGAACGTGCGAAAAACTTACAGGAGCAATGGCAAAATGAGGATCGTTGGACAGGGGTGGAAAGACCATATACTGCAGAGGATGTTATACGTCTTAGAGGATCAATTGATTTAGAACATACATTAGCAAAGCGCGGTTCAAAAAAATTATGGGATTTAGTCAATCAGGAAGATTATGTAAATGCTTTAGGTGCTTTAACTGGAAATCAAGCAGTACAGCAGGTGAAGGCTGGGTTGAAAGCAATTTATTTAAGTGGCTGGCAAGTTGCAGCTGATGCAAATATGGCTGGACAAATGTACCCGGACCAAAGCCTGTATCCTGTAAATAGTGTGCCAAATGTTGTGAAACGAATTAATCAAGCATTACAGCGTGCAGATCAAATTCATTATTCAGAAGGGAATACAGAGACCGATTGGTTTGCTCCAATTGTAGCGGATGCAGAGGCTGGTTTCGGCGGTCAGCTGAATGTGTTTGAATTGATGAAAGCAATGATTGAAGCAGGAGCATCTGGAGTGCATTTTGAGGACCAGTTGTCTTCAGAGAAAAAATGTGGCCATTTAGGTGGTAAAGTGCTATTGCCTACACAAACTGCAGTGAAAAATTTAATCGCAGCTCGATTTGCAGCAGATGTTATGGGAACACCAACAATAATTGTTGCCCGAACAGATGCAAATGCAGCGGATATGATTACGAGTGACGTTGATCCATATGATGGTGACTTTATTACAGGTGAGCGCACTTCTGAAGGGTTCTTTAGAACAAGGGCAGGGATTGATCAGGCAATCTCACGTGGCTTAGCTTACGCTCCATATGCAGATATGATTTGGTGTGAAACTTCAGAACCTAATTTAGAGGAAGCACAAAAATTTGCTGATGCAATCCATGAAAAGTACCCGAATAAATTATTGGCTTATAACTGTTCACCATCCTTTAATTGGAAACGCAAGCTCTCTGATGAGGAGATTGCTAGTTTCCAGAAGAAGCTTGGAGAAATGGGTTATAAATTCCAGTTTGTTACTTTAGCAGGATTCCATGCTTTAAATCATAGTATGTTTGATTTGGCAAGAAGATACAAGGATGAAGGAATGGCTGCATATTCTGAACTTCAGCAGGAAGAGTTTGCAAGTGAGGAGTATGGCTACAGTGCAACACGACACCAGCGTGAAGTAGGTACGGGTTATTTTGATGAAGTAGCTCAGGTTATTTCTGGGGGCAGTGCTTCAACAACAGCTTTGAAAGGATCTACAGAAGCGGCACAGTTTACGAGCTGATTTTATTATGAAGTAATCATAGAAGATTTGAAAAAGCTTGCTGGAGTATTGAAGCAAGCTTTTTCAAATTAGCTTAAAATCATAGATAGTCTCTTGACATCTATACTGCAGCGACCTATACTAGCAGTGTAAGCGCTTATATTTTTTTATTTTACTTTCAAAAACGTTTTCGGTATTTAGGTATAATTTATATCACCACCAAAACGTATTTATTTTTATGCATTACAAAAACGTTTTCGGAACAATTTTGAATGGAAAGGAGGGAGTTACAATGATGCATTATTCAATAGAAGATGGGGAATTTAAAAATTGGCTTGTCTCTGAAACAGCATTCTCACCAGATCACCTGGGAAAATGTGAAGCAATCATGTATCTCGGTAATGGCTATATGGGATTAAGGTCAGTTACAGAAGAGCCTTATATAAATGAAACGAGAAATTTATTTGTTAGTGGGATATTTAATAAGGCACAACAAAATGAAGTAACAGAGCTCGCGAATTTAGCAGATATTACAAGGCTGAATATTCGAGTGGATGGGGAAAGATTTAGTTTGGAATCAGGTGAAACGGAAGTATACATACGCCAGCTAAATTTAAAAACGGCTGAGCTTAATCGGGTAATTCATTGGACTTCTTCACTCGGAAAAAAGTTAAAGTTCCATTTCAGACGATTTGTTTCACTTGATAATCTTCATTTAATTGGAATGAAAGTAAGTATGGAAAGTTTGACACATCCCATACAAATTTCCATTGATTCTGGCATAGATGCACAGATGAGTAATTCAGGCGCTCAGCATTTTCTGGAAGGGGAACGGCGCATTTTTGATAAGAAATATATGCAGCTTGTGCAAACGACAAATGAATCGAATATTGATGTCGTTATACATACGACCCATCATATAACGATTAATAATGAGACCGTCGAGCAAGAACCAATCATGCAAATGAAACGGCGAAAAGTCTGGCTTGCTTACAGCTTCAACCTTGAATCAAATGATCAGTTAAGCATGGAAAAGCTGTCAACCGTGTATACAAGCAGAGATAAGACAGTTGACGTTTTAAATTATTCTCTGGAGCAATTAAAAAAGCATTCCTTGGAAGATATAAAGGCAATCGCCTCTATGGGTTATGATTGTTTATTTCAGCGACATCAGGAAACGTGGCAGCATCAGGTTTGGGATAAATATAATTTTGAAATCAAAAGCGAAAGCGCCTTCGATGAACTGGCGATTCGATTTGCGCTCTATCATTTAACGGCAATGACTCCAAAACATGATGAGCGGATGGGAATTGCGGCGAAGGCACTAAGTGGAGAAGGGTATAAAGGGCACTCCTTTTGGGATACAGAACTATTTATTCTGCCATTCTTTTCTTATTCCAACCCAGAAGTTGCAAGAACACTCTTAACCTATCGTTATCACGGCTTAGCTGGAGCCAGAAAAAAAGCAGCCGGCAATGGATTTGAAGGGGCAATGTATCCTTGGGAGGTTGCCTGGCCGACAAATGGTGAAGTAACACCACTTTATGGAGAGGTAGACGTTGTAACCGGGAAGCAGACAAAGATTTGGTCAGGCTTGATTGAACAGCATATTACTGCAGATATTGCTTTTGCAGTGTATCAATATTATCAGGTAACAGCTGATCAGGAATTTATGGAGAGATATGGTTATGAAATCATCTTTGATACAGCGAAATTTTGGGCAAGCAGGCTTGAATGGAATGAAACGGAAGGACGATACCATATCAATGAGGTGATTGGGCCGGATGAGTACAAAGAGCATATAAACAATAATGCTTTTACCAACTATATGGCGTACTTTAATATGCAGCTGGCACTGCGATATTATGAAAAACTGTTAAAGGAAAATCCGAGTTTACTAGAATCGCTTCATGAAAAACTGGATATTCCAATAAAAACAATTCGTACGAAGGCTGCTAAGCTTTATTTGCCGAACCCGCGTGAAGATGATCTTGTTATACCTCAGGATGATACATACCTCAGTTTGCAAACAATTGATTTAACAAAATATAAAGCGCAGGAAATGATTCGAAGCATTTACCGTGATTATAGTCCAGAACAAATCAATGAAATTCAAGTAACGAAACAAGCAGATACATTGATTCTGTTCTATCTATTCGAGCAAACCTTTTTACAAAGTGATCCGCGTTTTCGTGAAGCAGTGATGCGTGCCAATTTCTATTATTATGAACCAAGAACATTACATGACTCCAGTTTAAGTTTGGCGACACATGCTATTTTAGCAAGTGATTTAGGTGAAAATGAACTCGCATACACCTTGTTTAGAAAAGCAGCTGAAATTGATTTAGGTTCTGATATGGATACCTCAGATGAAGGGGTCCATGCCGCTGCGATTGGCGGTGTTTGGCAGGCTGCAGTTTTCGGCTTTGCAGGTGTCCGCCTTGTAAATGGAAGGCTGCGAGTAAATCCGCACCTGCCAGCTCATTGGGAGCATATGAAGTTCACGATTGAGTGGCAAGGACAGCCGCTTACAATGCTTATTACAAAAACAGCATTAACGGTAACTGCCGAAAATAAGGAAAAAGTAGCATTTGAGGTTTTTGGCACAACATATCAATGTGCAGATTCGATTAAAATAGCAATCAATGAATTCCGATAGTTATAAAATGTTATACATTTTATTTACTATAAATTAAAAATCTGGGGGTGCATTAAAGTGAAGGCAGGTAAGAAAACATTTACAAGCTTGATTATAATTGGATTGTTATTGATTTTGGCAGCTTGTGGCGGTGGAGATGATGGTGACAAAGGGAATGATGGAGGAGCAAAAGAGGGTTCAGCAAAAAAAATTACGATTTTCCAAAGTAAAGTAGAAATTTCCGATCAGTTACAGGCATTGGCAAAGGAATATACGGAGGAAACGGGTGTTGAAGTAGAGGTTGTTGGGACAACTGGTGATGATTACTTCCAACAGCTGCAAATTCAGTTAAACACGGATCAAGGTCCATCTATTTTTAGTTTGCAGCATGTGAAAGAAGCGGAAAAGCTGGAATCTTATCTTTATGACATAAGTGATGAAGAATATGCAGCAAATATTGCACCAAATATGGAATTAGCACTGGATGGGAAAGTTGTTGGTGTACCATATGGTGTAGAAGGCTTTGGTTTAGTATATAACAAAGATTTAGTGAGCGCGGAAGATGTAGCTGATTTAGATTCATTTGTAAGTACATTAGAAAAGTTTGATGATGAAGGAATAAATGGAATGGGACTTGCAGAAGATGCTTATTTCTTAATTGGCCATATTAGTAATTATCCATTTTCTGTACAAGACGATCACTTTGAATTTATCGATCAATTGTCGAACGGGGAAGTAACCATGGCTGAGACACCGGAATTCCAGGAATTTGGTGAGTTTTTCGAGGCAATTAAAGCAAATACAAAAAATCCTTTAGATGTCACATATGATGAAGAAATTGGTGACTTTGCAACCGGAAAAACAGCAATGATTCATCAAGGAAACTGGGCATATGGCATGATTGAAGAATATGACTTAGATTTTGAAGTAGGCATGCTTCCGTTTCCGCTTAGCGAAAATGATAAATTAGCTGTTGGTGTTGGAAATAACTGGGCGATTAACGGCACGAAAGATGATGCAGAGATTCAAGCTGCAAGTGACTTTATAAATTGGTTAGTATCCAGTGAAATTGGTCAACGCTATATTGTTGAAGAATTTGGCTTCGTACCAGCAATGACAAATATCGAGGCAGATGATTTAGACCCACTGTCACAAGCTGTTTTTGAAGCTTCAAATAGTGGAGAAACTATTCCATGGGCACAAAACTACTATCCAGCAAATGTTGTGCCTAATGATATGACGCCAGCGGCACAAGATTTCTTCCTAAATGAAGAAATGACAGGTCAGGAATTTACTGAAAGTCTCGATGCAGCATGGCAAAACGCGATAAAATAACGTAGTTCAATTACAGGACACGCCACCCGTAAAAAAAGGTGGCGCGTCCATTATTTGCCGAATGAAACTGCGAGAAGGAAGGTTTTGACGTGACTAAAAGAAAAAATTGGGGCTGGTATGCATTATTTGTCGTCCCCCTTCTAGTAATCTTTGTGACGGTTGTTATTGTGCCATTTATTATAGGAATTTTTTATTCCTTCTTTGAATGGGATGGCATCAGATCCAATCCGATGGTGCCTGCTGGAGTTGAAAATTATATTCAATTATTTAGTGATTCACGCTTTTTGCATTCAGCATGGATTACAATAAAATTTACAATCCTTGCTGTAATTGCTGTTAACGTTGTTGGACTTACATTTGCATTACTTGTAACTTCAAAGCTGCGGACAGCAAATATTGCTCGTACATTTGTTTTCATGCCTTATTTAATTGGTGGATTGCTATTAGGTTATATTTGGAAGTTTATCTTTTCTGATGTCTTTGTAATGATTGGAGAGTGGACTGGATTAGACACAATCTTTTTCAACTGGTTAATGCATCCAGACTATTCTTTATATGCACTTGTCGCCGTATTTACATGGCAGATGGCCGGATATATTATGATTATTTATATTGCTGGGATCCAAAGTATTCCAGGTGAAGTGATTGAGGCGGCTAAAATTGATGGGGCTAGTCTTTGGGAACGTAATCGCAGAGTGGTTTTTCCATTATTAATGCCATCCTTTACGATTAGTCTATTTCTGACATTATCATTAGCATTTAAAATCTATGATACGAACTTATCTTTAACAGGCGGGGGACCTGCAAATGCCACGGAGCTATTTGCGATGAATATTTATAATGAAATCTTTGGTTATGGCAATTATGGGTATGGTCAGGCGAAAGCAGTCATCTTCTTTATCATTATTGCAATTATTTCTCTGACACAGGTCTATGTTACGAAGAAACGGGAGGTGGAAATGTAATGAAAAGAGCTGGAAAAATCACCCGAGAAGCTTTACTCTTCCTTGTCGCACTCCTTTTCTTATCTCCCATTTATATCATTATCGTAAACTCGTTTAAGGATCGGCAGAGTTTATACGAGAATGTGCTGTCATTTCCAGATTCATTCAGCTTAGATTATTATGCACAAGCTATGGAAAAAATGAACTTTATAAGTGCGCTTGGCAATTCGCTTTATATCACGATTATTTCGGTAATCATTATTGTAATTTTATCTTCCATGACAGCATGGATGCTGGCTAGAAATGATAATTTATTGAGCAAAATTATTTTTATGGGATTTATTGCGACAATGCTTATCCCGTTTCAGACTATTATGATGCCATTAATTCAACTGATGAATAATATTATGAGTACAACGGGCATTCCGATGTTGAATAGTCGTGAGGGATTAATTTTTATGCATGTTGGTTTTAACTCGGCAATCTCTGTTTTTCTGTATCATGGATTTGTTAAGTCGATTCCTATTTCATTGGAGGAAGCAGCGACGATTGATGGGGCATCAAAGTTTGGTATCTTTTGGAGAGTAATTTTTCCAATATTAAAGCCAATTACTGTTACGGTTTTAATTATCAATGTTATTAGTATTTGGAATGATTATTTACTACCATCATTAGTTTTGCGTGATACAGCACTCCGAACTATTCCATTATCAACATTCTATTTCTTTGGAGAATTTACGATTCAATGGAATTTGGCGATGGCGGGGCTAATGCTGACAATTATCCCGATTATCATCTTTTATGCATCTGCACAAAAACATATTATTGAAGGTATTGGAGAAGGTGCAGTGAAATAGTTTTCGTAGATGTATGTTCTAATTGCAGGGAGGAATAAAAATGGGATTATCATCAGACTTTATGGGAGTACTTCATAGACTTGCGAACGGCTTTATGCGGCTGACAATGATAAATATCATATGGTTTTTCATGAATTTGCCAATCTTCATTATTGTATTAAGTGCCTTGCAGCATGATTATTTTATGGGGAGTCTTCTATATTCCTTGCCAGTACTGTTATTTTTTCCTCTGCTGCTGTTTCCGAGTACGATTGCAATGTATGCAACCGTACGTGACTGGCTTATGAAAAGGGAGCAGGCATCATTTATAAATACCTATTTCATTTATTTTAAGGATAATTACAAACAAAGTTTTCTGGCAGGCATTGTTTGGGCAATGATCTGGTTTATATGGCTTTTAGACATACTCTATTTCTACGAGCAGAGTGTATTATTAAACATGTTATTTATTATTGGTGGTCTCTGTTTATTTGTGATGAATATTAACTTTTTTTCCGTATTTACTCATTATCATATGAAATTCATGGGGTATTTTAAAAATGCTTTTTTTGTGACAATGGGCAGTCCATTACTATGTCTTTCCATATTGATTATTTATTTTATCCTGATTACTTCGTTGTTTGAGTTCTGGTTTTTATTGCCGTTTTTCCTTGGAACTGTCAGTGCTTTGCTTTCATTTTATATGTTTTATCGTTTTGTATTAAAGGTTCAGCAAAAAGCTGTAGAAAATAAGAATGTGTAAAGGGAGGTAAAAGATTGACCACAATTAAAGATGTTGCCGAAAAGGCTGGTGTGTCCGTAAGTGTTGTTTCAAAAGCATTTAATAATTATACAGATATAAATGAAAAAACACGGCTGCGTATTTTGGAGATTGCCAAGGATTTAAACTATACGCCCAACCTTGTTGCAAAAAATCTATCATCAAAAAAGCAGCGGACCATTGGATTAATTTCCTCAGGTGTTTTAAACAATAATGAAAAAGATACAAATGCCTTAGATATATTTAAAGGTGTCTATACTGCTGCTGAAGAGCACCAATATGAATTATCAATTTTCCTGATTGACAGTCAAAAACAAAAGCAAAAGAGCTATGCACAATTTTGCCGGGAGCGGAATATTGGTGGAGCTATTTTACAAGGAATTCGTACAGATGATCCCTATTTTAAAGAATTAATCGATACAAAGATGCCTGTCGTTTATGTTGATATTGTAACAGCTAGAGACAATCAATTTATCGGAAGTGTTTCAATTGATAATGCGAAGGCAAGCAAAGAAATAGCTGAATATTTATTAGAACGAAATCACCGCGATATCGCAGTGATGGCAGGGGTAAAAGAAACCTATGTCAATGTGGAGCGAATGAAAGGTGTGAAGAAGGCATTTACTTCCTGCCAGCTAGAGCTTGAGGACGAAGCAGTGCACTATGCAGATTTCTCTGAGGAAAAAGCATATGAGCAAGCCAAAAAAATATTACAACATAGCCGACCTACCGCTTTTCTCTGTTTTAGTGATTTAATGGCTTTTGGCGTGATGAAGGCAATTGAAGAGGCGGGATTAGGTATCCCAGAAGATATTTCAGTAACTGGCTTTGATGATCTTGTATTCAGCAATTATTCAACTCCGAAACTGACGACGGTGTATCAGGATTTTGAAGAAATTGGCCGGGAATCTGCAACTTTATTACAGAATTTGATGGAAAAGAACGCTGAGAACCGCCATGTATTTGTTGATCATAAACTAATGATTCGAGGAAGTGTGCGAGCATTAGATGGAGACGAGTGAAAAAAAGCAGCAATGAATAAAGGGAAGCAAGGACTGATTAAAAATGATAGCGAATTACCCAGAAGTATTCATATTTGATTTAGATGGTGTGATTACGGACACTTCTGAATTTCATTATTTAGCATGGAAAAAATTAGCAAGTGAAATTGGAATTCAAATTGATCGAAAGGATAATGAACAATTAAAAGGCATCAGCAGAATCGAATCATTGAAACGGATTTTAACGCTTGACAAAACGAACACTGAATGGACAGCTGATGAGCTGGATGCTTTAGCAACAAGAAAAAATAAGTATTATCAGGAATTAATCCATTCACTCGGTTCAGCAAATATTTTACCGGGGATTGAGACATTACTGAAGGAAATAAGAGCAAATCATCTCAAGATTGCACTTGGGTCCGCAAGCAGAAATGCGAAAGGTATCCTGGAACAGCTTGGTCTAACTCAATATTTTGACTACCTTGTTGATGCGGCAAAGGTAATAAAAGGGAAACCAGACCCTGAAACATTTATAACAGCTGCAGATTATTTTAATATCCCCTGCAATCTATGTGTTGGCATTGAAGATGCTGCTTCAGGGGTTGAGGCATTAAACAAAGCAGCGATGTTTTCCATTGGTGTTGGAGACGTAGCATATTTGCGGGAAGCAGATTATGTTGTACGTGATACCTCCCTGCTCGATTTTTCAGAGATTGTAAGAAAATATCAGCAATGGATGGAAGGATAAGGAGGTAGAAGGATGACCTGGAAATTGACAAAATCAGAGCTCAACAATGAAAATTTGCTCATCAATGAAAGTCTATTCTCTTTAGGAAATGGATATCTCGGGGTGAGAGGAAACTTTGAAGAAGGCTATGATTCTCGTTCCAACTCCATTCGGGGTACATATATTAATGCATTTCATGATGAAACAGAAATCAGTTATGGTGAAAAATTATATGCTTTTCCTGAGAAACAGCAAAAGATGGTTAACATTATAGATAGTCAAACGGTTGAAGTCTATATTGACGGAGAACGATTCAGTTTATTCTCTGGTGAAATACTTGCCTTTGAGCGTAATTTGCATATGAATCAGGGGTTTTCGGAACGGATGATTCACTGGAAATCTCCCAATGGTAAAGAGGTGAAGCTGCATTTCAGAAGAATTGTTTCTTTCGTGACGAAAGAATTATTTGCTATTGATTTAAAGGTAGAGCCAATCAGTTTCATCAGTGAGATTAAAGTTATTTCTACATTAGCTGGTGATGTAAAAAACTTTGCTGCCTCAAATGATCCTCGTGTATCCTCCGGACATGCGGAGCAGCTAAAGGTTGTAGATATAAGGCAAAAGGAGCATCTCTGTATCGTCAAAAATAGAACAACTGAAACCCAGCTTGAAGTTGTATGTGTGTCCTCTTCCACAATAGAAGCTGCATCATCCACTTGCCATACAACACGAACAGAGACCAGCATAAAGGAAACGTATACTGCAAGTGGTGTGGTTCATTTTAGAAAGTATAATGTTTATACAGATACGTTACGGCATGGTGATTTATTAATAGAAGAAGCAGTTGCTATTCATCAGCAGCTTGAAGATAAAACTTTTACAGATTTATTGGAGGTGCAGCAAGCGTATCTGGACAAATTCTGGAAACAGGCGGATATCATCATTGATGGAGACGCTGCTCTTCAAAGTGGTATCCGTTTCAATATTTATCAGTTGCTGCAGTCCGTTGGGAAGGATGCTTACAGTAATATCTCAGCCAAAGGACTTTCAGGGGAGGGCTATGAAGGGCATTATTTCTGGGATACGGAAATTTATATTTTTCCTGTCTTCCTCATGACAGATGCAAAGATTGCTAAAAATCTCTTACTGCATCGTTATACGCTTCTCGATAGTGCTCGTAGAAGAGCGCGTGAGATGGGACATAATAAAGGTGCATTATTCCCATGGCGCACGATTACTGGGCCAGAAAGCTCAGCCTTTTTTCCGGCAGGTACCGCACAATACCATATTAGTGCAGATATTGCCTATAGCTATATTCAGTATTATTTAGTGACGAAGGATGAAGCTTTTTTAAGAGATTATATGGCAGAGGTTTTATTCGAAACAGCAAGACTATGGATAGATACTGGGCATATGCTGGGTGGGCAATTCCGTATAGATGATGTAACTGGACCGGATGAATATACATGTATTATAAATAATAATTATTATACAAATGTAATGGCGAAGCATAATTTATTATGGGCTGCAAAGGTGTACAATTTGCTTGAAGAAACGGAACCAGTTGTTTTGGTTCAGCTTGTGAAGCGATTGGACATATCAAAAGAAGAAGCGGACACGTGGCGGGAAGCGGGCAAGAGAATGTATCTGCCCTATGATGAGCAATTAAAAATTAATGCGCAGGATGATACGTTTTTACAAAAGCAGCGCTGGGATTTGGAGCACACACCAGCTGATAAATTCCCACTCCTATTAAACTATCATCCACTAACATTGTACCGCTATCAAGTGTGCAAGCAAGCGGATACTGTCCTGGCTCATTTCTTACTGGAGGATGAACAGGATTTCGAAACAATGAAAAACTCCTATGACTATTATGAGGAAATAACGACCCACGATTCCTCACTTTCTCATTGTGCGTTTAGCATGATGGCGTCAAAGCTCGGCTATAAAGAAAAAGCCTATAATTATTTTTTAGAGACAGCCCGGCTTGATTTAGATAATACACACGGAAACACAAAAGATGGTCTCCATATGGCGAATATGGGCGGCACATGGCTTGCGATAGTTTACGGATTTGCTGGAGTACGAGTGAAGGAAAGTGGTCTTTCCCTAGAACCAACTCTGCCAGAACAATGGAATGCTTTGGAGTTTAAGATTCAGTTCCAGGGAAGCTTACTAAAGGTTCATATGAATAGAGATACGGTGACCTATCTTGTTATGGAGGGAGATGGCCTGACGATTAATCATTTTGGAGAGAAGGTCTGGCTGGAAAGCGGGGAAGAAGTCAGCCTTTAGGAAGAATATATATTCTATTCTGCTTGATATATAAGACAAAAATAATCATCCATTAAACTGCTTGGCAAGTAGTTTTGGGCGGTTATTTTCTTATATAACACGAAACAGAAGATGAATTTGACTTTTCCTGACCTTTCCTATATAATATACTTAATTACAGATTGTTTAATTACAAATAATTGTTTATCGATTTTCTGGAGGCGTATATATGGTAACACTCTACATTACTCCTAGTTGTACTTCATGCAGAAAGGCAAAGAAATGGTTTATCGATCATAACATTCCATTTAGAGAACGGAATATTATATCTGAACCTTTAACAAGGGATGAAATTAAAGAAATTCTGAGATTTACTGATAATGGAACGGAGGAAATCATTTCCACTCGCTCTAAAGTTTATCAACACTTAGATGTTGATGTGGAAAAGCTGTCCCTGGAAAAATTATTAGAATTAATTGAAGAAAATCCTGGAATTTTAAAAAGACCGATTATGCTTGATGATAAGCGTCTGCAGGTTGGCTATAACGAAGATGAAATCCGCAGCTTCCTGCCACGTTCCGTTCGAACCTTTAATCTGATTGAAATGCAGAAGATGATTAACTAATATAATGGGAAGATATCCCGTGACGTGTTTTTAAATGTACTATTCTTGTTTAGGGATAGTACTTTTTTCTTTTCCAAAATGCAATAAAAATGGGACGTTCAAGATATAACCTTGAACGTCCCACTTTTTTACAATACATACCAATAAATACAAATAAAATGGAACAGGCTGCCAAACAGGATGAATACGTGGAAAATTTCATGAAAGCCCCAGTCTTTAAATTGAAGAAACTTTGGCTTGAATCCATAAATAATGCCGCCAATTGTATAAGCAACACCACCAAGAATAAGGTATACCATTCCGCTTGTACCAAGTGTGGGTGCCAGTTCACCTGTGAAAAAGATGACAAGCCAGCCCATAATAAGATAAATTGCTGTTGATAACCATCTGGGAGAGCTAAACCATGTCAGTTTAAAGATTACGCCTAATAATGCCAATCCATTAACAACAAAAAATAGAACCCAGCCCAATGTATTATTTAAGCTAATTAAACAAAGGGGAGTGTAAGTTCCGGAGATTAATACAAAAATCATGGAATGGTCAATCTTTCTTAACCAGGCAATTACTTTATCTTTTGCAATTACCATATGATATGTTGCAGATGCAGAATAAAGCAAAATCATGCTTACACCAAATATAATAACTGCAACAATGCCGACACTTGAATACCCCTCAGCTATCGCTTTTATAATCATAGCAACCAATCCGGCAACAGCTAATACTGCTCCAAATAAATGTGTCATACTATTAATTGGCTCTCTAATGTACTTATGCATGGTAACAGCCCCTTTAACTTTATTATGTAGTTTTTAAAACCATGTATTAATGGTATAATGAATTTATAAATCAGTCAAGTGCCAATGATGAAATAGGACAAATGGATAAAGTCCTTGAATCGTGTAAAAGGAGCGAAGGATAATGGAAATAGAAAAATTATTAGATGAATTGCATCTGGATACATTTCTTTCCAGTAGTGAAATACCTAACTTAGATCTCTATATGGATCAGGTCATTCAGCTATTTGAAAATAAATTTGCAGCAACAAAACGTACAGAAGAAGAAAAGATCTTGACAAAAACAATGATTAATAATTATTCAAAGGGTAAGTTATTTTTTCCCATTAAAAATAAAAAATATTCAAGAGAGCATGTAATGTTAATGAATATGATTTATGAAATGAAAACAGTGCTCTCGATTCGCGACATCAAACAAGCAGTGACGGAATTAAATACCGATGTCACAGAAAACACATTTGATTTAGAAAAAATATACAATCGCTATCTTGAGTTAACAGGAAAAAATGCAGAAACATTTCAGGAGAATAGCCTGCAATTAAGTACACAGGTGGAGGAAAAATTAACACAACTTGATATTAAGAATCATGCATATTATGAGCAATTATTACTCATTCTTTCCTTTGTGAATATGAGTAATTACTATCGACGGGCTGCAGAGAAAATAGTTGATCAAATGGAAAATAATGAAACGAAAAAAGACTAAACTTTCCATGCTATGATAAAATAGATGAAAATGCTGAAATAAGGAGACTAAAATATGACTGTATATCCGAATATGATAGAAACAAAAAATCTAATAAAAGAAATTGTATCCATTCCAAGTCCTTCTGGAAATACTGCAAAAGTAATTTCCTTTATTGAAGAGAAGTTGAATGAATTACAGGTTAACAGCTATCGAAATCGTAAAGGCGGGCTTATTGCAACACTTCCAGGAGAAAATACGGAAGAACATCGTATGCTAACTGCGCATGTTGATACATTGGGAGCAATGGTTAAGGAAGTGAAGGGCAATGGGCGCTTGCGTTTAGACTTAATTGGCGGGTTTAAATATAATTCTATTGAAGGAGAGTACTGTGAAATTGAAACTTCCTCAGGGAAAGTTTTTACCGGTACGATTCTGATGCACCAAACATCGGTTCATGTCTATAAAGATGCAGGTGATGCAAAGCGTAATCAGGAAAATATGGAAGTAAGAATTGATGCAAAGGTGGAGAATGCTGAAGATGTGCGTGCATTAGGAATTGAAGTTGGAGATTTTGTTTCCTTTGATCCACGCGTGGAATTTACAGATAATGGTTTCATCAAATCACGTCATTTAGACGATAAAGCGAGTGTTGCAGTATTGCTCCAGCTCATCAAACGAATGAAAGACGAGAAGATTACCTTACCGTATACGACACATTTTCTTATTTCAAATAATGAAGAAATAGGCTATGGCGGCAATTCAAATATCACACCTGAGACAGTTGAATATTTGGCTGTAGATATGGGTGCAATGGGGGATGGACAATCTACAGATGAATATACGGTATCAATTTGTGTGAAAGATGCTTCTGGCCCTTACCATTACGCTTTGCGAAAAAAACTGGTCAAACTGGCAGAGGAGAAGAATATAGGATATAAGCTGGATATATATCCGTACTATGGATCAGATGCTTCTGCAGCTATTCGCTCTGGCCACGATATTGTTCACGGTCTTATTGGACCAGGAATTGATTCTTCTCATGCATTTGAACGAACACATGAAGCGTCATTAAAAAATACGGAAGAGCTGTTGTATTATTATGTGCAGTCACCGTTAGTAAATGCTTAATCACTCTATTTCCCATGAAAGAAGGTTAGAAAAATGAAGCTAAGTATATTAGATCAGGTGCCAATTTCTAATGGGAAGACTGCAACGGAAGCACTAGAGGCTACGATAGAACTTGCTCAATTTGCTGAACGATTGGGTTATAAGCGCTATTGGATTGCAGAGCATCATGATTTTAATGGACTGGCCAGTCCGGCTCCAGATATTCTTCTTGGCATCATTGGTTCCAAAACAAAACAAATACGTATTGGATCAGGTGCGGTACTGCTTCCAAACTATCAGTCTTATAATATTGCAGAAAGATATAATTTATTAGCTTCATTATATCCTGGCAGAATAGATATTGGACTGGGAAGGGCACCAGGAGGTTCTGCCGAAGCTTCGATTGCTTTAGCTGGTAACTTCCTTGAGCAGGCTAGAAAATACTCTGAAAAAGTAGATGCTTTATTAAAATTTTTGCAGCACGACTTTTCTCAGGAACATATTTTTTCAAAAGTTACAGCGCGGCCAGTACCAATAGAAAAGCCCTCTCCATGGCTGCTTGGTACAAGTGCAAAAAGTGCTGTTCTGGCTTTGGAAAAGGGACTTCCATATGTTTTCGGCGATTTTATGAGTGATGCAGATGGTGAGACAATAGTCAAAGGTTATTTTGATAATTTCCAGGGGGAGAAGCCGCAAGCGATAGCAGCTGTTTCCGTTATTTGTGCCGAAACAACGGAGGAAGCAGAGAAGATTGCTTTAAGTAATCAAGTGTGGAGGCTAATGCAGGATCAAGGTCTTGGAAATGGTCTGGTTCCTTCTATCGAAGAAGCGAAGGCATATGAATTTACTGAAGAGGATCTTGAATCTCTGCGTAAATCAAAGCATCATCACATCATTGGCAACCCGACTGAAGTAAAAGAAAAATTAGAAAGTCTGTCAGTGAGCTACCAGACGGATGAATTGATGATAATTACAATTACCCATGACTATGAAGCAAGGAAAAAGTCTTATGAGCTTATTGCACAGGAATTTCAGCTTTGCTAAAGAAGTTACATTTTATACATGCTTAATTTTATAGAATAAAAATATACTTTTATTAATAGAATGTAATATATAGAAGATAAGGTGGACTAGACCCAACTGAGAAAGTTACGCTATAAGGATAAGGTATAGAATGCATTACCATTTTGGAGGTATTTATGCAAAGCTGGGTTATAGAAATAATGGAGCAATTTGGCTATTTAGGAATTTTCCTTATGATGACTTTAGAGAATATTTTCCCGCCAATTCCTTCTGAAATTGTTTTGCCATTTGGCGGTTTTCTTACTACTTACTCAAGACTCACCATATTAGGCGTCATTACTGCTGCATCTTTAGGATCGGTAATTGGTGCAATGATTTTATATGGAGTTGGATTATTAATTGATGTTGAACGGATAGAAAAAATCATTGGACGCTGGGGACATATTCTTAGGATAAAGAAAGAGGATGTTCATCGAGCAGATGCTTGGTTTGATAAATATGGGTATTGGACAGTTTTTTTCTGTCGAATGGTACCAGTAGTCCGCAGTTTAATTTCGATTCCAGCAGGGATGTCGAATATGAACTTTTCTATTTTTCTCCTGCTAACTACAGCAGGAACATTAATTTGGAATGTACTTCTTATTTCTGTTGGGGCAATGCTTGGAGCAAATTGGGAAAGTATTTTAGGGTTTATGGATATCTATTCAAATATTGTTTATGTTTGCCTCATCCTTACAGGCTTCATGGTTATCTATCTTTATATTAGAATGATAAAGAAACGCAAAAAGGAATAGCCTACGCGCTATTCCTTTTGTTTTTCCAGATATTCTTCAAAATAAAGTACCTCAACTGCTCCTGACCAGTCTAAAACAGTCCCAACAAAAGCACCTATGTTCAATTCTTTCATTTCATACGTTTTTTCATCATTGACCGTTCCGGTTGCATCTTCAATAAAAGTGACCTTATATCCACGGTCATAGCCAGCAATTGCTGTGAATTGGCAACAAAACTCAGTTTCAAAACCAGTAATATAAATATGATCTGCACCAAGCTGTTCTAATGTTTCTTGAAGTTCAGTCTGGAAAAATGCACTTGGTGTTCTTTTTTCAATGACATAATCCGCATATTCTTTTAGTTCAGGATGAAGCAGAGAGCCCTCTCCTTCTAAATAGAAAGGATCATTCTCATCGTCAGACACATTTCGAATTAAAATGACTGCTTCCTTATTACTTTTAAAGTCCCTAGCTATTTTTTCAATTTTTACAAGTCTATCTGTAAAATCCTTAAAATCTAAAATCGCCTTCTGTGCATCGATAATAAGTAGTGCTTTCATTTTCTCCTCCAATTTTTTTTGACCTTATATTAATTATAACCTGAATCTTCCATTAATGAATAGTCTTATTCAAAATACGTCTCAGGTCCTAATCCAAAATATATCTGAAGCTCATTATGCTCATCTTTTATTCGCGATAAAATGAAGTCAAGATCAAGAAAGGAGGCAGAGCAAATGGCAAAATTTCTATTATTTATTGGAGGGCTAATCGCTTTCTTTGTATTACTTGCAAATCTTGGACCAATGGTGATATTCGGATTAAGCATTTGGCTCCTGTACATCGTATTTAAGCAATTTATGAAAAGTGATTCCACAGCAGGTAAGATTGGCTGGGTAATTGTGGGATTGCTCGTATTAAGCATTACATTATCAAATATCTATGCGCTTATTGGTGTAGCAGCTATTTATGCGCTCTATCTTATTTATAAAAGCTGGAAGGGAACCGATGATTCTTCAGTTATTTATGAAAAGAAAAGTGATGATCCATTTACAAATTTTGAAAAAGAATGGGCAGACCTTAATCGTTAAATAAAAAAAGGAGAGATTTGGATGACTACAAATATTTTTACTAGAATGAAGGACAGTATTTCAGCAGACTTACATGATTTGATGGATAAAAAAGAACAGAAAAACCCAATCACAGCATTAAATCAGTATTTGCGTCAAAGTGAGCAGGAAAAAGAAAAGGTTAGAAAGCTGATTGAACGTCAATACAAATTAAAAGAAGAATTCTCTCAAGAATATTTAAAGGCACAGGATTTAGCTGATAAACGTCTAAAGCAGTCTGAGGTAGCAGAAAAAGCTGGGGAGACTGCATTATATGAATTTGCAGTGAAAGAGCAAGAGGAATATCAGGCGCGTGCAGCACGCTTAAAAGCGAGTCGTGAGGAAGCGATTGAACAGCTTCATGCATTGGAAAGTAAATATGAAGAAATGAAGCATCGTCTAAAGGATATGCATATGCGCCGCATGGAATTAATGGGCCGGGAAAATATTGCAAGGGCAAATCAGCAAATAGATCGCGTCATTGAGGATGTTTCGGATAAGCCATTTGCTAAGTTTGCGGAACTCGAGCAATATATTGAAAATCTTGAGTATCAAGTAAACAATGCTTTTTACAAGAGCAGCTTTGACAGCAAAATTGCTAAACTGGAAAAGGAAATGCAGGAAAAAGAAAATAACGAATAAAACACGTCAACACAGGCCATACTTCTTGCGGCTAAAAATCTCAAATTAGAAGAAAAGATAGAATAAAACATGCTATACTAAATTAGACGCAGAAACAATCTGCGTCTATTCAATCGCTTTCGAATATGAGGAGGGTTACAGCAGTGTTCAAACATATTCCTACAAGAAATTACAACTGGATCCTAATTATTGGTGTCATCCTCTTTGCATTTGAAGTTATCTTTTTCTATGGGGGGGCTATTATACCCGCCATTGTTTCAGCCTTATTTCTTTATCTGGGCTGGAAAAATTTTGAGATGCTGTGGGGGAAAATCCTATTTTGGTTGTCACTTGTCAGCCTTGTTTTTTCGGTTTTAAATTTGATGGCAGTCAGATTTCTGTTTGTCGTCGTTGTCATTCTTTTTATTATTAATTTTACAAAGTCAACGAAACAAGCAAGGCATGAAGCTCCAATATTACCGGGAAAAGTGGTAAATGAAGAACCGCTCATACGTACGGAACCACTATTTGGTCATACATTTTTTGACGATCAGCATACAGATGAGATAGCCTATCAATGGCGTGATGTAAACATTCACAGTTTTATGGGCGATAAAGTCATTGATTTAAGCAACACCGTTTTACCAAATGATACTGCAGTCATTTCAATTCGGCATGGATTAGGAAATATTGAAATACTGGTGCCATATGAAGTAGAGGTCAGTATTCACCATAGTGCTGTATTTGGCAGAACACATATTTTTAATGAAAATGATGAAAAAGTATTGAATAAATCATTGCATTATCAAACAAGCGATTATGATTTGGCAGTCTCAAGAGTAAAAATTGTCACCTCTGTATTTTCTGGAGATATCGAGGTGAAACGTATATGAACACTGTTATACGACATATCTTTCCAGCTATTCTATATACTTTCATTTTTACAGTGGCCATTTTGTCGCTCGTTTTCCTGGTTTTTCCGCTCGAAAAAATCTCATTACTTTGGGAGAAAGAAATTGGTAATGTTTCATTTCTTATTTGGATTATTGGCCTTATAATTACTGGCGGTACATTCTTTGGATTAATTGTTGGCTGGTATTGGAAGCAGAGGTTGTACCATGTAGAAAAGAAGCTTGATGACTTGAGTAAGGGACAGCGTCTTTCAACAGAAAAGGATCCGTATCATGAGCTTAAAAGTATTCAAAAGCGCCTTGAACTTATCCAGGATCGAATGCAGCAGCAGACTGAATATACGCAGAAGCTTGCAACTGAAAGAGCAGAAGAGCGGGAGCAAAGTCTTCAGGAAATTGTTGTACAAGAGCGAAATAGACTGGCCCGTGAATTACATGATTCCGTTAGCCAGCAGCTGTTTGCCGCATCGATGATGATGTCAGCAATTAATGATCGTCACCTTCCAGAGGCAAATAATCTAAAAAAACAGTTAGGTCTCGTCGAAAAAATGATTCATCAGGCACAATTAGAAATGCGAGCACTATTACTGCATTTACGTCCGGTTGCATTAAAAGGCAAGTCTCTGCAAAAAGGTGTAGAAGAGCTCCTTGTAGAAATGCAGCAGAAAGTAACAATGGACATTACATGGAATGTAGAAGCGTTTTCCGTAGATAAAGGAATTGAAGATCAGCTATTTCGAATTATTCAGGAAGCAATGTCCAATACATTACGTCATGCAATGGCGACCAAATTTCAATTATTGCTGATTATTCGTGATGCAACAGTTATTTTAAGAATTACCGATAATGGTGTCGGTTTTGACATGGGAAAGATGAAAACAGGTTCTTATGGGATGCAGAATATGCGGGAACGTGCATATGAAATTGGCGGCAGTTTGAAAGTGGTAAGTTTACCTAACGAAGGCACAAGACTCGAGGTAAAGGTACCCATTTTAAAAACACAGGAAAATAGTTCTAAAGCTGAAAGTGAGGGAGAGCGATGATTAGAGTATTATTTGCCGATGATCATGAAATGGTTCGAATTGGTGTATCCGCGTACTTATCTGCACAGCCAGATATTGATATTGTTGCTGAAGCAGATGACGGAGCACCGGCAGTGGCGTTAGCATTAGAATTAAAGCCAGATATTATTTTAATGGACCTTGTAATGAAGGAAATGGATGGAATAGAAGCAACAAAGGAAATTATCAAGGACTGGCCAGCAGCAAAAATAATTATTGTAACAAGTTTCCTTGATGATGAAAAAGTTTATCCTGCTTTAGAAGCGGGCGCAACGAGCTATTTATTGAAAACATCAAAAGCAGAAGAAATTGCTAAAGCAATTCGAGCGACATATAAAGGACAGTCCATTCTCGAACCTGAAGTAGCCAGCAAAATTATGAATCGTATGCGCAGCAAAAATGAAGAACTCCCTCATGACCAACTAACAGAACGAGAAAAGGAGATTCTATTCTTGATTGCTGAAGGCAAATCGAATCAAGAAATAGCAGATGAATTGTTTATCGCTTTAAAAACGGTAAAGGTGCATGTAAGTAATATTCTTAGTAAACTTGAAGTGCAGGACCGTACGCAAGCAGTAATTTATGCCTTTCAAAATAAACTCGTATAAGAAGAACAAGTTGCAAAACTGTAAAAAAAGATGTTAGGATTTTAGGGATAGTCAATCAACGGCTATCTCTTTCTTATGTCAAAATTTAAATAGATGCTCCAATTCTGAAAACGATTTTTTAGTGAAAAATTTGTAAATAAAGCTTGTAAAACAAAATTTTTCGTGAGATTGTTACAATGTGAATTTAGGATAAATGTCCTGCACGGGGAAAAATAGCCTAGTGATATAAGGCTTTTTTCAATATAAAAGATCAGTT
The DNA here is from genome assembly GCA_032085455.1 of Oceanobacillus sp. Taxonomy (GTDB): domain Bacteria; phylum Bacillota; class Bacilli; order Bacillales; family Amphibacillaceae; genus Oceanobacillus. The sequence goes on from DAMDKS010000020.1 coordinate 38,335, forward strand.
TTTCACGAAACAAGAAATAATCTGTCATTATTTGAAATATAATTGTAATATTACTATAACACGTATGCAATTTATGGGTGCTATACTACCCATGTAATAGATAAAAACAAGAAAATAATTTTCACCACTAGAAAATAAACATAAAAAAAACGAATGAATTTTATTACATAGAAATGGGGAATGAGAAGTTGAAGAAAACAATTGTAACTATTTCCACTGTTACAGTGGTCGGTTTAGGCAGCATGTTTTTTAGTACGCCAGCGGCAGCAGATTCGTTGAATGATTTAAAAAGTAAGGAAACGGAAATTCAGCAGGACAGAGAGAACTTGAAAGGTAACCTTTCCGCAGCAGAATCAGAGATTGCTGATTTGCTAATTGATTTAGAAAAGGTTAATAAAGATATTAAACGTGTTACAAAAGCACTAGAAGAAAATAAAGCAACCTTGAAGAAAAATGAGAAAGACATTTCTAATACACAGTCTGAAGTAGATAAGCTGGAAGAAGAAATTGTTCAGCTTGAGGATTCAATTGAAAAACGCTTTGCAATTTTGAAAGAGCGGGCAGCAGCTTATCAGAAGAGTGGCGGAAATATTTCTTACATAGAAGTTCTATTCGGATCAAAAAGCTTTGGTGATTTTATTAGCCGGGTAAGTGCTATCAATAAAATTACAGACTCTGATGCAGCTTTAATGGAACAAATAGAAGAAGATAAAGTAATAGTTGAAGAAAAACAAGATGACGTTCTTGCTAAACTTGACGAATTAAAAGAAATGAATGTTGAGCTTGAAGGAATACAAGAAGTGGTCAAAGATCAACAAAAAGAAAATAAAGCTAAAAAAGCAACATTGAAAGAAAAAGAAGCAACGCTTGTCGCTAAAGTGGATGAGCTTGAAATAAAAGATAGTAAGCTTGCTTCTCTTGAGAAAGAAGTAAAACTAAATATTGAAGAACTGACGCAACCAGTAGAGGTTGCACAAGTTGCTAGCGAGTCTGTTGATAATTCATCTAATAGTGCATCTAACAATTCATCTAATAGTGATGGCAATGTTACTACACTTTCAGACAAAAAGGACAATTCTTCAGTTTCTGCACCAGCTCCTTCTGGTGGAGTGAACACAGCAATGAATGCAGGATTTGCACACATTGGCACTCCATATGTATGGGGAGGAAAAGGACCAGGAGGATTTGATTGTTCAGGCTTTGTATCATGGGCATTTGCTCAAGGGGGAATTTCGCTTCCATCTAGCACAAGTGCAATGCAAAGTGTTGGTACGAAAGTATCTTCAAGCAGTATGCAGCCGGGGGATATTGTATTCTTCGACACTTATAAAAAAAATGGACATGTTGGGATTTATCTAGGTGGCGGTAAATTTATCGGTGCTCAAAACTCTACAGGGTTAGCAGTTGCTGACATGTCAAGTGGATACTGGGCAGGGCATTTTTCAGGCCATGTCCGCAGTGTACGCTAATTATACGCTAATGAAAAATATTTAAATCCATCCTTTCGAGGGTGGATTTTTTTGTTCTTTATAGACTGATATCTTTGGATATATTATAATTAAGTGTAGAGAAGTGGGTGATTCAAGTGGGAAGGTAAAAAGCACTGTAAATAGAATTGTATACTGTAATTCAGTCAAGCTGCTTTTTGTTTCTTTAATTGAATTACAAGCGGGAAAAATAAAAATTTCAAATTAAACCTAGGAGGTGAAGTTCCTATTGCTAAAGTAGTAGGAACACTAATTGGACGTATTGCCCATATTTAACTTACTTGCAGTTGCAGTACTGATTGCCCTTACCGCATTTTTCGTAATGGCGGAATTTGCGATTGTAAAAATAAGAAGTACACAACTCGAACCACATATCGAAAATGGTCAAAAATCAGCTATTGCAGCTAAAAAGGTTATTACCCATTTAGATGAATACTTATCAGCTTGTCAGCTTGGAATTACAATAACGGCTCTAGGTATCGGACGTCTAGCGGAACCTACATTTGAGAAAATGTTACATCCAGTTCTTGAGTATTTTAATATCAGTGCTGCGGTTGTAACGACATTGTCAATTGCTATTTCATTTCTTATTGCTACATTTTTGCACGTAGTAATTGGGGAACTCGCTCCGAAAACAATAGCAATTCAAAAGGCGGAGCAAGTCACATTATATTCTGCGAAACCACTCATTTGGTTTTATCACTTGCTTTATCCCTTTATTTGGCTATTAAATGGATCTGCACGTCTTATTGTACGAATACTTGGCTTTCAGCCGATGGGCAGTCATGAGCAATCACATACAGAGGAAGAATTGCGGTTAATCCTTGCTGATAGCTATGAAAGTGGCGAAATTAATCAATCAGAAATGATGTATGTAAATAATATTTTTGAATTTGATGAGCGAGTAGCAAGGGAAGTTATGGTTCCACGAACAGAGATGGTATATTTCTCCAAAGAGGACAGCTTCGAGACAAATCTTGATGTTATTCTTGAAGGTCAGTTTACGAGATACCCTGTAGCTGACGAAGACAAGGATAATATTATTGGTCTTGTTAACCTGAAAGAGGTTTTTACTGGACATATTCAAGATAAAAATGTAAAAATTGAACAGTTTATCCGCCCAATTCTTCATGTTTCTGAAGCGACTCCAATAAAACTGGTGCTTTTAAAAATGCAGAAGGAAAGAATCCATATGGCAATCGTAAACGATGAATATGGTGGAACTGCTGGTTTAATAACTGTTGAAGATATTTTAGAGGAAATCGTTGGAGATATTCGAGATGAATTTGATGAAGATGAAGTGCCTGATGTTCAGGAAATAAATGATAAAACATTCATTGTATCAGGTAAACTGCATCTTGAGGATGTTAATGATATTTTAGGAATTGAACTCGAAGATGATGAGGTTGATACGATTGGTGGCTGGATTTTCACAGCAAATTTGGATGCGCAGGAAGGGGTAACAATCGAATATGAAAACCACCGCTTCATTATCGAAGAAATGGATGGATATCAAATAAAAAAAGTAAGAATTATAAAGCCATAACACCCTAAAAAAGCCAGACAACCATCTGGCTTTTTTGTTTTACTGTGGAGTTAAATCCGAATGTTTAGTATACTTATATTAAGGATAAATACAAAAAGGAACAAAATATTATCTTTTCTATAGGAGGTCGGGTAGTAGAATGAGTATGACGATTACTGAAACGATCAAATGGCTAAAAGACGTAAGAAAAGACGATGCAAATAAAGTGTTCACAATGTATTTAAACACAGACCGTTCTGATCCGAATCAACAAGGGGATGAGTGGAAAATCCATTTTAAAAATGGGATGCGTAATTTCGACAGATACTTACAGCAAGATAACAATAAAGAAGAAAGGGAAAACTTTCTGAAAGTAAAAGATAAAGTAACTAAATTTATTAAAGAGCATGAAACGGATTTTCAAAGAGGGGTAATTGTTTTCGCAACTGCCAGCGGGGAAATCTGGTTTGCAAAATGCGTGCAAATGCGTGTAGATAATGAATTTTATTGGCAAGCTGCACCAGAATTGAATCAGTTAATAGCATTAAAGGAAAAATATCCTAAAATCGGAGTTATACTCGTTCAACAAAATCAAATAAAAGTAATTAGCTCGGAAACAAATCGTATTTTAGATACGATTTTCTATGAGTTAGATCTGGAAACAGAGGATTGGCGCATAAAACAAGGACCACGCCGCACCGCCACCGCTGGAGCCCGGGGACCGAATGTCCAAAAAGACGGCTTTGAATCAAGATATGCTGCAAATATCCAGCGTTGGTATAAATCAATCGCCCCTAAATTAGACAAGCTTGCTAAGGATAGCAGCTGGGAAAGGATATATCTGATTGGAGAAGGCGATGGTACTGTGGAGCTTTCCAAGCAAATCAATAAATCAATCGAAAAAGTTATTCAAAAAAATATGCTGGATCACGATGAGATGAGAATATTGGAAGAAGTACTTTCATAAAGATAGATGGTAAAAAACAGTGGAACATTATTCGTTCCACTGTTTTTTACTCAGACAAGTACTTTTTATTCACATAGCCTGTGAATTCATCAGTGATTACTTTTATCCATTCAGCGTCGCTATCTTCCACTTCTACAACTTGGTTGATTGCAAGAACACCAGTTATCTCATAGCCGATGCCTGGTCCGCTTCGGGCATTTAATGAATCAACAAGTGCGGTTTTGGTTGAAGTAGTCTTCTCTATCGGTTCTTCCTCAGCTTCAGTATTATTGTCGTCGGTTTCATTCTCATCATTTTCATCATCATTTACAACTGACCCTGCTGCCTCATCTGCTTCTTCATTTTCAATCTTTTCTTTCTCATCTTCGTCTTCTTTTTTAATCTCTTCTTCCTCATCTTCCTCTTTTGATAGCTTTTCGTCACTGTCTGTTTTTTCTGTTTGCGCAGTTGACAGATCTGAGAATTCTGGATTATTGAATTTATGCTGCATGAAGCCAACAAACACAATAAACGCTAAAGTAAAAATGGTTAATGATATTGCAAATAAATTCTTGTAATGTTTCATCTATTAAACTCCTAAACTATAATATCTAAGAGTAGTATACACGAATTTTACTAAAAAGTCTTTCAGGTTCTGAATATTTTAGCTAAGCTATTTTACATTCTGGGCAAAGACCATATATTTCAAACTTATGGTCTTCAATGATATAGTCTTCCAATTTATCTTTTATATCATTCATTGGACAAATATCGATTTCTTTGGTTTTTCCGCAGATACTGCATATAAAGTGATGGTGGTGATGCATTGTACAGTTCATGCGAAAATGTTTCTCACCATTTAATTCAGTCGTTTCTAGAATCCCAATTTCGTTATATAAATGAAGATTTCGATAAACGGTATCAAAGCTTATTCCCTGATATTTTTCTTCCATAAACTGCAGCAAGTCTTTCGCTGTTCGATACCCATCAGCTTTATCAAAAAAAGTAATGATATCTTTTCTTTTATTTGTTATTTTTAAACCTTTACTTCTTAATAATTCAACTGCTTCTTTCATATTCATAAGGCTTTCCTCACTTTCCTTGCTGATTTCCAACTTCGTTTATAACCGATTGAAAATAGTAATATAGCGACGGCAACCATTACAATTGTTCCACCTGGTGGGATACTTAAATAATATCCAGTTACGATGCCTATGATAACCGATAATTCACCAAAAAGAATGGATAAGAGCATCATCTGTTTAAAACCTTTCGCAATTCGCATGGCAGCTGCCACTGGCAGGGTCATTAAAGCAGAAACAAGCAGCACCCCGACAATTCGGATAGAAGCGGCAATAACAAGCGAAGTAAGAATGATAAATAATAGATGGATGCGCTTCGTATGAATTCCGGAAATCTCAGCATGTTCTTCATCAAAGGATAATGTAAAAAGTTCTTTATAAAATAATGTAACAACTCCGCAAACAATAACAAAAATAATAAATATCAGAAAGAAATCCTTTCTGCTTACCGCTGAGACAGAACCGAATAAATAGCCGAACAAGTCAGTATTAAAGCCATTAGCAACCGATATAAAAATGACACTTAAGCCCACTCCAGTGGATAAAATAATCGGGATAGCCAGCTCCTGATAAGCTTTATAAACGCTGCGAAGCTTTTCAATTAGTATGGAACCGAATACCGAAAATGCCATCCCGCTATATAATGGAGAAAAGGTAATCATCAACAGTTTCTCTAGCATAAGGCCAAAGGCAATGCCCGCTAATGTAACATGTGAAAGTGCATCGGCAATTAATGACAAACGGCGTACGACAATAAATGTTCCTAGTAATGGAGCAATTATGCCAATTAATAAACCGGTTAAAAATGTATATCTTAAAAAGTCATATTGAAAAAAATCTGCTAGCATTATTATTCCTCCATTACCGGTTGTGAGTAACAATACTCACGGGATGATTATAAAAGGAAGATAAATCCTTTTCTGAAAGCGAAGTATATTCCTTAGGGTTTCCGTGAAAATGTAAGGTTTTATTTAAACAAACAATATCTGTCACATACTCTGTCATAATTCCTGTATCATGTGTCACAAGCAGCATCGTGATCTCTTGTTCCTGATTCAGCTTGTGCAATAAATCGTAGAAGCGTTTTACATTCTCCTGATCAATTCCAACGGTAGGCTCATCCAGAATTAATAGCTCTGGTTCATTAACTAAAGCACGTGCTATAAAAATGCGCTGCTGCTGGCCGCCTGACAAGTTTCCAATGTTTTCGTAAGCATATTCAAGCATATCAACGAGCTCAATGGCATGTAAAATTTTTGCTTTATGCTTTTTATTTAAAAATTTAAAGTAACCGATTTTGGCAGTGAGACCAGTAGAAACTACCTCGAAAACAGTTGCTGGGAAACCCGGATTAAAACTATTTGCTTTTTGTGATACAAAGCCAATTTTATTTCTTTCATTAAACGAATCGATTGGCTGATTGAATAGTTTTATACTTCCTTTATCAGGTTTTAACAGCCCGAGTATCAGTTTAATTAAGGTAGTTTTTCCACCACCATTTGGACCAATTAATCCCATGAATTTTCCCTTTACTATTTCAAAGTTGATATTGTCTAAAATTATCTTGTTCTCATAGGAAAAGCGAATGTTGTTCATTGTTACAATAGGTTCAGTCATTTTTATAACCATTCCTTTTCTTTGTTTGTTCTATCTTTTTTTAATCCATTGCCTGGTCTAAAACTTCCAGATTATCTCTCATAATAGAAAAGTAATCACGTCCTTCTTTTATATCTTCATCTGTTCGAACAGACAGATTATGCATTTTTAAGGGCTCCGCATCGATTTCTTCTCTAATCACTTCTGAAACTCTTGTTGTGACATTTTGCTCAAAGATAATATGCTTTAATCCATGTTTGTTTGCCGTATCAATAATTGCAACTAACTCTTTTTGTGATGGTTCAGTCTCTGTAGACAGACCGTGAATTGCAATTTGTTCAATATGATAACGATCCTGCCAGTATCCGAAAGCTGCGTGTGTCACTAATAGTTTTTTATTTATTTTTGTATCGATTAATTGCTGAAATGCATCATCTAATTCCACTAGTTCAGCTTCGAGATTTGCCAGGTTTTCTTCGTATAAGGTCTTTTCTTCAGGATGCATATGAATCAGTTCATCCTTAATAATATATGCAATATCAATCATTCGAATCGGGTCAAGCCAAATGTGCGGATCTAAATCTCCATGATCATGACCGTCTTCTTCAGCATGCTCATTGTCGTTATTATGAAGAAAGAGTTCTTCGTGCTGCCCGATTTCAATCATATGCACATCTTGGTTTGCTAAGGCGTCTGCTGCTTTGGAAGCAAAAGCTTCTAGACCAGCTCCAATATAGAAAAAGGCATCGGCATCACTAATAGCTGTCAGTTCTTTAGATGTTGGCTCATAAGTGTGCTCGTCGACGCCTGGTGGGTATACAGTGTCTACATCTACGGTATCACCAGCGATTTCTTCAACAAGAAATTGTAATGGATAGATTGTTGTATAGATTTTTGTTTCAGCATTGTTTTCATTGCTTGGATTACTACAAGCAGTAATTATCAAAAAAGTGAATAACAATGGCATTAATTTTCTAAATCTCAAGTTATTTCCTCCTAAAAACATATATCACAAATAAATGGCTATTTTTAATAATATCGTAATCATTCCGATTTGTAAACAGGAACCATTCTGATTTGTGAAATACAGTGGATAATTTGCCTTTTAGATAAATAATTAGATTATTTTTGTCATTTTTATTGCGAAATGTCAGAATGTATTTTATACTAGCAATAACGAGATAGGAGCCTATCTTTTATTTTTTACAAAATAATGAATGAACATTCATTCAAAAATGGGATTGGGGGATATAAGTATATGAAGCTGTCAATCAAGCAAGCTGCAGTTTTGGGATCTGGAGTAATGGGTTCTGGAATTGCTGCACACTTGGCGAATATCGGCATACCAGTCTTGATGCTGGATATTTTGCCAAAAGAGTTAACAAGCAAGGAAGAGAAGCAGGGCCTTACGTTGGAAAATAAAGAAGTTAGAAACCGAATAGCCAGCACAAGCAAACAAGCATTATTAAAACAAAAGCCATCACCTATTTCATCAAAGGATAGCCTGAATTTAATTAAAGTCGGAAACTTTGAAGATGACATGGCGAAGCTTACGGAGGCAGACTGGATTATAGAAGTAGTAACAGAAAACCTTAAAATTAAAAAGCAGGTTTTCCAATTAGTTGATGCTCATCGTAAAAAGGGCAGTATTGTAAGCTCAAATACATCAGGTATATCAGTAGAAGCAATGATTGAAGATTGCAGTGAAGATTTGCAAACACATTTTTTAGGAACACATTTTTTTAACCCGCCACGTTATTTAAAGCTGTTAGAAGTTATTCCAACAAAGCATACAGACGAAGCAGTTCTTTCATTCATGAAGGAATTTGGTGAAAATGTTCTTGGCAAAGGTGTGGTTGAGGCAAAGGATACGCCTAATTTTATTGCTAATCGTATTGGGACATACGGTCTTCTGGTCACTGTGCAAGAAATGCTTAAGAAAGGCTATAGTATAGGAGAAGTTGACTCTGTTACGGGTCCTTTGATAGGAAGGCCAAAAAGTGCAACATTCCGTACACTTGATGTCGTTGGTCTTGACACGTTCATTCATGTTGCTAAAAACGTCTACGATAAAGTAGAGGGAAATGAAAAAGCGGTATTTGACCCGCCAGAATTTATGAAGCAGATGTTTGATAAAGGATGGCTGGGTGCAAAAACGGGGCAGGGTTTTTATCATAAGAAGGATGGAGTAATCTATGAGCTTAACCCGGAAACACTAGAATACGAGAGTCGTAAAAAATTAAAAACGCAAGCAATTGAAATGGCTAAACAGGCAAAGGGTTCTCGTGGTAAATTGAAAGCGCTTCTATCTGCGAAAGACGATCGTGCCGCAGATCTTGTCTGGTCCGTATTAAAACCAGTTCTTCTTTATTCTGCAGAACTGTCAGGTGAAATTGCAGATGATATTACAGCAATTGATCAAGCAATGAAATGGGGCTTTGGCTGGGAAATTGGACCTTTTGAAACATGGGATGCGATTGGCTTGAGAAAAGTAACAGAGCGCATGCAAGGTGAAGGAGATTCGGTTCCTGACTGGGTGCTTGAACTTTTAGAAGCTGGATATGAATCGTTCTATAAGGAAGAGAGCGGGAAAGTTTATTACTATAATAATGGGGAGTATAAACAGTTTGCAGCGAATCCTCGAGAAATGAATCTCCGTTTCTTAAAAAATGAAAATAAGGTAATTAAGAAAAATACTGGAGCAAGTTTAATTGATATTGGTGATGATGTAGTTTTACTGGAATTTACTTCACCAAATAATGCCATCGGTCTGGATGTTATCCAGATGGTGAATACTGCAATTGAGGAAACAGAAAAAAATTATAAGGGACTCGTAATCGGAAATCAGAGCAAGAATTTCTGTGTTGGCGCGAACCTTGCGTTAATGTTGATGGAAGCACAGGATGATAATTTCTATGAATTAGATATGGTTGTCCGGCAATTTCAAAATATGACCATGCAGATTAAATATGCAGGGAAACCAGTAGTTGCTGCTCCATTTAATATGGCAGTTGGTGGTGGAGCGGAAATCTCTTTACCTGCAGCAGCAATTCAGGCTTCACCAGAAACCTATATGGGTCTTGTGGAGTTTGGAGTAGGTCTTATCCCTGGTGGAGGCGGGACGAAAGAGCTTTACCTAAAGGAACTCAGACACCTCCCTAAAGGAGTAGACTTTGACTTATCAAAGCTTGCAAATGATGTATTTGAAAAAGTTGCTACAGCCAAGGTTTCGACATCTGCAAAAGAGGCCATGGAGAATGGATTTCTTAATCAATTTGATGCGATTAGTGCAAATCCAGATCATCTTCTTTATGATGCGAAACAGAGAGTACTCTCATTAGATAAAGCTGGATATAAACCTGGATTTCGGGAAAAAGTGCCTGTTGCTGGTGATGCGGGTTATGCAGCAATGCTGCTTGGGGCAAAGTCTTTACAGCTAAGCGGCTATGCATCAGAGCATGATCTGAAAATTGCTGAGAAATTAGCCTATGTGCTATCTGGCGGAAGAATGAAAGCAGGTACGTTAATTGACGAACAGACAATGCTTGATCTTGAACGGGAAGCTTTTTTAAGTTTAATTGGTGAACCCAAGACACAGGCGCGGATGCAGCACATGCTTTTGAAAGGAAAACCATTACGTAATTAAAGGCAAGGGGGAAGGAAAATTGAAAGAAGCAGTAATTGTTGCAGGAGCTAGAACCCCTGTGGGGAAAGCGAATAAAGGAACATTAGCTGATGCACGACCAGATGATCTTGCAGCTTTAACAATCAGAGAAACGTTGAAGAGAGCAGGGGATTATGAGGGAAATATAGACGATGTCATTATTGGCTGTGCCATGCCGGAAGCAGAGCAAGGAATGAATATGGCAAGGAATATTGCTGGTTTAGCTGGCCTCCCAAAAGAAGTCCCTGGCATAACGATTAATCGTTATTGTTCTTCTGGTTTGCAAAGCATTGCTTATGGGGCCGAAAGAATCATGGTTGGTGCGAGTGATACCATACTTGCTGGTGGAGCAGAGTCGATGAGTCTTATTCCGATGGGAGGGCATGTCATCAAGCCAAATCCTAAGTTAGTGGAGGATGCAGTTGGATATTACATGGGAATGGGGCATACAGCAGAAGAAGTAGCAAATCGTTTTGGAATTTCCCGAGCAGATCAAGATGCTTTTGCAGCGCAAAGTCATAAACGAGCTGCGAAAGCCCTAAAAGAAGGGAAGTTTAACGAGGAAATTATTCCGGTCGAGTTAACAGAACGTGTAATCGATGCGAATGGCAAGGCAGTTGAAAATACAAAACGTTTTGAAATGGATGAAGGTGTACGTGCGGGAACAGATGTTGAAATTCTATCTAAGCTTCGACCAGCATTTCATGTGAAAGGTTCGGTAACTGCAGGAAATGCATCACAAATGAGTGATGGAGCAGCGACAGTATTATTAATGGATCATGAAAAGGCAAAAGCAGAAGGATTAACTCCATTATTAAAATTCCGTTCCTTTGCAGTTGCGGGAGTTGAGCCTGAGATTATGGGAGTAGGACCAATTGAAGCGATTCCAAAAGCTTTGGATATCGCTGGATTAGATCTTTCTGATATTGGATTAGTTGAACTGAATGAGGCATTTGCATCACAATCCTTACGTGTCATTGAAGCATTGGATTTAGATACTTCTATTGTCAATGTAAATGGCGGTGCAATTGCGCTTGGTCATCCACTTGGCATGACAGGAACCAAGCTGACATTAACGCTCGCTCACGAAATGAAACGCCGAAATGTGCAATTTGGAATTGTCACGATGTGTGTAGGTGGCGGAATGGGAGCAGCAGGGGTGTTCGAGCTCGTTTAATTGTTCGAAAAAAAGCTTGAGTGAATATTATTAAACTTAAACAAAGGGGAAGATGAAAATGAGTGAAACGAAGGATAAGGTTTTCAAAGGTGGAGCATTTCTAGTGGAAGATTTAACTGGTGAAGATATTCTAACACTGGAGGACTTAACAGAAGAGCACAAGATGATTGCAAAAACAACGGAGGATTATGTAAAGAATGAAGTACTTCCGCTCGTTGATCATCTCGAGAATCATGAATTTAATCATTCGGTAGACCTGCTAAAAAAAGCTGGAGAACTTGGACTGCTTGGGGCAGATATTCCAGAAGCTTACGAAGGGCTGGGACTGGATAAAGTCAGTTCTTCCTTAATTACAGAAAAAATGTCGCTTGCAGGCGGCTTCTCCGTTACTCATGGTGCACATGTTGGAATTGGTTCCTTGCCGATTGTTTTTTTCGGTAACAAAGAGCAGAAGGAAAAGTATTTGCCAAAACTTGCAACAGGTGAACTAATCGCAGCTTACGCTCTAACAGAACCTGGATCGGGATCAGATGCTCTAGGTGCAAAGACAACGGCAAAACTGAATGAGGCCGGCACACATTATATTTTAAATGGTGAAAAACAATGGATTACGAACTCTGCCTTTGCTGATGTATTTGTAGTATATGCTAAAATTGATGGCGAGCATTTTTCCGCATTTATAGTGGAACGTGATTTCCCTGGAATCTCCACAGGAGCAGAAGAGAAAAAGATGGGAATTAAGAGCTCTTCAACACGCACATTAATTTTAGAAGATGCAGAAATTCCTGTTGAAAATTTATTAGGAGAAAAGGGCCGGGGTCATATTATCGCTTTTAATATTTTGAATGTTGGACGTTACAAGCTGGCTATTGGCAGTGTCGGCGGAGCAAAACGCTCACTGGAGCTGGCAGTAAAATATGCTAATGAACGCAAACAATTTAATACGGCAATTTCCAGCTTTAATTTAACAAAAGAAAAGCTTGGTACAATGGCTTCAGAAATTTATGCCAACGAAAGTGCAGTTTACCGGACTGTTGGCTTGTTTGAGCAACGGATGGGTGCATTATCAGAAGAAGAATTAGATGATGGCCGTGAAATAGCTCGGGCAATCGCAGAGTATCAAATTGAATGTTCGATGACGAAGTATATGGCAACAGAGCTGCTTGGCCGGACGGCGGATGAAGCGGTACAGCTCCACGGCGGGTATGGTTTTATGCAAGAATATGAGGTTGAAAGAATTTATCGCGACGCGCGAATCAATCGTATATTTGAAGGGACGAATGAAATTAATCGCCTGCTTGTACCTGGTACATTATTGAAAAAAGCAATGAAGGGTGAGCTGCCATTATTACAAAAAGCACAAACATTGCAAGAAGAATTAATGATGATGATGCCTGAGGAAGCAGGAGATAAACCTTTAGAGCAGGAAAAATATTTATTAAAAAATGCAAAGAAAATGGTACTGCTCGGCGCTGGATTAGCTGCACAGAAATATATGCAGAAACTTGAGCAGGAGCAGGAAATATTAGTTAATCTTGCAGACATGGTAGCTGAGGTATTTAACATGGAATCTGCGATACTGCGTACTGAGAAAGCGATAAACCAATCAAGTGCTGATAAAAATAATCTAAAGCAGCTATACACGCAAGTATATGTGCAGGAAGCATTTAACCGGATTGAAGCAAATGCAAAGGAAACGTTGATTGCAGTTGAAGAAGGGGATACGTTAAGAATGATGCTCTCCTCCTTACGTAAACTAACACGTCACACACCGATAAATGTTGTTGCCAAAAAACGCGAAATTGCTGAGGCAATTATTGAAAAAGAAAATTATCTTGTCTAATCATGTACAGCATTGCTTCTTATCAGGAGCAATGCTGTTTTTTGCTATTTAACGTAATTAGGCAATGGATGACTTCCATGATAGAATGATGCTGAATAATAAAAAGAAGGTGGTTTGACAATGAGCATAACATTTTACTGGTATCCTAATTGTGGAACTTGTAAAAAGGCGAGGAAATGGCTTAATGAAAAAAATACAGCATATGAAGCGATTCATATTGTAGAAGATACGCCATCAAAAGAAAAGTTGCTGCAATGGATTAAAAAGAGCGGGCTTCCAGCAAAGAAATTTTTCAATACCAGTGGAAAAAAATATCGCGAGCTAAATTTGAAAGATAAAGTGAAAGATATGACAGATGAGAAAATCGCGGAAATCTTAGCTTCGGATGGCATGCTGATTAAACGTCCAATTGCTGTTCGGAATGATAAGGTTACTGTAGGATTTAAAGAAGAATTATATGAAGAAAATTGGCTTTGAGGTGCCATAATAAGAACAAGGAAACTTAATATATCATATAGGAACTTTTAGAAAATCATTTCAAGCAGTGGATTTTCTCATATTTCCATTGTATAGTGGAAATGAGAGAATAGGAAGGGATGGAGAACATGAGCTTACCGAACGATTTATTATACACAAAAGAACATGAATGGATTAAAAAAGAAGAAGGAAATAAAGTGCGTATTGGAATTACTGACTTTGCACAGGATGAATTAGGAGATATTGTCTTTGTAGAACTTCCAGAAGTGGATGATACAGTTGATGCAAATGATTCATTCGGCAGTGTGGAGTCTGTTAAAACAGTTTCAGAGCTCTATGCACCTGTCAATGGAACAGTTGTCGAAGTAAACGAGGAGCTTGAAGACAGCCCAGAGCTTGTGAACGAATCTCCTTATGAAAATGCATGGATGATTGTCGTTGAATTAAATGATGAAAGTGAATTGAATGATCTTTTAACAGCGGAACAATATCAAGCAATTATCGAAAAGGATTAATCATTTCCCAGTAAAGCGGGAAGATATTTTTTATAAGATATTGATTTTTAAGCAAAGGAGGGGAGGTCAACTATACTACATTCTGTGTATAGTTGACCTCCCCTGTTTCATATACTATATAAAGTTATAATGGCTACATCTAACAGTAAGCATATTACTTGTTTGGATAAGGAGTGCAGTGAGATGATAGCGGAGGAATCTGATAAAGTGATTATCGTTGAGGGATTAACAGATAAACGAAAAATAGAAAAGATACTCAACGAAAATGTAACAATCATTTGTACAAATGGAACACTAAGTATAAATCGGTTTGATGAGCTTTTGGATAGATATGATCTTGATGAAAATGAAGTTTATATTTTTGTTGATGAAGATAAATCTGGGGTAAAGCTAAGAAAGCAGCTTGCTAAAGAATTGCCGCATGCAGAACATATTTATACGAGCAGTGATTATGGTGAAGTAGCAACTACACCTTATAAGTTCCTCGCTTCAGCACTTGTAGCAAAGCACTTTCAGGTTCGGTCATTCTTTTTAATCTAAGTAATTCAGGGTGAGTAAATGAAAATAATAACAGAAGCAGATTTAAACAAGGAACAGTTTTTATTATATATTTATAGTCCATTTTGCGGGACATGCAGTGTTGCACGAGCAATGCTTGAGAAGATTGAAACAATTCATAAATCAGAAATCTTCTATGAAATGAATGCAAATTATTATGAGCAGTTTATGCATCAAAATAAAATTGAAAGTGTTCCTTGTTTGTTAATAAAGGAAAATAATGAAGTGAAAGAGAAAATCTACACCTTTTATTCCACGGGAAATATCTATCATTATTTAGTTAAATATAAGCCGGAGCTATTTGTCTAATGCCTTTCGGTATGAGGGTTACCTGATGGTAACGCGAAGTTCACTGTAGCATTTGAACATCCATTCTTAAAGGCTGTTCAAATGGTTCGGTAAAAATAACATTTTAAACTCCTTTTTTGAACATACCCTTAAGGATTCGCAAGTATATCGAAGCAAAAGCATTAAAGTATATGTTTTATTCATTTTTGCAGGGCAGAATGTAAAATAGCAGCTAATTTCGAGAAAGATACGTTTAAATTCGCTTTGTGATGGGAATCGTCCTGTGTTACGCTTTTTAATGTAGTTAAATCGAAAGGATGATTCATTATCAATCGTGGTGTAAATATGAATTACACACAGGAAATGGAAAAGTCGATGAGTAAGTCCCATCATATGAGTTTTACAGAGTACGAAAGAAAACTGTCTAATCGGATGAAAGTAGAAAAACGCAGGGAACAGGAGTATCAGCAATGCAAACAAGTTATCGCTGAAATTGATAATCAAATATTCAAATAAAAACTTAAGGGCACGGAGTTGATTTTAACCCCCGTGTCCTTCTTCATGGCTGAATCAAGTAAATGAGAAAGCAACGCTTATCAGTTTTAAAAGAGAAGCTATCACTTAATTGAGAACAAGAAATAGTGTATAATGGTGTAGTGCAGTATATTATATAGAAGGAAAAGAGTGGCAGAGTTTAAAAGTCTAGTGATAATAAAAGCTTACCCGTTTCTTCTATAGTATAGCTTGACAGCAGATGATAAGGAGGGCGGATTACTGTATTTTTTAATAAGCTATATGGATAACAGATAACTTAAGATAAACCTTGTATAATAAAGGTTTCTTCACTTTTAGACCAAGCTTATTGCATAAAAAACACAAGAGTTGATTATTAATTTGAAATGCTTTAAGATTGGAATGAGTATAGATTGAGAATGAGCGTTTCATCTCAAAAAATAGAAAAAAGCATTTGGAGGTAATAAATATGGCAGGATCAGTATTAGAGATTAAAAATCTTCATGTTTCTATTGAAGATAAAGAGATACTTAAAGGGGTCGACCTTACAATTAAAGGCGGGGAATTCCACGCAATTATGGGGCCGAATGGAACTGGTAAATCAACACTCGCTTCTGCAGTTATGGGTCATCCATTATACGAAATTACAGAAGGCAGTATTATTTTAGATGGTGAAGATGTTTTAGAGATGGAAGTAGATGAACGTGCTCGTGCTGGTCTTTTCTTAG
The DNA here is from genome assembly GCA_032085455.1 of Oceanobacillus sp. Classification (GTDB taxonomy): domain Bacteria; phylum Bacillota; class Bacilli; order Bacillales; family Amphibacillaceae; genus Oceanobacillus. The sequence goes on from DAMDKS010000020.1 coordinate 54,734, forward strand.
CAATGCAATATCCCAGTGAAATTAGTGGTGTGACCACTTCAGACTTCTTACGAACAGCAATCAATGCTCGTCGTGAAGAAGGCGATGAAATCCCACTAATGAAATTCATTAAAGAACTGGATGAAACGCTTGATTATCTGGAAATCGACAAAAGCATGGCTACGCGTTACCTGAACGAAGGCTTTTCAGGCGGAGAAAAGAAACGTAACGAAATTCTTCAGCTCATGCTATTAAAACCAGAAATCGCTATTTTAGATGAAGTTGATTCAGGTCTGGATATTGACGCATTAAAAGTAGTATCAAAAGGAATTAACAAAATGCGTAATGATAATTTTGGAACGTTGATTATTACTCACTACCAACGTTTATTAAACTATATTACACCAGACTATGTACACGTAATGATGCAAGGTCGTGTCGTAAAATCTGGTGGTCCAGAATTGGCTAAGCGATTAGAAGCAGATGGCTATGAATGGATTAAAGAAGAACTAGGTATTGAAGATGAAACTGTAGGGCAAAATGCGTAAACGTTAGGAGGAGTAACATGGCTGTAGACACAAAGCTGTCATTTGACAAAGCTTATATTGATCAGTTTTCAAAGGATAGAAATGAACCGGACTGGATGCGTGACTTCCGTCTGGATGCTATAGAACGAGCTAACAATCTGGAAATGCCGAAGCCAGATAAAACAAAAATCAGAAACTGGAATTTTACAGAGTTTAATCATGCATTTAAAACAGGGGAAACGATTTCTTCAGTCAAAGATCTTCCTGAAGAAATTAGAGACTTCTTTGATGAGGAACAAGCTCCTGAAAACTTAATTATTCAAAGAAATCATTCTGTAGCATTTCAATCATTAAATAACGAACTAAAAGAAAAAGGTGTCATATTTACAGACATCTTTACTGCAGCACGAGAGCATGAAGATTTAGTGAAGAAATACTTTATGACAGATGCAGTAGCAGTAGATGAGCACAAGCTTACTGCACTCCATGCTGCTCTTGTAAATGGTGGTGTCTTCCTTTATGTACCTGAAAATGTACAGATTGAAGAGCCAATCCAAACTATCTTTTGGCAGGAAGATCCAGAAATTACTTCTGTTAATCATGTCATTGTCGTTGCTGACAAAAACAGCTCATTAACCTATGTTGAGAACAGCTTGTCCCATAATAGTGAAAATGAAACGGTAGCAAGTGTGATTACGGAAGTTTATGCACATGACAATGCAAAAGTTGCTTTTGGCTCAGTAGATAACTTTGCTGCAAACACGACAACATATGTTACCCGTCGTGGGATAGCAGACCGTGATGCTACGATTGATTGGGCATTAGGTCAAATGAATGATGGAAATACCATTTCGGAAAATATAACCCGTCTAGTAGGAGATAACGCTACATCACAAGCAAAAGCTGTTTCTGTGGGGCGCGGCAAGCAAACCCAAAACTTCACATCTATTATGAATCAGTATGGTAAAAATACAGAAGGATTCATTTTACAGCGTGGTGTGATGACGGAAAGTTCTACTGCTATATTCAATGCGATTGGCAAAATTGAACATGGTGGAACAAAGGCAAACTCTGAGCAGGAATCACGCGTACTGATGCTAAGTGAAAATGCTCGCGGGGATGCAAACCCAATCCTGCTTATTGATGAAGATGACGTAATAGCAGGGCATGCTGCTTCAGTAGGACGTGTGGATCCATTGCAAATGTATTATTTAACAAGCCGTGGATTAACGAAAGAAGAAGCACAGCGTTTACTAATCCATGGATTCCTTGATCCTGTAGTCTCTCAATTACCAATTGAATCAGTGAAACAACAATTAAAACAAGTAATTGAAAGGAAAATTAACTAATGGATATTCAAGCCATTAGGGAACAGTTTCCAATCCTGGATCAAGAGGTAAATGGATATCCTTTAGTATATTTAGATTCATCTGCTACTTCTCAAAAGCCAATTTCGGTTATTGAAACAGTGAATAAATACTACAAGGAGAATAACGCTAACGTTCATCGCGGTGTGCATACTTTGGGAACTCGCGCTACAGATCAATATGAAGGTGCTCGTGAAACGGTGCGTGACTTTATTAATGCGAAGAGCACTGCGGAAATTATTTTTACTAGAGGCACAACCACCTCACTAAACATGGTAGCTTCAAGCTATGGTCGTGCAAATTTACAGGCTGGTGATGAAATTATTATCACCCCAATGGAGCATCATAGCAATATTATTCCATGGCAGCAGGCAGCGAAAGCAACTGGAGCAACTTTAAAATATCTTCCTATGCTTGAGAATGGAACAATTGCATTAGAAGACGTGAAGGAAGCAATTACATCTCAGACGAAGATTGTTGCCATTGCGCATGTTTCTAATGTACTTGGCACAATTAATCCAATTAAAGAGATTGCTGAAATCGTCCATAAACAAAATGCGATCCTTGTTGTTGATGGAGCGCAAGGAGTTCCGCATATGGAAGTGGATGTTCAGGATATGGATTGTGATTTCTACGCATTTTCTGGACATAAAATGTGCGGTCCAACAGGAATAGGCGTGTTATATGGTAAACGAGAACTGCTGGAAAATATGGAACCGGCGGAATTTGGCGGAGAAATGATTGATTTTGTAAATCTGTATGATTCAACCTGGAAAGAGCTTCCGTGGAAATTTGAAGCAGGAACACCAATTATTGCAGGTGCAATTGGTCTTGCAGCAGCAGTGGATTTTCTTAAAACGGTTGGACAGGATAATATATTAAAGCATGAACAAAGATTAGCAAAATATGCAATGGAACAATTGCGTACAATTGATGGTATCTCCATCTATGGTCCAGAAGAACGTGCAGCTCTAGTAACATTTAATTTGGATGGGGTTCATCCGCATGATACTGCAACCGTGTTAGATGCTGCTGGAATTGCAGTCCGTGCAGGTCATCACTGTGCACAGCCGTTGATGAAATGGCTGGATGTTACTGCGACAGCGCGAGCCAGTTTTTATCTATACAATATGGAAGAAGATATTGATCGGCTTGTTGCAGGACTCTTGAAAGCGAAGGAGTATTTTGGCGATGTCTTTTGATAATTTAGATACATTATACAGACAAGTAATCATGGATCACTACAAAAATCCAAGAAATCGCGGGAAAGTTAATGGTGATGCATTAACTGTTGAAATGAATAACCCAACTTGTGGAGACCGAATCCAGCTTCAGCTTCAAGTTGAGGATGGAGTCGTGAAGGAAGCCCGGTTTGATGGAGAAGGTTGCTCAATTAGTTTATCTTCCGCTTCCATGATGACACAAGCGATTAAGAATAAGCCAGTTGAAAAGGCGTTAGCAATGTCAAAATTATTTTCTGATATGATGCTAGGCAAGGAAATTAATGCAGACGACTTTGAACTGGGCGACATTCAAGCCCTTCAAGGTGTATCCAACTTTCCTGCTCGAATTAAATGCGCGACCTTAGCATGGAAGGCAATGGAAAAAGGAATACACGAAGAAGAATAAGGTAATTGTTATTCAAATACCTAAGGAGGTTAAATAATGGCGAAAAATATACCAGAAATGGAAGATTATAAGTATGGTTTTCACGATAAAGATGTTTCTGTTTTCCGTACTGAAAGAGGATTGACTCGTAAAGTTGTGGAAGAAATCTCTAAAATGAAAGATGAGCCACAGTGGATGCTCGACTACCGATTGAAAGCATTGGAGCATTTTTATGCCCGTCCAATGCCACAATGGGGCGGAGATCTTTCAGAACTGGATTTTGATGAAATTATTTACTATGTAAAGCCATCTGAAAAACAAGGTAGAACATGGGATGAAGTACCTGAGGAAATCAAACAGACTTTTGATAAGCTTGGAATTCCAGAAGCAGAGCAAAAATACCTTGCTGGTGTTTCTGCACAGTATGAGTCTGAGGTTGTATACCAAAGCTTAAAAGAAGACTTAAAAGGCTTAGGTATCGTTTTCAAAGATACAGATTCCGCACTGCAAGAAAACGAAGAACTGTTTAAAGAGTATTTTGGTAAAGTCGTTCCTTATTCCGATAATAAATTCTCAGCACTAAACTCTGCTGTTTGGTCTGGTGGTTCATTCATTTATGTACCAAAAGGCGTACAAACTTCCACACCACTTCAGGCATACTTCCGTATTAACACGGAAAATATGGGGCAATTTGAACGCACATTGATTATTGTTGATGAAGGGGCATCTGTACACTATGTAGAAGGATGTACTGCACCAACATACAGCTCAAGTTCACTGCATAGCGCAGTTGTTGAGATTATTGTTAAGAAAGATGCATATTGCCGTTATACAACCATTCAAAACTGGTCAAATAACGTATATAACCTAGTAACAAAACGTGCTACCGTAGATGCAAATGGTACAATGGAATGGATTGATGGAAACCTCGGTTCTAAATTGACAATGAAATATCCTGCAGTCCTTCTTAAGGGTGAAGGTGCAAGAGGAAATACAATGTCAATTGCTTTAGCTGGCAGAGGACAATTACAGCATGCCGGAGCAAAAATGCACCATTTAGCACCAAACACTTCATCAACCATTATTTCTAAATCAATTTCAAAAAATGGCGGTAAAGTATCTTACATGGGTCTTGTTCACTTTGGACGTAAGGCTGATGGTGCACGTGCTAATATTGAGTGTGACACATTGATTATGGATAATGAATCTACTTCTGATACGATTCCATATAATGAAATACTAAATGATAACATCTCATTAGAACACGAAGCTAAAGTTTCTAAGGTTTCTGAAGAACAATTATTCTATCTGATGAGCCGTGGCTTAAGCGAAGAAGAAGCTACAGAAATGATTGTAATGGGCTTCATTGAGCCATTCACGAAAGAACTTCCAATGGAATATGCGGTTGAAATGAATCGCTTGATTTCTCATGAAATGGAAGGTTCAATCGGGTAAAGCTCTAAACCCTTTGAAATCAAAGGGTTTAGATACTTCCTTATTTTGCCAAAAGGTCTTTGTGCCATGTTCGTGCCATGTTTTCACTGAAATGGTTGGTAATTTTGGCTAATTCGCTGCTTTCATACTGAGGCGTAACGTCGAGATAAGTGTTTGCAGTCGTGGTAATATCACCATGTCCCAAACGCTTAGAAATGTAATAAAGGTCAGCCCCTGCTTCTAACCCAAGCACGGCATGCGTATGGCGATACGCATGAGTACCTTTATACTCGACACCAGCTTGAAGGCAGTGATGTTTAAGTGTTTCCCTGACTGTTGAAGGTGTCACATAATTACCTTTATAGGTTTGAAATATGATTAAGTCAGGGTTTCGCTTAAATTTTTTATGCTTTAATATTTGTTTGTTTTGGATTCTTCTAAATTCCATTAATAACAAAACAGTTTCTTCGTCAAGTTCAATGTTTCTATACGAAGATTTAGTTTTTAAGGTAGTTATGCTTACCTTATTGTTATAATCTCTTGAAACTTGCTTGTTTACATCTAAACGATTGCCGTCAATGTCACTCCATTTCAATGCTAATGCTTCACTTATTCTTAACCCCGTCCTTGACAGAAAAAATACTAAATAAAAATAAACTTTATATTCCCTAAAACGTAGTGGATTATAGTGATAAAGATAATCAAGAAAATTATTAAGATCTGGTAATTTATAATATTTGATATCTTTTTTCACAATAACCGTACCTTTTGTCCCCAATTTCACTGTGAACGCAGGACTTTTTTCCAAAATCTCCATGATATACATTGCGTGATTAAAGATGTCTTTCAAAGTGATTAAAAACTTTAAGCAACTTCCATAGCTATATTTTGGAACTCCCCACTTATTAAGTTTTTGCTGATATCCATATATCCACTCAGTAACATCATCTCTTGTTATATCAATTAACTTTTTTGTATCAAAGTAAGGCTCAATGTGTAATCGTTTGATAACTTCCAATTGTTTATACGTGCCTTTTTTTACTTCGGATTTTTTTCTTCTAAACCAATCATCAATAACATCCTGCATTCTTATCGTTCTGTGGTTTAATGTTTGCTTATAGTATATCCTCTGTTCTGCTCTTCCTCCTTTTATCTCAGCTTCTTTTTGTGTAGTATAAGATCCCACACTTTCATATTTTCCATTTCGATAAACTCTTGCCTGCCACTTTCCGCTAGGTAATTGTCTTAGAGATGGCAATATTTAATCACCTACTTATAATTTAGTTTTATAGTTTTAAGAGGTTACTATAGAAATAATTTATTTTGACATTCTAATAATTCAAACCTCTTAGTAGCAAAACAATAATCAATAAGAAAATAATTTTTTAGCAGAAGAATCTTATTGTAATTGCTGATGGTGTTATCTGCTAATTGTCTTATTTCTTTTGCAAGAAAGAATGGAGCACTGAATTCATACGCAAGCAAATCAGTTGTATTATTCAATTCATTTACATATTTGGATTTTAAGCCTGTACACTTATCCATTAGAATGAAACTGATGTGACGTGCAAATTCTTCCCATTGTTTACTACTAGAAAATGATTCACTAATAAAAATGTGATAATTGTTGTTCAACGTATTCGATTCACTAATATCTTCATAATCAATGAAATGAAGTTCAATTATAAGGTAGTTGGATATTTTATCCATTATTTCTCTTCTGTTAATTGATTGTAAGTCTTGCAAATTGTGTATATCGTTGCCTTTATAAATTTTGGCTACAATTTGTTCAAGAAAATTAATAGAAAGAACCATTGAATATAATGAAGCCTCCTTTCTTGATGTCATTTCACCATTTTTATGAAAATATTAGTATTATTTGCTATTCCTTAAAAGACAACGTACGTTCTATTGTCCGCTAAAAATAATACCTTACCAAGAAGGATAAGGGATTTTCGGAATTATTTTGAAAATTTATAAAAAACATTTTTTTATTTGAAATGTCTTTTGAATCAATTTTGTTTAATAACTTCCCACATTAATCTAAGTTTTTGACGTCTGATCGGTATATCTCTAGAGCTAATCAGTTCTTTACTGAAATCATTTTCTGAAAGTTTCCAAGAATTCATTTCACTTTCCAAGAGTTTACAAATGGATTCACTTTCTTATGGTATTGAGCTGAAAGGTTTTTCACTTTTTGCAAGCTAGCATAATCATTAAATAATGGCTCCTCTGGCACTGGTTCACCACTCAAACCCATGACCCACATATATTCTACATTTATAATATGAAACAGCGTATGGAGGATACTTGCCGAACCCACCGACTCGATTCTTTAATAATTCTTTATCTGGTATATCTTCGCACCATGTAAACCAATCATCACGAATTTGCAGTTGTATTGAAATAATTTCAACATCGATACTACTTCCAATTGGTTACTAAATAAACTCATTTTAATCTTCTGACAGAAAATTTGGACAGTGTTCTTGAATAAAAAGGAGCGTTTTTAATTTCAAAAGGTTGATTAAAGAAAATCAATCTATTTGAACACATCGTCTAGAAAATCAAAAGTAACTTGACGCATACGACTCAAATTATTTACTTGACAATGAGCAGCGGCACCTTCTTCGATTGAAAAAATCTTTAGCAGTTTTTTAGGAGAAGATATATTGACATGAAATTGTTGCGCTTGATTGATAACCTCATCTCCATCTTCTTCACCAGTTAATGATAAAGTAGGACATTCGATTTTTTCTTCCAATCCATTAACACGGAAATGATCCAGTTTGGTCATTAATTCATGTAATGTTTGAGTACCAAAAGACCTCATTGCCACGTCTATAATTGCTTTTTCACCATCAGACATCATTTGATCAAGTTTTTCAGGCGGTAATTGCTGCACTTCTTCTGTTAAAACAGTGCGCAATAGGTCATGCAAACTGCGTAAAGGTGAATTTGGAATTAATGCTTGAATGCGATTATCATTAGCTGCGGCACGAATCGCAACATATCCTCCAAAGCTATATCCTGTTATGGCTATTTTTTTAGGGTTAATTTGATCAATTGCTTCTAATTGATTAATCGCTGAAGAAACGGACCTTTCACAATCCTCTGGTTCTTCCATCGATAGCCCTGACAGATAATTCGCTCCCGGGTTATGCGGCCCTTCAAAAAGTAGCACATTGTATCCGCGGCGAAGACATTCTCTGCCAATCCACAAGTACATTTCCATAGCAGTTCCTTCTCCTCCGGTAGCTACAATGAGTGTAGGATTGGACGATTTTTCACTCTGAAGTGTAAATAGGTAACAAGGAAGAATGCCTTCTTTGTACGAGACATCCAGTTTTACAAAAGGTTCATCTAATAGGTCGCATGCTTTCTCAAACATTATGTGAGACTGTTCCCAATACCGTTGATGATCTGGATGTTTTGGAGATAATATTCCCATAGCAGAACGATAATAACTGGCAGCCCGCAGGTATAAAAATCCAGCAGATCGTCTATTTTTTTCTTGTCGTTTTGCAATATGCTCTACGATTCCTGCGATTTCTGACCAAGCGCTTGCAAAACTATATATGTCCCCATCTTCTGTATTTTGAACAACCTGTAAAATTTCTCCTATTTCTGCCCCTCCTTCGCTCATTGTTGCCAAAGTACGCATTAATTGAAAGTCCATTTCCTGGTCCTGAAACAAATAGGGACGAATGCCACTTCTTCCTTCTTCGAAACTCATTAAATCTCCTCCAACCTTTTGTGTATTTAGAAACATGCTATAAAACAATAATAATTAATGAAAATCTTTAGTTCCTATTCCTTCAACTAACTGGTGGGCAGCTTTTCGAAACCGATTGTCCAATGTTGAAATATCCTCTCCCATTAACGCAAAATAAAAGTAAGTGCCTATTAACTGGTCAATAACAAGATCGATATCTACATCCGAACGAATTTGTCCACTTTCGATACTATCTTCTAGTATATGGGTAAATATTTGTCGACGTGGTAGAATGTATTGCTCTTGATACATTCTCATTAGTTCTGGGTTACTGATTATTTCCAAAATAATAGGTGTTACCTTTTGTACCGAAACTCCAAATGACTGGCTAACTGATTCAATCATTTCCTTTGCAATTTTGAGAAGATCTTCCATTTTGTTGCCAGTATTCGGGATTTGAACTTTATCAGCAATGGAACCGAATGCCTCCGAAACTAAATCTTCCTTTGTTTTCCACCTCCTATAAATAGTCGTTTTCCCTACGCCAGCTTTTTCCGCAACTTTTTCAATTCGTAGTTTTGAAATACCTGTCTCTAGCATAAGTGATCGCGTTGCAGATAATATTGCTTGATGTGCCTTTTGACTACGTGGACGCCCTGCCTTTTTTTGTGTGTAATCTGAAATTTTCTTCATTATTTAAATACCCACCTTTTACATTACGATACGAATCGTATCATAAATGCAAAGGTGATGTCAATTGCTTTTTCATTTAAAGAAAGGCTATTTTCCACTTCATTTCCCCAAACGTCCCATCCTGCAGTACATTGTCTAGCAAAATAATTCAATACGTGGTAAATCGCCCATTACAATTTTATCTCTGACTATGTTTGGTTTTATACTGTGTCCTTCCAGTGGACTAACGATCAATTGATGAACTTTATTCGATATTCTTTTCGGGCTTTAACACCTAATAAACAACTTTCCACATTGGATCGTGTCCAAGGTCCTAGAACAAAAAAAGCCGTTACCAGACTTATTTTGTTTCACCCAAACAAAAGTAACGGTTTTAAACTTAAATCCCCATGCATGGATAACTTGTAATGCTTCTTGAAGCAGGTTGTCCATAAAAATAAAACACTATCTTTGTGAGAGATAGCGTCAATTGGTAAGTTACATATATCATGAATATTCATTGTTCGATAATGATTTTCTGCGACGTCTTGTCCTTAACTTTGACGATACTGCCAAGGCGGATCATAACCCGAGGAAATAGTTATCCCGATATTAAGCAATGCTCGTTGACAAATCCCCTTTTTATTATGAAAACTTCGGGATAATAAAATCTGTTTCTGTATAGGGGGTACCGTCAGGAAAATGCGGATTTACAACGTTAAGCACATTTTCGGGACGATTCCCCCATTTTTAACAACGTTAAGAAAATTTCAATGGCCTTAAAGAA
>DAMDKS010000021.1:0-62914 GCA_032085455.1 Oceanobacillus sp.
GTCATTCTGTGGTAAATAATATGGCAGAGGTGGTAAATTTCAGTGGCAGTAATCAAAATTGAGTATTGCGGTTATTTATGGTGGGACACGTCCAAATGGGAATACAGAAACATTGACAAAACATGCTGTAAAAGGACTTAAAGCGTATTGACAGATGGTCGCAAACGATGAGGGTTTCTCAATTTCAGGACTTTAAAGAAAACATGTCTCAAAAAAGTGCATTTGTCATTGCGGTTGGTGGAGATGCACCATATCTTAAGGGGTTACCATTAATACAACAATTTAATTATATTTTCGATTTTTTTGATTTAGCTTTTGAAGGATATATTATTGGCGAGGCAAATAAACCTGGAGAAATATACAAAGATAAAAATGCACTGCATGCCGCCGAACAATTACGGAGAAAATTAATAAATTTATCATAATACGATGGAATGCATTTGTCGTTAAATCTCCAAATATCATAAAAGTTCAGTTCTTCTTCTATGATAAACTAACTCCATGGAGATGATAAAATGACACAAACTGAACAAGCGAATAACTTATTAATGGAAGCGATACAATTTATCGAAACATGCTACAACGAACTCGGTATTCCAAAGGTAAAACAAACAGTGCGCATTGCTGAAATAAAAGAGGAAATCAAAGCAACAGGGACATATACGCACACAACAGTGGAATTAACACATGGTGCAAAAATGGCTTGGCGTAACAGCAATCGTTGCATCGGCCGCTTACTTTGGAATACATTACATATTTTTGATGCCCGTGATGTACATACCGCAGAAGAAGCTTATGATACATTATTAAACCATATTGAATTTGCGACAAATGATGGAAAAGTACGTTCGGCGATTACCATTTTTCCACCCGGAAAAGCGGAAACCGATTCACTACGAATTTGGAACCATCAATTAATTCGCTATGCCGGATACGAAGTTGGTGATAAAATCATTGGCGATTCCACATCAATTGAATTGACAAAAGCATGTGAAAAACTCGGTTGGAAGGGTGAACGAACACATTTTGATATACTTCCACTCGTTATTCAGGGGGCGGGACAACAACCTAAATTATTTGAAATCCCGCCATCCTTTATTAAGGAAGTACCAATTACACACCCGCAATTTGATTTTCGCTCATTAGAAGCAAAATGGTATGCTGTCCCGATTATTTCCGATATGCGTTTAGAAATTGGAGGAATAGATTATCCTATGGCACCCTTTAATGGCTGGTATATGGAAACTGAAATCGGCGCCAGAAATTTAGCTGACGAGAATCGCTATCATTTACTGCCCAAAGTAGCTGAAATAATGGGATTAGATACGACAACCAATTATTCCTTATGGAAAGATAGAGCTTTAGTGGAATTAAATGTCGCCGTCATTCATTCTTATCAGGAAGCTGGTGTGACACTTGTTGATCACCACACAGCTGCCAAACAGTTTAAAAGCTTTGAAAAAAGTGAAGCACAAAATGGACGCGATGTAACTGGAAATTGGGTCTGGCTCATCCCACCTGTATCACCAGCAACAACACATATTTTCCATAAACCTTATAAAAATGAAACATTAACTCCGAATTATTTTTATCAAACAGACAAGAAATAGGGATGAGTTTTTATATGTGATAAAATCCCCCACCTGGTTCAGATGGGGGATTTATTGGATGAAACTGCATGAATATTTTCTGTATCGACGCTTTTATTATAATCCTTTATCATAATATAATTACTGCCATTAGACTTTTAATAATCTCTTCAAGATGAATCTCATCACAGAGTTGAGCAATTAACTGTGATGGTCCTACATCCAGAGTTAGGATTTGATCCGTCATTTCAATGACTCCTTTGTAGCATAGCGGTGATAAGTAAATATTCTACAAAGGTAGACAAATTTCCTTTAATTTAAAAATCTTTTTTGGTTTTTATTCACGTGCGAAATGTGAGTTTTAATTATTACTGCTTTACGGACAGAACAATCATGAAATCTTTCTAGCACATTAATTACATCTATTGTTATTGTTCTACACTTCATCTTCAACACTGTGAATCTTTCCACCTATATTTAAATACATCTAATGTTACTGTTCTACAATTAAAGCAATGCAAAAATAGCTAGGAACTAGTCAATTTAAATACATCTAATGTTACTGTTCTACCCTAGAAGAAAAATATCATCTCGGTAACTTATCTGATTTAATACATCTAATGTTACTGTTCTACAACGTGATTTAGCTATGGAAATGCATCGTTCTGCCAATTTAAATACATCTAATGTTACTGTTCTACCTAAAACAGTTGAAGGCGAAGAATTAGCAAGCAGTCTATTTAAATACATCTAATGTTACTGTTCTACTATGCCCGTAGGTTGTATAATAATTATCGTGTTTTAATTTAAATACATCTAATGTTACTATTCTACAAAATAGCCATGTTGAATATGCGGTTTCTTGTCGAATTTAAATACATCTAATGTTACTATTCTACAATGAAAAAGGATTTAGGGTTTGGAATCGTGAAGTTATTTAAATACATCTAATGTTACTGTTCTACAAATTATGTTTTACAACCTAGTGTTATAGAAGATTATTTAAATACATCTAATGTTACTGTTCTACAATTATGTATGTAGCGATACAAAATGGTTGGTGGTAATTTAAATACATCTAATGTTACTGTTCTACAATGAATTATTAACTACTGGTGAAATGATAGATAAGTATTTAAATACATCTAATGTTACTGTTCTACAGCAAGCAGGTGCGCAAAGACATACTCAACAGGGAATTTAAATACATCTAATGTTACTGTTCTACTCATGAATGAGTTTTCGGAGTTAGAACTTGAGAACAAATTTAAATACATCTAATGTTACTGTTCTACCCCGATGATTACAGGTTCTATGAATTTATTTTAATACAAAATCACTTATATATCAACAACTGTTAATGTTTTTCTCCAAGTAACCTTTTCCACTTTAACAAATAAGAGATAAAGTCCGCTAAGCCACTTATACAAAGACATACAGTAGATTTATTAAAATTTGCAGTTGGAGAAAGTTATAACCCATCATGATAAATAAAATTCGGCATACTAATCGATCATTATTTGATTTGAATTTGCCAATTAGGATATATAATTTTCAATGTGTTATCGGTGTGCGGAATATAAGTTATAAAAATAGCGCTTCTCCATCTTCTTTTAATGAAGTACCTAGAGTGATCTCTGTAAAAGCATGTTCATTCATCATTGTTATAATAGAAACAAAATCATAATCTTTATCGATAATTGCCTCAATTTCCTTCTTCATTTTCATAATATTCGAAGGGGTGATTGAACCACGAAAAACTGAGTTTTGATGATGAGTCAAATATTTTTTGCAAACTTTAAAGACTTTATGAACTCTCTTTTCGTTTACATCGTACAAAACAAAAGCATAGTTTGCATTTATTTGTTTCAATTTCTTCATATCTATTTTTTCTCCTTATCATGGAAGGGTTTAAACACCTCACCCTCCATAATGAACTTAATTAATTTATAAGCATCTAGTTTAATAGCGGTATGATACGTCACTTTTCTTTTTAATTTTGCATGCATAAATGCTTTATTCATTCTCTCCTCAAACGACTGGATAAAAATTTTCTTTCCCGCATCATTCAACAAGCAATAATTTAATTCTTTATCAAAGTGTTTTCCAACTTGTAATTTGCGATTGTTAATATTTTCAAAAATAGTTCGAAAAACAATAATAGGTTTGAACACCTCACATAGGTCTAAACTTAAAGAAAAGCGTCCTTCTGATGGCTCATGTAAAAAACTAATCGATTGATTTAAATGTGTATGATAAATTTGTGATATAGTTTTCGCATATAATAATGAATTACCAAATGAAATTAATGCATTCATTGGATTATCAGGTGGTCTCCTTACCCGTTTATTAAAGAGAAAAGTCTCTGGTAAGAAATATTTAAATGAATCATAAAATTTCTTCCAAATTGTTCCTTCTATAAAAAGAATCTGATGAATATGAATATCTTTCTCTAATAATAATGGTACTTCTTTGCGTAGCCAATCTAAAAGGGGCTTCAGTTCCTTTGAACCATGTGTATAATAATGATATAAAACATAATAAATATTATTCGCTATTCCCTCAATAATGGCTTTAGCAATCGGAATACGAACTTGCTGAAATGCCTCTGCCTGCCTTATCGTCAAGCGCCCACTTACCAACCCTTCCTTAGGGTAAAACGTTCCTGTATATTGTTGATAATAATTAAAAAAGTGAACCATTATTCCAGATTTAGAAAGTAAATCAAACAATTTACTATTAATACTCACTTCGTTTAGGCGATATATCTCTTTTATTCCCTCAATCGGTATATAAGTATGCCCACGCTCATTTCGGAAAATTAATGAATGATCTTTTCTCTTCAATTCCCCCATTGACGTTAAATACTTGACCGCTTTCATTATATCTCACCTCATGTATAGCAATATTCATAGTAAGCACATTTTTTACATTTTGGTTTATTTAGTACTCCAGCCACTTGATCGCCTTCTACATAAGTTTGAATTTCTTCTAGTCGTTTATCTAGCTCGATTTCTTTTTCTTTCGTTAATTCTACATATAAGATCTTTTTATCTTGCTTATTTTTTTCAATAAATTCTACTTTCCCCTTTCTTTCAATTCCTTTATACTTTAGAGTTTTTAAATAGTAAAGAGTCTGCCATTTTACCGCCTCAACATCTGCATCAGACTTTTTTATTTCTATTAAATAATCATCGGTAATTTTATCAATCCTAATACTTTCAATTGCTACTTCACTCTTTTTTACTTTCTCAGCTTTTAATTCATGCAAAACCTTTCCTATACGGACATTTTCGCTGTTGTCTTCTAAATTCACTCTATTAGCAAATAACCAACATTGTCGTTTACAATGAAAATAGTAATTAACCATTGTTCCAGTAATTTTCATAAAAACAGCCCCTCTCCATGGCTCTTTAACTTTTTTTCATTAAATACCATCATCCCTGTGTACTCATCCCTTTCTACAAAGGCTTCTCCATGCTCAATATAATATATTTCACCTATTTGATATGCTTCATTTTGATCCTGAATAGCTGGCTCAGTATATGTCGAAAATAGAAAGTAACTCATGTCTTCCACTAAAATAGAAAGTTTTACCCTTCGTTCAGCAAATTCCATGTCTCTATCAAGTGTTAACGTTACAAATTGTCGCCAAATTTCTTTGCCACTTATTGGGGTGCCATCTGCTCGTGTTGTATCATAGGCTATAAATACCTCGTATTTTTTGTCATCTTTGATTAACTTCATGTGTTCTGCTATTTTTTCATATTGCAATTGTTGAACTTTCCGGTAGAATTCAGCAATATGATTTTCATTCTTTTGATTTTTATATTGCCCCATATCCATAAGCACCTTTTCATAAAAGCTGCCAAAGTCTTTTCCTTCTAACATAGAACGATATTTATCATCTAGTACATTGTAAGGTAAACGCAAATCACCTTTATAAATGTTTTGGGCATCAATTAGATGAAAGAAACACACAAAGCAGTCTGTTCGTAAGCAAGAGCGGTTAATACGACCAGCAAATTGTTCATCACCATCCAACAAAGCGAAATCTTTAAACCCGAGATCCATATCGATATCGACACCTGCTTCAATGACTTGGGTGGTGACAACAATGACATCCTTCAACTTAAAGGTCCCATCTTCATTTTTCCCAAGCGCATTAACTACTTTTTTACGATAATGTGCATGGTGATTTCCATTAAGTCGTATAATCGGGATTCCTGCATCTGCAAATTTTTCTTGTAAAAGCTCATATATCTTTTCGGATGATTGTAGGGTGATACACTCAATTAAAATTCGTTTAGGGCCATGTTTTTTTCTTATTTCCACAATTTCATCACTAAGTTCCTCTTCCGTTATCCTTCCTTTTGCTAGTAGTTCATAACGAAACTTTACTCTATTTTTAAATAAAGGATTAGAAAAATATTTCTTTGCACTTGGCAATAAATCAATAATTTTTTGTTTTTCTGAAAGTAATCGATCTAACTTTGGCAAAGTAGCGGACATGATAATAATCTTTAAGTTTAGTAAATCAGCAAATTGCGTTAAAAACTCAATCATTTCCATCCAAAGATCATTTTTATAGCTTTGTATTTCGTCGATAATAATCACGCTATTACACAGATGTGTAAAAGCAAGATTAGATTCTCTCCCGACGCCAAATAAATAATGAAAGAAGTTTACATGCGAAGTTAATGTAATTGGGTATTGCAACATTTGACGATATAAAACTTCTTCTTTATAATCATAAAAAGATTGTCCAGTTTCCTTTGAAATATCTACATGCTCATTGTCTAACCTTTCCTCCTTATCACGAATAATGGGGGTAACTGAATTAACCACACTGATTGGATAGGTTTTTTGTAACTTTTGAGGAAAAATATTATCAAAAGTCCCTTTCGTCTGTTCAATTAATGTGTTGAAAGGAAAAATGTAAACAATCTTATTTAAATCAGATTGCCGCTCTAATAAATGAAGAGCTAAGTTAATGGAAATATTCGTTTTTCCTCCGCCAGTTGGCGCCTCCAAATAAAATAAAGATTCATTTGAATGTTTAAGAATCTCCTTTTCTGCCTCGATATACATATCAGAACGTAGCTGATTAATCGGTACAGATTTAAAATAATCAGCATCCTCCTTATATGCTTCAATCCCTTGAACAACTTTTGTACGATTATAAGCTTCACGTAAAATAGCGATATTCTCTTTCTGTAAATACCGAAATGCAGGCCGTTCTCCATTTTTATCATAAGTATAGGTAGCATAAAAGTCAGTTGCCACGAGTGTAGAATATAATAAGCGCGTTAATATATAAAATTGATAGTGATTATGACTCTCATCATCAATGTTTTGTTTTGCTGTACAAACTTCTATATCAAAATCATCATAATATTTATCTTTATTTCGATAGAATTTTAGAAACTGAGTGTTTTTTTGTAACCGTTCGGAAAGATTAAATAAATCGTTCGCATAAGCATTTAAGTCAAAATCCTTTAAATATGTATGATGCCTTGAAATAATATATGAAAAAAGCAGCATGACATAAGTAAAGAAACCTTGTTTTTCCTCATCCTCTATTTCTTCAATATCCACTTCAAATTCATTTAGATAAAGTACGGCAGATAACAACGAATGCTTGGTCATATGTTCTCCCTCAAAATGGATTGACTGTTTCATTTTCACTTTTTGAAACGCTGGATTTATTTTTCCTAAATCATGTAATAAAATGGCTGCATAAAACCATTCTTCAATCATGTTATATTCTTCATTTGTAAGTGACTTACCCTCGAAAGTAATAGAATGAATCGTTTTCTTGACAGTTTTATCTAAACCATTTTTTCTTTGTAATTGTTGTACGAAAGACATGACAAGTTCTGTATGTTCTCCTAATGTTTCATCGTACTCTCCACCAATATGAGCAAATATCTTTTCCGAATCAATTAACAGATTTTCTATTTTCACTTTTTTTCCTCCAATATGACAAAAGGTGGGCTTCGACCCACCTCTTATTTAGTAAAAAGCAATTATACGATCCTCAACTTCATAAAGTGTGACATCTGAATTGATAATTTTTACTCTACGGTTAGTGCAAATCATTTCCTTAAATAGATAACTATTCAGCTTTTTGTCCATCGCATATGGTAAATTTTCCTTATAATAATAGCCTTTTTCCTTTTTATCTTTTTTTAATCTAAGAAAACTACCCAATTCTGCATCTGAAGCTTGAAAAAGAGAATCAATCCTTTTCGCTTCACTAGGGGATTGCAACGAGACAACCCGAACAGAATAAATATCAGCGGGATGATCATTTTTTCCTAGATATGGAATGAAAGTCGTTTTCCTATTTATCATTTTTTCTTTCAGCGTTTGATAGGCTTCCAAACCATCATCAACAATATATACAGTCCAATGAGGATTTTCTAACCACTGCTCCTTGACCACTAAATTATTTCCTGCTTCACCACTAGCATAGCCAACACTATTATTAAACGTTTGAATTTTCCTAGTGAAGTAGCTGCGATCACCTGATGGAACTATCCCAACTTTTAAATGTTGCTGTTTCCTATAAAATTCAGGAAATTGATTTTCTTCTGTTGGACCATCTTCTTCGATACTTCGCTTCTGCTCATGATAACCGCCACACCCCACAATAGCACCTAGTATGCCCAATAATGCAATTTTTGGAACTTGACCATAAGTAAAATATACATTTGCATTCACATCTGGCTTTTTAAAAAAGGCAGTCTTTCCTGTTAGTTCAAAAGCTAATGCTTCCATATATCTCACATCCTTATTTTAGTTCTTCACGTGTATAAAGATGCTTTTTTATAAACGTATGATTACTGTTTTCAACTTCCACTTTATATGGATTGTAAAACAACTCTATTTGTTCGATATCTGTTTGAACAGATTGTAAGAAAGAAGATAACATTTTAAAATTATAGACTACTTTCCCGTCGCTATCTTTATAAACATCAACATATTGATCTAATTGAGGTAAATATAAGTCCATTCCTTCCTGGCAGGTAATAAATAAAGTAAGCTCATTTTCTGCTCCTGATTTGCTATTTGTGTTTAAGACGGTTGCGCCTTTCATCAACCCTTCACGAAGTTTTTCATATGCTTCAACAGTATATCCTTCAAAGTCATCTAATAAATCGATATACTCATCATAATGATTAGGATTCACACTAAATGGATAAACATAATGAGCTTCATCATTAAATATTTTCTTACCAAGTGATGAAGCATCGGCATCCTGCTTATTAGAGTTTCGAAACGGTGATAAAATATCTTGTACTTGGACATCCGTATCCTCATATTTATTCAATCCCTGTCCAATTTGTACAACGCCAGTTAATCCGATATTTTGTTTTTTTACGGTAAATGTTGCTCCAAAGTTTTGCACATCTAACGCAGAAAATAAATTATTTAGCACTTCTCTTGATGGTGTTTTATCATCTAGTTCTGTGTTAAATACATGATTATATCGTTCTATTAGTTCTCTGGGTTGTAATTTCTTACCTGACCTTTCTGAGATTGTATATGACTTATAATAAAGCACCTTTTCCCCTTGTTTTTCCCAAAAATTTCTCACAGAATACTTTAGCGCCTTATCGCTTCCAAAAATCGTTCCATCGCCGATTGTTTTCGGACGTCCTGTAAAGTCAGCATTCCAATTCGCCATATTAGAAGCAATCCCAGCAATTCCATATACACGTTTCCTCATTTTTACCATTTTATTGGTCCTCCTTATCTTTCTTTTGATAGAATAAGTTATTCGCACACAATCCAGCGATCAACATGCTACGGTTCTTGCCAATAATTTTTGCATCAGTATCGTAACCCAGTAACATTGCCATTCCATTGTTAAATGTAATATGTTTCATGCTAATCGCATGTTTATACGTATCAAATAATTCAGTTAATTTATTTTTAAGAATGTTAGCATTGCGTGCTTTGAGAATAGGTTCGGCAAGACCATAATTTTTATTTTCCTTATCAGCAACTGATTGTGATAATAAATAAGCGCCCATTTGTCCAGCTAGGAAAAAGAATTCCACATCGTTTTCACAAATAACAGTATCACTCTTCGTTTGAAGTTTTGTTTTTAAAGTTACAAAAGTTTCCTTTATATTGTTCGCCAATTGTACTCCCTCCACATCGTTAATTTCTTTTAACAAGGCTAGTCGAACTTGATAAGCATCGGCAATCTTATGAAAACGATAACCTTTGATCGTTTGAAGCAATTGATTTTCAATCAGATCTAACGAATATTTTTTAATAAAAGGTCCTATTGTTTTTGCTGTATCTTTGACAAGATAATCAAACAAAGCCTGCCTCGTCATCATATAAATTGAAACCATCTCACTAGTAAAAACATTTTCTTTTGGTTTCGGTGCCTCTCGGTCTAGCAAATTCCTAGGCATGTAGTTATTAAAAAAGAGTTGATTAATGACCTTTCTTAATCCTGTTTTTTTTGCTATCGGATCATAAGCTTTAGTAAAGTATTGATTATCTTCCTTTTCTTGTCTTTCTAACACATTATTTATTGTAAGAGTCCACGAATCATCAGTATCAAATGGAACATTATCAAAATCATCAATACTACCATTCTTATCCAGAGATAGATAATAGGCTCCACCAACTGCACTTTTTCCTTTTTCTTTCTTTTCTGTTCCTAAACCAAATGGTTGCTCAAATGGTAGTTTATTTTCCTTGAATTTTCCTTTTTTTATTAACCATTGACGCAAATTACTTATCATCAGTGCTTCTTCCAATGAGACTCTTGTTGGAACAACATCCTTCCTCGTTTTCATTTCATAAAATGGTTTTTTCGAATTCATGCTAATATCATAAGCTGGAAGTCCAACAATTTCGTCCTCTAATATTTCATTGTACATATTCACATTGAAAATTCGTGGTAAAACATAAATATCATATTCTTTTTCATAAAAGGAAACATCAACATCAAAATAAATCTTTACATAGTTTTTCACACTATTTTCTTGAACTAGGAGTCTTACGTATTCCATCACTTTTTCAAAATTCGCATGCCAAAACTGTTGAATTGTTTTTAGATACCGTTGTCTTGTTTCAGATTGTATATAGGAAGTCAATCCCTTAAAATTCTCGTTAAAGAAGACCTCTCTCCGTTCTACTTCTAATAATTTATCGGCTTTTTTACGGGCATGCATTGGATAAAGGTCCAATAATCTGCCATCAACGTGAAACAACTTTTCATCTAAAAATTTAAAATAATGTGCCTCTACAGCGTTTAAATCCTGATCATTTTCTTTACCAAAAAGATATTCTTTTTTTGCAAATAAAGTAAAAATATTAGTGCTGTGGATTTTTTTAGCTGAATCAACTGCTTTGTTGGTACTATCATTTATTAAAGAACTTAGCATGTCCCTTTTTTTAAAAAACTGCATCAGATGGAAGTCTAATTCTTTCTCGTCTGTTTTCTTTGTAATCAGCATTGTTTCAACTGTTTCTTCAGAAAAACCCTTCCCGAATGGCAGCTTAATATACAAGCCTTCTTTCATAGGATAGCTATCGAATAAAATAGTTGGGTTTTCCTGTACAGTCGTTGAGAATTGTGGCACAATATCTTTAAGCACAATAGTCACCTCCTTTAAATAAAATTAGCTAAACAATAGCCTGCACCTATGGATGAATTTTTTTCCCCCATTCCTGCTCCTAAAACTACATGGGCTAGTTTTTGAGATTCACTATCTGTTTTGATTTTTACTCTTATTTTATGACCAAGTAATGTAATACCCTTATATGTCACAGGAACGGGTTTGCTATTGGTAAACTCAATCCCTTCTATAAAATGGAAATGATTCACTTCTTCCCTTGACAGCGCTTTCATTTTCTTTTCAGCATTATCTTCTAAGCGTCTAATGAACAAATCTAAATCGTCTTCTTGCATCCATGGCTGATTGTTTACAGTTACAATGACAGGAGTAAGCGTATACACACTATCTATTATTTTATCTCGATACGTTCTTTGTTCTACCGCAATGACATCCAACTGTTTTGATTGATTCATTTTCATGCAGCGTTCCATTTTTTTCAGAAATCGTTGAGAAAGACTTCTAATCCGAAAGACATAAATATTACCAGTTTTATAGACTTTTGTTGTTAATTCAACAGGTGACAATGAGTCAAACGTATAATTTTTAGCTCCTTTCGCCTTATGTATGGTTTTTAATTCCTCGTCATTAAGCATTGTTTTGTTTAAGAACTTTCCAATAAACTCTTGCACTTCTTGGAAGTAAATATCTTTTTTCAATAAAACAGTTACAATAGACTCGAAATATGTCATTATTTCCCTCCTTTCTAGCTATATTTATTGTATCAGCTATCAATTTAATATACAAGTATTATTTATAATAATTACCTTTATATTGAATCTTAATTATAAAACCTACTCTAACTGAATAGGTTTTATACATCTAATGTTACTGTTCAAAAAATAGGCATTTTATAATAAATACCTTTATATGTTTAAATACAACATCTGTTACAGTTCTGTTTTATTCTCTTTCCACCCCACTTCCAAGCACTAATATAACCTCTATATTGTGAATTTTTCAGCTAAAACCCTTACAATCAGTTAAGCGTTCGCTGTTTCTGCCTGTTTACTTTCTGCTCGTTTAACAATGACAATACTTACTTCATAAAGTCCTATCATTGGAATAAGCACAATTAGCTGACTAATAAAGTCTGGCGGTGTAATTAATGCGGAGATGATTGCAAACGCCAGATAAGACCATTTGCGTATCTTCGTCATTGATTCCGTTGTTAAGATACCGATTGTCGCTAAAAACATCGCAACAATTGGCAATTCAAATATCAGACCAAGTGGAATAGTTGTCAGAAGTAAAAAGCTTGCATACTCTTGTGCTGATACCATTACACTAAAATTAATTGCCCCTAGTGATGTTAAAAAATTATAACTGATTGGATTAACAACATAGTATCCGAATGCCACCCCACCAGCAAATAAAAGTAACATAATAGGTGAGTATAAGCTTAAAAATTTACTTTCTTTCTCGTTTAATCCCGGTTTAACAAATTGCCATAAAAAATGACATAGAAACGGTAGTGATAATCCAATTGCAATTGCTCCTGAAATCGACATGTAAAATTTTACAACTTCTAATGGACCTAAAATAACGAGATCATGACCACGTGTGACATACGGAAACCAAAAGTTAATCGTTGCAAAAACCAATACAAAAATCAAAACAAAAACAACAGCACTTTTAACCAATTGCTTTCTTAATTCAGATAAATGCTCAACAAACGTTGCCTCTGACTGAGAGGAAGGCTCAAATGAATCCTTATTAGAATCTTTTTGGACTTTCTCTTTCGGTGAATCTTTCTTTTCCATTTCTGCTTCCGTATTGGGAGCTTTAGATTCCGATTCTATTGGTTTTTCTTCTTTTTTCACCTTATCTAGCGGACTTAAAATCTTCTTGTTACTATCTCCATAAGGATCCATTTTATCACCAATCCTCTATATTATAAATCTTTTTTCTCTTCTTCTTTTACATCTTCTTCAGACATAATATCTTTAGTTGATTTTTTAAACTCCGATAGTGTTTTTCCAACTGCTGAGCCCACTTCTGGAAGTTTTTTTGGACCAAATAGAATAAGCACAATAACTAATATAATAATTAACCCTGGTATACCAATTGATGCTAATCCACCCATGCTGTTCATCTCCCTCTAAATTAAAAATCATTACTGTAATTTGTCGTAATGTAACTGCCTGTAAGACTCCACTTCAAGAAATAAGGAGACACGTCAATTCTAAGTGGGAGAGCAGGCAGCCAGTAACGGTCTGATCGGTTCAGGCTAACGCCCAGCGGGGGATGAAAAGAATCCCCCGCTGAATGCTGTTTCCCTTTATACCAATGAGCCACCATCTTTGCTATATTTAATAATTCCCTCTGCACAGCGATAAGCGAGTGCACCAACTGTACCTGTCGGGTTATAACCACTATTATGTGTAAAGTTACCCGCACCTACAACAAATAAATTATCTGCATCCCAGTGCTGTAAATAATTATTAACTACACTATCATCTGGGCTTGCACCCATAATAGTGCCCCCCGTATTGTGTGTCGTTTGATATGGAACAATATTATATTCTTCAATTGCACCATTCGGGATAACTGTTTCAGCTCCCATTTCTTTGATAATTTCAGCACATCTTTCCGTTACATATTTATGCAAATTACGGTCTTGATCCGTAAAGTTATATGTCATTTGCAAAAGCGGAACACCATATGCATCTTTATATTTACTATCTAATGATAAATAGTTTTCCTTATGAGGAATAGATGCTCCCTGAGCCCCAACACTAAGCATGCGCGTATAATTTTCAATAGATTCTTTTTTAAATTCTGGACCCCATGAAGGTACATCTGGCAGGACTGGATTCGAAGCAATTGGTCTTGTTCCTGTTTGTGTAAACGAAATACTTCCACCGTGAATAAAATCTAAATCACCATGATCGAAATTATCACCATTAAAATCATCGATCGTCATACCTAGTGCTCCTGCACCCATGAACACATTCATTTGCTCATCGAATTTTCCAGACGATCCAGGCAATATCTGATAACAATAATTACGACCCAATGTTCCTTTTCCAGTCTCCGGATCATATTGCTCTCCAATATCAGATACCATTAATAATTTTGCATTATTTAATACATAGCTTGTCAACACAACAACTTCTGCAGGTTGAATAATTTCTTCACCTGTTTGCGTATCAATATATTTAACACCTGTAATCTTATCTCCATCTTTTAAAATCTCCGTTACATTCGCATGGAAATGTACTTCAAAATTTCCTGTTTCAAGTGCTGTAGGAACAACCGTAACTTCTGGTGAAGACTTCGCACCATATTCACAACCAAACCGTTCACAAAAGCCACAATATTGGCATGCGTTAATTGTTGATCCATCTGGATTCTCATAGGTTTCAGATAGATTGGCAGATGGCATCATATAAGGTGCATATCCTAAACTTTCTGTCGCTTTTTCAAATTTTTTCAGCAGTGGAGTTTTTTTCATTGCTGGTGTTGGGAAATCTCCCGAACGAGGACCAGCAAAAGGATTTTTTCCATCTCCAGAAATCCCGGCAGTTTGTTCAAACTGATAGAAATAGGGCTCTAGCTCGTCGTATGTGATTCCCCAATCCTGTAAAAGATAATCTGACGAAAGTTTATCTTTTCCGTACTTCTCTTCTGTTAATGTTTTGATTTCAAAATCATAAGGCAAGAAACGGAATGTTTGTCCATTCCAGTGGGTCCCTGAACCGCCTAATCCTTCACCTAATAAAAAGGACCCTAATTGTCTCATAGGTAATGCGCGCATGGAACGGTCATTTCTAAACGTAACCGTTTCTTTCGATAAATCTTGCATGAGTCCATAACGTATTCCGTAACGAAGTTCGTCATGAACACGTAAAAAGTCTTCCGTGCCCCTTTCCTTACCTCGCTCTAAACCGACTACTTTCATTCCCGCTTTTGCACACTCTGCTGCGATGATTCCACCAGTCCAACCAACTCCAACTGTTACAACATCTACTTTATCTAATGTTTTTACCATCTCTTCTCCCCCTAGTGATCCATATTATCCATACTGCTTAATGATTTTGGTTCTATTTTTACAAATTTTTCGCTATCGATTTCTTCAATGTACGACATCTGATGTCCAGGGAAGTTCTTCATCCGCCAGCCGTCCATATTTACATTTCCATTATACAGTGGGTCAGCATAGGCACCTTCAATTGTAGCTTGTCGTAACATTTGAAAGAAACTTGCAGACGTATTCCCCTTCATTTTCATTTCCACTTCATCTTTTTGGAAAGCCGTAAGAATCTCGTCCATTTGCTCCCCTTCTAGGTTAGCAAACCCTTCGTCAAACTTTTTTCTTGCTTCTTCATCCAATTTTTTAACTCCTTGCAAGAAAATCTCAGCTCGAGTTAAGTGACTTTGATAGCCTTGTGTTGGTGCACCTTCATAAAAAGGACCTTGCATGTACTCTCTAGCATTGTTCCCATAGCTTCCAGCCAGCTGATTATCAATAAAGTAAGGAACACCGAGGCCAATCGCCCCAGGACCTAAGTCATCCTCTGGAAAAATCCGTTCAACTGCCTGAGAAAGAACGTTGAACTCCTTGTCAGTCGTGAAAAACATCCGACCGCGATTTTCCACTACTGCATGTCCTGTTTCATGTCCTTCTTCTACCCCTTTTTCCCCTGTGTCTTGTTTGAGGTTATAACCTACAAGACCACCAACCAGTCCTCCACCAACTACAGCTCCTGTTGCGATACCAGTTGTTTTAAGAAAATCACGTCTTGATACTTCCTTTTTTTTCTCCGCCATTTTAATCCCCCTTTTTTCCATATTTGTTATTATACACTGATTAATAATCGTTTTCAATAATTCTTAAAATTATAATAATAAAAGCGTGCAAAGTTTGCATAAAAAAACATGTTTTTTTAATCGAAATAATAAAGCAACACCAAGAAGAAATAAGAGCTTCCTATCTTTACTATTTAATGTTTAAAACTTATTTTATTGCCTCTACTTTTTTTGTATTTTCGTTACTTTTCTGCGAGAGAGTGCTTCTTTCAACATTTTTCCATTGAATAAAGTTTCCTGGACCACTAAAAAGTGCTAGTGACTTTTTCTATCACCAGCACTTTTAAAAAGGCAATTAAATATCATTTTTGGCAATCAAGAGAATTATATACTCATTACACCGCCTGTAGAAGCGTTTGTTACAAGTTTAGAATATCTCGCTAGCCAGCCCTTTTTTATTTTCGGTTCGAATGGTGGTAAATTTTTACGTCGTTCTTCGAGTTCTTCATCACTCACCTTTACATTCATCGTCCGGCTTGTTAAATCAATTTCAATCAAATCACCATTTTCAATAACCGCAATCGGACCACCTTCAGCTGCTTCTGGAGATATATGGCCAATTGAAATTCCGCGGGATGCTCCACTAAAACGGCCGTCTGTAATTAACGCGACTTCTTTCCCCAGTCCACGTCCCATAATGGCAGATGTCGGTGCCAGCATTTCCGGCATGCCTGGTCCGCCTTTTGGCCCCTCATAACGAATGACAACTGCATGACCAGCTTTAACAGTTCCATCATCAATTGCCTCTTGCGCTTCATCCTGTGAATCAAACACGATTGCTTCACCAGTAAATGTAGTAATCGATGGGTCAACCGCACCAACTTTAATGACGGAGCCTTCCGGTGCAAGATTTCCGTATAAAACAGATAAGCCACCAACCGGACTATACGGATTATCCTTTGTACGAATAACTTCCGGATTACTTATTTCATGTGGGGCAACAATTTCCCCCATTGTTTTTCCTGAAACTGTAATACGTTCTGGGTGAATCACGCCGGGAATTTTCGTTAGCTCATTAATAATTGCTTCTACGCCACCTGCTTTATTAATATCATCCATTGATATATCGGATGCCGGCATAATCTTTGCTAGATAAGGTACTTTGGCTGCGAGTTTATTAATATCTTCTATATTATAGTCAATTTCTGCTTCATTTGCGATTGCCAAGGTATGCAGAACAGTATTGGTTGATCCGCCCATTGCCATATCAAGTGCAAACGCATCATCAATTGCATCTTTTGTAATGATATCACGTGGTTTTATATCTTCCTTAATCATACGAACGAGTTGTTTTGCCGCTTCACGAACTAGGTCTTTCCGTCTATCACTCGTTGCTAAAATTGTACCGTTGCCTGGAAGTGCCATTCCTAACATTTCCATTAAACAGTTCATTGAATTTGCTGTAAACATCCCGGAACATGAACCACATGTCGGACATGCATTATTTTCAATATCCAGCAGTTCCGCATCCGACATTTGCCCTGATTTATATGCTCCGACCCCTTCAAACACTGAAGTTAACGAAATCTGTTGCCCTGAAGCACTCACTCCTGCTTCCATTGGTCCTCCCGAAACAAATACAGAAGGGATATTTGTACGAGCTGCTGCCATTAACATTCCCGGGGTAATTTTATCACAATTGGGTATATAAAATACACCATCAAACCAGTGTGCATTTATAACTGTTTCCGCAGAGTCAGCAATAAGTTCGCGACTTGGCAATGAGTAGCGCATACCGATATGCCCCATCGCAATTCCGTCATCTACACCAATCGTATTAAATTCGAATGGAATCCCGCCCGCTTCAATAATTGCTTCTTTTACTACATCCGCAAATTCACGTAAATGAACATGCCCTGGAATGATATCGATATAAGAGTTGCATACACCGATAAAAGGCTTTCCTAAGTCACTCGTTTTTACTTTTCCTGTTGCATATAACAAACTGCGGTGAGGCGCACGATCAATTCCTGTTTTTATCATATTACTTCTCACTTGGAACACCCCTTTTCATTAATCTATTTATCTATTTTAATCCGCAGGTTGTCTGCTGTCAATAGGGTTGTCTGACAAGGTGGTGTGATTTTAGTTAAATCTCTAAATCTTCCATAGCATGCAGTATATGAATTTTCATCGCACTTTTCGCACCTTCCGCATTTCGGGCTTTCATAAATTCCATAATCATTTGATGGTCCTGCAGCGTATCCTGTACAGCAAGTTCACTCTTTTCGGATAAAATAACGCCTTTATCTATCGCTTGAAAAATAACTGGCATGAGCTTATCGATAAATTCGTTATGTGTCGCATGTGCTATCGCATTGTGGAATTTCTGTTCAACCTCCGTGCGATCTTCATTGTGCTTAATTTTTTCTTCAATTTGTTTCCCATAGTCTAATATTCGCTTTAATTCACTATCAGTCGCCCGGAGTGTAGCGTAATAAGCAGCTTCTGGTTCAAATATAAGACGGATTTCATATAAATCTTTCGCATCCATTCTTGCGTCCATCAATTCTTGAAATGATTTCATATCTTGATGAATATCCACATCAGTTTTAACAAATGTTCCTTTTCCTCTCCGAATCTCTAAAATACCATTTGTCACTAAAATTCTTAACGCTTCACGCAGCGTCGTCCGGCTCACGTTTAATTCGGAAGAGAGTTCATTTTCATTTGGCAGCTGATCACCAGGTGCAAATTTTTTATCTATTGCAATTAACTCCCAGATATCTTCTGCAACACGATCAGAAAGTCGTTTTTCCTGCGTCATTTTATCACCTTTTTATATTTTCTATATAACTTAACGATGCATACTAAATCTGTAATGTTATTTGACTTTTTTGTGGGCATCAATATCAAATTGTAAAATTTTCTATACTTCTTTTGCTTTTCCGAATTTGATATTAAGTAATATCATCGATTTTAAAGGATTTTCATGAAGTTAGCAACGTACAAAATATAAGAATATAATGCAATCCCTTAATACTAGAAGCATTTTCCTCTCCTCCTTATCAAACTCTTTAATCGTATTGTGTTAAGATAGTATTATTATTTTAATAGTTGCAGGCATATGTGGCGAAAAATTATTTTTATAGGGGAAGGAAATTACAATGAACTATAGAAATTTTATGAAACAAGTGAATGACGAATTAATTAGAATGTCTGAAGAAGATAAGAATGATTTTATTCGTGAAGCTGCGAGAAAAATTCATGAAAAACAGCGTCAAGTATATCTAGATTCGTTAACAAATACTATATCGCAAACAAAATATCAAATACACTCAATAATGGATGAGATAAAAGCATGGTCAGAAAAAGTTGAAAACAAAGATATTTATATTGAATGTACTGGTTACGAAGCATACGGGGAAGGTCATTATGGCGAGTGGGTCAATGAGTATACAGATGTTTTTGGAATCGGAGAAGATCTTTCTAAAATGTTTCAGATTGCAGAAGATTTGTTATATCAAAATCAATACAGAGAGTCACTAGAATTATATGAATATCTGTTGCGCATGGAGTATGGGGTAATTGATGTTCATGGTGGCGATGATTTTGAACTGGAATTAAAAGACCTTGTTGATGAAAATTTAATCGACTTAGATGTAAAAGAGAGCCTGGTTCATTTAATGTATGCATCTTATCAAACTTTTAGAGAAGAAGAAAGAACAAATACATTGTATCGATATTTCTTATCATGGAAGACGACTGAATCTATTAAAGTGGAAGACATCTTTAGCGTTGGACCAGAAGAATTAGATGGCATTTCTATATTTATGGAAGAATGGATTTCTTTTTTAAAAAATAAAGATGGTGATTTAGCAGCTCGCCTGTTGACAGAAGCTAGTATTTATCAAGGCGGGGTTGACCGTTTAGTCAATGAAGCTAAGTCTGTTCCTGAAAAACATCCTATTCTATACAAAAATGCTTGTAAAAATTTACTTCGTGAAGCTCGATTTTCAGAATGTGAAAAAGTAGGATTAGAAGCAATCCGCCTATTACCAAAAAAATTAGTCGTTCGCGGACAAATTGCGGACCTTACCGCAAAAGCAGCGATGCAATTGGAAAATAATGAAACAAGGCGAGAATGCTATGAAGCTGCTTTTTATGCTAATTCTACGCTAAGCCGCTATCTACGATTACTTGAACTACCAACATATGAGAAAATAATGAAACAAGCAGCGGAGTTTGTGGACACTTTGCCGGAAGATACAGGATTGTCTTACTTTAAACATAAAAATGAACAATTAAGAATGAACACTACTTCTAAAGATTTGAAAAAGGGCATCCACTTTTTCAATCAGGAATTTGATGAAATAATGAACGCGTGCAAAAGGAATAATACAGAATTAGGCTGGGGCTCACATTTTAAAGATTTTATTGTGCCTTTGTTTATTTTAACTCTGAACACAAATAAGCAAATGACGACAGCAGGAACGAGGATGCTTGATAATATAGCAGCTAGACTTGGATATATGGATGAGAAAAAAAGTTTTGCGGAACGCTTTTTAGTTTGGAAAGAAAAAATAGTCATTACGAATGAGCAATATGATAAGTTCGTAGCATGGCTGCAAGAAGAAATTGATAAACATACAGAGGCTATTGTCGGTGGCGGACACCGCCATAGTTATTATAAACCAGCTGAGTTGATTGCGTCATTTGGTGAAGCGTTAGAATCGAATGGTGAAGTGAACGGAAAAGAGAGGTTAATTGAACATTATAAAAAAGTACATTCTCGAAAAAGTGCTTTTAAAGCAGAATTTAATTCTTTAAGATAATAGTAGATGAAAGAAGTACATTAATGATGAATAAAACAGAAAAACCTTAGAGGAAAATTTCAAAAATTGAGAGAAATGTTCATCACAGCAGCGCAACAAGAATTGGTTTAATTGTTTGTTTTAAGAATAGAATTAGAGGGAAAGATAATATACAGAATAAAAAATATAAATTTTATGTGTTGGTTATAATAGGACTATCTCAATTACAATTCATTATTACAATCTTTTCCTTTTTTATAAAGCATGCTATAATAAATTTGTGAAGTATATCACAATAAAATCAAAGGAGGTTTTCTACATGAGTAACGATTTAAGCAATAAGGTAGCAATTATCACTGGTGCGGCTTCTGGTATGGGACTAGCAACGGCACGTTTATTTGTACAAAAGGGTGCTAAAGTTGTCATGACAGATATTACCGAGGATAAACTAGTGAAAGCAGCAGAAACCATCGGAGCAAATGATGATTCCGTGTTAGCAGTACCAATGGATGTTTCTTCAGAGCATGATTGGACAAACGCTGTTAAGAAAACTGTCGATGCCTATAATCGTATCGATATTTTAGTCAATTGTGCAGGGATTGTTACCACTAGCAGTGTTGTGGATACGACAGAATCAGAGTGGGAGCGACTCATAGGTGTCAATGCCAAGGGTGTCTGGCTTGGTATGAAATCGGTTATTCCTCACATGCAATCTCAAGGAAAAGGGGCAATCGTAAATGTTGCTTCTATTGCCGGCCTAGTTGGTGATAAGGGAGGTATCTCTTATACAGCATCTAAGGGTGCAGCATTAGCTATGACAAAACAGGCCGCAAAGGATTATGCTAAAGACTCAATTCGTGTTAATGCCATCAGCCCAGGTCTCGTCTTCACTGGAATGACCTCAGGTAATGGAATTGATACGAAAGAGGATGCAGCTAAGGCAATTGGTGGAGAAACACCACTTCCACCTCATGTTGGTGATGCAGAGGATATTGCTTATGGTGCTGCCTATCTAGCAAGCGATGACTCAAAATTCGTAACTGGTGCGAATATTGTTATTGATGGTGGCTGGACATCATACTAAAATGATGTTTGTAAGAAACCTGTTCTTACGCAGGCTCTAGCAAATTCTTTTTTTAAAAAAATGAGGGCCTAGAAAGCCTCCTTCCAAGTATTCTAGGCTCTTTTATCATGCACTCATCATTGTTATTTATGCTCCATTCCAATTCTTGACAAGATTCGTTGACTCAGATTCCACTACTATAGAGGCGTAATCTGATGCAGTTTTCAATCGTTTGGAGGATATCTATATTCCAGATAATTCCGCAATAATTATAAAAGTGGTCCAAAGAACACCACAAATCAATATGATAAACGATACTATTCCCATTACTGGTAAAATAAACAATAACTTTCCTTCTGCATATGATTTGCTTGTAATGTTTATTTTTCTAGCGATTACTAAAAAAATAATTCCCAATAACCAAATAAAGTAAGTAAAGATAACGCCTATCCAATACCAGGCAAAACCTTCTCCCCAAGTTGCCATGCTTTGAAATACACTGCTCATTATAAATACTGCTACAGCACATAATAGCGATAAAAATACATATATTTGTTTTTTCATAAAATTATGTTCCCCTCTCAATGACAAGAATTTCTTGTTCAAAATGTTTCTGCACATCATGAAGAAAAATGAACGAATTAAATAGTCCATGACTGGCAGGAACTGGGCTAAAAAAGTGCTTTCATAGCATAAAGAGTCAATTTATGATAAAAAAGATACTCTGAATCAAGATAACCTTTTCTTACTTCCACAAAGTTCAGTTACAATCTTTCTCTCGATCAATTTTTCCTGCTTCCGCTCATTTTTAACGTGAGGGCTTACCACCAACTATACTGTTCAGGTGCTTCTCCTTTTCCATCAATTAATTGAACCTCTTCCAGCACGTTAGTGTCCGTTTGAGAATTGATTTTTTCAAGTTTTATATTGAATGTCCATTCGTCTCCAAAGTCAAATAAATAAAGAAAATCTTGCCCTTCTATTAAATCAAGATCACCAACTTCAGCTTTTTCAGCATTCGGCTCGTCACCGGATATAGGGGAATTATAACAGTCATCTGAAAATTTGTTACCATCCATATAAAATGCGTATAAATGATCATCATCAAAACAAAAATGCTTCTGAATTGCCCGGTGTAAATCATCTAAGGTAGCCGTATCTTGCATAGCAACTCTACGCCAGATGCCTGGACTTAAGGAAATTTTAAACGTATAAACACCACTTTTCCGCTCTATAACGGGTTTGGAAAGGGTCTTTTGAAGTTCTTTATCCGAAAACAATGCCTTAAATGGCTGAACAAAACTTTCACCATGTTCCAGTTCTACTGATTTAGCTTGGACAATATCCTCCAATTGATTCCGCATTTTCGATTTATCAAAGTTATTATTAAGCATTTCTTGTAATAAATCATCCATCATCTCTTTAAAGTCGCCAATCGTCTGTTGCGGATTGAAGTGTTGAAGATACAACTCATTCCACTCGTCTAATGGGCGGTGAACAACAAGAATATTCATCATTTGCTGACCAAATTCAGTGATTGTAATTGAAGAGGCTTTAAAATGTTTTTTTGAATTCGTTGTTTTGTCTAAGTCATGATAACGTTCAACCTGCCAAAAACCAAAATAAGCCAGGTAAGCAACAAAATTACCTAGTGAGCTAACCACCTTATCCAAATCCTCGTTGCTTTTGTTTGTGTTTATATGTAAATTAATCCCCACTTCTTGTTTCCCCAGAATCTCAAAGATAGTCGGGAGATGTTCAACAAGTATAAAAAATGATTTGCTATATTCTAGCAGTTTTTCCAAATCGACAACTATCCAAAATGTTTCAAGTAAAGTGAAATATTGTTCAGTGGCTGTTAAGTTACAAAATTGCTGATATCGTTCATTTGGAATGATGTTGAAATTTCCATTTTTTCCTCTTGTTCTTTCATACAATCTCGCAGCCTTTGCTAAATGTTGAAATAAATGAAGTTCATGATAAATCGGTTGTTGATTTCTTGGAGTGACATGTTCAGTCGGATAAGTCATTTTCTGATTCAAATCATGTAAAAACTTTGGAGCAATCTGCTGACTCTTTTTTGTTAGGTACCCACCTGCATTAAACAACTCGTCCATAAACACTCGAAAGTCTTTAACTAGATAGGAAGCTCCCGTTTCCATAATAGATTGATATAGCTTTTCTTTTACCATCATCCTCATCCTTTCAAAAAAAATGCTTCTTTTATTATACAAAAAAAGACCGCATCATTCATCTATTTTTAAGAATTCTGATAGATTATGAAACAGCTGATTGAAATGAAAGATAATTATATGGCATCATATGTTATTGTAGAACTTGTATTGAAACAGATTAATCTGTCTTTCTAAATCATCAGGGGGGATTAAATGAAACTAGGATTAAAACGGGGTGAGGCAAGGGTTGTCCCGCATTCTGAGGAATGGAAGGAAGAGTTTCTCAAAGTGAAACAGGAGATTATGAGTACAACTGCAATTAGCGAGGAGCGGATTGAACACATTGGCAGCACAGCGATTAAAGAGATCATCGCTAAACCTATTCTAGATTTAGCTGTTGGTGTGGATGATATTAAAAATGTAGACAAAGAGACTTTTCAAGGGTTAAAGAAAGTTGGCTTTTTAAGACTGCGCGTAGAACGTCCTAATGAAATTGTCCTTGCCAAGTTTACTGATGACACTTACGAAGAGAAAACACATTTTATTCATTTAGCAGACTATAATAAAGGACTTTGGAAAGATTTGATTTTCTTCAGAGACTATTTGAACTCTAATGAAGCTGCACGGAAAAAATATGAGCGTCTAAAAATGACATTCTTTGAAGAGAAAAATAGCGGGATTGATGCGTACACAAACTATAAGGAAAAGTTTGTAAAGGATATCTATGACAAAAGAAAATAACCGAAGCCTCAATACCCGCATGAGGCTTCCCCACAAGATTTGTGGCTCTTATAAAAGTGAAACTGCGTTCAGTAGGGGTTCTTTTCATCCCCTACTGAACGTTAGTTGAACCGATCAGGGATTTACCGGAGTTACCCCTACTTACAATTCTCGTTTTCACTTCAAATTATTGAAGTGGGGGTCTTACTGCCAGTTAATTTGGGATAAAGCATAAAAGGCGCAAATCCTTATATGCTCTGCACCACCACTTTTTGCCAAAACGAAACCTTTATTGTTCTATTCCACAGAACAATGCTGAAATTCTCATGAATTTTATAAATTCTTTTCAGATGGCGTTTAACAGCAATGTATCGGCTCGATTTTTATTGATAGACCTTCACCGGAAGATGTGTTAAAGACTGACCCGGTGCTGAGGCAGTTAAGTTGTTCTCTAAATCGAATGATTCTGCGGGTTCGATACGAGAAAATTTTTGTAAAAATGTTTTCAAGGCAAGCGTTAATTCTAATCGTGCAAGCGGTGCCCCCATACAAAAGTGCTGACCTTTTCCGAATGTCAAATGCTTTTTATTGTTTGACCGATGAATATCAAGAGAGAATGGATTCTCAAACATCTCTTCATCCATATTGGCAGCACTCATCCAGGCAACGACGACATCTCCCTTTTTGAGCTTGGGGCCCAATAAATCATTGTCTTGTTTAACAGTTCGGTCCCTCTTTGAAATCTGGAAACGATAGCGGATCATTTCCTCGACAGCATCTGGAACTAATTCCGGGTCATTGCGCAGTTTTTCATATAGTGATTCATCATCATAAAGCAAGGAATAAAACGTATTAGCCAGCGCATGACTGGTTGTTTCAACCCCTGCACCTAAAAGAAACATGGATACGCGTACAATTTCTTCATCGGTAAATTTCTCACCATCTACTTCCGTTTTTATCAAGTCAGAGATAATATCCTCATCTGGATGGGATCGTTTCTCTACAACAATCGGATAGAGGTACTGAAAATATTCTTTGGCGGCTTCTTGTTTTCTTAACTCAATTTCCTTCTCATTTCCTTTTTCATAAGGTAGAAATAGGATATCCACCCAATGTTTAAACTGAAATCTATCCTTTATAGGAACACCAAACAATGCTGCGATTACCATACCAGGTAAAGGTGCTGCCAATGCTTGCACGATATCAGCTGTAGTATTTTCCTGTATGTCGTCGATAAGTTCTGTCGCAATCTGTTGAATTCTGGGTTCCCAACTTTTTAAGCTGCGGGGGGTAAATGCTGCCGATAGTAAGGAACGTCTCTTGCGGTGTTCCGGGGGATCAACCATAATATTTGCATTATCAGGTATCGACCCTTCTTCGTTACCTGCTCCTACAGAAATTCCTGTCCTAGGCCCTTCCACTGAAAATACTTTATGGTTAGTTAACACTTCCTTAACGTCTTTATACTTAAAAACATTCCAAGTATTTGTTTCCTCATGGAAATAAAGAGGCACCTGAGAACTGAACATTTCTTTATACCAATTAAGGGGGAAAAATTCTTCTGAACGCGTCTGAAATTTTTTTATTTCTTGTACTTGAATGATTTCTTTAGCCATAAATATACCGCTCCTTTAGATAGATTTTAAATAATAATCACTGTTTTTCAATACACACAATTTGTTATCTAGTTACGATACTTTTCAAACTAAGCAGACGAATTAAACAATTTATGCTTGTTTGTCAAAAGGCTGATCAGCTACACTGACTGAATATGTGGGACACTCCTCGACGGCTTCTTCCAGGTCATCAAGTTTGTCTTCCGATATGGGGATGACTCCTTGATTTTGATCTAATTTCACAAACGCCAGTCCCTCTTCATCAAGGTCGAAAATGTCTGGGGCTATGTCTTCACAGTTTCCACAGCCAATACATGTTTCTTGATTAATGATTGCGTATTTTGCCATTGTTACACCTCCCGTCTTTCGCTATTTATCAAACTCACCCCCCATACTTTTGATGAGTTTCTTCAAAATACAGTATAGATTTAAACATTGTAGACTTTCCTGCTCCATTATTCCAATGCATCCAACAATCGCTCCTGAAGGAACATTGAAAGAAAGTACCATCTTTTAAATTTTTTTCACAGAATGATTTACTAAAACTGCTATAGATTCGACATCATTTCACTCCAAAAACTCCTGAAATTCAGTTATAAGGTGTAGTTATAAATTTTTACTGAAATAAACAAATTTTCTATTTACAGGACATTGTACACGCGCTAAAGTTATTTTTCAATGTTTTCTACTTATTTATTTTTTTACATTTATTCTATATTATCGGATTTCTCACACTGCACGGTAGTGAAGGGGACATTCTGAATGTAAAATGGAATTTAGATGTTTTAAGAAGAATATTGAAGAAGGCAAAAAGTAATTAAAAGTGTTCACCTGCGAAACCATAAGCATAAAAATTAACGCTTATAAGGTCTCCGGCTCTCCTTACTCCCACTAAATGAACAGAATACATGCATACGTTATTATGGATAGTATATTTTCTTACTGCTTGTAGTAATTATAGTTACTTAAAAAGTTATGGGCTAACCTGCTGCTTTATCAATATTTGACTCTGTAACATACCCCTCTTTACCTGAAGCAATCCCAACAATAAAGAGAACAATAGATAGAAGAATAAGTAAAAAAAGCGGAGTCATCCAGCCATTCATCATGTCATGTAGTCCGCCAACTAAAACTGGACCAAATGCTGCCAATAAATAACCAAAAGATTGCGCCATCCCAGATAACTCTGCTGACGACTGATCAAATTCACGAATCCAATTCTTTATTTGGTTGTAAGCCCAGTGTTTTCCCAGGTCCTTGTAAAAGTGTATTGACTAGAAACGCAGCTAATTCTTCTTTGTTAATAGGAGTTTCGGATTGATAGGAGTATTCAGCGATGCTCAATGATACGGACGTAAAAATGATCGTAAATAAATCGATGGGGATGTCATAATTCAACCCATTTAATTTTGGAAGGACCATTTTAGATAACACATTTTTCAGTTTCTCTCGAAGCTTTGCTTGGAAAGAGGAATTATGACTCGATTTAAGAATCAGCTGCAAGTGTTCTTGATTCTCCTCATAACATTGAAGAATTTGGACAAGTGTGTCATAGCGCGTTTCTAGAAATAGCTCATGAAAACGTTGCTCAGGTAAGTTGTCGACAACAACCTTCTCAATTTTATCGACCAATTCATCTTCAAAACTGCTCATCATATCGTATTTATCTTGAAAGTGCAGGTAAAATGTCCCACGGTTAAGGTCTGCTCTTTCAACAATTTCACGAATAGTAATTCTTTGAAGATCCTTTTCTTGTGCAAGGGAGATACATGCATCAAGTATCGCTTGACGTGATTTTTTCTGTCTTCTATCCATGCTTTCACCTCATATGATATGAAAATACTTTTTTAATAATAATCAACATATACAGTCATTTTAGTGAGTAATGGACATAAAGTGCAATATTGATTATGGTCATCCTAACTAAAGTTTAATATAATATATTTAAACAAATTAATCAACACATTGTTCATTTAAAGGAGGCTTATAAATTGGCTAAATTAACGCAGTCTAATCGATTGCTTATTGTACCAGTTATGGTTGTTTTAGTATTAGGTTTGATTTTTCAAACAGCGATTCTGCCTATGGTTAAATCAGATCCGAAAGATGTACCTATCGGCCTTATTGTAGAGGATGAAGGAGAAATTGGCGCGACATTAACAGAAGCACTGCAAGAGAATGCACCAGATCTCGTAAAATTTACATCATTTGACTCTGTAAAGGATGCAAAGAGTGCGATGGATGAACGTGATATCTACGGCGCACTAGTCTTGCCAGCCGACTTCTCAGATAAGGCGGCAACATTGCAAACAGATACACCTGAAAAAGCTAAAGCAGAAATTTATATAAATGAGGGTGCAAATGCACAAGCTGGAATGCTTGTACAAACGGCATTAACGAACATGGTGGACGGATTAAATACAAAATTAAGTGCGCAAATGTTAACAAATGTACAGACAAAAACGGATGAAATGAAGGAACAACTTGAGCCCGTTTTGCAAGCACAAGGTGAAGATAGCCCACTAGCTCAGGTAGGTACAATGCTATCGCCAATACAGCCTAGCCAAGTCCAAGACTTTGCAAACCCAATAGAATCTGAAGTGATAAAGGTTAACGAAACGGGTGATTTAGGGAATGCACCGATTGCCTTTTTTACGGTTACGTGGTTTACAAGTCTGATCGGTGCTGTGGTGCTTTATTTAAGAGGCAATAAGCAAACCTTTGCATCAAAAGCTGATAAAATGAAGTTTAATACCTTACAATCGATTATGCCCTTTGTCTATGCCTTAATTGCAGGATATGTTGCAACTTGGTATTCAACATGGCTACTAGGCTTTGATTTGGAACACTTTAATCAAGTCGCACTGTATATTGCACTTTGTGTTTCCGCATTTACTTTCATGATATTTGCGACCTTACGTTGGCTAAAACTGCCAAGTGTTGTGATTTATGTACTTCTTATGTTCTTTAGTATGGCATCTTTACAATTAGCACCAGAAATGATGCCAGCGTTCTATCGTGATTATGTTTATTCGTGGCTGCCAATACGTATTTATTCAGATGGTCTAAAGGATTTGCTATTCTTCAACCAAGATATCATTAATCATTACAGTATGCCATTAATTTGGATATTAGTCATTGCATTTATACTCGTATGGATTAAAAATTTAGTTGAAAAAACAAAACTGAAAGAACATGAATAAATAGGCTCCTTTTTGTAATTCTATAAAGTGATTAACTAGAGTTTCATCAGATATTATTGCAAATAATAAACTCGTAAATTTGCTGTAAAGACAGCGGTTTACGAGTTTTTTGCTGACTTGCGGCATTGACAACCTCCTGCGATATAATAGATATTACCGTCTATTTTATCGCAGGATTTTAAAACTGTTCTATCAATGTTTAATTTCATCATAGTTAGCGGGTTTTTCTTGCTTTTATCTAAATCAGTCTGATAAGTTGGTTCATCAACAAAAAGAACAATGACTTGATCAAATTCTAAACCTTTTGCCACATGAACAGAAGGTATAATAATTCCCTCATGGTATTCTTCTACTCTAGAATAACATACGGCTATTTCTAAGCTTCCCAGTGAACCTGGAAATAATGAAGTAAACAACTATTCCCATGCACGCACCTGCACTATCAATCAAGACATCTCTCGCTTCACCAGACCTCCCTGGAATAAACAGCTGATGCACTTCATCTGTTGTCGCAAACAGAATACAAATCAGTAGTGCAATACCCACACTTCGCTTGCCAAATATGTCACTTCTTCTTAAGCTATTCAAGACAAGAACTCCGAGTGTTAAATAAGCCAAAAAGTGTGCACTTTTTCTAACGATATGATGCAGCTCTCCATCGCCTAATTGAAATGGAGAAGTAAATTTTCCCAAGACATTAATAAGCATTTCTGTAATCCCTGAACTGAGTTCACTTGATATTGTAGCATGCTGGTGTGATAAATAGAAAATAAGTCCCATCCAAAAAACAACAGCAATCCAGGAGAGTATTTTGTACATTTACCTGTCTCCTTTTATTTGTATATACTATCCACATAGAAAACATAGCTATGAGGCTGAAACAAAACTCCATAAAAATAGCAGTGTGCTAAAGGCTTCCAACTAAAGGAAAAAAGAAATAATTTAACAGTGCCTGCAGTTCATTATTGAAACAAAGTCATAACTTTGCTACCATTTAAGTCATGCAATAAGACAAGGAGCAAAATAAATGAATGACAAACTACAAATTCGGCCACTTGAAAAAGAAGACCTGGCATTTCTTTACGCAATGCAAACAAATCCTGAAGTGATGGATTACTGGTTTGAGGAACCTTATACATCGATAGAAAAGTTGATTAAATCCTATGAAGCTGGGCAGGACACTGACTTGCACAGACATTTCATCCTGCATCAATCGGGAGAAAGAATCGGTTATCTAGCTCTTTATGATATTGATAATCGACACAAGCATGCAGAATTTGCCATTATGATTGATCCTTCGCAACAAGGTAAAGGGTATGCAACCGAAGCTACACGACTAATCGTAGAATATGGATTCAATCAATTGAATTTATATAAGCTATTCCTGTACGTGGATAAGCTCAATGAAAAAGCGGCTCACATTTATCAAAAGGTTGGTTTCCAAATTGAAGGTGACCTCAAAAAACATTACTTTGTAAATGGCAGCTATCATGATGTATTGTTTATGAGTCTGTTTCAGGAAGATTATGTGAATAAGCAGTAAAATAAGGACTGATCCTAAGCGTGAGATGGGATCGGTCCTTTATTTATACATATTTACAAGGTCAGCCACCTATTATATCAATCCCTTATCTATATAAGGCTGATTATACAAAAACCTTTGGCTAAAGCCAATCGAAACATCCCCCACTTGACTCTTGGACTACCTCCTTTCACATTCCTTAAGGATGGGAGACTTCTTTACGGAAAACTGTTAAAAATTCGTACGCGAAATGCAGTTCGCATAATCACATACGGAATTTGTTAGCGCTCCTGAAAAGCTACTTTTACACCAAGCCAAATATAAATCAAGCCTGCAAATTTTCCACTCCATTGTCCAAGTTTAGCAGTTCGCTTCATCAAACGTCCAATGGGTCGAATACTGATAGCAATCAAGGACGTATAAAGACAACTCATCATCACAAATATCAGACCCAGCAATAAGAATTGAACAACCACTGCCCCCTTTTCAGGATGGACAAACTGAGGAAGAAAAGCTAAAAAGAAAATAGCTGTTTTGGGATTCAATATCTCAGCCAAAATAGCTTGGCTGTATGATTGAAAGCCTGACGCTTTTGAGACAGAAGGAAGTTCTTGCTTATTAGGCTTTTCTACAATAGCTTTGATTCCCATATAAATCAAATATACCGCCCCAGCATATTTGACAAGATTAAATGCGGCAGCTGAAGTCATCAAAATGGCAGACAGCCCTAAAACGGCACACAAAGTATGTATGAAATCCCCTGATGCAATACCGATTCCTGTTAAAATCCCTGTTTTTATGCCTCCGCGTATTGTACTGGACACAGTTAAAAGCACCGCAGGACCAGGTAC
Organism: Oceanobacillus sp.; assembly: GCA_032085455.1. GTDB lineage: Bacteria > Bacillota > Bacilli > Bacillales > Amphibacillaceae > Oceanobacillus. The sequence continues at coordinate 31,952 of DAMDKS010000021.1, forward strand.
CAAAAACAAACCTAAAACCACCACACAAAATGTTCCCAATGTTGATAACCCTATCATCTAAATACCACCCCTTTTTACATCAACTATTCCACGAAACAACCCAATAAGAATAATGATAAGACCACAAAGAATCAGCCAAATGAAATGCAACCAAGCGCCTAAAATCATCATTGCGAAACCAAGAAAACGGACTATTTCCATACTTGTTGTCAAAAACCTTTGAATATCCTTTCCAAAAAAGGACTTCTTCAACTTTTCGAGGTTTACATATTTTATAATGATCATTGATACTAAAATTGATGGAATAAACATCACGATGAGTGTTATTACAATTTGATGAAACCACAAAAAATAAAGGAAATCACTCCACTAATCTAGTATGTTAATAGCTTTAAAGGATGGATTTGATGATATAATTTCTTTTCCTGAAAATCCATTCACATGCATCCCCCTATTCCGTTAAATGACCTAATTCCTGCAATGCCACTACTTTCCAGGAGTTCAAATACTCTACTCTATATCCACTTTACTTTATAAGCTAACTCAACCCGTACAACCAGCCTATTATTTCACGGTAATTCAGTCATGCATAACAATTTCTATAAATTGTACCATCTAAACTCCTATAAATCTATTGAAGAATATCTATAGCACATCCTTAACACCAACCATTTCCAAGTCAAACAAATTGTTGCTGTCCCCATCAATTAAAAGCTTTCCATACTCGTCTAGAGAATCTCTAACAGCTTTTCTTTATTTCTCTATGTTTGCTATGATATTAGTAATGGGATATATAATAATTAATGGAAATCGTTTAAAAGGTGGCTACCCTTATGAATATAGAAAATTTGAAGCTGTTTTGCCAAGTTGTAGAGCAGGGAAATATTAGTCAGGTTGCTCGTACAAGCTATATTACGCAACCAGCAGTTACTAGTAAAATACGACAATTAGAAAACCATTATGGCGTTGCCTTATTTGATCGGCAAGGCGGTGTGCTGCGCGTTACAAAAGCTGGGTTAAGCCTATATCCTTATGCCAAAGAGATTGTAGAATATTTTAATCGATCTCAGGATGTAATGGATAATTTGATAAGTGAAAGGGAAGAAATGCTGCATATTGGCGCTAGCTTGACGATTGGTGAATATTTACTTCCAAAAGTACTGGGCAAATTACAAAAGAAATATAAAAACTTTCCATTCAGTTTAACAATAGGTAATACACCTGCCATTATGTCAAAATTAGAAAACCTGGAAATCGATATTGCTTTGGTAGAAGGAATTATAATTAGCAAGGATTATCAAATAGAGAAATTTGCAGAAGATGAACTGATTTTAATTATTCCGAGAAACCATCGTTGGAGAGACCGAAAAAAAATAAATATAGAAGCCTTGGCAGAAGAACAAATTCTATTGCGCGAGAAAGACGCAGGGGCTAGGAAAATTATTGAAAATACATTAGCCAAGAAGCAGGTCTTCGAACAAATAAGTGATTTTATTGAGTTAGGAAGTACACAGGCTATTATCAGCGGAGTAGAAGCAGGTCTTGGAATTGGGATTATTCCTAAGTCTTCTGTTACACATGAGCTAGAGCTTGGTGTTATTTATCATTTACCTATTACAAATACGATTATTTCCAGGGATTTATCAATTGTGAAAAGGCCAACAAGATTTCCTAAAAAGAATATTCATTTATTTGTGGAGTTTTTAAAAGAAGAAAATTTTAATCTCATGATTTAAAATAAACCGAGCATTTTACATTAGCTTTTATGTAGAGGCTCGTTTTTTATTGTAAAAATACCATTGTCAATTTACTTATACCCTATAACACTTTGCTATAACTCACTTCATCTAACCTGTGATAGAATTATACTTAACAAAATAATTTGAATGTTTTTTAATCACTTTCTTGTACTTATGTAATGAAATTTATTTTAGGAGGTACTGCGGATGAGTGAATCAAAGTTTTCTAAAGTAGTTATTGCAGGTGCTGGCTCAGCAGGCATTTCAATTGCATCAAGACTTATTCGAAGCGCACCATATTTAAAAGAAAATGTCATGCTTATTGACCCTTCTGAAGATCATTATTATCAGCCTTTATGGACATTAGTTGGAGGTGGACAGTCTAAACTAAAAGATTCTCACAGAAAACAGGAAACACTTATTCCAGACGGTGTTCAATGGGTTAAGGAAACTGTAACAACATTCTTCCCAGAAGATAATCTGCTGACAACAGATCAAGGCACACAAATTAATTATGAATATTTAGTGGTGACAGCTGGACTTGAAATCAATTGGGATACAATCAAGGGATTAAAAGAAGCAATGGGGAAAAATGGTGTATCTACGAACTACTCCTCTCAATTTGTAGAAAACACATGGGAAAATATTCAAAGTTTCGAAGGTGGAACTGCTATATTCACTCAGCCAAGTACGCCGATTAAATGTGGTGGAGCACCTCAGAAGATTATGTATTTAGCAGATGATTATTTCAACAAATCTGGGGTGCGATCAAACACAAATATCCAGTTTATTTCTGGCATTGACAGTATTTTTGCTGTACCAGTTTATGCGAGAACATTGAATCAGGTGATTGATCGAAAAGGGATTGAAACAACTTATATGACTGACCTGATTGAAATAGATGGTGAAAATAAATCGGCAGTTTTTGAAAATCTAGAAACGAAAGAAAGAACAACACTAAATTATGACATGATCCATGTTACTCCGCCAATGGGACCACCAGGCTTTATTGCGGCAAGTCCCATTGCAAACGATGATGGCTGGGTAGATGTAGATGCTTACACTCTACAGCATAAAACCTATGATAACATTTTTAGTGCCGGAGATTCATCTAATTTACCAACCTCTAAAACTGGGGCAGCGATACGTAAACAGGCACCAGTAGTTGCTGAAAACATAATTGCTGCAATAAATGATAAAGAACTAGATGCAACCTATGATGGCTATACTTCTTGTCCATTGGTTACAGGAGTGAATCGATTAGTAATGGCCGAATTTGATTATGATAAAGTTCCAAAAGAATCGTTTCCAATCGATCAATCGAAGGAAAGAGCAAGTATGTATTTTGTTAAGAAACGCCTATTGCCGATTATGTATTGGAATGGCATGTTGAAAGGAACTATGTAATGAAAAGAGTGGAGCATTGTCAATGAAAAGGAGGCTTTACATTGGATACAACCACAAAGCATTCTACAATGGAAGACGTTTTAAAAACATTAGAAAATGAAAATCAGCTAGATTCTTTATTTTATTTAGTCCAAAAACTTCCAGACTTTGTTTCAAGGATACAAGCATTAGATGACAAGCTGACATTTATTGAAGATGTACTAGAGGATAAACAATCCATGTCTGCAATTGGGGATGAAGTAGAACAGAAGATAGCAAATCTTCATCTCAACCAAGAGCATTTTTCAGCTCTGCTTGAGATGGTACATTTGACGCCTAGAATCGTGCCTGCGCTAAAAAGAGTCGATGAGATGACGCAATTTCTCAATGATTTCTTTACAGATACAGCATCTGTAGAATATGCACTAGAGAGTATAAATGATATCGTTCCATTAAATAAAGCAATGGATGTAATGAAGGAAACAAATGAACAGTTTAAAAACAATCAAAATACAACGAACTTATCCTTATATGGCATGTACCGTTTATTAAAGGATCCAACCATTCAAAAGGGCTTTCAATATTTAGAAATTTTTCTTGAGGTTGTCAATAAAGAAAAATAATAAGGAGGGTATAAATTATGTTTTTTCGATCGTTTTTTGATGGAAATTTAGCACAAATGTCTTATTTAGTCGGGTGTCAAAGAACTGGTGAGGCCATTGTGATGGACCCAGCTCGTAAATTAGATCCTTATTTCAAAACAGCTAAAAAAGAGGGATTAAGGATTGTCGCAGCTGCAGAAACTCATATCCATGCCGATTATCTTTCTGGAATGAGGGAGTTAGGTGAAAATCACGATGTGAAGCTTTATCTTTCGGATGAAGGAGATGAAAGTTGGAAATATGAATATGCCAATCATTTAAATCATGATCTGCTGAAAGAGGGCAGTGAATTTAGCTTGGGAATGATTGATTTTAGAGTCATACACACTCCTGGACATACTCCTGAAAGCATATCCTTCATGCTAACGGATAGAGGTGGAGGATCTCAAGAACCAATGGGGATTTTCACTGGAGATTTCGTATTTGTTGGGGATGTGGGCAGACCAGACTTATTAGAAAAGGCAGCAGGCATTCCAGATACAGCTGAAGCAGGAGCTAAACAAATGTTTCACTCCTTAAAAAAATTCAAAGCATTACCTGACTTTATGCAAGTATGGCCAGCACACGGAGCAGGAAGTGCATGTGGAAAAGCACTTGGTGCTGTTCCAATGTCAACAGTAGGCTATGAAAAAGTAAATAACTGGGCATTACAAATCGAAAATGAAGAAGAATTTGTAAAACAGCTTTTAACAGGACAACCGGAGCCTCCAAGATATTTTGCAATGATGAAGAAGCTGAATAAAATTGGACCTGATTTAATTAGCCAAAAGAAAACAGCTTTATTAGCAGACTCAACAGAATTAGTGAAGAATTATAAGAATGCTGTTTTATTAGATACAAGAAGCTCGTCTGCATTTGCACAAGCACATTATCAAGGAGCAATGAATATTCCATTTAATCAATCATTTACGAACTGGGCTGGCTGGATACTAGATTATGATCAGGGTATTGTTTTAGTTTCTCCTAAAGAACAAGTAGAAGCAATTAAAGAGAGCCTGCGTTCTATCGGTCTGGACCGAGTTGTGGCAGCGATTGAGCCTTCAACGCTACTGGATGCACAAGACAAGGCAGATAGCTATGATGAGGTATCTGTTCAGCAATTAAAAGAATATATAGAGGATGAGCAATATCGTCTAATTGATGTTCGAAATAACGCAGAATGGGAAGCTGGAAGAATTGATGGTGCTACACATCTGATGTTAGGTACACTCAAAGAACAGCTGGATGAATTACCTAAAGACAAAACGTATTTCATGCAATGCCGCTCTGGTGCGCGTTCAGCAATTGCTGCAAGTATCATGAAAGCAAATGGATTTGAGAAAGTGTTCAATGTTAAAGGAGGATATTTAGCATGGCTGAATGAAAAACTGCCTGTTACAAGCTGATATGTGATAAACGATATGAACAAATATAATATGCTCAATAAGAAGCGAGAGAGCCATATTTTAACACAGATCAGAAACAGGTGAGCAAATGAGCTTAGAGTATATTATTGTTTTATTTTTGATAGGTTTTTTTGGTTCATTTATTTCAGGAATGCTTGGAATTGGCGGATCCATTATTAAGTATCCATTATTATTATATATCCCTGTGCTGCTAGGAGTGGGATCATTATCTCCAGCAGAAGTTGCTGGGATATCAGCTGTTCAAGTTTTCTTTGCAAGCCTTGGTGGAGTCTGGGCTTATCGAAAGGGTGAATATTTAAATAAACCATTAATCTTATCTATGGGGCTATCTGTTTTAATTGGCAGTTTCATAGGGGGATTAGGCTCTGATTTACTATCAGGAAATAGTATTAACCTTGTTTATGCTGGCATGGCTACAATCGCAGCAGTAATGATGTTCGTTCCAAATAAAGAAGTAGAAGAACCTATCGATGCGAAGCTAGAATTTAATTACTGGATTGCAATTATAGCTGGATTTATCGTTGGGTTAGGTGCAGGAATTGTTGGAGCTGCGGGAGCTTTTTTACTTGTCCCGATTATGCTTGTCGTTTTAAAAATACCTACAAGAGTAACAATTGCTTCATCCTTAGCAATTACTTTCCTCTCTTCTATTGGTTCAACAATTGGAAAGGTAATGACAGATCAAATCTTGTATATCCCAGCATTGGTTATGATTATTGCAAGCATCATTGCAGCTCCACTTGGAGCAAATACAGGTAAAAAGATAAATACAAAAATATTGCGAGCAATCTTAGCAATATTAATACTTGCCACAGCAGTGAAAATATGGATGGATATCCTTTAACCATGATACCCGCAAAACTCAAGTAAAAACTTATCGTACCTGATACGATAAGTTTTTTATTCTCTTTGTTCGTTCAAAGAATCAAAACGGTTCAGCATCTCCACGCAATCTCTTGTGCTTGTTTTACCAACCTGATAAAACCTCTCTTCCCTCATACTTTCAACAAATTGAATATCGCCTTTTATTTTTTTTAGATTTTATTAATAAAATTAATATAATTAACCTACATATTAATAATATAAATAACCGTATTGACATTATTAATATTTCATATTATTATATTGAATAGGAGGTAAGGATGAAGATGACATATCCAGTTATTCATACATGCCCGGTTTGTAACCATTCGCTCCATGTGAAGAAATTAAGTTGCAGTAATTGCAAGACCGTCATTGAAAATGACTTTAGTTTATCAAAGTTTGCAAGCTTGTCAGCTGAACAGATGCATTTTGTAGAAGTGTTCGTTGTGAAACGCGGGAACATAAAAGAAGTAGAAAAGGCGTTGGGAATATCTTACCCAACTGTTCGAGGAAGGTTAAATGACATTATTAAGGAACTTGGTCACGATGAAGACGAAGAAGAGCATAAAGAAAAGGTCAGGAAGTCCGAGGTTATTGCTATGTTAGAAAGTGACGAAATTACTGCTAAAGAAGCGGTAGCACTTTTAAAAAATAATCATTTAGAGGAGTGATTGATATGCAAGAAGAAATCGCTAAAATTATTAGGATGGTAGAAGAAGGTAAAGTAAGCTCCGAAGAAGCGAGTGAGCTGATTAATGCATTGAAAGAAGATGAACATGCTGAGAATCAAGGAAAACAGTATATGGGGAAAAAGTTAAAAATAAGAATATCATCTGAAGAAAAGGAAAAAGTTAAAGTGAACATACCAATTCGTTTAGTGAAATGGGTGTTGAAAACAGGTCATAGTATTGCTTCAAGTATCCCAGAAGCCAAAGCATATGCAGATGATATTGATATGAATGTTGTTATGCAAGCAATTGACAATGGAATCGATGGTAAAATCATGGATCTTGATACCGAAGAAGGAGATAATATTGCTATTTACATCGAATAGCATAAAAGAAAATATATGATTTTAGCTGAAACGTAAAGTTTTATAAAGACCATCATAATGCGATATAAAATGGTTCCGATGATCTTAAATCATTCATCGGAATCATTTTAAGTACGTTTATTTATTCAACTGAACTGGAGTAAGTACTGTAATATATCCCTTTTCTTATGACATCATTTTTCGCTCAATTTTATTAACACGTCTATCAAGTTCAACCCATTTCGATAATTGTTATTCCTGTTCTTTTTCAATATCATGTCCACTTTCTTTAAACATCGTTACATCTTTTCTAAGAGAACCAACTTCCCTTATAACAATATCTACTTTTCTTTCAATCTCAGGAAGACTTTCCGTTTGACTTTTCACTGTTGATAATTCATTTTTTACTGTTGTTAATTTCGATTCTACATTCTCCCTGAAATTGCTTTTGTTGCTGATTCATTTCTCCCAGCATTTTCAATACGTTTTCTTCAAAGGCTGACAAATCTATCACTCCTTAATAATATACCGTCCTTTTCTTTCTATCCTTAGCGACCAATCTGCCATATATTTCTGTTTCGCAAGAGGGCTTTGATTCTTAATGCTGATCTGCAAAAAGCCACCAATATAGTGTACCAAACAAACCAACGATAGCTGTTATTAGGATGATTGATAAATGGACCCAGCCTAAGGTCATTCCTCCCTCTACTACACCACTATACATTGTTGGAATAGACCATGGAAAGTATTCCCCAAAACCTGTAGCTGCGATAAGTTGTGAAAGAACAAGCATTAAAATGACGAAGCCTAATGGTGACAAAAATCCTCGTCCAAAACTGGCAAAAAAGGCAACAGGTGTACTTAAAGCGATTGTCAGCATTGTTACGATAAGTAATACCATCATCCCATCTGAGAATACGGGTATAGACCATTGCGGGAGATCAAGCAGCCAACCAATTAACAATCCAAGCAGTACAATATAAACGGTCATGAGCAGTGTTGTTATACACCCGGCGATAAATTTAGCTAGAATAATTATAAATCTTGGATAAGGTAATGCTAAGAGGTCTTTTACTGTACCATCCGTATATTCTCTTCCAAATAGCCAGCTTGTTACGAATCCAAAAATTAAAATGCCTCCTACCGCAATCATTTGCGCAAGTAAACTCAAATATGCCGGCCAGTTTACTTCACCAGCAATTTGAGACTTCGCATTAATCAAGCTAGAGCTTTCTGCAAGTTCTGGATATTTCAATACAAACATAAAAAAACCTGCAACTAATGGAACAAGTGTGAAAGCTATCACTGTAATCCAGATTACTTTTGATTTCCTAATTTTGAGAAGTTCAACCTGTAAGGCAGGCAAAAAGTATTTCATTCAGTGATTTCCTCCTTTTTTTGGATGACTCTTAAAAAATATGATTCTAGATTTTCCTCTTCTACAATCAATTTCGTTGGTGGAAATCCATTATAAACAAGAAAATGAGATATTTGATCTGGATGTTCTATCGCTAGCTGATTAAATATTTCAATATGTCCCTTATCATTCATTTTTGCAGCATACTCAGCAGATAGAAGCTTAGAAAGCGCAGCGTTATTATCTTTTGTATGAATAAGTAAATGCCGATGAAGACGTTGATTCAAATTAATTGATTCAATTTCCTGCACGAGCTGTCCTTTATTGAGAATACCAATCTTCGTTGCTATTTTAGCAACTTCACTCAAAAAGTGACTTGATATTAAAATAGTCACGCCATGATGAAAAGCTAAATCCTGAAGCAATTCTCGAATTTCTACCATGCCAGCAGGATCGAGCCCATTAATCGGTTCATCTAAAATTAACACCTTTGGCATAGGAAGAAGTGCTTTGGCAATACCTAATCTTTGTGCATTTCCTAACGAAAGATTCTTTGCTTTCTTATCTGCATACTGTGTTAAATTGAGTTGCGTCATCACTTTTGGTACAGCATTTTTATCGGTAATTAACCGAAGACGTTGATAAATTTCCAAATTTTCTTTAACAGTCAGCTCTGGATAAAAATGTGGAGTTTCAACAATATAACCTACCTGACTCCAAATATGATAATTACTTAAGCAAACTTTTTGATGATTAATATAACAAGTACCGTGAGTTGGGCGAATCATTCCTAATAACATCCGAATAGTTGTTGTTTTACCCGAACCATTTAATCCAATAAATCCATATATTTCTCCTTCTTTAATGCTTAAAGAAACATCTTGGACTGCTTGAAATCCATGATAACTTTTAGATAAATGATTCGTTTGAATAACTGTCGGCAATTACTTCCCCTCCTCTTTTACCAAACCATCAATAATAAGGTCAATAAATACGTCCATCGTTTCATCGAAAACATCCTTACCAATTTCTTTTTTATGAAGTGTTAATAAGAAGAAAGAACGGAGAATACTTGCTACTATTTCTGGTTCTTTCTCAACGATAAATCCCGCTTGTTTTAGCTTTTCCAAAAGTGGCTCGATGGCGAACGAATCATTTTGATAATGTTCGTCAAGCAATTCAGACGATATGTTCTTTACAATATGCACCATTGTATTCCCAATAAATAATTCACGAATCAATGCATTTTCTTCAATTGTTTCAATCATTTGCCGAAGAATATTTTTCATAGCTTGTTTAGGGTCTTTTTCCGTAAAAATATCGACTGCAGTAAATTGTTCTCTTAATTTTTGTTCTTCCATTTCCAGGATTACAAAATATAATTCTTCCTTTGAATGAAAGAATTTATAAAATGTTCCTTGGGCAATGCCAACATTTTTAGTGATATCAAGAATACTTGTTTTCTTAAAGCCAAACTTATTAAAGAGCTCTCTTCCCTGTTCTATAAGGGAAAGGCGAATAGCTTGCTTTTCCTTTGAATTAAATCCTCTAGCCATCTAAATTCTCCTTTTCAAATCCTACTTTAAACGTATTACAATTATTTATACTTTTAATTTCGCTTATACAAATATATGAATTAAAATGTTTTATATTCATACACTCATTATAATCCATTTATATAAATCTTCAAGTTATAATACTGTTATCTTTATATCGTATCGTAGTACTATTGAAATACTCTTACTTAAGTCTTTTCCTTAGTTCAGTTGGCCAAAAATAAAAAAAGGAACACTTGACCATTAATAACAGTCGTTATAGGGACTGATGGGGTAATTGTAAACTTTCATAATGTCCATTGCTTCATCCCCCTTTCAACTGTTCGGGTACTCAAAAACTTAGAAAGTGGTGAAAGTCATTTCAAATAAAATTTTATTACACATTGAAGGTTTAGCTGTTTTAGTATTAAGTATTTATTTTTATTTCCATCTGCAATTTAGTTGGCTTGTGTTCATTATTTTATTGCTCGCACCAGATTTGGCTGCACTTGGATATTTGAAAAATAATAGGGTTGGCTCAATTTTGTATAACTTATTTCACACATATAGTGTTCCAGCAGGTATCATAATTGCTGGATTACTGATAGGAAACCAGTTACCTTTAATGATTGGTCTGATTTGGACTGCTCACATTGGAATGGATAGAATGTTTGGTTTTGGATTAAAATATCCAACGAGATTTCAAGATACCCATTTGAATCATGTCTAAATACTTTTAGATCATGCAGAATAGAGTAGTGCTTGCTAACAGCATACAGACCCAGTAATTAACAAAGGAGGAGTTAATAGAACTAATTAAATCCGACAAGTTAAGTTTACCTCAGAACTAAATTTTAGCTCTAAGGGTGTGAATAAGCAAAAAAATTTAAAACTATCTTGGTTATTTAATATATCCAGATTATAATTAGAAATGGGTTTAAAAAGAGGAGTTTTGCTTGATGTTGGTACAAAAGATTGCAAGAAGCACGAGTAAAACAAGAATGAATTATAAGCAATTTTCCATATGATAATCCAATGATCTTTAAAAATAGCATACCAACCTCTTCTATAGGCAGGTATGCTATTTTTCTAGTAATATCTTTACTGTTTTTGTCCTCTCATTTCTAGACGTTTTTGTGCTAGTCCAAGTAAATAATCAATGATTATCGCAAGTCCTGCAGCAACAATGGCACCCGCAAATATTTTTTGAGAATCTCGACTAGTGATGCCGGCAATGATTTCCCGACCGAGACCTTCGCCACCAACATATGGTGCAAGTGTTGCGACACCGACCGCAATCACCAGCGCAATTCGGATCCCTGCTAGAATAAAAGGAAGTGCTAATGGTATTTTCACACGAATAAGGAGTTGCAGCTTGGTCATGCCCATGCCTTCGCCCGCTTCAATAGAGCTTTTATTGACCTCATTCAATCCAACAAATGTATTGCGGATAATTGGCAATAGGGAATATAAAAACAATCCAATCACAACTGTATTAAATCCGGCACCAAAAATGATCATTAGAATGGCTAACATGGCTAAACTCGGAACTACTTGAATAACATTTGCTAACGAAAAGATAATCCTCTCGAAATGTTTATTTTTCATACATAAAATACCAAGCGGAATTCCGACAATCAAAGCAAGTACAATCCCCAGCGCAACCATTAAGATATGATCATACGTCATTTCCATTAAAGAGACAAAGCTATTCAGGAAATAATTTAGAAAATCTAACAGTGCTTCCATTATTTTACGCCCCTTATTCTATGTAGCCCTCACTTTTCAAATATTCATGAGCAACATCTTCAATTTCTTCTTTGTCGAGATCGACTTTACCATTTAAATCACCAATAATTTCCTCATCAAACTGACCAATCAATGTCTCGATAGCCTCTTCAACTTCAGGATGTTCATCGATTACTTCTTGCCTAATCGTTGGTGTAGCATCATACGGTGGGAAGAAGTTTTTATCGTCTTCTAAGATAACAAGGTCATAGGCAACAATGCGCGGATCTGTTGAATATGCTAATACAATATCAACTTCCTTGTTTTTAACCGCGTCATATACTAATCCAATTTCCATCGGTTTTGTGTCACCAAATTCAAATTCATACGTGTCTATAAAAGCTGGATAACCATCATTTTCACGTTCAAGCCAGGCTGTATCGAAACCTGCATCAAATTGTTCTGAAATACCTTCTAGATCAGATACTTTTTCAAGTCCATATTCATCGGCAATTTCCTTTTGAACTGTAAATGCATACGTATTGGCAAATCCGAGGGGGTCATAGACTTTAAAGTTAAAATCGTCGCCACCAAAGAAATCCTTGGCTTGTTGTAATGTCGCATCTGAGTCCTGTGGATCATCAATATCGGTAAATGAAGAAATGGCTGTTCCAGTATACTGGATTGATAAATCATATTCCCCATTTTGCATGCCTTCTAGAATAATCGGACTTGTTGCTAAGTCTGGTTTAACTGTTACTGATAGATCTGTTTGGTCTTCGATTAATTCTTTATACATATGGGCTAAAATCTTTGTTTCCGTATATGTTTGAGCACCTATCGTGATTGACTCGCTTCCACTGCCTGAACAGGCAGCAAGTGGTGAAACAAACAATAATAAAGCAATACCTAATACTAGTTTTCTCATCTTATTTCCTCCGTTATTGATTTTTAATATTGATTACTTTCCCTTTTGTAAACATATTTTCTACTCTCGCAAATAAGAAATCGACGATTAAAGCTAAGATCATTGCCATAAAGGCTGCTGCAAATATAAGCGGTTTATTATTAACACCCATGCCACCTATAATTAATTCTCCTAAACCACCGGCACCAATTAATGTTGCTAGTGTTGCCCAACTAATGATATAAACAGTTGTTAAACGAATGCCTGACATAATATAAGGCATGGCTAACGGAATTTCTATTTTAAACATGCGCTGCAGCGGATGATATCCCATCCCTACTGCAGATTCTATAATGTCATCGTCTATCGATTCAAATGCTGCATAAGTATTTCTCAGGATTGGAAGTAAGGAGTATAAAAACAGTGCAAGAATTGCAGGTTTTAAACCAATTCCTACGATCGGAATGAAAATAGCCAGCATTGCTAGACTCGGAATAGTCTGGAAAATGTTTGTAATAGTAAAGACAACTGATCGCAGCCATTTTTGGGTTGTCTTTGACAAATAAATGCCAATGGGAATGGCAACAAGACAAGCTAAAGATACCGATAAACCAGTGATGACAATGTGTCTCAATAAGGCCTCCAAAAGATCTTCAGAACGCTCATAAAATATATAAATATAATCTTTCATCTATTATGCACCCCTGCTTCTATCGCTAGAATGGGCATCTTTCAAGTATCCTACGATACTGCCGCGTGTCAACAAACCAAGCAGTTTGTTATCGTTATTGGCAATCGGAATGTAAGATGTTTTACTCTCATCCAACAATTGAATAGCATCAAATAATGGTAATGAGGGTTCAAGAATTGTTTCGAAAGGCTGGATAATATCTTTTACAAGTTTATCCTCATAATCAAATTCTCTTGCGATATCATAAATTGAAATGTAACCTTGAATTTTATTATTATCGTCCACAACGACTAATGAATCGACCTGTTTGGATTCCATCATCTTCATAGCGACAGCTAGTCCCCGTGTTGGGTAAATTGTTGCTGGTTTTCTGTACATAATTTCTGATATGCTTGGTGTATCTTGCGCTTCTTGTAATCGTTTTTTACCGATGAAGTCTTTGACAAAGTCATTCGCAGGCCGACGTAACATTTCTTCGGGTGCAGCTGATTGAATAATTTGTCCATCACGCATTAACACGATTTTATCCGCGATTTTTAAAGCTTCATCCATGTCATGTGTTACAAATACAATGGATTTTTTAATTTCCTTTTGAAGGGAGATAAGCTCTTCTTGAAGCTGCTCACGACTAATTGGGTCTAGTGCACTGAATGGCTCATCCATTAAAATGATGGAGGGTTCAGCAGCAAGTGCACGTATAACACCAATCCGTTGTTGTTGTCCGCCACTTAATTCAGATGGATATCGTTCCCTGTAAATGTCCGGTTCCAAACCAACCATATGAAGCAGTTCGTCTATTCGACTCTGTGTACGCTCCTTTTCCCACTTTAATAATTTTGGAACAACACTAATATTTTGAGCGATTGTCATATGAGGAAATAACCCAATATGCTGAATGACATACCCAATCTCTCTTCGGAGGTGTACAGGGTTCATACCGGAGATATCATTTCCGTCAATTAAAATACTGCCCTTTGTCGGATTAATGAGACGATTAATGAGTTTCATTGTCGTCGTTTTACCGCATCCACTTGGTCCGATCAATACTGTAATTTCGCCATCTTCACATGTCAAATTAATATCTTTTAATACAACACTCTTCTCATTATATTGCTTATAAACATGTTTAAACTCTATCATTTTAGATTCACCACCTTTGTAGTTAGGTATTGCTTTGCGCAATCTCTCTCTTGATTAAAGAGTTGTTTCTTATGCCTCCTTTTTTAATTTTTAGTTTGTGTATAATTCTATTAATCAGATATATTATAAACACATTGATAGATAGTATATCATAGATTTCACTTATTCGTATTCGCCTTGAAAACTCTGCATGCCGTGAATATAGTGAAGATGCAAACCTATTTAAAAGCTAATTTACTAAGTGGGAATGTATATTTTCCTAAATGGAGAAATGATAATATGAATAAATTACTTCGTGTTATGTTTATCATTTTAATTGTTTCTACGTCTGGAGCTACAATAATGCAATTGTTTTTCCCGGAAATAATGGGTTCTAATTCAGAATGTGGTATCTCAACGGGATGGCAAAGAGAAATTGGATTTTGGAGTTTAGCAATTTTGCCTATTTTAATTGGAGTAAATCTAAAATATGACTATTTCTTTTTGAGAATTGTCATCATATCTCTAATAGTTGGAGGATTAGGTTTTGGCACCAATCATCTCCTAGGTTTTATTGAAGATAAAAGTAAAACTATTAGTTTGATTGGAGCTATAGAAAACTATCTAATGGTGTCATTTTGGATAATTGGTTTAAGGATAGAAAGCACTAAAAGCAAGCTTGGTAAAAAAACTCTTCAATAGCTTCTTAAATGTATAGAAACACATCACTTACTCGAAATAAAATAAATAAATCTAACACAATTATATTATGCTAGATTCAATTAACATATCTACATCAGAAAAAGAAAGGCTTCCAGCCACCATATCAGTAAAGTGGTGAATAAAACGCTTTTTTATTTATATTTTTGCCAAAACTTAATGAAAAAACAAGACTCCTGCCAATTCATTTTTTTGGCAGGGAGCTATATATTATTTAAGGATAAATTTAATATTAATAAACACAACACTGCCTACCAGCCAAAAAATAATAATCCACGCAACAATATAAATAAGTTGACCTGTGTGTTCTTGAAAATGACTGCCGTTTTGAGGAGATTGGCTCAAGTCCATAACGCTTTTTGTGGGAGGATATTAGTAAAAACATCTAGCACCTGGATGTTGCCTATGAAATTGAAAAAACAACCAGCTAGTAAACAAGTAATAATACTGACTCTACTCGTGGCCAAACTAATATTTCTGTCCATAACTGTAGCTATCAAACCTATCCCCTGTGAAGTGGATTGTAGATTTGAATTAATTTTTCCTTCGTATTTTCCGCAATAATTCTGCCATCATTCATAATCATAATTCGGTCAGAGATGGCCTCCACCTCTTCCATATAGTGAGTAGAGTAAATAATAGTAGCTCCATTTTGACGCAGCACCTTGATGGAATCCAAAATATGATTTGTGGATTGCGGGTCAATTCAAACTGTAGGTTCATCCATAATGATTAATTTTGGCTGATGGGCGATTGCACAAGCAATGTTTAATCTTCGTTTCATACCACCTGAAAAGGTCTTTAGTTTATCATCTTTTTTATCATATAAACCTACTAGTTCTAACACTTCTAGAACCAATGCCTTCACTTCATCTCCTTTAAAGCCATACAAAACCAGCAAAAAATTGGACATTTTTTTCCGCCGTGATTTCTTCAAAAATGGCAATATCTTGTGGAACAATGCCAATTTCTTTTTTGGATAGATAACCTTTTTCGAGATTACTTACGGAAACTATCGTATTCATCATTTTTATCCCTTTCTTCCACCATTTTTTGATAAAGTAACAGTGAGCAATATGCAATTACTTAAAATGCTGATAACACCTAACCAAAACAGCCAATTTATTGCAGTGAAAAGTGAAAAGGCAATGATAAACATGGCAGCAGCAATGGATATACAATGGTCTATCATGTTTCCTTTCTTATGGTGATGAAGCCTGTATTTGCTCTGATAAATTAAGGTTTTGACTTTCCCCTTCACATAATAGGTTTTGTCTTTTACTTTATTCTCCATATCCATTACTTTTTGACGAAGCATATGGCCATAATAGGTTTCATTCATCATTTGCACCCCCGTATCGGCGTTTCGAAAACTCTTTTAAAACTTTTTCCTCATAACTATCTAAATCTGACTGTAACAGTCCATTAAAGTCGAGATTTGCTTTTTCTTCAAAACCGTCCTGTTCCTCACCATCAAAACGATAGAGCTTTTGCATTAAACTCCAGAATGTTTCAATTTCATCGGTTGTAAATTCGTGAAATAATTTTTCCAAAAAGAGTGTTGCCTTTTCTGAACAAGCTATTAACGCTCGTTTTCCTTCACTTGTAAGCAAAACATTGATAGACCGTTTATCTGTCTTACTTGGTATGGATTGAACATATTCCTTTTTTATTAAACTTGTAAGCAATTTGTTAGCCGTTTGTTTTGTTGTATCTAACTTTTTAGCAATATTCATTAGGCTCGTATTTTCAGTTGGCATATGAGCAATAGCAATAAGCGTCATATGTTGTCGGGAAGTCAATATATCTAGGTTTTCATCTCCTTTAGTTTGTACTTTGTTAGTAACTGAAAACAATGTTGCGTAACTTTGTTGCATAAAATGCAGCTCTTTCATTAACAAATGAATATCCATCAGTAACTCTCCCTTCACTTAGTCACCCCGTTGACTATAAAATACAACAAAGAATACATTAAGTCAACATGGTGACTTAATGTATTCATGGTTTAATATAAACTTAGAATAAAAAGTAAGAATCCTTGAAAACTAAATTAGGTTCGAGATGAATAAAATAGTGTAATTCCAGCAAGTTTGTTTTAAGCACTATTTCAAGAGCAGCAATTAGTGTCTTTCTCGTTATTATTGCATTTTTCTTGGACGGAGCCATTGGAATAGGTACAGTACACTTTTAAACGCAGTTTTAGTTGGTTATTTCATTCATTTATTCGTACCTTATCTTTCAAAAGTGCGAAAAATGAGAGTTTATAGAGGAAATGGATGAAGATATGAATGTCACGTTTATTGATTATACGGCGACAAATATAAGTGAAGAAGAAATTGGTTTGCCAGATCTGTTACCGGAGTATACAGGAGCTAATACGGAAGTGAATGTATCATATCCTGAAAACGATAAGTTTGCAGATGAACTTGAATCATTCGATTATTTACTTGAACCCGAAGAAACAATGGATTTAGTAGGAGCAGTTGTCACAGAGAAAAATGTGGAATATACATCAGCATTTGTATGGAACATTACACAAGATATACCTGAGGTTGTATTTTTTACTCCGCAAGCAGAGCAAAAGAGTAAGATTGGCATATATGAAATGGGAGAGCCAATTTATTTACTAGATTATCAAGACAATGGAACCCTTCAGGTTACTATTGAGAATGTAAACATTGAAGAAAATCCCGACATCGAACAAGCAGTTGTAGATTTAGACGGCATGTCAACACTGGTGCTGGACGTCACAATTGAAAATACAATCGATGAACCTCAAGCGATTGAAGATGCGTTACCAGAACCAGTTGTAGACGAAGAAGTCGTAATGCATGAGTTTAATTTTAGCGCCGATGGCAATTGGATAGAACTATACGAGTCAGAAAGCTTATTACAGAAAAATGATTCAATAACTGGAAAAGCTTATATTAGTGTGGACAAAGACCTTATCGACGATGTTCAATTGTATTATTTACACCCGGAACTCCCTTTATTTCCTGCTTATTCGATAGTGTTGAACTATAATATTTAGTCTTTTGTAAAGCATCACTTTATTTTCTTAAATACTTGCATGTTTTTCACAAATATCTTCCGAATTATGACTGTCCTCCCCCTCTTTAATATGCTAAAATATGCTAAATTTTTGCTATTAAAGAGGGGGAGTTTTTTATTTATGATTATACTTGCACAGAAATGGTTTTATTTAAGATATGGGATACCATAGAATACAAAGGGGACGTTTTTAAAGATGATAACAATGCCGTAATCGGCAATTTAATTGAATACCCCGCCTTTTACCCAAACTTATCCAGCGTAGAAAACCTAAAGTTACATGCCTCTTATGCCAATATGAAGTGCAATGATTCAATCGTAAATGATTTATTAAGGGCAGTCGGTTTACCAAATGCCAAACATAAAAAGTTTAAGGAATTATCTATGGGAATGAAACAGCGGTTGGGTGTGGCGAAAGCAATGATGGGAAATCCTAATTTATTACTATTGGATGAACCTGCTAATGGGTTAGATCAGGATTTAATCTGAAAAAGCAACTTCAGCAATCCAATCAAAAAGGATTAAATATTATTAATGAAGTCCCAAAGTTGTTAAGCCTGCACATTGTAATAGAGAACAATGATTCTGGCACTAGGATTGTGCTAACTAAAATATAGAGAAAGAAGTATTTTGATATTCTCGTATTAGGTGCAGCAGCAATGACTTAGATATATAAGAGATTCATTATGAAGCATATAAGAGCGTGTTCAAAAAGGAGGATAAAAAGGACCGAGAAGTTCGAGGCGGCGAGAGCTCCTGGCACCGGAATGTAGGTTCATAGGTACATGAGGAGCGGAAAAACGAGCATTCGTGCGAAATTCGAAGTGTCATTTTTACCGGATTTTTGAACATCCTCAATAAATAGAAATTAATAAAGACATAAAACGATTCTATTCTCTATACCTGTTTCTAGCCTATAGTAAACATCAAAAGTTCAAAAAGGAGATAATGATGATTGTTGTAGTTATAGCATTCATCGGATACTCCCCTTTTTGATAACTAATGAATAGCACTATTGCAAGAATTCCTCATACTGGTATTAAAGTTTTTTGGTGATATCGGCATTGCGATTCTTAATGAAAGAAGAGTGCTTAAGTATTTTCCCCAGTAATGGGTTTTTGATAGTTTTACGGCGGCGCTGTACATTCTTGTTTCGCTTGTCGAGTTCCTCTTGATCATCAGCAACAAAGTTTTTCCGCCCCATTGTCGCACCCTGTTTTTGGAATTGAGCAACTCTTGGTCGCAGGATTTTTTCCCACTTGTTTAAAGCGGTATCGATGTCACCGGGGTATTTTCGCAACACTGCACCAAGCAAATCTGCACCGCCTAAGGCAGTAGTTGCTCCCATACCGGAATAAAGGGTTGGGCACCAAGCAGAATCACCAACGAGCACGACACGACCACGATGCCAAGAATCCATTTTGACTTGATCAGTAGTATCAAATATAAATTCTTCAGTCTGATCCAATTGATTTAATGCGTACTCCATGTACTGACCATAGGGTTGACCATAGACCTCACGGATACGTCTTTTGGGATCTTTTTTCCGTTCTGCTTGTGGATCATCTGCTTTGTAAGTGAATAACACAGTTGCAGGATGATCTTTGAAAGGGAAAACCCAAAAGGATTTTCCAACTTCCGTCAAAATCACACCTTGGTCTTGCTTTAATCCAGGAGGGTTCTCCGGAAGTTCAAATGCACAAATCATGTACCCTAAACCCTTGAGGTACTTATCTGCTGGGCCAAAAACTAATTCTCTCACCCTAGAATGAATACCATCTGCACCCACTACAAAATCGTAAGTCTCCTCAATTTGTTCACCAGTTGTCGAATCCTTTAGTGTCACACGTACTCCTGATGCGTTCTGCCAAATATCAACAGGACGTGTATTGTAACGAATCTCAACATCTTTGGGTAGCGCATTGAAAGTAGCATTCTCAACATCACCACGCAGCATCATCCACGGTCCAAAATCCCCTGGTACATCCGCGAAACCTAAAGTGTTATCAATAATACCGTTCCGATAAATCGCAAAATTTTCAGATAATCTCCCGCGTCTGTCATGTAGTTCATCTAGTGCCCCCAGATGTTCAGCGGCATGTCGTCCTAATCCAAAAACCCCCATAAAATAACCACCCTTACGACGGCCTGGAGCTTTTTCGACTATAGTGGGCTCCCACCCTGCTTGCTTGAGAGCAATAGCCGAAGAAATTCCACTAATACCCAAGCCAACAACCAGAGCCTTTTTGGAAGTTTTTACATCTCCATTACATGTATTTATACTATCTTTTGATAACATGAAATTCCTACTCTCCTTCCACACTTATATCGACTAATAATGCGTGGGTATTCGGATTATCGTGTGGAAAGAGAATTAAAAAGAACCCTCCTCCATTGCTTTAGTCAATGTGGAAAAGTCAGCACCATAGATTTCTTCATAGACCCATTCATAAGTAGTTTGTGAAAGTTTTAAAAAGGGATGCAATTGTAAAATGTTACTATTCCTCTAATTGATTTTTTACTTCAGTTAATCGTTGCTTTTCCTCTGTTAAATTTTTGTAGATTTGCTGATGCAACTTGATGGTTTCGATTTGTTTTAATGTATCCCTCGCTGATTCATAATCTTCATTTAGAACCTCTAAATCTACTTTCATAATTAGTGCTTTGGCACATAATATCTTAGATAATTCTCTTTCGTTCTTCAATAAACGCTGAAGAGCTTTGTAGGCCGTCCTGTACTCAAGCTTTGAATACGCTAATGCATAAGCCAAATAATAAAGCCTTTCGTTCGGGTCACTTTCATACTGCTGACGTTGCAATTCTTCTGTTTTTTTATTCTCTAATGGCTGGGCAATGGTAATTACACTACCTGCCGGATCAGCAAGTGTAAAACGTCTATCCTCCTTCGTTGTATTTAACTGTGAGATTCTTGGAAGACCGGTTCTGTATAGTTTTCCATATGCGTTTTTGAAGTTGGTTATAAACTCCTCATAAACAGCCTCAACATCGTCAACAAAAATATACACTTGAACTTGGTACATCTGATTATTATGGTCGTATTTTTTCGCCCTATAAAAGCTTATTTCCACAATATCATGTTTTAATGCTAAATATCCATACGGTGCAGTCTGTAGATACGTAACTTTAAATCCAATTGCTTCATAGAATGTCATAACCTCTTCTAGTGAACGGCAAGGAAAAATCGGAACAGTACGATTAATGGATTGTGCCATGCATATATTCCACCTTTTTGTAAAATTAAGCTAAGCTTATTTTGAATGTATACGTGCAATTAATTCTGGATTTGGTATGGATTTAGTTAGAGAGGTTATGCCACGTATCATAAAAGGGGAAAAAATTGAAGTATTATGGCTGATTAATAAAGCGCAGGTCGATCTCCATAAAGAAAAAGAAACTGTAATAAGGACAGTTGAAATGCTTGATTTAAAAGAATTGAATGATATTCAGAAATATTGTAATAAAAATTCGTTTACGATTGGAGAGGTAGCTAAAGAAGCGAATGTATCTACTTCTTCGATTCGGCATTGGGAAAAGGAAGGGTTAATACAACCAGAGCGTCACAAAGAGAGTGGATTTCGTATATATAGTCCATCTGATATTCGCAAGGTACTTATTATACGAACTGTTCAAAAAGTAGCTTATTCCTTGGATATTGTTCGTGGGGTATTGTCAGAACTTGATAAAAACAGCGTTGCTCAGGCTAAGGAAATCGCTCTCAAATCTCTTCAATATATTGACAATAGGTTAGTAGAACAAATGCGGGGTATTGCCGACTTACATAATTTATTCGAAATTTTGTTAAAAAAAGAGGAGAGTAAATATGATTTTGTTAATCCGAACTAAACCGTGAGAGATTACCAAAGGTTTTTAAAGTTTATAAAGCGATTCCAGGTTTGTATGAGTATGAGATCTTTAAATCAATCGGTAAATATTTTGATAGTTGTTGTAAATATGTATATAACCTTTTTTCTGGCTAATATATTTCTAATCTTTCTAGGCACAGGTAATATTCTATCCTGTTTACCTTTTGAATCGTTTCTTAACAAAGTGTTAAACATAGATTTTTAAGACTAATCTAATAAAAATCAATCAACTTACCTGTCTGTCTTCCACACGATAATCCGAATACCCATTTAATATAGGGGTACTACCAACAAAACGCGGAAAACATACGCTAAGCAAAATTCGACATAAAAAAGCCGATTTTCCTACGCTAAGGAATTTTCGGCTTTATCAAGAAATAATTAACTGTAAATTTGAAATTGCATATGAAGAACCAAGAAAAAAATATGTAGATGGCTCAAAGGTTTTGGAACATCATGCAATTATTCCTACAGAAAAAGTCCCATTAGAAAAAGATGTGGAAGAACTTGACCAAATTCAAAAAAATATTTTCTTTGAAGTTATTAGAAATACTCTTGCTATGTTTGCTTCTGATTATAAATATGAGGAAACTAAAATTACAGCAAGTATTAATGACCTTCCTTTGTAGCTTTAAAATAAAGTTCGATCAAAATATCTCACAAATCCCGTATTTTTACCGTAAACAAAAAGAAATTATTTGAAAAAAAGATTGATCAAAATGGATTCTTTCTTTATGGAGTATAACTCAACTTTTATAAAAAAGTTTGATTACTTTCAGATATGATCTTCAACAATAGCGCCCATTTGGCGAAGATCAGATTGCCTTTAATTGCTTCATCAATGAAAACATATCCGATAGGACATAATACTCCACACATTTGCCATCTTTAAATATCAAAATGTCCATTCCTTTGAAAGTGACAAGGGATCCCTTTTCAGCTTTTGCACCTTCCATATTCCCTTGATACAACGCGGTCATTTCCCAATGGCCAGAAATCTTTTGGTCTCCTATAACAGGGGTAATAATAGGCTTGAATTCGATGTTATAAAAGAATCCTCTAGTCATTTTTATCATTTCCTCAAGTTCCGATTGCCCTTGGACATCATTTTCAGGCCAATGACCAACAAAGTCACCACTGATCATAGAACTGATTTTATCATAGTCGCCATTCCAAATTTGCATCCAATCATCATAAATTTTTTCTGTGGTTTCAGCCATACTAAAAACTCCTTTCAGGATTTCTCCTCTAAAGTTTAATGCAATTTATATGCTAATTAATCCTGTTGCCTTATTCCGTTAAATGGCCTGTTAATTGAAGATTGTTTCTCGTAAGAATTCCCTTTGGAATCATCATATCCAAAGGGATAATCCTTCGCAACTTTTTTATAAACGTCGCAACTTTATTTTAAAACCACATCCTTTTAAAGCATCTGGAAAAGTTGAAACAAACAAGGGTTGGAAAATATTATTTTCTCAAGATGTGGAAGATGATACAGAAAAGACAGACAGCCCCAATCTTCCGCAAGTCGAGAAAGGGGAAACTGGTAAAGGCAAACTTGAAGTAAAACAAGGTAAAACAACACCGCCTAAGCCTTATACCGAAGGTCAAATAATAGACGCTATGAAAACAGCAGGGAAGACTCTTGAAAATGATGACGAAAAGGAAATATAGAAGGGTACAGAAGGAATAGGAACGGAAGCAACAAGGTCAGAAATTATTGAGACTCTTAAATCTCAAAATTATATAGAGGTTGTTAAAAATAAAGTTGCAGTAACAACAAAAGGGGAAATTCTTTGTAAATCCATTGAAAACACCCTCTTATCCAGTCCTTCTATGACAGCTAATTGGGAAATGTATCTTGAAAAAGTTGGCCAAGGAAAAGGTACTCAAGAAAATTTCCTAAAAAATATAGAAAGGTTTATAGAAAAAATGTTAAATGATGCACCACAAAAAGTTAAGAATGATGCTCAACTTAATCAAACAATAAGTAATGTAAAAGGTGACTTTAAAAAACCAAAGAAAAGGAAATTCAGCACTAGAAAAAAAGCAAAAACTAGTAAAAAATAAGTTATTTTATCCCTTTTATCCCTCTACTCAATTGGGATAAAATGTTATACGTATAGTACGTCAAATTGTAGGATATGGACATTTGTTTGAAAGAATAAAATTATATCGGAAGGATAATGCATGGCTAATGAATTAGAAAAGATGGTAGAAGAACATAGACAAGAAGTACAAAAATCTGTAAATGAACACTTGCAGGGTGATGAAAATGGTTCTTATATCAGCAAGGAAGAAGTTCAGCATATGTTAGATAACCATTTTAAAAGAGTCGAAAACCTCATAGGATATTATTCAGAACAGCAACAAAAAGGTATGTCCATATCAGATGTGTATAATCAGTTGCAGGAAAGACTTAAAAATTTAATAAAGGAATTTACGGAGTCTATAAAGCAACGTGTTTCGGAAGCAAAAAAAACCTAACTGATAACATTGAAAATGTAAAATCCAATGTTAGAGATAATGTTAATGAAGTAAGAGAAAGCGCAAACAGTAGGATTAATGTTGCAGTCACAGGGATAAATGACCGTATAAAGTCATTCTCTCAACGATTAGATAATTATACCGAAAGGGATAATTTAACCAAAGAAACAGAAACAAAGGTAGAAAATACTCCCTTATCGGTAAAGCAGCGTTTTGAGGAAGCAGTTGAAAATAAATATGGTGAACATTTCTTTTCTCTTGATGCCCCTATAGATGATAAAATCGGACTTTATGAAGACCTAATCCTTGAGCATCACAGGACAGGAGCTTTTGTATATGAAGACGAGGGCATAGAACTTGATAGCATTGAAAAACAAATGGAAGAAATTCTTGCTTCTGGTGAATTATCGAATGAATTAGGTATTGAAAATGATAATTCCCAACAAAAAGACATTAATCCAATGAACGCATACGAAGAAGCGTTAACTATACAAGAAAACTATGGATTGACTAGCAATAAAGTTGAGTGGAACAATGAAAAATTTATATCTCACTTAAAGGAAGTAGCCCCACAGGAATATGAAAGATTTAATAAGCTGAAAGAAATAAGCAACAACCAAACGAATCAAATGCAACAGCAACCAAATAAGAGTGAATTAAGTGCTTTAAAAGAGGAAAATTCTACTTTGAAATCCCAGAATAAAGGATTAAAGGCTAAGTTTGAAACAGTAGAAAAGTTTTTCAACCAAGATAAGGAAGCTATGAAAAGCTTTAATCAATATCTAAACAATAATAAAGAACTTAATTCACCAGAAAAGAAGCAGGAGAACGAAATTGCTGTAGAAAAGAAAGTAAAAAAAAGCATTGAACTATAATGTATAAAGGGTCTTCCATATGAGAAGACCCTTTATAACAAGATTTTATTGAATATTAATATTCAATAAAAGAAAGGGAGATAAAATGATTACTATTGAAAAAAGGGTATTCGGATTATCGTGTGGAAAACATTGATGGTTAAACAATTGTTCTTAAAGTCATAATTCGGATAACTGTGTGGAAACAATAATATTACATCCATAACAACGTGTTATTTTCGATTTTTAGTCCCATAAACTTGACAACGATAAAACCTGAGTATAAAATGACCCTATAGCCAATTATGACCTATGGGTCATTTTATTTTGTGGAGGGGAAAATGTCTAGCAGAATGAAAGAAAAATTCAACCAAAGAAATGAGTTAATCTTACAAAAGGCAGAGAAGTTAATAAAAGCCAAAGGCTACCAAAATATAAAGATGATCGACATCGCAGAAGCCTTAGATATCGCAAAAGGTACTCTTTATTTGCACTTTAAATCAAAAGAAAGTTTAGTTTTCTCAATAGTAAAACCAAAAATAGTACAATTTCATAAATCCGTAGAAGCTATATCATGTTGTGACAAAACAGCGAAACATAAAGTAATAAATATTATCCGAGAAGGATATAAAAGTGATTTTTTTGAATTTGTTTTAGCTAGTTTTCCTGATATGGGGGCGGTATTTAGTGAGGATCATAACAGGGAGTTATCTTCTATTCAACAGAAGATTATTGAGAGTTTCAAACACGTAATAGAAGAAGGAATGGTAAGCAAATGCTTTGGTGTTAAAGCTCCTACCAACTTTTTAGCACTTCAACTTATGCAATTATTTGATCCACTGGTGTACAGTTCCCTAGTTTATAAAGGGGATGTGAGCCATGAAGATTTTGTTCAATATTCTACAGTCTATTTTCTAAATGCAATTAAATACGAAGGAGATAAAAAGTTATGAGTTACGCAGACATTAAAACAAAGACCGTTGAAGAGATTATTTCGGAAGAACAGTTTTATACTCTAAAAGAATCTTTAGTTCAGTCATATCTATTTATGGATGAATTCAAATACAAGCGAAACAAAAAAGGCATCTTTTAAGTGGGTCTGCCCTTCAAACATAGATGTTTTCTTTTTCAGCAAAAAAGGGTATACTAATGTTAGAAATTGAATATATTAAAAAAGACCGAAGGTGTTTGCGCACCTTCAGTCCTACAATAGCCTAGTTCCCTACAAGGGGGCTGGCACGATTTTAAGGTATTTCCACCCTATTAATGAGCCGAGAACTCAAGGGTGGATTTTATTTTTTATGGTTTTTATCTGACATAATCGCAACTATTAACGCTCCGAAACTAATCATTAGCATTAATCCTTCTGCAACCGTCATCCGCACCACCCCCTTTCGGGGGAGAGTGCGCCAACCACCCTTGAGTTAACTTATTTAGCTATTGTCCTATGATTATACCATTTTCTATGCTTCTAAATCGAGCTAGAACGAAATTACTTTTGATTTTATAGGTAACATGGGTTATGGTTGCCAGCACCTCATAGGTCAGCTCATCCTTGTTTTTGAAATAGTACGAGATAAGCCCTGGTCTAAAACCCGCCTGCTCGGCAATACGCACAAAAGTCGTATTGGTGTAACCTTTCTCGGCAAGTACAACAATAGTGGCTTCAATGATCTGAGAACGACGTGCTACTTCAATAAAGCTGCGCTTAGACACATTTTGTTGATTGGCGTTATTGTTTTTTGGTTTCATAACCAAACTATAATTCATCCAACCAAATTTATCAACACTAATTACATCGTTTCTATTCCAGATTTCAATGCGAAAACTGATGAAAAGTTGAGATTGATATTGTTCCGAATCCAAATAAAGGAAATTTGAAAAAGTATATAAACCTTTATGAGTTCACGCCTCTATAATGTTTGAACTAGAAAAATCTATGCCATCAGTCGCACAAAAGTCTTGATGACATTTTAAAACTAAATAGCAAACGCTTTTATAGTGATTCATACAATATAATATATATTTCAAGACAGTGTTTCTATCTCAACATCCTTATTTTCTTGCCTTGCAATTTTGATAAGGGATAGGCCAGATAATGTAACAACAAACCCGAATACAAGTAGTATCACAAACATTGGAATATGGTTAATGATTATTGATCCAAATAATGTTCCTAATGGGACAGAAGTGGTTAAAAGCACGGAGACTATACTTAGAACTCTTCCCATCTTTTCCTTTGGTATGATTGTTTGATATAGTGTATTCAATCCGACAGATGCAAAGCAGGTGCCCATTCCAATAATAAATACAGCAGCAATTGCCACATAATAATCCATAAAAGAACCGATTAACATGAGTCCAACACCTTCCATGACAAGCCCCACAATTGCTGTTTTATATCTATCTTTAGATAAATTAAACATAATCATCAAGGAACCGAATAATGCCCCTAAAGCAATCATGGCATTTAATGTTCCCAATCCAGCGGAACCAACGTTGAATATACTGTCACTCATAATCGTGAAGTAAACGGAAAGAGGTGCTAAAAAGAAATTGATGATTAATCCACCTGCGATGATAAGCATGAGTAGTCTTTTATCTTCCAAAACAAATTGCATACCTTCTTTTAATTCCTGGATGAATTTTGAATCTGCTTGTTTCTCTTCGCTTACAGAAGGCATTCTTATCCACATTTCTGTGATGGCCGAAATACTGTAGGCTACCCCAGAAGCAATTAATAACAGTCCATATTCATTATTAAAAACTGCCAGCAAAATCCCTGCAGTAGCTGGTCCGACAATATTACTTCCTTGCATACTGAATTGATTCAATGAATTTGCCTTAGACAAATATTTTTTTTCAATTAAAAGAGGTATACTAGCATTTGCCGCCGGATTGAAAAAAGCTGATACAGTAGATGTCATCATTAAAAAAACATACAGAATCCACATGGTCATGTTTCCAGTTAACAATAGTGCTGCTAAGGCAAGAATAAGGATACCGTTACAAAAGTCCATTATGACTATTATTTTCTTTTTGTCATAGCGATCAGCAAATACACCAGCAATAGGACCGATCAGAAGCGTTGGCAACGTGATAAAAATAACAGTAGTACCCAGTGCAAGTGCTGACCCCGTTTCCTGAACTACAAACCACATAATAATTAATTGAAAAAATCGTTCACCAAATCTCGATACACCTACCCCCGCCCATAACAACATAAAATCTTTATTCGTAAAAACGGCTTTCATTTAAATACCCCCCTATTATTTTATTCAAACATAAGGTTAGATGCTCATCGAATGTCATTCCGCAAACTAGCATAATATCAAATATGATATTATACGTTCATCTAACATCAAGGGAAACTTCTTTATAAAGAAGTTTCCTATCCTCCTAAATCAACTCAAGAAAGCAGATATTTCCGTAAGAGACTGATTTAACTTATCCTTTTTAACTTCATAGTAAATCTTGTTTTCATATTTAGATGTGGTTACAAGTCCTAAACGAAACAAAATTCTCATATGATGTGAAATGGTTGGACTTGATAAATTAAGTTTTTGGGCAAGTTCGTAGCCATAATGAGGAGCTTTGTTCAACTCTCGAATGATACTAATACGTTTATTGTCCGACAAGGCACGGGAAAGCTCAATCACTTTTTCCTCCATATTAGAGTCATCCAATAACTTCTCAATCATTTGTATTCCAGCAATAAATATAGCAATATCGGATTTACCATCGTATGAAAAAATCCTGTTTTCCTGATGATAATAAGAAGGGAAAATTATAATGGTTTCTGGGTACTTCTCAGGTGAATCGGAATCAAAGCTTATAATATCACTTAATTGCTTAACAGATAAATTTTTGATTGTTTGAATACCTTTCTGATGTTTTTTTTCCAATTTGTCACCATTTGGCTTATACAAATGTTCATAGCAATAATCCACGAGATGGACAAATCGCTTTTTAGTATAATTTAGATCAAAATAAAGAAAGAATAACTTGGTTCTTTCATTTAATGGCAATGTGCTGTTTTTGATGTGATTATGCACTGCAGACGGATTATCCATGATTGATTCATCTTCCAGCGAATTTTCGCCAGTATTAAAAAAAGATGATATCATTTTTTTAGCATCCAGTGATTTTAAGTATGCTAGGCTTTCCTCAATGTTGTTATATTGATTGAACTGATAGATCCCTTGAGTTAGTGCTAATCCGAAAAAACTATCTGGATGAAAAAAAACATTTAATTCTTCTAAAACATTTTCAGGTAGAGACTTTTGTTGTTCCGCTATCCACTCATTCATATTTTTATTTTCTTCTTTTTGATATGATTCTTTTTCTGACTCCTTATATCCTGCAATACGCATCATAAGAATGAACAGTTCATAAATCGGGGAACGAGCGACATAGAAGTTTTCATACAGCTTTTCCATTAATTTATCACATCCTAGTTTGTTGTTTTTTGAACTTTTCATGACTAAACATCTAATAAGTTTGCAAGAAATGAAGATACTGTTAAAAATAATCTAACATGTAGTTCGATGTATGTCAAACGATAAATAGAACGCCTTGATACAATACCATACAGTGTTGTTTAATAATATCCAATTACGACACCTATTATTCTTAAGAAATTAATATTATATCTTCTATACCAATAGATAGCGAATCAATCCCAGTACGGCAAAACAAAATAAAGCCGTGCCGGATCCAATACCGGTGACTGCACTGTTAGCAATCTTTAATTTTTTTGACAGCCATAGTGATAATGCTGCAATGACTATCAAAAGTATCGCTAATATATACAAACTGGAATCTTTAAAGACGTTTACTAACCAAAAAAAATGAACACCTACGATAAAAGCAATCCACGGGGCCACATAGTCCTTTTTTTCTTTCGGATCAAGAAGAATGCTCCAAGACCACCTATAATCAATTGAGCGTAGAAGACAATGATATAAGTAGTTAACGAGTTCATTACTGACAAGGCAGTAGCCGCATCCCAGTGAGTCACGCTTAAGTACACACCAATCAAGCATGCTAATAACGCAAATCCAGAAGCAACCCCAATATACTTGCGCCAATGCTTTCGGGGATTCTCCTGTGCCCATCCGAACCAAATAAAACTAAACATGCCGAAAATTGCTGTGTACATCGTATAGTCTCTTATATACTCCAGTTCCATCATGCATCCTCTCCCCGTTCTAAATTTCCCTAAATATTGAGTTAGACTCCCCTTCAACTACCCTGTTCTGTTTTGGTGAATAAGGAAATCTGTCTATTTTGTGAATTTAGGTAAACTAAGTATAACATGGTGGTTAGTATATTGTATTAGATTTCCTGTAATAATCCCGTCATTTCCTCATAACTTCATTTTTCTGATGTTGCACACTGCAAAAACGGATGATTACGGTACGTTCATTTTAACTAATTAGTCAATAGTTGCTTGAATCTCCATAATTCTGTGACACAAAAATGGGTTACTATTCACAGTCAAAGTCCTATATTGCACTTTTTCAAGGTCAACACTTATT
>DAMDKS010000022.1:0-61727 GCA_032085455.1 Oceanobacillus sp.
TTTCTGCATTTCCACTATTTTTGTCCGTGACAGCGCCTCTCTCGGACGTTTTTTCCGCATTTCCACTATTTTTGTCCGTGACAACGCTTCTCTCGGACGTTTTTCTACATTTCCACTATTTTTGTCCGTGAGAGTGCTTCTCTTGATGAATTTATTACTATCTTCATCGTGAGAGCACCCCACGTGAGCTAATTCACTCAATAAGCACTTTTTAAAATATCAATCAATATCTCTTCACTCACTTCTTTAGGATTGCCTGCTGTACAAACATCGTTCATTGCAGCTTTCGCCATATTTAACAAGTCATTATTAAATTTAGTTTCATCACTTATCATCTTATGAAGTGAAGTGGGTATTTCTAATATTTGATTCAATCTCGTGATTTCGACAATCAAATTCTTTACACTTTCTTCTGTTGTATTTGCTGGCGAGCCAATCCAGTGGGCAGCTTTAGCGTATTTTTTACCTGCTTCAGAAACTCCTGCGGTTCCATCTGCTAGTCCAGAGTTGAAGGCAACTACGTAAGGCAGGATCATTGCATTGCTTCTTCCATGGGAAACATGGAATCTTGCACCAACCGTATGTGCTAGACTATGATTAATCCCCAGTGTCGCATTTTCAAAGGCGATTCCTGCCATACACGAAGCAATGTGTAAATTCCTTCTTGCATGCATATCATCCCCGTAACGAAATGCTTGAGGTAAATGCGTGAACACCAGTTTTATTGCTTTTTCCGCCAGCATATCGGTAAAAAATGTTGCTTTTTTTGAAACGAGTGCTTCCAGTGCATGCGTCAGAACGTCCATCCCGGTATCAGCAGTAATCTTTGCCGGTACAGATTTCGTAAGCTCTCCTTCTAAAATGGCAATATCTGGCAGCATTAGCTTATCCGTTAAAGGAATTTTTACCTCATTGACGGTATCTGTTACAACTGAATAAGAAGTAACTTCTGATCCTGTACCACTTGTCGTCGGAATTGCTATAAATTCCGGTTTTTTAGTTTGTTTACCTGATTGCTTTTGTAAGTGGATGGCAAAATATAAAACAGCTTTGGCTGCATCAATTGCTGATCCGCCACCTATGGCAATGAGTATATCAGGCTCTGCCTTCGTATAAGCAGATAATGCCTTCGTTATATCCTTTATTGAGGGATTTGGTTTAATATCAGAATAGATATCATAGTCGATATGCTTTTGTATCAACATTTCTTCAATTTGTTTCATAAAATTCATTTTTATAATCGATGGATCTGCCATGATAAAAGCTCTATTGCCTTCTAATTGCTCCAAGTAATTCAGTGTATTTTCACCATATATAATTTCTGGTCCAACGAAAAAATTGTTCATAATTTCACAATAACCTCCTTTTAACATTATCGCAATTTAACACCCAGGGGGGATGGAAATAAAACGCCCACTGAAGTTTCCCTTTATAAAACCGTGAAGATAAACAAACTGCAAATAAAGATAGTAGTAGCTGGAGGGTCAATATGTGTATCACAATAAGAATTAAATGTACGTTCTACAACATTGCCAACAATACCAGCTATGATTGCAAATACTGTCCCAACAATTACACTTCCAGTTACTATCGTCGCATAACCGGCAACTAAGGTAATGTGGTGCGTACAGGGAATGTTAAATCCGGTTTGCAGGAAAATAAGCAGAGCGGCACTAACAACAAAGCCAAATACCTCTATCTGTGTCAAATCCACAATATACGAGGTAACAATTCCTATCCCAAAGGAGTAGAGTATGATAAAACTCAGCATCCTGCTATCATCCACGTATTTTCTTTTCTCAACACCAGCTGGCTTTGTATCTCCAACTAGCCCTGAATGACCAAAAATGAATCTTGTTAAAATTGCTGATACAAAAACAGTTGTCGCAACGGTATCTACTGGTGCATTGATGTAAATGAACAGTTCATTTACTAAAAAGCCAATGATACCAAAAACTCCACCGACGAAAAGGACACTTGGATCATTTTTTATTGTGCTTGGCGAATGCAAGATGTCCATGCCGCTTTCAAGCACCTTTTTCTTATTCGCAGCATAGGCTGCGGCTGCGATACCACCTGCAAAGGCGATATGCGGACCAAACATGGTTCCAAATACAACGCTATTTAAAATCGTATCAGGTCCACCCGCAGCAATGATGCCAACACCTGCTAATCCAATAAAACCCGCAAATATAAATGCTGGCAGCCCTCCGATTAATGCACCTATCAAGCCACCGCCAAATGAAGCAACGATTGGTATTGCGCCCATTCTAATAGCCTCCTAATATATATTTGTGGTTTGTTTATTCAAGAGAGATGTTTCAAATTAACGTATAAACAAACCGTCTACAAGTACACAACGTCTTTTTCTTGCAAAATCTTTTGCTGAGGTTAATCCCTCTCCCGTAGGTCCAGCAATTGTAAATGTAGAATAGCCTTCGCCGCCTGCTCCGATACCGGCAAATGATGGACCATTTTTCACAAATATTGTAGTCTGAATTGCTCTGGCAAACCTTGTGAGATTATCAACATTTTTAGAATGCATGATGGCAGTATGTCTAAAACCATGCTCTACTTCAACAGCCAATTCTAAAGCCTCATCAAAGTTATTGACACGCACAATCGGCAGTACCGGCATCATTAATTCCTCTTGTACAAAAGGATGATTACGATCTGTTTCCATAATGATTGTCCGAATATCCTTATCACACGGAATACCGGCATGCTGAAGAATAAATGCTGCATCCTTTCCAATGAAATCTTTATTAGGTTTGCCGTCTGTAATTAGTAATGCTTCTAATTTTTTTAGCTCTTGCACATCTTCAATTGCATAAACCGCTTGTTTTTTCATATTAAAAAATAAATAATCAGCAACGGATTCAACGACAATGACTTCTTTTTCAGATGTGCAGGGCAGGTTATTATCAAAACTGTTTCCAGCAATAATATCTTTTGCTGCCTTTTCAATATCTGCTGTTTCATCAACGAGCGCAGGTGGATTGCCTGCTCCTGCACCGATTGCCTTTTTCCCAGTGGAAAGAGCTGATTTGACTACGCCTGGTCCACCTGTCGCAACAATCATTCTTATTTTTTCGTGCTTCATTAATTGATCTGCTTGCTGAATCGTTGGATTGCTTACGGTTGTAAGTAAATTCGCTGGCCCACCTGCTTTTATAATTGCCTCATTGATAAGTTCAATGATTTTGATGGATGTATTCTTCGCTCTTGGATGTGGACTGAAGACAACACTATTTCCTGCCGCAATCATTCCAATCGAATTACAAATCACTGTTTCTGTCGGATTGGTTGTAGGTGTAATGGAAGCAATTACCCCATATGGTGATAATTCCACCACTGTTAAGCCATCATCACCAGAGAATGATTCTGTTTTTAAGTCTTCGATGCCTGGCGTATTGTTGGCAGCCATTATATTTTTCGTGAGCTTGTCTTCCACTCTTCCCATACCAGATTCGTCTACCGCCATTTGGGATAACATTGCAGCATTTTCTCGTGTAACTTCGCGAATGGCTTCAATAATATTGTTTCTGGCTTCTATAGAAAGCTTTACCAATTCCTTTTGCGCTTTGTCTGCCGCTTCAATAGCAGCATCCATGTCAGGAAAAATACCATATCCACTGCATTTTTCTTCAGGCACTGCCTGGTCTATTTCTTTGACCACTTTTGCGACAAGTGCTTTTATATCGTCTATTTCCATGCTCATTTTTTTCACCTCATTAATTATTGAAAAATTTCACGATTTCTTCTGCAATCTGCATATCTTCTTCCACCGTGCCTCCGCTAACCCCAATTGCACCCACTACAACATTATCTGTTTTCAATGGATAGCCCCCTCCAAAGGTTACAATTCGGCTTTGATTGGTAGTTGAAATGCCATAAAGATCTGCTCCCGGCTGGGCTTGACTGGCAATTTCATGGGTCGGCATCTTCAAGGCAAGCGCACTGAATGCTTTATTTTGTGAAAGATCGACACTTGCCAGCAGACTTTCTTCCATTCTGTGCAAGAGAATCATATTGCCATGCGCATCAACTACAGAAAAAGTAATTGGTACCTGAAGCTTGTTTGCTGTCGATTCTGCAAGCTCAGCCATTTTCTTAGCTATATACAGATTTAAGCTTTTCCCATGTGTTTCTTCTTCGATTGCACTCATCTTTTGCACGACCTTTTGTTTTACTTGTTCAATAAAATACTGATTTGTTTCCGCTCTTGCTAACATAAAAATCGTGTCCGAAAGCCGATTCACATACTTTTTTATTTCATCTCGAACAGGCTCCGTTTTATCCAGCTTGACGATATTTCTTTCCGCTCGGCGAAAAACTGCTCTTGCCTGATGCAGAACCGCAGAAGCAGTTGTTTCGCCTGGAATTATAAACGCGTGAATGGGACCAAGTTTCTGTTCAAAATGATCAATGGTGTTTTCTAAGAAATCAATATCATTTTTCTCTATTTTATTCGTCAGAAGTTCTTTTCCTTTATCATCACTTGCAAGCTCTGCACCAACGATAAATAGCTTCTCTTGGACTTTTTTTATGATTTTTCTTAAATCTTCACTGGGAATAAGCGAATAAGCGATACCTAAAGTGGCATTTCCTTCATCAAGGGTTCCGTAACAAGATACCTTGAGACTGTCTTTTTCAACTCTGGAACCGCCTAAAAGTCCTGTTGTTCCCTTATCTCCCTTTTTTGTATAAATCGCCATATGCTCTCACCTCTGCTTACTTGTCCACTTCCACACTGTCAACGATAGCAACAATTGCTGTATCTGCCGCAGAATCCTTTCCCGTAACAATTCTGGCAGTGCTTCCCTTCGTAAGTAATACGATTTCCCCATTGCCAGCACCTACCGTATCAATAGCGACCTCTGAAGAAGCCAGCGGTTCTAAATGATAGGTCAGCTTCTCCACAATAAGCATTTTTTTCCCATGCAGGCTGCTGTCTTTCGTAGTTGCTACCACGTTTCCAATCACTCTGCCTAAATACATTTCAATCACCTGACCTTACTATCTTTACACCTTCAATAGCAGCTGTTTCCTCCGCCAAAGCGGTTATGATAGAATCTGCAAACACTTCCAGCATACTGCCATTTTCTTTTGCTTCCATTACTTCCGCTCTTGTTATTACCTTTTTCCTGGCACGCTTTGGCTGCGAATCTGCTTCAGGTAATTCATGGCTCGATTGAACAACTGCCTGCTGCAGCTCTTTTGCTTGGACAAGCCTCATGCCAAAGTCTTGCAATCTACTTAAATAAGTACGAAACATATTACTATAGCTTTCTGGTATAGCAGCTTTACCACGTGCGATACGATATGGATGTTCTGGATTACAGGCATCAATGGCAGCGAAAATGGGAAGTCCCTCCATAATAAATCTTGAAGCAAGGTTTGTTGCCAGATTATCCGCTATACCAAGAGAAATCTTTGCAGCTGTATTCATCGTTAATGTCGGAATGATTAGGATAGAGCTATCCTGATAAAGAGAATACAAACCATCATTTTCACTCTCCAGATAAACCTTTTTTAATGAGAGCTTCTCTTTAATCAAATCTTCCTTCATCATGTTTTCAGCGCCTTTGGACAGCACAACCTTGAAATTCCATCCATTTTCCTGTAATTGAACTAATTGGTCCAGAGATTCGTTAAAACCAAGCGCCCCTCCTGTAAATAAAACAAGGGCTTGCTGCTCTCTTTCTTCTAATCTGCTTAGGACTCTGTCCACAATCACACGAATCATTTCCTCCGTAATCACAATTGTCACCTCGAATCTCTATGAAAAAAGTTATTCATTATATTAACTATTTATAGCAATACCCAAAGGAGTAATAAACAATGGATGTTCGGGCTTTAAACATGGGATACCAATTTGATTTGTAAAAATATCCGTGAACGCTGTAAAACTGGAGGAGCCTCCAACAATATAAATGGTTTCTACATCAAACGCGGAGATATGCTTTTTCGTAATCAATGCCATCTTCTCTATTACAGGCTGAATGATGGAAATGACTTCAGCTTCCATAGCTTTGTCTTTCTTTTTTGCTTCCGCCTTTTCAAATGAGATATCATAATAACCAGATAAGGTAAGCGTCATATGCGTGCCTCCGGTTGGCTCATCCGCTGTATAAATAACCTCGCCGGCTTTTAAAATACTGATCCCAGTCGTTCCTCCACCAACATCAACTACGGCACAATTCTTATCCTTTAAAATAGCGGATGCAGCTGTTGGCTCGTCTATGATGTCTCTCACATCAAACATGACTGCTTCAAGGATATTCTTGATTGCTTTCTTATCATTTCCAGCAGTGCCTGGTGGTACGGCACCTGCAGCTGTCGATAAGGCAACACCAAGCTGCGCTTCCACTTCCTCTTTCAGTCTCCCGACGATTTCTACCGCTCCAAGATAATCCACGACGAGCCCGTCCTGCACAACTGCAGCTGGGCAAATGGCACCACCGACTGGACGGTTTTCTTCGTCCACTACAGCTAAGACAATATTAGCTGTTCCTAAGTCAACCCCAACCTTCAAATTTCCTTTTGTATCTGCTGGGGATGGCTGATGCATTTTCTCGATGAAATGGTTAATATATTGATTAACTTTTTCCATATTAGCTGTCATATGCCTCTTAACCTTTCACAATAATTCCGATATCTCCATTGCCAATATTTCCAGCATTTGCTTCGTCTGTATCAATATGCATTTCATTTAAAAATTTATCCGATACTCGAATAACGACATTGTCAAATTCGAGACTGCGCTCTCCTTCGAAACGTACCTTGACCTCTTCTTTATCCAAGAAGCCATGTTGTTTTGCAAAAGAAGGTGGCATATGAATATGCCTTTTTGCAATAATGACACCTTCATTCAGCTGCAAGCTGCTTTTTGACCCCATGATTAAGGCTCCTGGAGTATTTTCAATATTCCCGGATTCCCGGATAGGAGCTTTTATGCCAAGACTGTAAGCATCTGTCCTTGATATTTCCAGTTGTGTCTTTGCTCGCACTGGACCAAGTATTCGCACTTTTTCTATCATTCCTTTTGGTCCTATTATGTTTACGGTTTCTTCCGCTGCAAATTGTCCTGGTTGTTTAAGATCCTTCAACTTTGTAAGCTGATAATTTTTCCCAAAGAGGACTTCCAAGTCTGCTTGACTCACATGGATATGTCGGTTCGATACACCTACAGCAGTGGTGGGAACGGATGCTTCTTCTTTGAAGCGTCTTAGAATCTCCATTGTAACAGCTTCAATTAATTTCTCTGTTTCCATGTTTCTCCCTCCTGTGATACGCTTATAAACGAGATATTAATTGATCAATATCTTTATTAGGCCGAGGAATTACATGGACAGAAACAATTTCGCCGACCTTCTCTGCAGCGGCTGCACCTGCATCTGTGGCAGCTTTAACTGCACCAACATCGCCGCTTACCATAATCGTAACAAGGCCAGATCCAATTTTTTCATAGCCAATTAGTTCTACGTTCGCAGACTTTGTCATTGCATCTGCCGCTTCGATTGCACCTACTAGTCCTTTTACTTCAATCATTCCTAATGCATCACCCATTTTTAATCCTCCTATTTTTTATAATGGATACATTCGTTTCGTAAATCACCTTTTTGTCTGGGACAATTGGGGTCATGACACAGATTGCAAGATGCCTTTACATCATGCTGCTTTTCGGGCTCGTTTTCTTCGAGGTATTTAAAATCCGCTTGCACTGTCCCCTGCATGTCCTTTTTTACATCTTCCCTTTCTTCACTTTCAAGTTCACGCTCATCTTCTACTGCTGGTTCAGTTACTTCTGGCTTTTCCGCTTCATCGTTCGCTGTTGCAGTATCATTGTCTTTTTCCTCTGCTGCTTGCTGGTCATTTTTGTTATCTATTATTTTTTGTAATTGTTCATTCGGTCTAGGAATAACAAGTTTACTATTCACTTTGCCTATGCTTGAGGCGGCAGCCGCTGCGGCTTCTACTGCTGCTTTAACTGCACCAACATCGCCTATGAATTTAACCGTTACCATGCCGCCGCCCTTTGTTAACTCATATTGCAGCAAGCGCACATTAGCAGATTTCGCTGCCGTATCTGCTGCGGCAATGGCAGCTGGCAGGCCAACGGTTTCTATCAGTCCGAGTGAAGTTGACATAGGCTATCCCTCCTTAGCTAATTCAGATAAAACCTTTTTGACAATTTCCGTTATCTTCTCTTTTGTGATTTGGTTATTGTATTGGACTTCCAGCTCAATACTTTTCAATTCTTTAAAAGGCATTCCTTTTACCAGTCTTGCTGCATTTACACCTAATGCTCTTAGGCTGCGAGACCTATCCTGGATACTCATTTGAAATATTGGTGCTTCTTTTTTTAACTTTTCATAATGTAAAACTGCTAATTGATCCTTCCCCAAGCCTACTCCTACACCTAACCTGGAAAGACTTGCTGCCCGGTAGCCTAGATTAATTGCCGTTTCATTGTCACCTTTGTGTATTGCAAATGGCACGGCTTCCTCTTCCAAACCATATAACACCTGCTCTATTTCTCCTTCTTCAATTGTGGGGCTTACGAGTACGACTACAACAGGTTTATCATTTTTCATTTGACTCAAAGAGGATCTCCCCCTTTATGGCTGATAGATAATATCAAACCAGTGGCAACAGCGTTTCTCGGTCCTTCAACTCCCCTGATATTTCCTCTGCCTGCAACGACACCATGTTGTGATAGTGCATCTGTTACAAGCTGCGGGATTTCAAAATCAAGTGCTGATCCACCTAATAAAACGACAAATTCAATATCCCGTACATTTCCTGTTGGATATACCATGCTAAGCGAGCGTAACGTATTGGTGACAAATACTTTTTCTTTCGCATTCTGTCTGACCATTCTTATCTTTTCAACAGAATAGTCATGCGGAATCGGTATCATATCACTCTCTTTTAAAATAACAACGCGAGAAAACACCTTCGGATCGAGTGGTTCTTCAAAGAATTGAACTGTTCCATCTTCGTGTCGAATATGAAATAAGCTCTCTACCTTTGC
The DNA here is from genome assembly GCA_032085455.1 of Oceanobacillus sp. Classification (GTDB taxonomy): domain Bacteria; phylum Bacillota; class Bacilli; order Bacillales; family Amphibacillaceae; genus Oceanobacillus. Next base: position 9,041 of record DAMDKS010000022.1, read on the forward strand.
TAAGGAGTATTTTTTAATATCTTCTGCCAGCGCCATATCCTCAAGCCCAAGTTCAGAGTTTATCAGCATGGTAACCATATTCCCTGCACCTGCTAAATGCACAGACTTTACTTGTCCTGCATTATTCATAAATGAAGCATCTGTTGACCCAGCACCCATATCCAGGATTGCGATTGGCGTATTCGTGCCTGGTGTTGATAAAGCACCATAAATTGCCATATCTGCTTCTACGCCGCCTACTTCAACCTTGATGTTGATTTCCTTTTCCAGCTGGTCTGCTATCATTTGCATTTGCAGCTTGTCAGCTTTTACCATTGCAGCTAGTCCTACAGCATTTTCCATAGAAAATTCTTCTGCAAGCCCGCCTTTCACCTTTTGTGGTATAAACGTATCCACTGCAAGCATATCTTGAATTTTTATATCTTTTGGATGCTGTTTTGTAAGCTCTGACATGACCTGGCGCACGCGCTCCAGCATGCCTCCAGCATTTGTCCCAGCCTCTCCCTTGATATCTTCGACAGGAGCAGCTGCTGTTAATGCATCCATCATTGCCTTCGCGCCTTCGTCAACATCAATCTCTGTTTTTCTATTTATCCCTTCAAAGAAAATTTTTCCTGCGGGGATATGTCTTTCTTTTACATCACCTTGTGGAGTCTTAATAATGACTGCTGATCTGTTGCCAATTAATGCCCTGGAAATTGGTACAATCATCTTTGTTTCCTCTGCACTTAAGTCAAACACGGTGGCAATTCCATACGGGTTAGATAGAACCTCCACTACCCCGCCCGCTGGAGCGACCTCAACAGTTGCTCTCATTCCAGTCGGAACCTTTTCAATCCATTTTACTTCGTCAACTATTGGAATCCTTTTATTCATCCGGTTACTTATTAAGACTCCATCATCTTTTTGTACAATAGCTGCGTTTACCTTTATCTCTTTCCTCAAAGCCTCATTTATTACAGAAGCAGCATCTTCAAAGTCTACCTCGCGGGGAATAATAACAATTACTTCATCATTCGGTTTACAGGATAGCAACTTATTAATTTGCACGGTATTGCCTGTTCCAAGCCCGATACCTCCAGGAGTTGCAGGGTTATGTCCAATCATTGTAGACTCCGTAATAATCGTCTCTGTTATCGTCTCCATTGCCACATCACCGATTACAGGAGCGGCTTCATTAATCCGGACCATGCTTAAGTCTTCAACGTTTTTATTCAATTTATTTAAAGCTTGCTTCATTGCAGCTATAACCCCATGGATATTCTTTCGGGTACCTTTAATACCTGATGTTTTTACTATTCCGCTTGCTAGAAATTCAATATGCTCTTTATTTGATACATCCGCAATCGCTACTTCTGTTGTTGCATTGCCGATATCAACTCCTGCAACTAAGATCATTGTAATGCCCTCCTGCAATTCTTAAGTTCCATTACTCAATCAACTCGAAGTATGTCCCGATCAGCGTATACATCGGCTGCCTCTCTTACAAAATCAGCATTAATTTTTGCGTTGAATTGATTTTCTAATTCGTCTGCAATCGCCAGCAGTTCTTCTCTTGTTGAACGATTAGGACGTAATGCGTTATATACTTCCAATATTCTTTCATCTGGAATGGAAGTTAGTTCCGCAGCTCTTCTTAAATTTCCGGCAAAAGGCTTTCTTCCTGCTGATTCAGCAACCTGTGCCTGAAGCTCCAATACTTCAGGAGATACACGGATGTCTTTTGAATCAATTCCACCGTTAACAACCTCTTCCATGGTGATTTCTTCTAATGTTTTATCTGTTGGTGTTTTAATCAGTTCTGGATGCTTCTCTTGAATCGGATAATCCTCTGTTGTTAACCGATTACCACTACATGAATCAGCTGATTTCTCCTTTGGTTTGTCCTCCTTGTTCATCATCGATGAGAGAACATCTTTAATCATTTCCTCTAGTGCCTGTTCATTCATTTAGCACACCTCCGTCAATCATGCATTATTTTAATTTAAGGCTAGTTGGTTTTGTGTGTTTTTTTACATATTGTGTTTCCTTAATATGCAGCAGGGCTGAAGTTGCCTGATACTTCGGCCGCGCCATTTGATCGTTCATGGTAGGCACTGGGTTTGGCGATTCCCCCTTCGCATATTTTGCTGCATTTTTACCAATCGCCCGATATGTTTCGTGCGTTAATAATGGTGCTTGCGGGAACAGCTCCAGATTACTTAGTGGCACGAGGTCTTTTTGATGAATGACTGTCGTTCCTTTTGATTGGATGCCGATTCCAATTCCTGAACCGCTATATTTAGCTGCTTCATGTGCAATAAAAGCGACGTCTGATGTCCCAGTTACTCTTATGAAGCGTATAGCCAATCCTTCTTCTTCAACACCTGCTGTCATTTCTCTAATTACATCCCGATGGGGAACATGAACAATCGTATCTTTTTGATATTTTCCAAAAGCAGGACCTACTGCAATAACCACTTCATCATTTCTGATTCCACGTTCAGCGGGGCCTATTTCTTCAAATAAATCTCCATCTTCAACAGAAGCTGATTCAACTTGTGATGATCCACTTTTTTCTTGATCTACACCTGCTAAGACTTCTCTGATTGTTTGGCGGATCATTTCTTCACTGATTTCCATGATGAATAAACACCTCTTTCTTTAAGTTCATGATAAAAAGGACCGAGAAGCTCAATGCGGCGAAGCTTTGGGTAGCGGAACGTATGCTTTTGATACGTGAGCAAACGGTTTAGCACGCAGGAAAAGTGTTTTTCTTTTCCAAGGATACGAAAAGCAAGCCAACAAAGAAATTCGAAGTGTCATTTTTATCGGACTTTTGAACATCCTCTTTAACGAATTTAGATATCTTCTGGATTGATAGCGACAGGGATATGTTTAATTTCTTCCCACCGCGCATCGCTCATTTTATAACCTGTAGATGGTCCATGATAATCATTCAAATTATTTACTGCACTGACAATATGGAAATCTTTATCAACGATTGCAGATGTATGCAGGTAGTCACCAGAAACACGCTGCTTCAACATATTCAATACATTTTGAGCAACATCGTTAAAACCATGTTTATATAATGCTTTAACAATATCTAATCCTGTCATATCACTATTCATGAATTCTTCTGCCGCTCTTAAATCTTCGACAACATTACGGTCTGGTATATCTTTACTGCCATGAGCATATGTTGCTGCTTCCACTTCCTCATCTGTAATTCTTGGCAGATTTAATTCTTCAAAGATGGCTTGGATTGCTTTAGCAGCTTTGTTGCGAACAGCAACGGTTTCATCCTCAGAAACAGGTCGTAACCCGCCATCAACCTTCAAATCTCTTTGCAGCACATTGTAATCATCAAAGTCTTCTGCATCGAAGTTAGATCCAGCAAACATATTGTCATAGTTTGGCGTTGCACTGTAGCCAGAAAAGATAAAGTCTGTACCAGGAAGCATTTGCATTAATGTACGCGCTGTTCTTCTCATATCAGAATGAGAAAATGTTTGGTCATTACCAGATGCTACTTCTAAATCGAGCATCGTTGTAATCAGATTTTCAGCTAGGACGGCGCGAATACCTGAAGGAACGGCACCAGGCACCCCGATACAGCTAATGGATCCATTTTGCAGTCCTTGCGAGCCTGCACCTTTTGTTACGAAAATACAACGTGCCTCCAGATATAACATGGACTTGCCTTCTGCGTAGCCCATTTGGACCTCAGCTCCAGATCCAGAAGTAAATCGCATCTTCATTCCTCTGGAAGCATAGGCAGAAGCTAAAAATGATTTAGACCAAGGTGTATCATCCCCATCAACAAACACAGATTCTGTACCATATACAGAAACCGTTTCAGCATACAGGGAAATACCTTTCATGCCTAATTGCAGCTCGGTCGCTTCTTCAACAGAACACTGCGTGATAACACCGCCCCGTCCCGTTTGCGCACCGACCAAAATTGCCATGGAAGCAAGGGGAGCATATCGTACAATCCCTAATGTTGTTTCCTGTTCATCAAAACCACGCAATGCCGCCTCAGCCGCATCCGCTGCAATTAATACGGGGTTATCTTTTACATTTGTTACGTGACATTGATTGGATGGTGTCTTTCTTGCACGCATTTTTTGCAGCGCCATCATCATTTCAACAACATTCAACTTTTCCACTACTTCAACAATCTTGGCAGGGGTCATTGCAGTTGTTAAAGGAACAATCTCTTCTCTAGGAACATGAATATCAACAAGCTTTCTTGCTAGCTCTAATGAATCTGTTTTCATCACTTGTTCTGCATTCTCTAAATTGATTCCATAGTCAGCAATAAAACGGTCTAAGAAATCAAATTCAGCACGATTTTTTCCATCCAGTTCAACGACTTTACCATTTTCAATACGAATGCTGGGTTTTGGATCGTTTGAACTTTCCATTGCTATAAAGCCTACTTCAGGCCATTCATTAACAAAGCCATCCTTGTTAACTGGACGCTCTGCCAATACTTGAAAGCGTTTGGATCTCATTTTATTTTCCCTCCTATAACAAATAAACGATGGTTAAATATATGGGGTTGTCGTTGACACAGGTTCACTTCCAAGTGCACCCAATAGCTCAATGCCAACTTCTCTGGCAGCAATTAATGCTTGTCTTACTGCACCAGAATCTCCACTAAATGTAAGCATGACCTCATTTGTATAACTGGTGCCTTGAGCTGGTGAACTATAGCCTAACACTTCGATATTAGCTGCTTTTACAGCAGTATCTGCCAGCACAACACCAATAGCTGCTGGAGCTCCCACTACCAAACCAAAGGATTTTCCGACGGTAGCCGTAAATGCTTTCTCACAGGCATAGCTTGCTCTTGCAGTATATTGCAGCTCTATATGTCCGGCATCATTACCGTAAACATCTCCAAAGGTTCTATCTAATTCTTTTAAGGCAACTTCTACAGCTCTTCTGGCATCAGCCACATCTTGTGAGCCGAAGATAATTAAACTTCCGTGACCAGCACCATCTTTGGTGTCACGGGGCAATTCAATTGCTAGAATTTCCGTATTTGTCGCTTTAACCGCTTCATCTGCAGCCATAATTTGTGGACCTGCACCGGTACGGCCGCCGATAATACCAATCGAACGATATTTTCTATCTAAATGCATTGCTTCATGAACCGCACTATCAACATTCGCAATCACAAGACCAATCGTATCTCCTTCACCCGTACCGACAAACTCTGTAATACTTGGAATTTGATACATGTTTTCTTCTGTTTCCTTTGTCTCAGCTGGCTTGTTTCCAACCTTTTTCATGACTTCGTTAATAATTGAATCAATGTTTTGCTCGTTCATGGTTTACACCTCCTATTATTATTCCGCATCATTAATCTTTGGCAGAATGAACTCTACATCAGTATGTGGCCGCGGGATTACATGTGTAGAAACAACTTCTCCAACCTTTTGAGCTGCTGCCACACCAGCGTCTGTAGCTGCTTTTACAGCCCCGACATCGCCCCTTACCATTACAGTTACAAGACCGGAACCAATTTTTTCATAACCGACCAGCGCAACATTAGCTGCCTTTAACATGGCATCTGCAGCTTCAATCGAGCCAACTAAACCTTTTGTTTCTACCATACCTAATGCTTCTTTAATCATGGATAGTGCCTCCTTATAGTAAGTGTTAGAGCATTAACCTTTGCCCTTAATAAAAGTCTAAAATAAAAAAGCTCAAATTACTCGGTAGTAATTTAAGCAATGATGAAAGAATAACTCCTTAAAAATAAAGGACAAAATGATACTTTTTTATATAAGAAGTATAGAATTTTTCTATTTTCATTTAGTTATGGTAATTTTATGTTGTAAATAATAGAGAATGAATTGATTTATTAAGTACACTTTTAAACTCTTAGACAAAAAAATACCACCGCATATTCGCGAGTGGTGATTAGATATACCAATTTTTTATCGTCTTTTTATTAAAGTGATTGGAAGCAACTGGTTCTTTTCTTCCATATTGGTTTCTATATTCAGTTGGGGATTGTCCTACCAATCTTTTGAACACTTTACTAAAGTAAGTATGTTCCTGGAATGATAAATCCATCGCAATATTTACAACAGGCAAAGAGGTATTTTTTAATAGATATTTCGCATGTTCTATTTTTCTATCTGTTACATAGTTTACAAATGTCGTTTGTACTTCCTTTTTAAATAAACGACTTACATAATTCGGACTTAAGTGGATGAATTCAGCAACCTCTTCTAAACTGATCCCTTCCTGATAGTGCATTTCAATATAATTAAGTATCATATTAATTTCATTGCTCGAAGCTGACTGATTTTCCAAAATAAGCTGGAATATATCTTTTAACAGAGAATCAAGCTGCGGACCAGCATTATAATAAGTTATTTTACTGTCCTGCTTTTCATTTAGCTGAGAAGTGGGTAATTTCTTCGCTTCACATACGGCAATCATTTCATCTCTGACAATCTCAACTGCTCTTTCGATTTGATTTTTATCCTGATTCGCTTTTAGCAGCTGCTGTACTAAGTTACCCAACAGCTCTTTCGCTTCACGATACTGTTCTAAATGGGCAGCAACAAGAAACCGTTCTAACAAACCTCCCTCGGTAAAAATTTTTTCCTCGTAGTTGGCAGTGTAAACGGATAAAATAGACTGAATATCCTTTTTACGAATTGGCTTATTAATTGTTCCGCTCAATTGACTGTTTCGAATGAGAGGTGAAGGATCCAGCCAGGAAAACATCAGATAAATAAACACACTGGGATAATCTTTTTTTATGGTTTGAACAGCTTCCATTCCATCCAGCTTTGGCATGATGGTATCTATGAAAATGATATCAGGATGAAGTTCCTTTGCGAGTCTAATCGCTTCTTTGCCATTCTGCGCTTCCCCAACCACTTCTGTTTCAAAGTCTATCGTTGTTAATATTTTTTTAAAAGCTTCTCTCTCCAGATTCTCATCATCAACTAATAGTATATTTATCATTGTTAACGGGACTCCTTTGGTATGGATAGCATAACTGAAGTACCTTTCTGCAAATGACTCTTAATTGTCATATTGCAATCACTTCCATAATGATAATTTAATATCCCCTTCATCGTAGCTAAATCAATTCCGGTTGTACGATTCAAGGAATTATTTTCTTTTTCAAATCTGTCAAGCTGAATTTTTTCTAAAGTATCACTTGGGATGCCAACACCATTATCCATCACTTTAATCATAACGATATCATCAACCGCACTTGCTATAATTCGTAAAAAGCCAGCCCCGCTTTTTGTTTCCAGACCATGAACAATTGCATTATCAACTAATGCCTGAAGAAGCAGGGAAGGGATGGATTCATTCATGACCTCTTCTTCTATATCCAGTTCAAATTGAAATCGGTCTCCAAAGCGAAGCATTTGTAAGTTTAAATACCTTCTTACATGAGCGATCTCTTCTTCTAATTTGACTAGCTTATTCGACTGCTCCACCGTATATTTAATGATGTCCGCAATAAGATATAAAATATCTGTTGTTTTATCAGCATCTTCAATAATAGAAAGTCTAGAGGCGGCATTTATAGAATGATTTAAAAAGTTCATATTAATACGCGGCTGCAAGGCTGTTAATTCTTTTTCTTGAAAATCCTTTTCCAGACTCTCCGTATTTTTTACTTTTTCCAGTAGATCTTCATTTTTTTTACTCAATCTATCCTGCACGTACTTTATAATATCATTTTCAATTAAATTACTTATGATGGACTCTAATAACTTAGCTCCTGCCTCCACCTTCTTGAGAGAAGTTACAGGCAGAGCTTCATACAATTTTACGAGTTTTTCATTATTTTCATAGTTCGTATTTTCTCTAATAATACTTTCTAAATTATTTAAGTCAGAGTCTTCCAGCTTTGCTTGTCCCGCAAGTACAGAACCAATAAATTGACCTTGCACCTTAATGGGAATTGCAAAGTCAGCGAGACCGGCATGACAGCGATAGATAAATGTTGCATTTTTTCTCGCTGCCTCAAGTCCCCCATAGGCATCACAGCGATGGCATCTTTCCTCAAATCCTTCTGTTTTTCTCAGTTCCGTACAAAAAGGTGTGAAATTACTATATTCCGTAATCGGAACACCGCGAAAATCCACCGTGACAGCAGAAAGACCCGTAGCATTACTGAATTTATCCTGTATTTCCTGTAAAACATCTTTATCAATAACTTGTTCAAGTTGAAACTTTTCCATGTGTGAACACCTCGCAAAAGTCTATGCTTGTACAACTTGCTTTGCTTTTTCCAATAATCTTTTTGTATCCCGGGCAATCATCAATTCCTCATCTGTTTGAATAACATATACATCAATGGAGGAATTCATATGATGAATCTTACGTTCCTTCATGGTGCGATTCTCATTTAAATCTTTATCAAGCTTAAGTCCTAAAAATGCCAGCTGGTTACAGACCTTTTCTCTTATCACAGCTGCGTTCTCGCCAACTCCACCAGTAAATATGATCGCATCGACGCCATTCATTGCCGCAGCAAAAGAACCAATATATTTACTCATGCGATATACATACATATCAATAGCTAATGTCGCATCTTTATTTCCTTGTTCCACAGCTTCCAGCAATTCACGGACGTCATGACTTATCCCTGATATTCCCAGCAAACCACTGTATTTATTCAACATGGAATTTGCTTCTTCAATCGTTAATTCATCCTTCATCATCAGGTACTGAATCATTCCCGGATCAATATCTCCGCTTCTCGTGCCCATCATTAAGCCCTCTAATGGTGTCATACCCATGCTTGTATCAACAGAAACGCCATCTTTAATTGCTGTTATGCTTGCACCATTACCGATATGACAAGTAATCAGTTTCTTATCTTTAATAGAGGTACCCGTTATTTGTTCCAATCGGGAGCAGACATATTTATGAGATGTGCCGTGAAATCCGTAACGCCTGATTTTATATTTATCATAAAGGACTTTCGGAACAGGATACATATAACTTTTTTCTGGCATCGTTTGATGAAATGCTGTATCAAAAACAGCGACCATTGGTATGCTGCTGTCAATTTCTTTAAAAGCAAGGATCCCTTTTAAATTTGCTGGGTTATGCAAAGGTGCCAGGTCAATATTCTCCTCAATCGAGGAGATAACCGCGTCATCTGCTATTGCAGAATCAGCAAACGCCTCACCGCCATGGGCAATCCGATGACCAACAGCTGAAATTTCTTTTAAAGAAGCAATAACACCGATCGTTTCATCTGTCATCATTTGAATTACCTTGAATAAGGCTTCTCTGTGCTCGAGAATTTCTAATTCCTCTATCAAAGGCTCTTGGTTATAGGGCTTATATTGAACAATAGCATTTTTCATCCCAATTTTTTCAACAATTCCTTCGGCTAAAACATGCTCCTGTTTCATAGAGAATAATTTATATTTTAAAGACGAGCTCCCGCTATTAATTACTAATATATTCATGATTTATATAACCCCCTGCTCGTCTGTAATAGGTTGTTCTTCGCTGCTGTATTTAAATATACCTTCACCGGCTTGAACTCCAGTTCGTCCCTCAGCTACTAATGTACGCAAATACGTAGAAGCTAGGAATTTCTTATGCTTTGTCACCTTATATAATTCATCCAGTTCATTTAAAATCACATCCAAGCCAATGCGGTCGGCCGCTTCAAATGGTCCATTCTTGATATTAAATCTTGCTTTAATTAATCGATCTAATTCATGAGGCCCAGTAACGCCTTCAGATATAATATCAAAAGCTTCATTTAAAAAGGTCAGTTCCAAACGCTGGACGACATTGCCCGGACTTTCCTTTTCATTGATTAGGACAATTTTTAACTGTTCTGCAAGGTCCGCAATCGCTCGCAATGTGTGAGTACATGTTTTTTCCCCTGGGATGACTTCCATACCACCCCTAATAAAATGCAGACCAACAATTCTTTTCGGATTATGTTCAACCTCTTGCAGCTCTGAAATGCTGCAGGCAGGGGCGTGAACGCCAATTATCGTGGATGGCGGCAAGAGCTGATCAAGCTGTTTTATACGTGCTTTTCTTTCAGCAGCGCTTCCATTGGCTGCATCAACGAATAACCCCAGTCTATCTATTACTGCAGTCTGGTTTTGAAAGATAATGTGCGAGAGAATCAATTTTTTCTCTGCTTCTGTTATTAACCATTTGTCTATCTTTTTATCTAAAATTTTTTCAATCTGTTCCTCAATATTTCGTAACATACTTTTACTTTCACTAATTAAAACAACATCTATTTCTTTACTGGCTAGGGACTCTGCCAGCCAGCCATCACTTATTCTATTCGTATACAATCCTAATCTATCCATTAATTTGTTCCTCTCCTTTATGAATCTGTTGACAAAGGAGGCATACAATTTGATTGATAGAGATTGCAGGTAAACAAGCTATTTCTTATTAGGACATTATTTTTATAAATCAGGTGATGTTGTAAACGGCTATCAGCATTTCAAACCTTGAAGCAGCTGCGGCTCTTGGAGGTTTGCCGCAATCTGTACAAAGATAGCTAATAGTGTTTACATATAATTTAACTATAACACGGTTATTTAACGTTGTGATTAAAATCACAAATTGTTCGAAAAAGTTTCATATAATAATCATTGAAAAAATTTCATTATAAAAACACCATTTACCAGAGAGTCCTCCCATAAAAGGTGTTTTTGATACGCAGTTTATTCCATTTTTTTACACTAATTTAATCATTATAATCTTCTGTCCTGCTGATAAATTCTTCTGCTGCGCTATAGCCTTGCTGTTTCAAATACCAGCTGTTGGCTGCCGCCTCAATCAAACCAGCCACATCACGACCCGGCTGTAATTGAATTTTAATATGCGGGATCTCCACACCCATATAGCTTGTATACTTCGTTCTCAGTTCTAATTCATTATTGAGTTCATCTTTTCCCCATTCAGTTAATTCAATATCAAGGGCGATACGGGTTTCGTCCTGAAAGGATTTACTACCATAAACGCGCACGATATTTAATAAGCCAACACTTCTTAATGCGAGAAACTCTTTGTTCATCTCATTATGTGTGCCAAGAATGGTTTGATGGCTCAGCTTTCTGAGAACAACAATATCATCTGCTACAAGGCGATGCCCGCGGCCGATTAATGTATATGCTGTTTCACTCTTGCCTATTCCTGATTCTCCGCGTAAAAGAATTCCGATTCCAAACACATTTAGACAAACCCCTGGTACAGCGATTTCTGTTGCCAGGGATTTTGCTAAATATGCATCCAGTTTAGTGATAAAGTCATTCGTATGTTCTTTTGTGCGAAGGAGTGGAATATTCTCTTCACTGCAATATTGTTCTAAATAGGTTAATCCTGATTGATCCCTCGTCACAATAAAACATGGCGGGTGGTAGTTGACGATATTCCCAATTCTCAGTTTTCTTTCATCTACATCAAGCTGCTGCAGATAAGTAACCTCTGTCTCACCAAGCACTTGAACGCGTTCTTTTGGAAAAAAATCAAAATAACCAATAAACTCTAATCCTGGCCGATGTGATTTATTCATTGATATTCTCTGTTTCAACCCTTTTTCACCTGCAAGAATATCTAAATTAAATTGCTGAACAATTTTTTCTACACTAATTGTTTTCACTGTACCTCACCCAATCTCATCTTTTTTCTATCTATTATGATCCGATTCTCTGATAATTATTTTAAGTATACATTATTATCATCAATTTATTAAGGAATCTACTGAAAAATGTGTGAATTAAATAAGCCAGGCTAATTACACCTGGCTCAAGATATCTTCTTATTTTGTAAAATCCACTTTTTTACTGACCGCATATATGATAAATCCACCGATTGTCATTGAAAATAATTCGCCAATGGCAATGGTTAAATAGGTCCACCAAAAAGGAAAATCCAGTAAAATATATAATTGCACGGCAATTGTAAACATCGAAATAGCAAAGATAATTGCTGTCACAACAAACCTTGCCTTCATATTGCGCATATGCTTAACTACAGCACGAATAAGAATTAAAGTAAAGAAAGTTGCCAGACTGCCAATCGGCACATCAAGCGCCCACATTGGCGAGAAGAAATTCACAATTACTACACCCAATGTAACAGCAACGACATAGCGTTTATGAAATAAAGCTAGATAATTGAACATTTCGGAAAGCCGCAGCTGGATTGCTCCAAAGCTGATTGCTGACAAAATAAGGGTTACTGCAATGTAAAGTGATGCAACCAGTCCAATTTTTGTTAAATCGCTGGCAGTAGTCAGTGACGATTTTTCGTACACAGAAGTTTTATTCATTTACTATTTCTCCTTTGTAAAATAGCTGAGATGCTATTTTAGTCATAACTATGGCCAAAGGATGAGGGTCAAGACCCCAAAAAGTGCCATAGTGTAAGCACGTAAAAAGCTTACTAGGGTAGTATAACAAATATTTGTGCAGAAAGTAACTGGTAAGATTAAACAAGGAATTTTGGGAGGGAAATCCATATCCTGTAAATAAAAGGCGGTTGACGTACGATGGAGCAGTAGCGGGCGCGCGTATTCGACAAAAAGCCACGCGTGAAAGCGGGTTTGCCGCGCATGCATAGTGGTCATGCGCGGGTAATACTGTTTCTCGCGCGGGGATTGCTGTCTCTCGCGCGGCCTCCCCTGTTTCATGCGCGGGGTGATGAAAAAGGGTTATATCCTATCCTCTTTTGCTCCTTTACTTTATCGTCCAGCCACCATCAATTGGCAGAACAGCTCCATGCAAATAATCAGCAGCATCACTCGCAATAAACAATGTTGCATTTGCAACTTCCTCCGGCTCTGCCCAGCGGCCTGCCGGGGTTTCCTCAGCAACCCAATCAGCAATTTCCCCGTCACCTTTAAAATCATCCGCGTTCATCGGTGTCCGGATTGCCCCGGGAGCAAGTGCATTTACACGAATTCCTTTTCTGCTATAATCATATGCTAATTGTTTTGTATAGCCAATGATTGCATGCTTGGATGCTGTATATGCCGCTCCCCCGCCTCCCGCGACAAGTCCCGCAATCGAGGCTGTATTGATGATGACACCTTTCTCCCATTTTAGCATGTGAGGCAAAATCAGATTTGTAATATAGTAGATACTTTTTAAATTTGTATTGAAGATTTCATCCCATAATTCCTCATTTGTATCGAGAGCTGGCAGGTAGCCATCAAGTATGCCAGCTGTATTAATAAGAATATCAATCTTTCTAAATTCAGTTAATGCATAACCGATGCTTTCAGCAATTTCTTCTTTCACCGTTACATCTACAATTCGATAAGCAAAAGAACTGGGATAGGCCTGTTTTAACGCTTGCAGCCCTGCTTCCTTTCGATCAATCGCAAATACACAGGCACCCTGCTTAAGAAAAGCCTCTGCCTGCGCATAGCCTATGCCAGAAGCAGCTCCCGTAATAAAAACCGTCTTCCCCTCGTACTCAATGAATTTCAACTAAATCATCCTTTTGAAATTAATATTTTCTATAAAAAAAGAGCCATGCACAAATAGGCTCTCCCCTCTCTAGTCAACAATTTCCCAGTCCTCTGCCAACAGGTCACAGACTGTTGGTGTAAACATCGTATACCCTTCTCCTTCAACGTTAATTAAAAGATATGGGTTTAACTTTTCACCATCCATTTCACTTTCACCAATAAGCTTTACATACAGCTCTGCCCCGGACCATCCAGAGCGGATAATCTTCTCACCATTACGCAATCGTGGTAAAATTCCCTCAAATCTCATTACGATCATCCTCTGTTTCTTTTATTAAAAGTATAGAACATGCATCTGCAGATTTCAAATTGGCCAATATTTTAATCGCAGCGTAATTGAACACACGACCCCGATTTTATAGAAAAAGCACCCGAAAAGTTTCGAGCGCCCATCTGCTTAACTATATGCTAATTCTTTCTTCTCTTCGGTTACATTTAACTTTAATGTTTCTACAGCTGTTGCTTTAACATCCTGAAGCACTGCAGGGTTGTCTTTCAACTTCATTCCATATGATGGAACCATTTGTTTAATTTTCGGCTCCCATTCATGGATTCTTTCAGGGAAGCAGCGATTTAAAATATCGAGCATAATCTGAACTGCAGTTGAAGCTCCTGGAGATGCACCCAGTAATGCAGCAATAGAACCCTCTGCACCAGTGATTACTTCGGTACCAAATTGTAAAGTGCCTTTCCCGCCTGCTTCCGTATCTTTTATTACTTGAACACGCTGACCAGCTATGATTAAGTCCCAATCCTCACTTTTTGCATTTGGAATAAACTCACGAAGCTCCTTCATTCGTTGTTCCTTTGATTGCAATACTTGTGTAACAAGGTATTTCGTTAATGGCAATTCCTTCGCACCCGCTGCCAGCATCGTAAACACATTGCTCGGCTTAACAGATGCAATCAAGTCCATATTTGAACCTGTTTTTAGAAACTTTGGTGAGAAACCAGCATATGGTCCAAATAATAATGATTTTTCATTATTAATATATCTTGTATCTAGATGCGGAACAGACATCGGCGGTGCACCAACCTTTGCCTTTCCATATACTTTGGCATGATGCTGCTCAGTGATTTCCGGATTATTACATACCATGAAAATACCACTGACAGGGAACCCCCCTACATGCTTACTTTCAGGAATACCTGTTTTTTGCAGCAAGTGCAAACTTCCGCCACCACCGCCAATAAAGACAAATTTGGCAAAGTGACTGTTCACCCTTCCAGTCTGCACATTCCGTACTTTTACTTCCCAGCCTTTTTTCTTGCGTTTTAAATCTTCTACCTGGTGATTGTATTGAATATCCGCACCCTCTTCGTCAAGGTGCTCAAATAATTTACGCGTTAATCTGCCAAAGTTCACATCGGTTCCAGACTCAATTTTTGTAGCTGCAATTTCATCTTCTAAAATACGATCATTCATAATTAATGGTAGCCATTCTGCAAGTATTGCTGGATCATCTGTAAATTCCATGTCTGCAAATAATGGATTACTTTTCATCGCTTCATAGCGTTTTTTTAAAAAGTCGACATTTTTCTTACCTTCTACTAAACTTATATGCGGCAGCGGTTGAATAAAGTTTTCAGGTTGTTTTAATAAACCCTTTTGAACGAGATACGACCAAAATTGTAAAGAAACCTGAAACTGTTCATTGACGTTATTTGCTTTCGAATCATCGATTGTGCCGTCTAATTTTTCCGTTGTATAGTTTAATTCACATAATGCTGCATGCCCCGTCCCAGCATTATTCAATTCATGAGAGCTTTCTTCCCCAGCCTTTTCCAGCTTTTCAAACACAGTAATATCCCAATCTGGCACTAATTCCTTCAAAAACGTTCCGAGTGTTGCACTCATAATACCTGCGCCAATTAAAATAACATCTGTACTTTCCCTTTTGTTACTCATATGAACCTCTTCCTTATAATATTTTAATAAAATGAAAGTGCTTCCACAATACCTATACAACCTTATTGGAAACACAATTTTAATAATAACAATCACCGTATATATTTTACCATAATTTATAACCCCCTACCATATAATCAGACAAAACAAACATATATAGGATAAAACAAGAATACGGCAAGATAGCAGGGATAGATCCAGGCGACCTAGTTTCAGAAATCTGCTGACAAAGCGGATAGAAAACTGTACAATAGCAATTGGGTGTAATTTTAGTTTTTACATAATTTTTAGGAATGGAAAGGGATGCAGAATGGAATTTCGTATGGAGAAAGATTTTTTAGGTGAAGAGGAACTGCCACAGGAAGTATACTACGGTATTCAGAGTCTTAGAGCGAAAGAAAATTTTCCAATTACAGGATATAAGATTGACCCTGCTTTAATTCGTGCTATCGGCTATATTAAGAAAGCGGCCGCAAAAGCAAATAAAGAGCTTGGCCTGCTTGACGAAAATATTGCCGCGGCAATTATACAAGCTTCAGAGGAAGTCAGTGCCGGTCAATTTGATGCTTTTTTCATTGTTGACCCCATTCAAGGTGGAGCTGGCACTTCATTTAACATGAATGCGAATGAAATTATTGCAAATCGAGCCCTTGAAATATTAGGTGAGGAAAAGGGAAATTACAGTATAATCAGCCCGAACTCACATGTAAATATGGCACAATCAACGAACGATGTTTTTCCAACGGCAACAAATATTGCTCTTATTGAGCGACTGTACCATTTAGTAGGTGAGCTGGCAAAGCTTGTAGAATCGCTAAAGGGAAAAGCTGCAGAATTCGATGATGTAATAAAAATGGGAAGAACACATTTACAGGATGCCGTGCCAATTCGTTTAAGTCAAGAGTTTACAGGTTATTATGCTGTAATGAATCGGGATTTAGAACGCGTCAGCCGCGGAATGAAAGGCTTGCGCAACATCAATATAGGCGGCACTTCAGTCGGAACAGGATTAAACGCACTTCCAGAATATACGAAACTAGTAGTCGGTTTATTAACTGAGTTCACAGGCATTGAGCTGAAGAGCAGTGAAAGCCTTATCGATGCAACGCAAAATACGGATGTCTATACGGAATTATCTGCCATGTTAAAGGTAAACGCAATCAATCTCTCGAAAATTGCAAATGACCTCCGTCTAATGAGTTCTGGTCCGACAGCTGGTTTACAGGAAATCAATCTTCCTGCAAGACAAAGCGGTTCTTCAATTATGCCTGGAAAGGTAAATCCAGTTATGTGCGAAGTGATGAATCAAATCGCTTACCAGGTTGCAGGTAATGACACGACAATTGGCATGGCAGCAGAAAATGGTCAATTGGAATTAAACGTAATGAAACCCGTACTTGTTTTCAACCTGCTGCAATCGATTAAAATCTTAGAAAATGGTATTCGCGTGTTTAGAGATTACGCAATCGACGGCATTACTGCTAATATTGAACATTGCCGTAATATGGTAGAACGCAGTATTTCTCTCGTTACAGCAATCAATCCTTATGTTGGCTATGAAAAAGCAACAGAGATTGCTAGAACCGCAGTTGAAACCGGCCGCTCAGTCAGAGAAATCTGCATCGAATCCGGAGCACTGACGGAAACGGAGGTCAATCACATTCTCGACCTGGAAAATCTAACAAAACCCGGAATAGCAGGCTCCAATAAAGTATATGCTGCTGCGGGAAAATAAGAATAACAGATCTAGTACAGAATCGGTAAATAACAGGCGCCTTTCTTAAACAAGAAGGCGTCTATTTTTTATTTATATTATGAATTGAAACAAACGTACAATACCTTGCTACAAAAATTAACAAATAATGTTACAAACAGTTGGTAGAAATAGCTGCAGAATTTCTGCATAATGAGAATACTACTAAATGATAAGAATATAGCTGGAGATGAAAAACATGATTGGTATGAATATCCGTGTATTGCGACATAAGAATAAACTGAGCCAAGAGGCATTAGCTGAAAAGGTAAACGTATCACGACAAACCATTGCTAAGTGGGAAAATGAAGAGGTAATTCCTGATATCTATACATGCAAAAAAATAAGTGAGATTTTTCAAGTGGATTTGGAGCAATTATCTCGTCAAATGAGTGAGAAAGAAGCCAACCAGCTTGGTCCTAAAGGCAAGCAGCTTTTTGGCGTTGTAAAAGTAGGTGAGCGTGGACAAATTGTTATTCCCAAACAAGCACGCGACATGTATAAAATTCAAGCTGGTGATAAGCTAGTTGTTCTAGGAGAAGACGCAACACAAGGGATTGCGCTCTTAAAGAGGGAAGGTTTTTTGGAAATGGCCGATATGATTCGAAATGCGGAACCAGAGGAGAGCGATTAGTGTGAATTTGTATTTAATCGCTACTGTCAAAGTAAGAGATGATAGGAATTAGCTTGTGTGGTGATTTTAAATCAAAAAGTATCCACAGTGAAAAAACGCTTGGAGGATACGGTGCCATCGTCAATTAAACCGCCACAAGAAAATGATGATTATTCTCCACTGTTTAATAAAGTGAAACTTCATTCAGTGGGGGTCTTACTGCAGTTAATTCGGAATAAAAAAACCATGTCTCTCATTCAACTAGGAGACATGGTTATTTTTATTTTTATATTACCCCATAATAGCGGCTTTTCTTTCACTCTGAACGTCTTCCCAAGCAATTCTTTGAATGAATCATAGAATATATAAAATTGACAAAGGAGGCGGATAAAAAATGCCTTGTTTACCAGGTTATCATTATTGTGGTCCCGGTTGCAGTGGACCAGGGATGCCTACCAATCAACTTGATGCCTTTTGTATGCAGCATGATGCCTGCTATCGTTCTGGGAATTCACGCAGAACTTGCGATGCTATTTTTTTAAATCAACTCCTGCCATACACTTATCGAACGGATAAACTCGGTAAAGATGCTTCGCTAATGTATCGAGCGATTCAGTTAAAACAACTGTTCTAGGAAAAATATTCGCAGCAAACTTCAGGGATCGACTCGTTGGATATGTGCTTTACATCATTTCCTTCCATGACTTGGAATGGGGCAATGCATCCTTTCAAAGCTTCTTATTCTTTGATTTCTAAAGATTTATGCCATTAACCCCAGGTATCCGGATTGTATAACGTGCTATTCAGGAGTTTGTTCATTCCAAGTCAGGTTTTATGAATTTAAAACAGTCTCTTTTACATCAGGAATATCAGCCTCATTCAAAAAAGCCAGCAACATTACTTGAAAAAAATGAATAAAAGTATTATATTTTTATATGCGATTTCTTTTACGAATCGTATACGCTGGTGTAGCACAGTTGGTAGTGCACTTCACTCGTAATGAAGGGGTCGGGGGTTCAAATCCTCTCACCAGCACCATTTATTTGGAGAAGTACCCAAGTCCGGCTGAAGGGGACGCACTCGAAATGCGTTAGGGCGTGTGAACGTTGCGTGGGTTCGAATCCCACCTTCTCCTTTTTATAAAGTAAAACTTCATTCAGTGGGGTCTTGCTGCAGTTAATTCGGAATAAAATTACAAGAAAAAAAGGACACACTAAAACACCGCATGTCCGCCAATCACAGTTCTAAACCTAAACATAGATTCATTTAATTATATTCAAGCTTCTGTTAATTTGATAGCTTGGTCTAACACCTTATCTCCCTGCATTAATCCATAAGCCACTGAATCGATAATGGCAACTTTTACCCCTTTTGGCTCTACAAATTCTTTCACTTTCTTTTCCAAATAACGAACCTGTGGACCAATTAAAACGACATCCAGCCCATCAAGATGATTTTTTAATTGAGACTCCGCCATCGCTTCAATATCAACTTCTATCTTTCTCGCCTTCGCTGATTGATTCATCTTTTTCACGAGCATCGATGTTGACATGCCCGCTGAACAAACAAGAATAATCTTCACACTATTTCCCCTCCACTTTTTCAATTTTTTCATACATCTCAATCATCTCCACCGCAAGATCCTTCACCGTCATAGCCGTCATCAGATGATCTTGCGCATGAACAAGAATAACAGTCATCTCATACTTGTTTCCTTGCGCTTCTAATTGCAATAGCTTCGTTTGCTCCTGATGGGCGATGATAAATTCTTCTTCTGCTGATTCAATTTTTTCACGGGCATTTTTAAAATGATATGCTTTCGCTTCTTGAATCGCCTCCATAGCAAAGGAACGGGCATTACCAGCATGAAGAATGATTTGAAATGAAAGTAATTGTAACGCTTCTTCGGTTTCTTGCATATATCATCCCTCCATTCTTTCTCTCAACGCTCTGACTCCAGCCATGACGAAAGGAATATATAGGAGTACAGCAATGCCCAAGTTGAAAATTTGCAGTCCTACCCCACGCAGGTCTCCACCCGTAACCAGATATCCACTAAGAATAGGTGGTGTCGTCCAGGGTACAATCGCAACTGTCTTTGGAACTAACCCTGTTGCAAGGGCAATATAAGAAGTAACAGTAATTGTTACGGGTACGAGAATAAAAGGAATTAACATCACTGGATTTAAAACAATCGGTAAGCCGAAAATCATCGGTTCATTAATATTAAATAATCCAGCAGGTGCTGACAATTTAGCAACTTGGCGATATGGATGATTTTTTTCACGACGAATCACGATAAAGATAGCAATAATTAACGCGAGTGTCGTTCCTGACCCTCCCATAAACACAAATGAATCTAAGAAAGGCTTCGTTACAACATAAGGTACCTC
This sequence comes from Oceanobacillus sp., assembly GCA_032085455.1. Taxonomy (GTDB): domain Bacteria; phylum Bacillota; class Bacilli; order Bacillales; family Amphibacillaceae; genus Oceanobacillus. The sequence continues at coordinate 29,219 of DAMDKS010000022.1, forward strand.
AAATGCCGATACGCCACTTTGGAAAAGTTGTAAGTTCTGTTCAATTAACGGAAGGTAAATGGGCTCAATCACAGAACCTAAAATATTAGTCCCATGTAGTCCAAAGAACCACAGTAAATGATTCAAAAACGACACGAGCATAGCAGCTGGCAAAGTATTCCCTAATCCTTGCAGCGGTTCCTGAATAACATGAAAAATCATTTCAAAGATGCTTAAATCAGAAAAGGCTTGAATAAGTGCTTGGAAAAGCCCAACAAGGACCAGAATAATAGATGCTGGAATCAGAGCTGTAAACGATTTTGCTACCCCCTCAGGAACACCTTCGGGCATTTTAATTGTAAATTTCGACCGAAGCAATACTTTAAAAAGTTCTGTTAAAACAAGACCGAGAATAATAGCAATAAACAAACCTTGGGCACCTAACCATGCAAACTCAAGGCCCCAATCTGTCGGTGTTTCCGGCACAAGCATAATATACGCAGCTGCTGAAATTAATCCAGCAGAGAGTCCGTCAATTTCATAGGACTTAGCTAAATTATACGCAATAGAAAAGGCAACAAGCAAGCCTAGAATAGCAAAAGACCCATTCCATATGCTTCCGCCAATTACTTGCCACCCTTCTCCAAAGATGCCATTTAACCAGCCAACAAGATCAAACTTCCCAATAGCTGGAAAGTTATTGATTAAAACACCAAGTGATCCAATAATGATGAGCGGCATAATTGCAACAAACCCATCACGAATCGCAACAAGATGTCGCTGGGCACCAATCCGACCGGCGACTTCAATAAATTTCTGCATAAATTTATTATTCATTTTTCATCCCCCTATGAATTAAATTGTGGTAAATCTTCTCGATGAGCTACCAGTAATTCATCTAACAGCTTCTTACTCTCTTTTTCATCCCGAATGAGCGGATTCATTACCATAGCCAAATAGGCATCATGATATCGGCCACTTATTGCCGCTTGGACAACAAGTTCTTCAAATGCCTTCATCTCATAAATGATTCCTTTAATTGCCTGTGGAATTTTTCCTACAACAACAGGTTCTGGACCATGGCTGGTAATCACACTATTCACTTCAATGACTGCATCGTCTGATAAATCAGAAATTGCACCTCGATTCAAGGTATTCACTGTCTGAATGTCTCCCTTATTATTGTAAAGCGAATCCATTAAGCTGCATGCTACTTCACTATAAAATGCACCTCCTCTTTTTTCGAGTTCTTTAGGTTTGGTATTTAATTCTGGATTCCGGTAAATATCAAATAACGCCTTTTCCAACTCCATCACAATCTCTGCACGTGTTCCATGCTTTTTATATGCTTCCAAATCCTTTTGTAAAACCTCTTTGGTTTGAAAATAATATTGATGATAGGGATTAGGTAATAGTTTAGTTGATTCAATGAAGGTCTTTGACCAGCCTAAATTTACAATGTTTGCTGGTGAATAATCTAATTCAATTTGCAAAAGCTTTTCTAACACTTCGGCTGTCCTATCCCGTCCATTGACATAGACACTTCGGCCGAAGATAAAGTGATTCATTCCGATGAATTCAATATGGACTTTATCTGGTTCCACATTTATAATTTCCGCTATGGAATGTCGCATATTGTATGGAATGTTACAAACACCAATCACCTTTTTGTGTGCTGCATGTTTTAATAATGCCTCTGTAACGATGCCAGCTGGATTCGTAAAATTAATAATCCAAGCATCCGGGCAGATATCATGTACATCCTGAGCGAGTTCCAATAGTACAGGTATCGTACGAAAAGCTTTGAAAATCCCTCCCGCTCCATTTGTCTCTTGACCAATATACCCGTTACTTAAAGGAATCCTTTCATCCTTTGAACGCGCTTTCAATCCTCCTACTCGAATTTGCGTTGTCACGAAATCAGCATTCTCCAAAGCCTTTTTGCGATCAAGTGTCCAGGATAATTGAATCGGCTTCCCTGATTTTTCTATCATTCTCCTTGCCAAATTTCCAATAATGGTTAATTTCTCCTCGCCCGCTTCAATGTCAACAAGCACAATTTCTGATACTGGAAACTGTTTGTTTCGCTTAATTAATCCCTCTATAATTTCCGGTGTATAACTCGAACCTCCGCCAACGACAACTACTTTTAAACTCAAGATGCATCACTCCTCTAGTAAAACGGTTAAAACACTTCGTTAACAAAGTATTTTGTTTATTTCACTTTAAATGTATCATACAATTTATATATTGTCCATACAAATTTATTTTATATAAAATTCGTCATAACAAGTAATAGGAGTTGTCTTCTTATATGGTATCTTGTAAACTAAACATATCGTGTGACATAAGGAGCATAATGAATGGAAAAAAATAAATCACTGCATGCCTATATAAAAGAAGAACTTCTTAATAGTATTAAATCAAATAAATATGAAAAAGGAGAAAAAATTCCAACAGAGCATGAGCTTTGCAAAACATTTAATGTCAGTCGAACAACTGTGAGAACAGCCTTAAATCAGCTGACGCTTGAAGGTTATCTGGTTCGAAAACAAGGTAAGGGGACTTATGTGGCTGACGGAAAGGCGAAGCAAACACTGACACATACTGTAAAACGCTACAGTGATCAAATGGCCGTTCAGGGGAAGCAAGCAGAAATTAAAGTAATCGATATCGGAGTCGTTCCGGCCAACGAGGTCGTTGTTGACTCGCTTCATGTCACTTTGAACGATCCGATTCAGCGTATTGAGCGAGTACGTAAAATTAACGGTGAACCTACACAGTATGAAATCGCTTATATTCCTTGGGATGTAGCTCCAGGTATTTCAAAAAAGCATGCGGAAACCTCTCTCTACGCCTCTTTAAAAGATGTTTTTCATGTGCATATCGCCAAGACAACTGAACATATTGAAATTGCCCTTGCTGACGAACGAATTTGTTTGCATTTAAAATGCGAAGAAAATTTGCCCTGTTTTTATATAGAAACAGTCGCGGAAAATGAAAATGGTCAAAAAGTGGAATTTTCCCGCGCCTATTTCCGTGGAGATAAAACCAACTTTCTTATTGAACGGAATTACCCATCAGAATAATATTCCTACACAAAGGAGTTTAGATATAATGAATATATTATTTAATGCTGATGACTTTGGCTTAACAAAAGGCGTTACGGATGGAATTATACACGCCCACTTGCACGGAGCAGTTGGTTCAACAACCTTAATGATGAATGGGAAAGCAACAAAATATGCAATTGAACAAGCCAAGCAGCATCCGTCACTTGCGGTTGGCATTCATCTTGTATTAACATGGGGGAAACCTTTAAGTCAGCAGGTGCCAGAACTTATTCATGAAGACGGTTATTTCAAATTCAAAAACACCTATTTAACAATGAAGCCTCCTAGCTTAGAACAAGTTCATAAAGAGTGGTCTGCACAAATCGAAGCTTTTTTGGAAACAGGGCTGACACTTCATCACATTGACAGTCATCACCACATCCATGGCTGGGATCCACTAAAAGAAGTTGTGTTGTCTCTAGCGGAGACGTATCGCGTCCCCATTCGCTGCGTCGAGTCACTAAAAGATTACCCTGATTTATTATTAACAGAATTGCTTTGGACAGATTTTTATGCCAACGGAGTAAACAGCGACATTTTCACCCAGCTTGCTTCTCTAAAAGCAGCATCGGTCGAAGTTATGACACATCCCGCTTTTATAGATGATGATTTAAAAGCAGCTAGTTCTTATCATGAAAAGCGAAAAGAGGAACTTGACATTTTAACAAACCTCGTTGTTCCAAACTGGGTGCATCTGCTCTAAGTTCAATCGAGGGAGAGTCAGGCAGGTGCGCGTGAAATGGGGTACCCCGGGCGCATGAAACAGGACTACCCGCGCATGGCCGCCATCTATGCGCGGGTAACCAACATTCACGCGCGACAAAGCTTGATTTATTCACGCGCGGGTGTAGCCATTTCACGCGCGGCAAACCCGCAAAGATGCGTACCTTTTTGGCAAATAAAAAAACTTTCTTATTTGCATAAGCACAACTAAGATTGTCACCGAAAAGCTTGGTGACAACCTTAGTTTTCATGGTAGGTGATGGCGATGCACAGCATTGCCGTGGTTGTTTCAGTGGGGATGAAAAAACCACACTGAATGAAGTTTTACTTTGTTATGCCAAGCTATTCCACATTAAAGTAATTTCGTAATACGTACCCTGCCCAATGACAAGCAGGGTGATGCTTAATATTTTCCAGCAATCCTTTAATGACAGCTTCATTCATTGTCGGCTGAATAAGCTCTTGCTTTAGCAGGAGTAAGGAATCTTTTTCAATGGATTCCTCAATTGCAGAGAGTGCTTCATCTATCACGCCAAGAATTGCATCTTCTGAAAAATAGTCTTTTTGTGTTTGCCTCATCAAGTAGTATACATCTTCTTTAATGTAAGGTGTTGTTAAACTATTTGCCAGCAAATCTGTTTTTTCCGCTAATGATTTCGCCAGTAAATCGATATTTGAATGAATATTATTGAAGAGAAATAATTCCGTATAAGCGTTTACTAAGCCTTGAATCGTATAAACTAAATCATATTTTATCTCTTTCACTTTATCTCCGTATGCCTTTTCAATCATTACAAGCATGGATTGTTGAATTAATTCCATATACTCATATAATTTTGTAATAAATGCTTTATCAATAAAATGCATCTGTTCTTTCATAAATAACTCTGCAAAAGCAGACTTTTTAGAGAGATTACTAAAATTATAATAATAATAGTTATAAAATACTTTTTTGTAATCGCTTTCTCTGACCAACTGGTCAATATCCGAAACAAATTTTTCCATAAAGTGATCCGTTAACGCTAAAATTAATTCATCCTTTGATTTGAAAGATAAATAAAAAGCCCCCTTAGAAATACCACAAGCATTCGTAATTTCCTGAATTGAAGTTGCTTTAAAACCTTTCTTTGCAAAGAGTTCCAAAGATTTATCCATAATTAATTGTTTCTTGCTCATTCATTTCGCTCTCTTTCCTGCTTTTTCATTTGACTTATGACCTATTAGTCATTTATTATAGATAAATGTACAAATTAAGTCAATAAAGGGTAGGTGCACAATGAAAGGTATTGTTAACTTTGTCCTCAAGAATAAACTTGCTGTATGGATCTTAACGATTATTATTACTGTAACAGGGATATATTCTGGGACAAAAATGAAGACAGAGTCAATTCCTGATATCTCTATTCCCTATTTAATGGTAATGGATGTATACCCAGGAGCAACTGCCGAACAAGTGATGGATGATGTTTCCATCCCACTTGAGCGGGCAATTCAGGATTTAGAAGATGTGAAGAATGTTTACTCCAATTCTTCATCCAGCATATCAAGTCTCCAAGTCGAATACGAATATGGCGTTGATATGTCGGAAAAGAAACGTGAGCTGGAAGATGCAATCGATGGCGTTACCTTACCAGAAGATGCTGACGATACTACAATCACAGCTATTAGTATGAATATGATGCCAATATTGGCATTGAGTGCGAGCAGTACAACCGAGGACATCGTTGAACTTACTTCAACAGTAGATGAAGTATTACTGCCTAAGATTGAAAAACTCGATGGTGTTGCCTCAGCAACCATGACTGGTCAGCACATAGAGGAAATTGAACTTGTTTATAATCAGGAAAAGCTGGAGGAATTAGAGCTTACTGAGGAAGATATAAAGGAAATCATTCAAGCTAGTGACATGGATATTTCCCTTGGATTATACGAATTTACAGAAGGCGAGCAAGCTGTTTCTGTCGATGGCAAATTTATGACTGCAAAAGAGCTTGAAGAAATGCTGATTCCTGTTGAGCCTTCTGAAACGAATCCAGTTCCTTTTGTAGAGCTAGGTGATATTGCCGACATTGAGACTGTAGGAACAGTAAAATCTGTTTCACGTACCAATGGGGAAGATGCAATCGCCATCCAAATCGTCAAAGGACAACAAGCGAACACAGTTGAAGTAGTCAATGCTGTAAAAGATTTAATTGAAGATGAACAAGAAAGAATAGATGGATTAGTCATTGATATATCACTTGACCAAGGCGAACCAATTGAAGATTCCATCAGCACAATGCTTGAGAAGGCCATATTTGGTGGATTAATTGCTGTTCTAATCATTCTGATGTTCTTACGTGATTTTAAATCTACAATTATATCCATTGTTTCTATCCCAGTTTCTATTTTTATGGCTTTCTTAATTCTAAACTGGCTGGATATTACAATGAACATTATGACATTAGGTGCTGTTACCGTAGCAATTGGGCGGGTAATTGATGACTCAATTGTTGTCGTTGAAAATATTTACCGGAGATTACACTTAAAAGACGAAAAGCTAACTGGTAAAGCACTCATTCGAGAAGCTACATTAGAAATGTTTAAACCAATCTTATCTTCCACATTGGTAACCATTGCTGTTTTTGCACCAATGATCTTTATCGGCGGAATGGTTGGAGAACTATTTATGCCTTTCGCATTAACTATGTCATTAGCGTTAATAGCCTCATTGCTTGTCGCAATTACAATCGTGCCGGCATTGTCACATACGTTATTTAAGAAGCGATTATATAGTGAGAAAACCGAACTCAAGCATAAAGAACAAGGCAAATTTACGAAATGGTATAAAAAGGCTTTAAATTGGACGTTAAACCATAAGATTATTACTTCAATCACAGCAATTGCCCTATTAGTCGGCAGTTTATGTTTAATGCCACTTATCGGCTTTAGCTTCCTGGGCAGTGAAGAAGAAAAAGTAATGTACCTAACGTACTCACCTGAGCCAGGGGAACTGGAAGAAGAGACTTTAGAAAATGTTACTGAGGTAGAGGATAAACTGTTAGAACGTGACGATACAGAAATCGTTCAATTGTCTGTCACAGATTCTACCGATCCTCAAGCCGCAATGTTAGGCGCCAACACGGGTGCATTAATGTTTGTTATCTTTGATGAAAATACAGAAGACTTCCCTGAAGTACAAGATGAGATTAAAGATTATATAACAAATATTGATCAATCTGGAGAATGGATTAGTCAAGACTTCTCTTCATTAGCAATGGCGTCGGACGAACTAAGCTATACATTCTATAGTGAAAATCTCAATGATTTAAATGATTCTGTAGAGATGGTTGAAGAAATTATGAAAGAGAATGATAGACTTGAAGATGTTTCTTCAACTGCAGAAGGGTCCTATGTAGAAAATATTCTAAAGGTTGACCAGCAAGAATTACTTCAATATGGATTAACAGCAGGACAAATAGTTGGTATGCTTAGCAATAATGCTTCATCGGATGTCGTTACTACCATTGAAAAAGATGGGGATACATTGGATGTCATTGTGAAGCAAGAAGAAAAGGCTACACCAGCCTCTATTGATGAGTTACTTGAAATGCCTGTACCAATCGCAACACAGCCAGGCACGGTTTTACCACTATCTGAATTAGTGACACTTGAAGAAGATACTACTGTAGATACGCTAGATCGTAGTAATAATCAATATTATGCAACGGTTTCTGGTACAATTTTAGATAAAGACATCTCCAAGGTAACTTCTGAAGTAGACGAAGCAATTGAAGATCTCGATCTGCCAAAAGGTGTAGAAATTGGCATTGCAGGTGTTGCAGCCGATATGAATGAAACCTTTGAACAGCTAGGAGTAGCTATGCTTGCAGCGATCGCGATTGTTTACTTCATTCTAGTTGTAACATTTAGTGAGGGTGTAGCACCATTCGCAATCCTGTTCTCACTGCCATTTGCAGTAATTGGTTCATTCGTTGGACTGTACCTGACAGGTGAAACTATTTCCGTTACCGTAATGATGGGACTTCTCATGTTAATTGGTATCGTCGTAACGAATGCAATTGTACTTGTCGACCGAATTATTCGCATGGAACGCAGTGGTATGACGTTGCGTGAAGCGATTATTGAAGGTGGAGGTACGCGTCTCCGTCCAATTCTAATGACAGCTATCGCAACAATGGGTGCATTAATCCCACTTGCAATCACTGGTGGTGGTGGACTTGTATCAAGAGATCTTGGTATTACTGTAATCGGTGGTCTTGCAAGTTCAACAATTTTAACACTCGTTATTGTTCCGCTTGTGTATGAGCTATTGTCTAAGCTATTTAAGAAAGACCGTAAGAATATACAAGAGAATTAATAAGAACAAATACGACCGGTTAGGAGCTAACAGATTGGACTGCAAGAGGTAAAGGAAACACAGTGAGTGAGATGCAAACAGTTGACTTATATGTGAAGTTTGCCAGTTGCTACGTGCTGAAGCTAAATATTAACTAAGAAAAAAACAGTAAGATAAAGGAAGCGTGTTCCTCATCATAATAAATTGGTGATAGAGCACGCTTTTTATTCCTTATATGCATTTTGTTAATACCACTTTAAGAATATTAATTCTTTTTACGTAAAATGTTTGCTATTTGGAATAATTATCATGCCTTCATTGGATAGTTATCAGCTAGCTTCTTATTAATCCAAATTAATAAATACTATTTATAATAAAAAAAGGAGATTCATATAATCATGTCGAACTAAATATAGTAAATAAAATATTCCAAGGAGGTGAATAGTTTCTAATCAAAAGGTATATCTGCTTTAAAAAAATAATTAAATTGGAGGTATTTATTCAATGAAAAAGTTTATGAAAGTAAGTGCTTTATTTCTTATTACAATGTTGGTTTTAGGTATTAATGTGGGGGCAACAAGTACAAATCACGGAGTTTCTGAAAATCCACCAGCTGATATAGAAGCGGAGAATACTGAAGATGGAATCTCAACTCAAGGTTTAAGTAAACCAACCGAGACACATAATCTAAAAAATGGAAAGATGACATTTGCAGGAACTGCGCAAGCCTCTGATCTATATACAAATAAAAACTTTACTGGAGCCAGTAGTGTTTCAATAGAGGTGCACAATTTTAAAGCCGAAAATCTAACATATAAACTTTATAAAAAAGGAAAAGTTTTTGCAGTAGAAACTTTTGTTCTTAAGCCAAACCAAAGTCAGGTATCCGTTCGTAGTTTAGATTCAACTGGGAAGTATTACATTAAATTTATGGGACCAAGTAATTTTAGTGGATCAGTAAAAGCTAATTGAGTTAATAATTTTCCAAGTGAAATGTTGTGAGCCGTTATTCATGACGTTTCATTCTGTTATATTTAAGCACATAATTTAGGAGAATATTTATGACGACTACCAAGCTTAAGATAATTGCATTAATAGCGATGTTTATTGACCATGTTGGGCAATTTATACCTCATACCCCAGAATGGTTCCATTGGATAGGTAGAATTGCTGCTCCAGTTTTTATTTATGCTCTAGTAATCGGCTATCAATATACTTCAGACAGAAAAAAGTATATCGTTCGTTTGTACCTATGCACCCTGGGGATGGCGATATTAAATTTCATAATTAATACCCTATTTAACAATACACAAATATATATAACAAATAATTTTTTTGCTCCACTGTTCTTAATTCTAATGTTCATTTATATTTTTGAAAAAAAGCAGATAAAGTATATTGCTTTTCTTATTATATGGCAAATATTAGCTCTTTTGCTTAGCATATTATTTGTAGAAACATCGGAATGGACTATTCTTAGTGATGGTTTCGCTCTTTATCAATTCTTCGGTTCTATATTTGGTAGTATTCTTTTTGTAGAAGGAGGACCGTCTTTTGTGCTTTTTGGCTTACTTCTCTATATAACCAGAAATACTAAAATTGGTATTAGCGTTGTTTATATTTTATTTTCTATATTTTTCTACGTTGCTTTCTCCAGATGGGGACATATACCAGAATTCCCTGAATCATACCTTATTCAATTTGCCGGATATCAGTGGATGATGATTATCGGATTACCGTTAATATGGCTTTACAATGGAAAAAAAGGGATTGGTTTGAAGTATTTCTTTTATATTTTTTATCCTGTACATATTTTGATATTATATTTAGTTGGTATTTATTTGTCTTAATTGATTTCACTCGAATGTCCTTTATAAGGGGAAAGAAAAAGTATACAGAACTTATTTTTATGTCGGTAAATCTAAGAAGGTCCACTGCCTTGAACAGTAAAACAATGGAAGACGATGAAAGGAAGCACCTCACATAAAAAGGCTCCAAGCAATTTTATATTGCTTGGAGCCTTTTTATTCACTAGCAGTAACGCTCTAGCTGCTTTCTTATTTCTTCATATTAGAATCCTGGCAGCTCAATCCCTGCAAGATAATATGTTACTAGAAGCAGCACAAGGAGATAGCCAGAGCTTAACCAGAACAGGTCAAATTTCGGTTTTTTCACATTTACAATGAGTAGATATATATGAATCATACCGAAGAGCATCAATGAAAATATATACATCACCATAAAGTATTCAATCATTAATAACCCGAAAAGAATAAGAACGAGACAGAATACTAGCACAAATGGGATACTTACAATTACATACTTGGTCAATAATAATTTATGTTCCATTTTGCGATTACCAAAGTACGAAAGCATGAAATACAGTGAAAAATAGCCTACTGCAAATGTAAAAATCCAGCCAAGCATTGTCTTAAACAGGAACTCCGCCCCGATTGCTTCACCGAAAAGGCCACCAAAACCGCCAAGCATATTTTCCATAATATTGCGTAAAGCAAAAAAAGCGAAAACACCAACAATAAGTGATAACAAAGCTAAAATAATAGCACTCGTTTCTACACTTATTGAACGATTTGAGCTTACAACTGAATGTGGTCTTAGAATTGCGTCTTTAACGATGCCTTTTGTTTCGTTTAAGCTTTTTTCATAATCAAAATTAACCTTTTTCTTCTTGGAACCGGCATTCTGATTACTTTGGCTGCTGGTCCCTTCTGTCTGCTGAGCTGTTTCTTGTCGTGGATGATTAATTTCTGGCTGATAAGTTGATGCATGCTGGTTAACCGTTTCTTCCTGATTTGAAGCCTGCTGACTTTCATCAGGTCTATTTTCCTCATCACCCGTATGAGGTTTTTGGTTTGAATCTCTATCCATTTCCCACTCACCCCTAAATATGTATTTATTTCTTTCTATATCCTATGTTACATTTTTCCAAACATGCTGTCATCCTTTTTACTCAATTTTCAGTAAATGTACCCACTGCAATATGTTACTCTCTATGAAAACATATTATAATTTGAATCACAATACACTTAAGTCACGCCTCCATAGACCTACATTTATTTCAATACCAGGTCATTGCGATTGACAAAGAAAAGTGAAATCGACTATAATGGGTAAAGCAAATAACTGGTATCTTTAATTCAGTCCAGAGAGGCTGACAAGAACTGCGGATAAATATATGGGAAGTATTGTAACTTTATCCCATTATATTTAAAGAGGCTAATTGTCGGTCAATACTGATAATTAGCCTCTTTTTTTGCATGAAATGACGAAATCTCTTAATGATACCAGAAATTATTAGGAGGAAAAAAATGAAAAAATTTGATGCTGAATTTTCATGGCAAGCTGTTCCCAAAGAAAATCGCAATAATTTTTGGAAGACATTATCTGTAATGGTTGGAATGACTTTCTTCTCGGCAAGCATGCTCGCGGGAGGAGAACTGGGGCTTGGGTTAACCTTTACTCAATTAGTTGTCATCGTGCTGCTCGGAAACCTGATCTTAGGAATTTACACGGGGGCACTTGCTTACATTGCTTCTAAAACTGGCTTATCAACACATTTATTAGCAAAATATGCTTTTGGAGAAAAAGGTGCGCACCTCCCTTCTTTTTTACTTGGTTTTACACAAGTAGGCTGGTTTGGTGTCGGTGTTGCCATGTTCGCTATCCCAGTGGCAAAAATAATGGACTGGAATGTATATGCTATAATTTTTAGTTTTGGCGTGGCTATGACAATAAGCGCACTTTATGGAATGAAAACACTTGTCATTCTTGGATATATTGCAGTACCGGCAATCGCTATTCTCGGCGGTTATTCCACTTTTAGCGCGACGGAGGCCATCGGAGGGCTGCAAGATTTAATGGCACAGGAACCAACGACCTCTATTTCGATTGCAGCAGCGTTAACAATTTGTATTGGTTCCTTTATTAGTGCAGGCTCATTAACACCAGACTTTACGCGCTTTTCTAAAACACCGCGCCAGGCAGTATCGGCAACTGTGATTGCCTTTTGGCTTGGGAATTCCTTGATGTTCCTCTTTGGCGCGGTTGGCGCACTTGCTTATGGAATGAGTGAAATTTCTGAGGTCATGTTCCTGCAAGGTTTAATCATCCCAGCAATTATTGTACTAGGATTAAACATCTGGACAACCAATGATAATGCCCTTTATGCATCAGGGCTTGCTTTTGCAAATATAACCAAACTGCCAAAGAAAGTATTTGTCATTATAAATGGTTTCATCGGAACAGGTCTTGCCATGTGGATGTACATGAATTTTGTTGGATTTTTAAATGTACTCGGTACAGCTATCCCTTCCATTGGAGCCATTTTAATTGCTGATTACTTCTTTATTAAAAAGAGAAACTATGCTGCATTTGAGACAATGAAATTCAAAAACATAAACTGGATTGCAATGATTGCTTGGGCAGCAGGTGTTGGCTTAGCGCAATTTGCTCCGGGGATTACGCCATTAAATGCGCTTATTGGAACAGGTCTTGTTTATATCATATTAATGAAGGTTTTACCAAATGAAATCCCAGTTAAAGGAGTTGTAGTAAGCAGTGATCATTAAAAACGCTACGTTACGAGGTAAAGAAGGACAATGGCATCTTATTATAAATAACGATGTTTTTGAAAAAATTACGCAGGATGAAAATGAACTGTCGAGCGACGATGAAATCATTGATGTAAATGGAGCGCTCGTACTTCCGCCTTTTATCGAGCCACATATCCATCTTGATACGACATTGACAGCAGGAGAGCCGGAATGGAATCAAAGCGGCACCTTATTTGAAGGCATCCAGCGCTGGAGCGAGAGAAAAAAATCTTTAACCGCTGATGATGTTAAAAATCGCACAAAAACAATTTTGGAATGGCAAATTGCTCAGGGTGTACAGTATGTGCGTACACATGTTGATGTAACAGATCCTGAATTAACTGCTTTAAAAGCAATGCTTGAAATAAAAAAAGAAATGCAGGAATATATTCAACTACAGATTGTAGCCTTCCCGCAAGAAGGTATCCTGTCTTATCCAAATGGAGCAGCACTTTTAGAAGAAGCAGTTAAATTAGGCGCAGATGTTGTTGGCGGCATTCCGCATTACGAATTTACACGTGAATATGGTGTGGAATCCTTGAAAATCGCTTTTGATCTTGCAGAAAAATATGATCGTATGGTAGATATCCATTGTGATGAAATTGATGATGAACAATCTCGTTTTGTTGAAGTAGTAGCGGCTGAGGCACTCGCCCGCGACTGGGGTCAAAGAACAACTGCAAGCCATACGACTGCAATGGGTTCTTATAACAATGCATATGCTCATAAATTATTTAATGTATTAACAAAGGCAAATATCCATTTTATATCCAATCCTTTAATCAATATCCATTTACAGGGACGTTTTGACACGTATCCAAAACGCCGCGGATTAACACGTGTAAAAGAACTTTTAGAAGCAGGCTTGAACGTATGCTTCGGCCATGATGATGTTTTTGACCCATGGTACCCACTTGGAACGGGTAACATGCTGCAGGTCGTGCATATGGGGATTCATGCAGCACAATTAATGGGCTACGAACAAATTGTAAATTCGATTGACCTTGTTACAGCAAATAGCGCAAAGACATTAAATATCCAAGATGCGTATGGAATTGAAACAGGTAAACCAGCAAGTTTCATTGTACTTTCTGCAGAAAATGAATATGAAGCCATTCGAAAACAAGCAAGCGTACGCTACTCCTTCCGTAATGGCAAAAAAATTGCAGAAACAAAACCAAGCGAAACGACCATCCATACGAAAAACACAAAGCCAATCCACTTCAATCGATAGACGGGCAACAGGGGCAGACCCTGTTTGTCCCACTTTTTTATTCAATCAGTCCCTTTAAAAATGCAATTGCATCTGTCCGATTGTGCCGTGCTATCTTTTTATATGCTTTACTTACATAATATCGAACAGATTTATCAGGCAACCGCAGCTGCTTCGTAATTTCCTTATTGCTTTTTCCTAAATAGATGAAGTAGAGAATATCCAGATCACGCATGGTTGCTTCAATATTTTTCTCTTGTAACTTTTTCTTTAATACTAATTTTTTCAGTTCATCCAAGTGCTCCATTCCATTTATCAGTTCTCGGGCAATCTCCCCTGATAATATATAGTTTTCATCATAAACATCCCGAATGATATTCACAAACTTTTCAGGGGGGAAATCATTCAATATAATTCCATTTGGTTTATTTTTCACTGTCTCATAAAATAGGGACTTATCAAATTTCTTAGCGATATAAATTATTTTAACCTGGGGGTTGTCTCTTTTATATTTATGAATGATATCTTCAATTTCCAGATCAAATAACTTTACATGAAACAAGATAACATCGGGATACGCTTCCGCTATCCGTGAAAAGTCCTTTTGCTCATTATTGACAATTCCAACAACCTTCATATCCCCCTCATCATTAATGATTAATTTTAATCCTTCACTATATACATTGAACTCGTCTGCAATTACAACTTTTATCAAAACTTTACCTCCCACTTCTCCCATGCTTGTCTTTACTCTCTCTATTTTTATTTAGATACAGTATATATACCCGACCTCAACACTTTCTGTACAAATTTCTATAATTCTTATGCAATATAGGATAAATGAACTAAATTATATGAGTAAATACAGCTGGAATAAATTGATTTATAAGCAGGGCGCGTATTCACTTTTACACGATTTTTCCTGTATAATAATGGGACAATCAGGGTTTATTCTTGAGAGGAGTGTTTATATATGGTAAAAGATCATTTAGGAAGAACGGTAAGCTTAAATGGGGTTCCAAAGCGGATTATTTCTCTTGTTCCTGCCATTACGGAAACGATGTATCATTTGGGACTGGATAAGGAAATAATTGGCCGAACAAGATTTTGTAAATTCCCTGCGGATAAAGTGCAATCGGCAATCAATATTGGCGGGACGAAGGATATTAAACTTGATCGTATTCATGAGCTTAAGCCGGATTTAATCATTGCTGAAAAAGAAGAAAATACAAAAGAAATTGTTGAAACTTTAGAGCAGCATTACCCTGTTTTTGTTTTTGAAGTGCAGCATTTCAAGGATGTTAACCGTATGATTCATGACCTTGGCAGTTTAACTGATCGTAAAATAGCAGCAAATGAGCTAATAACCAATATTCAGTCGGCCTTTCAGACACTGCCAAAGGCGAATGGCAAACGGGTTGCCTATGTTATTTGGAGAAAACCATATATGGTCGTCGGCAAAGAGACGTATATCCAATCACTGCTGGATGAAATGGGTTATATTAATCCATTTATTGAGGCAGAAGGCAGATACCCTGTCGTTACAGAAAATGACTTCGAGCAGGCTGCGCTTGATGAAATTTTACTGGCATCCGAACCATTTCCCTTTCAGGAAAAACATTTCGAGGAATTCCAGGCATTTCTTCCAAATATAAAACCCGTTATTGTAGATGGAGAAATGTTCTGGTACGGAGCGAAAATGGTTGAAGCAGCAGCTTATTTCAAAAAAGCTTTAGGATGAGGCGGACATAACTAGCTAAAAAGTAGCGAGCAGGAGGATACGATAGTTGGGGCGTGGGAGAGAGCTGGTGGCCGCACATGAAACAGGATTAGGCATGCAAATTGGAAATTTCAGCGCATGACCACCAGAGGATTCGGGCACTAAGAACTGATTAACGACCAAACTATCCGTAATATATGCGCGACACGCCTTCAGCATTCAACTTAAAAAGCAAATAAAAAATGCGTGGTGCTTGCACTATTTTAGTGCGGCTCCATCGCCTTGTTTCTTATTTATCGCCACGCCCAATTTTAATGGAACATCCCAGATTCTCGTGACTTTTTAATCAAATCGCTTGTCTGTTTATTAATTGGTTCTTTTAAAAAGAATCCCATTAAAAAGGCTGCTATTCCAAATATGGATAAGAATAGAACATCGCGTAACACTCTGATCCAGACAATTCCTCCTACTGCTTCACGCAATAGATCAATCGCATAGGTAAATGGCAAAAACGGATTGATCATTTGGAAAAAATCTGGCAGCAGTACAACCGGATACGTACCACCAGATCCTGCAATTTGCAGAACCAATAGAACAATAACCATCGCCTTTCCAACGTCGCCAAACACAGAGACAAGTGTATAGATAATCGACATGAAAACAATGCTGATAAATAAACCAAATACGATAAACCATATTGGGTGGGGAGCGCCAATACCCAATAATAATAAGTCTCCTGAGGTTACGATAATTGTCTGTAATATCCCTATTGTTAAAAACGTAAATAGCTTTCCAAGATACTGCTCACGTTCTGTGAAATCAAGAGGGTTATGGACCTCTGTTGATAATAAGGAAATAAGGAGCAATCCACCAACCCAGATTGCTAACACGGTGTAAAATGGCGTCATGCCGGTTCCGTAATTTTCAATTGGGAATATCTTGTCCTCGTCCAACACAATCGGTTCAGAAAAGAAACTTCTTTCTGCTTCTGGATCGTTCTGCAGAAGCTGAATAATTTCCCCAATATCTGTTTCAGCTTCAATATCCCGAATGCGGTTTGCCAATTGATTAACCTTATCATTAACAAGCGGATATTCTCCCAGCACATCTTTAAGCAGTTCTCTTCCGTCTGTTAAATTTCCTTCCGTGCGAGATAGAATATCTTCTACTTCAGGAATGGTTTCTTGTACCCCTGATAATATGTCATGTGCCTGATTTAGCGTATTTTGCGTACTGTCCACCATATCGAGTACTGTTGGCTCAATTGTTGTCTTATATTCTTTCACAAAGGCGTCGATTGATTCATTAATTGTTGCTGCACGATCCTTTAAACCATGAAGGATCTGATTAACCTTTTCATTCGATTCATCGATTAACGTAACAAGCTCTGTGCTGTGATTCTGCATTTCCTCCAGCTCTGTTTTTAATGCATTCAGCTGTTCGAGCGCACGTGTAATTTCCTCCTGTGAAACATCGTTTTCTTCATCACCCGTTTGTTCTTCCAACTGCTGCAACAACTCCGCAACGGTTTCGACTTGAACAATCGCATCTGCTATTTGTGAGTCAATCTGTTCAACAACATTTTCTCCATCTGTAAATTCAAGATCTGTACGCTTCATATCCTGAATAAATGCATTGGTTTTTGAAATAACTGCCTGTGCATGGTCGAGGTCTTCTTGAACTTTTGGAGCAAGTTCATTTAAACGCGCTTCCGCCTCATTCAAAAATGCGGTTGCATCCTCCAATGTTTGCAGTCCTTCTGCAGCCATTTGTTTTGCATCAGGAATCATGCTCTGTGCACGATCAATAATATCTCCAGCATGTTCTGCGTCTGATAATGACTCGTCTAGAACTTCGTGAATTTCCGGAAGTCTTTCTTCCATTTCAAAAACATATTTTTTAAATTGCTCCATATTAGGCACTTCATTTTCCAATTCAATGCCGATTGTATTAAATATATCAAAAATAACACCATTTACTGTTGAAATAAATTGACTGCTGACATTTTCGACAATCAAACTTGCGCCTTTATCAGTCATTTTAGGACTAATCGCATTTATTTTTTCATTGACAAAGTATTGCACATGGGCTTTCTGCGGTTCATCCGTAATGACAGTTGCCAGATTTTCCGAAAAATCCTCAGGGATAATGATAACTGCAAAAAGGTCCCCATATTCAATATCGTCCATTGCCGTTTTCCGGTCGGTGAACTGCCAATCCATTGAATCATTTTCTTTCAGTGTAGAAATCAACTCATCTCCAACCAAAATTTCCTCATCGCGAATTGTTGCACCCTTATCTTCATTAACCACACCAATTGGAAGCTGATCAAGCCTTCCATATGGATCCCAGGAAGCCTCAATATTGAGCCAGGCATAAAGCGAGGGAAGAATAATAAGCCCTCCAATAATGATTAAGGCAATCCAATTTGTTCCTGTCTTTTTTATATCTGTTAAGAATACTTTCCAGCTGTTTTTCATTATTTTTCTTCTTCCTTACTTTAAAATACTTCAATGATATCAAAGTATAACAACCTCATGCAATTTCTGCCAGGTTTTTGACGAAAATGGACAATGGGATCTGTACCAATAGGGATTCCCTATCTAAAGGATAAAGAAGTGCTTCTATTTTTTTTCGAAAAAGAACACATACTATGCACAGAAGGAGGGTTGTTTTATGTCTGGTAAACCAAAATCGAAGAATAAAAGCAAACAGGAATTAAATGCATTAAAAGAAGATGAGAGCACGAGAAATAAAAAATTGCATGGACCGAACCGCCCGTCCACATAAAGCAAAAAGTGGGACAATCAGGGTCTGCCCCTGTGTCCCACTCCAGATATTCCAGGGCTTGTCATTCCATAAGGATTGAGAATAAGGTCCAGTTCTTCTTCTGTCAGTATTTTCTGTTCCAGGCAAAGGTCACGTACGGATTTATTTTCTATCACCGCTTTTCTTGCAATCTGGCTGGCTTGCTCATAACCAACATGCGGATTTATTGCTGTTACAATTCCTACACTATAATGAACATAATCCTCCATTTGCTTCTCATTCGCTTTCATACCCGTTACACAGTAATCCGTGAATACACGGAAGCCGTTATTCATAATATCAATTGACTGCAGCAAATTAAATACAATAACTGGCTCCATTACATTTAATTCAAGTTGACCCGCTTCGGAGGCAAGGCAGATTGTATTGTCATTCCCAATAACCTGGAAGGCAATTTGATTGATTACTTCCGCCATAACAGGATTTACTTTCCCTGGCATAATGGAAGAACCAGGTTGTCTCGGTGGCAAATCCAATTCATTTAAACCAGTGTAGGGTCCTGATGCCATTAACCGAATATCATTGGCTGCCTTGGACATATTCATCATGCAAACCTTAAGTGAAGCAGAAACCTCTGTATAGACATCCGTATTTTGTGTAGCATCGACTAAATGCTCTGCAGGCTGTAATGGATAACCACTAATTCTTTCCAGATGCTTGATAACAGAAGCAATATAAACAGGATCAGCATTTAGCCCTGTACCAACTGCTGTAGCACCCATATTCACTTCGTAAAGATGCTGACGTGACTGCGTAATTCTTTTTATATCCCGGGCAATCATTCTGCTATATGCCTCAAATTCCTGTCCTAATCGGATTGGCACTGCATCCTGCAGATGCGTGCGCCCCATTTTTATTACATGGTCAAATTCTTTTGCCTTTGCTTTAAATACGCGATGCATCTTATCCATTGTTTTTAGTAATTGCTCAGACAAGGAAAGAATTGCAATATGAATAGCATTTGGAAAAGCATCATTTGTAGATTGCGCCATATTCACGTGCGTATTGGGGCTGAGATAATAATAGTCTCCCTTATCTTTTCCGAGAACTTCCAGCGCTCGATTTGCAATTACCTCATTGGCATTCATGTTTAACGATGTACCTGCCCCTCCCTGAATAGGGTCGACAATAAATTCCTCATGAAAATCACCAGCAATAACTTCATCTGCGGCTTGAACAATTGCTTCCTTCAATTCTTCAGGCAGTCTTCCTGTCTCCGCATTAGCAAGTGCTGCTGCCTTCTTCACAATCGCTAAAGCTTTAATTAATTTCGGATGAACCCTATATCCAGTAATCGGGAAATTTTCCACAGCCCGTAAGGTTTGAATCCCGTAGTATGCATCTGCTTTAATTTCTTTTTCACCTAAGAAGTCCTTTTCAATTCTTATCTTTAGACCCTCCATACGCTTCGTCCCTCCGATTTTAATATAAACATCACTAATTAAATTATGCCCTATTCTGAAACAATAAATTGACCAATTGGTTCACTTAAAATCTTTCCATCCTTCATTACGGTTGTTCCGCGAACAATTGTCTGAACTGGCATACCCTTTAACTGCATGCCATCAAAAGCACTGACTTTACTTTTACTATGAAACTTCCGCTTTTGAATTACTGCTGCTTTATCCATATCCACAATTGTAAAATCAGCATCTGTGTCTACTAAAATAGAGCCTTTCTGCGGATATACACCAAATTGCTTTGCAGGATTTGCTGAAAGCAATGAAACCAGCCGCTGCAGCGAGATTCTTTTGTCAGAGACAGCTCGAATCATAAGCGGCGCAAGTGTTTCGACTCCACACATACCAGCTGGAACACTCCATAAATCACCCCGTTTTTCCTCAGCAGTATGTGGGGCATGGTCAGAACAAACAATGGTGAGCACCCCGTCACGAATCCCTTCCCAGAGCTTCTCCTGGTCTTTCTTATACTTTACCAAAGGATAGACCTTCATTTCTGAACCAACATGTTCAAAATCTTCATTGGTTAAAAATAAGAAGTGTGGACAGGTTTCAGCTGTTATTGGATATCCTTCTTTTTGAGCTTGTTTAATTAGTTCAACACCTGCTGCTGAACTAACATGAAGAATATGAAGTCTAGCTCCAGTTGCTTTTGCCATGGCAATGCCCGTTTGAATTGTTAATGCTTCTGCTAAATCAGGACGGGAAGCTAATAATGTATCATAATCTTTTCTTTCTGTTTGTTTCATTTTCTTTGTCAGGTAGTTAATCAATTCACTATTCTCCGCATGTATTGCATATGTTTTACCCGTCTTTGCAACCTCTTCAAACATGCGATATACTTCACCATCATCTGCCGGAGGAATAACGTTCTCCATCCCCTCTTCGTAATTATAAATAAGCTCAAAAGTCTTTTGATGAATGGCATAGCCCCAAAAATACTTAAAGCCGATGACACCTGCTTGATTCATAGCTGCTAATTCACCCAGATTCAGATCACCTAGACAAATTCCCCATAGTCCAAAATCAACATGTGCTTTAGGTGTTAAATTATCTAATTGACGCTCCAGATTGGCGACATTATTAATTGGCGGATTCGTATTAGGCATTTCAAAAATGGATGTAATTCCTCCAGCTGCAGCCGCCTGGGTTGAGTGGTAAAAGTCTTCTTTATGCGTTGCTCCCCCATCCCGGGAATGAACATGTGTATCAATCAATCCTGGTAACACATATTTTCCCGAAGCATCGACACTTTCTTTCGCTTCTCCAGCTAATATTTCATTCGAAATCGCTTTAATCTTCCCATCTCGGACATAGATATTTCCTTCATACATTTCATTTTCAGTAACAATCGTGCCATTTTCGATAATTAAGTCCCAGTTCATTCTATTCTCCTCCCTTTTTCCTTACATCATTTCTGCAGATAAATCTTCCAAATTTGCTGTACCAACAAGGGTATTAATATCTTGAATCTTATTTTCTTTCATATATCCTTTCATACCATCTAAAATATCAATCATCGCTGTTGGCTGGATAAAATTAGCGGTTCCAATTTGAACAGCGCTTGCCCCCACCAAGAGCATTTCAATAACATCCTCCCAGTTCATAATGCCACCACAGCCGATTATTGGAAGATCAGTTACCTTTCGCACCTGATGGATTATTCTGACTATAAGCGGTTTAACAGCTGGACCGGAAATACCCCCAAGCACATTTCCAATCTTCGGCCTCTTTGTATATATATCTACTGCCATTGCTAAAAAGGTGTTGGCAACATTTAAACTGTCTGCACCACCCGACTCACAAGCGAGGGCAATTTCTTGTATACTTGTCACATTTGGTGTCAATTTCACAATAATTGGCTTATCTGTTGCTTCTTTTACCTTTTTTATCACTTGATAAGAAAGACCTGCGTCCATTCCGAAGGCTTTTCCGTCCCCTTCAAGATTCGGACAGGATATATTTAATTCTATACCCGAAACACTATTCTCTCTTCCAATCATTTCAGCCATTTCAGCAAACTCATCTGCAGAGTCTGCCGAAATACTGGAAATAAGCGGTGTATCGTATTTTTCATACTGTGGCAAAATATGCTGCAGGTAGTAATCAATCCCTTTACTTTGAATACCAATTGAATTAATCATACCCCCTGTAACTTCACATACTCGTGGAGTAGCATTTCCACCTCGCGGAAATTTCGTAATACTTTTGGGCACCAATGCACCTAACGCATTAAAATCAATTAAATCAGCCATTTCAAATCCGAAGGCGCCCGATGCTGGCATGATTGGATTCTTTAGAGCAATTCCTCCAATGTTTACCTCTAATTGAAGCTCTGACATTACGAAAACACCACCTTCTTTAAATCAAAGACTGGTCCTTCTTTGCATACTCGTACAGATTGTGGTCCATCCTCTTCCTGAATTGTACAAACACAGGCATAGCAAACACCCATTGCACAGCCCATATGCTCCTCTAATGCAATCTGTGCAGGAATATCAACCGTTTGAACCACATTTTGCAAAAGCTTAGACAGCCGCTTAGAACCACAGGTATAGGCGGCATCAATTTGATGCACATCCATTAGCTCATAAACCAGGCGCCTCACACTAGCAACATCACTCGTTCCATCTTCTTCCGTTACTTTATGAACCTCAACACCTAATTCACGAAGCATTCCTGCAGAAAGTAAATCATTATTACTGCGAGCGCTTAAAATGGCTACACATTTTATATTATTAGCCACTGCTTCTTGAGCAAGTGCAGCTAAGGTAGCAATGCCAACGCCACGGGCAAGCAGTAATACTTTATCCCAATCCTTTTTGACAGTAAATCCTCTTCCAATTGGTCCTAGCAAATCCACCCTCTCTCCAGCATGTATCTTCGTTAGTTCAATTGTCCCCAGACCTTTCACTAAATAGAGAAACTCGATTGCTTTTTCTGCTTTATTAATCCGGTAAATACTGAACGGTCTCCGTAAAAAAGGGAGTTCTGTATCTGCACATTTTATATTAAAAAACTGACCTGGCTGAATTTCCGATAAGATCTCATGAGCATCCAATTTCATATGCCAGTAGCGTTCACTTACTTGCACATTTGAACGCACTTCTAACTGATATACTTGCATTTATTTCACCTCGCTGCTTGATTTGAAATCTTTGCCCATTTTAATATTTCACTTTGCAATACGTCTGCTCCCAAAGCAATTTGCTCCATGCTTGAATACTCATCCGGGTTATGGCTTAGTCCATTCCTGGAAGGGATAAAAATCAATCCTGTTGGACAAAGCGCAGCCATATTCATAGCATCATGACCAGCCCCGCTTGGCATTAATTGATAGGAACAGCCCTTCCCCTTACAAGTTTTTATTATCTCATCAATCATTTGCTCATCCAATTTGACAGAAGGCTGTTCACTCACTTTTTTAGAATGAATCAATAATTGACGATTTTCCCTGATTTCTTTAATTTTCTGCTCCAGCTTTTCAACAACTGTATTTCGTGAAGCTTCCGAAATGCTGCGAATATCAATATACATTTCAACAGCACCTGGCACAATATTCATTGCTCCCGGCCGCACCTCAAACATTCCAACTGTTGCTACCGTTCCATGTACATGTTCTGCTTTTGCAGCCTCTTCAAGCATAAGCGCAACTTCTGCCGCCCCAAGCAACGCATCTTTTCGATAATCCATTGGAGTTGTTCCTGAATGGGAGGCAACTCCTTTAACAGTAACTTTAAATCTGGTTGATCCAGCAATTCCCGACACAATCCCAATCTGCCTATCCTCTTTTTCCAGAACGGGACCCTGTTCAATATGAAGCTCAAAAAATGCTTTAAAATCACGCCTCTTTCGTTCAGCTTGCTTGATATTTTCTAAAGCTAATCCATGCTCTGCAAATACCTCCTGTAGGGAAACGCCATTCTTATCTTTCAAATCAATTAACTCCGCCTGTTCCAGCTGCCCAGCAATTGCTTTGCTTCCAAGCGTAGAAAAGCCAAATCTCGCAGATTCTTCACAAGCAAATACAATAAACTCTAAAGGGTGCTCTGTCTCAATACCTTTTTCATTTAAGCTGCGGATAACTTCAATTGCAACAGCAACACCCAATGCCCCATCATACTTTCCGGCAGCATAAACACTGTCAATATGCGAACCAAAGGCGATTACAGGAAGACCTGTATTTGTCCCTTCCCGCCTTGCAATCAGATTTCCAGCAGCATCTATCCGCACAGACATCCCTTCCGCTTCACAAATTGCCTGGATAGATGCAACTGCACGTCTTTCTGTTTCGGTATATGCCAGCCGATTGATTCCAGAACCACTGTCACTATATGCATTGATGGCTTCTAATGTCTGTTCTATACGCTGTACGTTCAACCTGCTAATCCTCCTATTCCCTTTACTTTCCATTAACTCGTCAACCCTAAAGCTATTATTTTATAACTCCACGATTCCAATATGATCTTTAATATGAATTTTTACTCCATAAGGCTCTGACAACGCTTGAATACATTGAAGGATTGAATCCTTTGTAGATAACGCTGGCCAGCCTCTTTGATATCTTTCCTGTCCAAAGCCCAATTCGATTGGATAAAGCTTTAATTCGACTAATTCACCCTGCTTCATTTTCCACATTGGAATAATTGATTCCCATACGAGCGGATTGACTCCCAATCCTACCGTATTCCCCCTGCTTCTTGTATCTAATGCATCCGCAACATTGCTGTCGGATGGCAAATTATACTTTTCATAAAAATCGGCCGGTAAAGCTTCAACAGTATCATTTTGAAAAATAAAGTTCCCCAGGCTGTAAAAAATAGACCGTTTCTTATAAATTTCAATTCCTCGCAATATATGCGGACCATGTCCTAAAATTGCATGAGCCCCTTCATCAATAAACAATCGCGAAAGCGTTTCAACAAAGTCTGCAGGACGCTGTTTATTTTCTCCCTGCATTTCGTGAGAATGAATACTTACAACTACATAATCTGCTTGTCTTTTTGCCTCGTGGATTGCTGCAATTATACGCTTTACATCCAGTTCATTAGGCGTACGCTTTTGCCCAGGTTCTTGTCCTTCCACAAAGCGATAACTGCCAAATACAACTTCATCTGGAGCATCTTCAGGAAGAAATCCTTCGAGAATGTCTAAATTCCGTTGTGCATTGATATCAATCTGCTCTGCTATTTTCTTTAAATGCTGAATACTTTCTGCATCAGTAAAAAATTGCTTTGTTATTCTTAACCCGTTTACGCCTGGACGCCCCTGATCATCCGGTCTATTATTACCAGCAATCCATGTTTCATGAAATGTCGTTGTTAAGGCGATTAAAGCTAGCCTTCCATAGGGAAGATCTATATATCTTGGTGCACTTGCATCCCGAAGATGCACACCAGCTCCCGCATGAACAAGGCCCGCTTTATCCAAGTACGCTTTCGTCTTTTCTAAACCAGTATATAAATAATCCAATGTATGGTTGTTTGCCCAGGCAACACAATTAAATCCATACGCCTGGATATCTTGGATAACCATAGGATGTGCACTTGCCCAAGTGCCACCACTTACCGCAGATGGCATTCGCTCTTTTCCCGGTGTTGTTACTTCAAAGTTTGTAAATCGAAAATCACCTTGTCCAATTATTTCTCTTAATGATGTAAAGCTCTTATTGTATGGTTTTGACAGCCTCCTTGTTATAAAGCTGTCTCCAGTCGCCGTAAATGTAAATGTCTTCTCCATGCATTTGCACCCTCTTTCACGATCATCTCTATTCTTCAACTGCAGCTTTATTTCAAATCGACTCCCTTTGTTTCTGGAATGAGGAAGATAAAGCTTAAAGCAGAAAGAATGTAAACAAACGAAAGCAACCCTAGTGCATAGCTTAATGAATAATTGAGAGAAACATAACCAATAACGAGAGGTGCAAAACCAGCAATTCCTCTGCCAATATTGAAAATAACATTTTCTGCTGTCGACCTTGCTTCTGTTTCATAATGTTCTGCCAAAAGTGCTCCATAACCGCCCATCATACCATTTACAAAGAATCCCAGCACGCCACCTAAAAGGACAATCAGGAAAGCTGATGTCTGCTGGAAATAAATCCAAATAATGATTGCTGCCGCAAACAGATAGATCAGATAGGATGGTTTTCTTCCCAGTTTATCAGCAAGCACGCCAAAGACGACAATACCCAGCAGCATACCGATAATGGTTACTACGGTCCAAACCGTCGTAGAGGTAAAGTCATAACCCATTTCCACTGCCAGCATCGTTGGCATCCACGTCATGATGCCATAGAAACCAAAGTTTTGAACGCTTGTTGCAATAATTAACCCAATCGTAACCTTTGTTTTTCGAGCAGAATTAAATAATAAACCGACTGCAATTTTATTTTTATTCTCTTTTTTTAATTTCTGCCAGATCGCAGGCTCTTCCAAATTACGGCGTGACCAAAATGCTAAAAAAGCAGGTATTACTCCTGCTATAAACACTCCCTGCCAGCCAAACTTCGGTGCAATAAATAATGTTGCGAGTGTTGCAAGAATAATTCCGAATTGGAAACCAGTTGCTACAATTGATGTCGCACGAGAACGATACTTTTTCGGCCAAGCCTCACTAACAAGTGTCATCCCAATTCCAAATTCACCACCCAGTCCCAGACCAGACATAAAACGAAAGAAAGCAAAACTTTGCACGTTGGGTGCAAACGCACACAATGCTGTGAACAAGGAAAAAATTAAAATCGTCCATGTAAAGACACGTACACGTCCATATTTATCTGCTAAGATACCAAACAGAATGCCCCCTAATACGGACCCCAGCAATGTAATTGTGGAAAGACTGCCTCCCTCAACCTGGTTTAAACCATAGAAAGCCATAATGAGCGGCAGTGTATATGCAAGAATCATCATATCTAATCCGTCCATTGCATAGCCTATAGTTGAAGCCCATAAAGTTTTCCACTGATAACTAGTAAACTTTTTTGGACCGTTTGGATTTTCCCCATCAGCCTGATTCATAACTACATGTTCATTTGCCATAAAACTCCTCCATTTGTGATGTATTCTAATACCCGATTTCTAAATCTTTTTACTATAAACGCTTAAGTACATAATACAGAAATTTTTAGAAATTGAAATATAAAAACCAACTAAAATTAGTTGGTTTTTTTGTCCGATTAGACAATGCCTTACGTATAACTCACATAATAAAGCCGATGAATCTTTAGCCCAAGGTATAAATGAAACTTCCCATCTGACTTTTTTAGATCATAACCGGTAATTTCTTCAATTTTTTTCAAACGGTATTTCAATGTATTTACATGAATAAATAAATCTTCTGCTGTACGATTTAATACTTCATGATGTTTAAAATAGCTCTCCAATGTGTTTAATAATTCGCTTTTAGCATCCGCCTCGATTAATTTTCCGATTGTTTCATCATATAAATCTTCAATTTCCCGAGAATCTTTTACTTGATTAATTAATCGATAGACTCCCAGCTGATTATAATGCATTATCTCTTGTGTCGTATTTGAGCTTTCATGCAAATTCAGCACTTGCTCCGCCTGGCGATAGCTGGCCTGAATACCTTGGGGGCCCTTACCAATTCGCCCAATACCCAATAGGAGCTGATATTTAGAGCCTATATAACTGCTTATTGCAGCATATAGCTTCTTTTCAATATGTTCTTCCGCTTTTGCATCAGGAAGAATAAGACATATTCCGTTACGAATATACCCAACTAACCCCTCTGGAATCATCTTCTCAATCATGATAATAATCTTTGAGTCCTTTAGCTTCTCTTGAGGATTCACTTTCCGATCATTGCTTTTCATTCGTAATAGCATACAGCAGTAATCCGTATCTTTCGTGATTCGATAACTTGCACCCCATTCAATCACGTTCTTTCCCTTAATATTATCACTGTATAGTAATTCTCTGACAAAATCATTCTTATATTGCTGTTCCATTTCGTATTTCACCTTTTGCCGCAGGAACTCCAGTGATAACAAGCTTGATGCCTTTTCAAGAATAGCAATATCAATGGATAAATGATCACTGTCCATTTCCCAGCAGGTGATATTTCCATAATATGTACCATCAATCATAATCGGAGATATGATACACGAGACACTCTCTTCATTCATACTCCGCTGGCATCTAATTGGCCGTTTAAGGATGGATAGTTCATACATCTGATCTTTCGTTAGCGGCGAAATATGCTCAGGCAGTTCAGGTATTTGAATATACGAAAACTCACTTTCAATCGTCACCAGGTTTTTTGTAAGATTACTCACATTATCGATAAAAACATCGACACCCTGACTTCCCAGGGAAATTTCATGCAGCATCTTGGCAGCCTGCTCTAAATCCTCTGCTAATACGACTTTTTGATTAAAAATATAATGATTCACTGGTGTTAAAATATCTAAATATTTAATATCATGGGGAATCTTAATAATAGGGAATCCCAGACGATTACCGCTATCAATAATTTCTTGTGGAATTTCTCCTATAAAGTGGGACGGTTTAATTGCCAAACCAGATACACCTGAGCTATGCAGCTTCTGTACAAGCACCTTCTGAGCATCTGGGTCATCCTTTATCACGTAAAGCGTGGTAAGCAATAGTTCCTTACCCTTCAGCCATGGCACAATTTCAGGAACTTCCATTACAGTAATATTTTCAACAACCCGCCCGAGTCCAGTATGTCCAGCAACAACCTCGCATTCATTAAATCTTCCTAATTTCATCGCATTGCTTACCGTTAAACTCATTCACACTCTCCTTTCCAGAGACTTAATTATATTTGCCTTTCTGCTGGTTATTTTAAAATTTCTTGCTTCACCAAGACAAACAGCTTGTCTATCTCTTTCATATGAAAAACAGGAAAAGCAGCTTTCATTTCCAATGGTAAAGGACTGACTGCTGCTTTTATATTTTCTAATTGATCCAGTAAAATCATTTCCTCTTCTCGCTGGATAAGGACAATTTTAGGAAAGGGATCTTTCTTAAATCCTTCCATAACAACCACATCCATCTGCAGCAATTGATATATCGAAAGCATTTGCTCCATACTCCAGGAAGCTGCTGAAAGCTGGAATAACCCATCCCCCTCCACTCCGGAAAGAACCGCTCCTGCCTGTTTATGCTTCTCGCTATCTGTATTTTCGATACCAAGTGGTGCGCCACCGTGACCATGATGTTTTAAAGAGGCTACACGATATTCTTGTTCTGCCAGCATCTCGATTAGCTTTGTCGCAAGAGTCGTTTTTCCACTTTTTTTAAAGCCAACAATTTGAATAATCTTCATGCGCTTTAGCTCCTTTTACCATTCACAAGTGGTGCGGTAAATTCTTCCAAGCTCGTCCCCTCCTGATCCTCTAGCAGGATAACAGAAACTTCCATACCTTTTTCATACCCTCTCGTACCAGCTGGAAGCACGATAAGTACATTTGTATCCACTAACGAGGTCACTACACCGGATTTATCAAAGCCAGCAGGGGTCGCTGTTAATTTGCCCGCTTTATAAGATAAATGGGCACGGACAAAACGGTCAAATGGATTTGGTTTTGGAAAGTCCGCCCCGAGAATTGCAGTTTCTTTCTTTGAAAAAACAGCTTTCGCCTGTAAAAACGTACGTATAATTGGTCTTGTATATAATTCAAAGCCGACATAACATGCAGAAGGATTTCCTGATAATCCAAACAAGAGCTTTCCGCCATATTCTGCAACCGTCGTTACACTGCCAGGACGCATACCGACTTTATTAAATAAAACATTCGCTCCCAACTTTTCATAGATTGCTGGTAAAAAATCAAAGTCTCCTACAGAAACACCGCCCGTTGTAATTAAAAAGTCGACTTTATCTAATACTTGCTTGACCCTATTAAAACTGGTTTCAAATACATCACTTAATTTGCCCAAGTATACTGGCTCTCCACCTGCTCGAAGCACTTGCGAATAAATCATATAGGCATTACTGTTTCTGATTTTTCCTGGTTGTAATGGTTCTTCTACATCTAATAGTTCACTGCCAGTAGCAATAATTCCGACTTTCGGTTTCATACTAACTGGAACTTTTTTATAGCCAAAGGTTGCTAAAACAGCGACAATTCCCGGATTAATATACATTCCCCTGGAAATGAGCATGGTTCCTTTCGTGGTATCTTCACCAGTAAAAGAAATATTCTCTCCAGGCTTTAAGCTTCGTTTTAAATAAAAATATTTTTTCCCCTGTTTTGCATATTCTTTCACTGATTCAAACTTAATAACGGCATCACAATCAGCTGGAATTTGTGCACCTGTCATAATTCGAACAGCTTCTTTCTCACCAACATCTTCCGCAAACACACTCCCTGCGCCAATTTCACCAATTACCTCGAAGGATACTGCATTTTTACTGGAGCTTGCTTGTGTATCTGCTGACCTAAGCGCAAATCCATCAAATGGCGATCGATCAAACGGCGGAACAGAATGATCGGCAATAATATCTTCCGCCACAATGCGCCCATAGCTCTCTTCAAGCGAAACGAATTCCGTTTTACCACTCTTCGCAAACGCTATCACTCTTTCAATTGCTTCATTTACTTTGATTGGCTTCCGTATTTCAACCATAACTAATCACCTTTATCTTATTCATTATATTTCGTTTTCATCGCAGAAAAAAATGCTTTTCCAGCTGAATTTATATTCTGTTTCGATCATAACAGAGATAAGGAAATTCTGCATTACTCTTTAAACCAGGAAAAAAGATTTAAAAAAGGTGTTGAATAATTATACACACAAGAGTATAATTATAATAATTCTTTTAAGACTGGGAGAGAGATACAATGAATACAAAAAATATTATCATTATCGGCGCGGCCGGAAGAGACTTTCATAATTTCAACACGTATTATCGTGATAATCATGCATATAATGTGGTTGCTTTTACTGCAGCACAAATTCCTGATATAGATGGGCGCAGATATCCAGGTGAATTAGCAGGCAACTTATACCCTGAAGGAATTCCAATTTATGCTCAAGAGGAATTGCCAAAACTGATTAAAGAACTCGAGGCAGATGAATGTGTTTTCTCGTTTAGTGATATCAACTACGAAGATGTAATGGGAATTGGTGCAGTAGTGAACGCTGCAGGCGCTGACTTCAAACTGCTTGGACCAAACAGTACGATGCTGAAAAGCAATAAACCTGTTATTTCTGTGACTGCGGTAAGAACCGGATCAGGAAAAAGCCAAACATCCCGTAAAATTATCGAGACATTGCTTGAGAATGATTTAAAGGTAATTGCGATAAGACACCCCATGCCTTATGGTGACTTAAATGCCCAACGTGTCCAGCGTTTCGCAACAGTAGATGACTTAAAAAAACATAGCTGTACAATTGAAGAAATGGAAGAGTATGAACCACATGTATCAAGAGGCAATGTCATCTATGCAGGTGTTGATTATGCAGATATTCTTACTGCCGCAGAAAATGACCCCGATGGCTGTGACGTCATTTTATGGGATGGAGGAAATAACGATTTTTCTTTCTATGAGCCCGATCTTGCAGTCACCGTACTCGACCCGCATCGTCCAGGACATGAATTAAAGTACTACCCTGGTGAAGTGTGCTTAAGAACAACAGATGTAGCAGTTATTAATAAAGTAGACAGTGCGCCCACAGAAGCAATAGAAATGGTAGAAAACAATATCAAGGCGACGAATCCAGATAGTAAAATTATCAAAGCAGAATCAACAATTACAGTTGATCAACCAGAGCTGATTACAGGAAAACGTGTATTAGTTGTTGAGGATGGCCCAACATTGACACACGGTGAAATGAAAATTGGCGCAGGAACTGTTGCCGCAGAGCGTCTCGGTGCTGCAGAAATCATTGATCCCAGCCCTTACATTGTTGGAACATTAGAAAATACATTTAAGAAATACCCGCATATCGAAAATGTTCTTCCCGCAATGGGTTACGGAGAACAACAATTGAAAGATTTAGAGGAAACAATTAATCATGCAGATTGTGATGCTGTCATTATTGGTACACCAATTGATCTCACACGGGTTATCTCTATTAATAAACCGACAACACGCGTCAATTACGACCTGAATGAAGTTGAAGGACCAGACTTAAAAACAATTCTGGGCGAATTTATAGAAAAATACCACCTTCAGCTCGTTTAATGGAACGCTTTAGGAAACCCAAATAAAAAGCCAGGCGTTGGTTCCGCACGGAAAAAGTGTAGGCACCACGCCTTTTTTTGTGGTAACTCACAACCCGCGATGTTGCACGTTTTTCTATCGAAACTGCGCATCCCTTGTGATTACTTGTGAACGTGAGAGCGGAACTCTCGTACTTTTTTCGAGCTTTTCATTGATTTCTGAACGTGAGAGCGCATCTCCCGTGCGTTTTTCGCGTTTTTCATTATTTTTGAACGTGAGAACGCATCTCTCGTGCGTTTTTCGCACTTTTCATTGATTTTTGAACGTGAGAGCGCATCTCTCGTGCGTTTTTCGCGCTTC
>DAMDKS010000023.1:0-30236 GCA_032085455.1 Oceanobacillus sp.
CTCTAGCGGAATTTTGTGGTAGGACTTGATATTTTCGTTCATATCAGTGAAACTGTGTTCAGCAGTTTTTTTCCCATCCTTACTGAATGTTCGCTTGAACGAATCAGCCAGTTACACTGCGATAACAACTTTTAAAAGTGGATAGGAGCAGGATGATGAATAAAGAAGCGAGACTTGATTATTTAATAGATTATTTATTGGATGAGGGTCAAAATACGAAGGAAGCTTTCAAGGATTATAGGACAGATACGATAGAAGAAAAACTCTTTTTATTTCAAGGGCTGTGCAATGTCAGAAAGCCGGAACCAGTAACGGATGAATTTATAAAAATTCAGGATGCTTTTTTAACAGAATGGAATAATGAAAGGAAATTGACTTCATTGGATGATCTGCAAGCTGTTCAGAAACAGCTCTATTTATGGCAGAGTGATATTACGAGTCTTGCAGCAGATGTAATTGTCAATGCGGCAAATAGTAACTTTTTAGGCTGTACAGAGGCGAACCATAACTGTATAGACAACATAATCCATACGAGATCCGGTGTGCAATTACGATTGGATTGTGATGCATTGATAAAAGAACAAGGACGGAAAGAACCAATAGGTAAAGCGAAGATAACAAAGGCTTATAACTTACCGTCAAAATATATTATCCATACAGTTGGTCCTTTTATTGATAAACGCGGGGTCTCTCCTTTAAAGGAGCATTTATTAGCTTCGTCTTATCGTTCTTGCCTCGCATTGGCAGACGAGCATCAACAAGGAACGGTAGCCTTTTGCTGCATTTCTACAGGTGAATTTAATTTCCCCAATGAGCAAGCGGCAGAAATTGCAATTCAAACGGTAAAAGAATATTTAAGCCGTACAGATTCGTATTTAAATGTGATTTTCAATGTATTTAAAAATGAGGATTTACAGATTTATCAGGAATTATTAGGGGTGGAAGAATAGGAGAGTAGGTATGCAGCAAATAAATAAACATTGGCAGGTATTAGAAAAGAAAGACTCCATGATGCAAACGAACTTGCTGCATCAGCTTATCGAAGAAGCAGAAGCAATTGTAATTGGAATAGGTGCAGGAATGTCTGCAGCGACAGGATTTACTTACACAGGAAAACGTTTTACAGATGCATTTCCGGATTTTATAGCAAAGTATCGCTTTTTTGATATGCTGCAAGCGAGTCTGTTTGAATTTGAAGATCCGAGAGAGTATTGGGCTTTTCAAAGCCGTTTTACTTTATTGAACTTCTTTGATCAGCCTGTTGGACAGGCCTATGTTGATTTGCGTCAGATAATGGATGATAAAAACTGCCATATTATCACAACAAATGCAGATAATGCGTTCTATGCAGCTGAATATGATATGGATAAAGTTTTTCGTATTCAAGGAGAATACGGATTGTGGAACTGTTCGAAGCATTGTCATCAAGAGACATATCAGAATGAAGCATTAATTCGCCAAATGGCTGCTGAACAAAGCAATAGGAAGATTCCTGCTGCATTCGTCCCGCATTGTCCAAAGTGCAGTGCTGTCATGGAAGTGAATAAACGTACCGAAGAAAAAGGGATGGTGGAAGATCATCATTTTCATGAACAAAAAGCGCGCTATGAACAATTTTTAAAAGAAAATGAAAATAAGAAAGTACTCTTTTTGGAGATCGGGGTTGGCAATACAACACCACAGTATATTAAGCATCCTTTCCAGAAAATGACACTGGAAAATCCGAAGAGCTTGTTTGTGACGATGAATCAAAAAGATTATTTCATTCCGCATAAGGTTCGGCCACAGATGGTACGGATTAAGGAAGATATTGAGGAAGTATTGCATGCAATCACACAAATGAATAACGGGGGCAGCAATGTATGTATTTAATTGAACCGAAGCGTAATGGCAAATGGATTTATGATCCGGGAATATCTATGGCTCTGCAGGAATATGTGAAAGATTATATTTTCTTGGATGATGATGTTTTATTTCCATATATGATGCATCCAGTTGTACAAATTGGGAAATATCAGAATGCATATGAAGAAGTGAATCAACCATATATGGATGCGCATGATATTAAAATTGTCCGTCGTGAATCAGGCGGAGGAGCAATTTATCTGGATGACCGCAATATGAGCTTTTGTTTTTTATTTGACGGAGACCATGATATTTTTGGGAATTATGGACGTTTATATGAGCCAGCCATAAAGGCGCTTCAAAAGCTTGGTGTGAATAATGTAAAGCAAAAAGGCCGGAATGATTTAGTTTTGGAAGACAAGAAAGTTTCGGGAGCGGCAATGACAGTACAGAATGGACGTGTTTATTGCGGGTATTCCCTGCTGCTCGATCCTAATTATGAAGCAATGGTATCTGTTTTAAACCCTAATTTAAAGAAAGTTGAATCACATGGTATTCAATCTGTCCGCAGCCGTGTTGGGGCAATTCGTCCTTATTTAGCACCAGAATATCGGGATATGACAGTTTGGGATTTTACCGATTACATGATTTGTCAGCTGCTTGAGGTTGACGACTTGAGCCAGGCAAAGCGCTATGAACTGACAGCGGAAGATTGGGCAGAAATTGATAAAATTGCTGTGGAGAAATATCATAATTGGGACTGGAACTATGGACGTTTTAAGGAATTCGAATATCATGTAACCGAACGCTTTCCAGTTGGCACAATCAGTGTCGGTTTGAGTATTGAGCATGCTAAAATTTCTGCTATCCAAATTACGGGAGATTTTTTTGGGACAGCGGATGTTAAAGAGATTGAAGCAGTGCTTTCAGGGAGACGGCTGAGAAAAGACGAATTACTAGTGGCCTTGAAACAATTGGACCTAACGAACTATTTTGGAGATTTGACGAGGGAAGCATTCGTTAATTATTTGTTAAGTATTCCTGCTGTTAAAGCATAGGATGAGTGGCAGAAAGAAGGATAGAATTGGTTAAATTAGGAATTTTAGATTACGCACAAATTGATGAAGGAACAAGTGCTCAATCTGCTTTAGAAAATTCAGTTACACTTGTGAAGCTAGCGGAATCACTGGGATATGAACGTTTTTGGATGGCAGAGCACCATAATGTTCCTGCTTTTGCCAGCAGCTCTCCGGAATTGATTATCATGCATTTAGCAAATATGACGAAGCGAATTCGCATCGGTTCGGGAGGCGTGATGCTTCCGCATTATAGTCCATATAAGGTGGCTGAGAATTTTCGTATTCTGGAGGCTTTTCATCCAAATCGAATAGACTTAGGAATAGGAAACACAATTGGAACTCCGCTTGTGAATCGCACATTGAATGAAAAGAAAAAAGGTAAGCTGAATTATGAGCAAAGTATTGTCGATTTAACTAACTATTTAGGTGACGAAGTAGATGAAAACCATCGTTTCCATGGTATTACTGCGAATCCAGTTATTCCAACTGTTCCTGGGATGTGGTTATTATCAGCAAGTGTTAAAAGCGCTCGAATGGCTGCTAAATTAGGAATTGGCTGTACGTTTGGTTTATTTCCTAATACCAGTATTGATAAAGTGAGAATGGAGATCCAGGCAGCGAATACATATCGTGATGCATTTACGGGTTCTGTTTTTATGCCAGAGCCAAGAGTTTCAATTGCACCTTTTGTTGTAACAGCTGAAACAAATGAACAAGCAGAGGAATATGCAAAAGCATTGGATTTATGGATGCTCGGCAATGATAATTTTAGTCAGTTTCGTCAGTTCCCATCTGTTGAGACTGCTCGTAATTATCCATATACGGAAGAGGAAAAGACGGTTATTCAAGCAAATCGTGCCCGGATGGTCGTTGGTGACATAGAAAATGTCACATCCCAATTAAATGAAATGATTACACAATTTAAAGCAGATGAATTAATGATAATTCCACTGATGCCAGGACTAGAAGCCCGTAAAAAAGCAATGGAACTATTGGCCGAAGCGTTTATCCCGAATTAACTCTGGCAGTAATACCCCCACTTCAAGAATTCGCGGGGAAAACGAGAATGATATTGGGGGACAACTGCCAGTAAATCCCCGATTGGTTCAACTGACATTTAGTGAGGATGAAAAATATCTCACCGAATGAAGTTTCACTTTATCTAAAATCTTTTATAAATACACCACTTACACAGTGATTATATTTACTGTAGGGTGGTGTTTTTCGTAACTTTATTTCTTGTCTGCTTAACATGCTTCATTTAAAGTTAGTAAATTACTTTTTATAAATCGTAATCATTACTGTTTACATATCGTAATGATTACGATATGATGAAAAATATTAAAATAGAAAAGGAGGGGAAATAAAGAAGCTGCTAAAGAATTTGTGAAAGAAAAATGGTGGGACAGATGCTGTTATAAGGAGGTGCAAAGGAAATCAATCGTTTACATAATACGATATATCAGCATAAAAATGGGTTATTTTTTTTACTTACTAAATCGTAATCATTACGTTTTATTGGATGCATTTAAAATTTACAAGATAAAGTGAGGGAGAAGGAAATGAAATTAATGAAAATTATACTAGCTATACTAGCTGCAGGGTTTTTACTTACCGGGTGTTCTTCGTCAAAAGATCACACAGGTTCTGAAGATGGAGATTCCAGTCTGTCCATTTACACAACAGTCTATCCGCTGCAGTATATTGTTGAAGAAATTGGTGGAGATACAATTACTGCGCATTCCGTTTATCCGCCTGGAGCAGATGCACATATTTATGAACCAACATCAAAAGAAATGACAGAATTTGCAAAGAGTGATGCATTTATATATATTGGTGCAGGAATGGAAGGTTTTGCAGAAAGCGTATCCGCTACATTAGATTCTCAAGATATAAAGTTAATTGAAATCGGAGAGCATCAAGAGCTTTTCCAAAAAGCTTCGCATGGAAATACAGAACATCAAGATAAGAAAAACGCAGCTATTTTAATTGATGGCTTATCTGATCATTACTATTCGGGGGATACATTTACATTAACAGCAAAACCCAGTGAAAATACGGAGCATGATCATTGGCACTGGTTTACGCTGGATCCTGATGCTGAGGATTGGGAAATGGTAGAAGGATTATATGAGAATACTTATAAAGATGAAGTTAGTATCTCTGGACAGCAAGTAAAGGCTGTACTTTATGATGATAACCATGAAGTTACTGCGGAATCACTCCCAGTAACCATTGTCATTGATGAACACGGTCATGGGAATCATGAAAACGAGGAGTATAGCCATGATGAAGATGGCGATCATGATAGTCATGATGAGCATAATGGACACAGTCATAAAGATAATGAAGCTCACGAGCATGAAGCTGAGGAACATAATCATGAAGAAGAAGTATATGGTGTGGAAATTGCGGGTTTGGCAGGACATTATCATACAGGTGATACAATCACATTAACGGCTGCGCCTGAAGAAGCTACAGATAATGATCATTGGCATTGGTTTACCTTAGCTCCAGATGCTGAAGAATGGGAAATTGTCGAAGATCTGCATGGTGATACCTATGAGAGGGAGGCAAATCTTTCGGGACTACAAATTAAAGCAGTATTATACAATGACAATCATAAAGTTGTTGCTGAGTCAGAGCCGCAGACAATTACAATTGATGATCATACAGATCATGACTCTCATATTTGGGTCGATCCATTACGTATGATTCAAATCGCTGAAAAAATTAAAGAGGAGCTTATTGCATTAAACCCGGATGATATGGAATTTTATAATGAAAATTTTGCAGTACTAAAAGATAAGTTAACAGAATTAGACCAAAGCTTTATAGACCTGCTAAGTAAAAAGGAAAATAAATATATAATTGTTCCTCATTCTGCTTTCGGCTATTGGGAAGCGCGCTACGGTGTGAAGCAAATTACGATTAATGGTTTATCCTCAGGAGATCAACCATCACAAAAAGAATTAGTTGAAGTCATGGCAGCTGCAGAAGAATATAATTTGGGCTATGTTCTCTACGAACAAAACAGTGATAATCGTCTTTCGAAAGTGGTGCAGAAGGAAACTGGAACCAAAGCAGCAACTATTCATAATCTGGAAGTGCGGACGGTAGAAGATATTGAAAATGGGGAAGATTATATTTCATTAATGGAATATAATCTTGAAATACTTGATAAGGTAATGAAATAATCGAGGTTTAAAAAGCTGTCACTTCTCATTTTAATGTTGTTATATTTTCTGAAGTGTCTTAAAATCAAGGATATTATAGATACAGTTTTTTTAGAATGATAGAAATACAGAAAAATTGGAGTGATATGCCATGGATAACGTAATATCCTTTGAGAATGTCTCGTGGAAAAGAAACAATCAGGAAATTCTGAAGCAAATTAATTGGACAATCAGGGAAAATGAACATTGGTGTATTCTGGGATTAAATGGTTCAGGGAAAACCTCTCTACTTAATATTGTGACGGGTTACCATTATCCGTCTGCGGGGAAAGTAAGTGTGTTGGGGAATGAGTTTGGCAAAACAAATTTACCCGAATTAAGAAAGAAAATTGGTTATGTAAGCAGCTCACTGGAACAATTTTCACATGTACTGAATCGGGAAATGGTTGAAGCGGTAATTGTCAGTGGAAAATTCGCTTCTTTTAGAGTGACCCAGGAAGCTTCAGCTGAAGATTGGAAAAAAGCAGCTGACTTACTATCTGCGCTGCGTCTGTCCTATCTTAGTGGAAAGATGTACCAAAACTTGTCGCAAGGGGAGAAAAGAAGGGTACTGATAGCAAGAGCATTAATGAGTGACCCTGAAATCCTCATATTGGATGAGCCTTGTACAGGATTAGATGTATTAGCGCGTGAAGAGGTGCTCCATCTAATGAATGAGATTGAACAATTGGATTGTCATCTTATTTATGTGACACATCATATAGAAGAAATTGTTGAAGCAATTTCTCATGTATTATTAATTCGTGAGGGAGAAATTGTTGCTGCTGGAGCAAAACAAGAGGTTTTATCTAATGAATTATTAACAAGGGTCTATAAAATGCCAGTAAAGGTCCGCTGGGAAGAAAAGCGTCCATGGTTAACGATTCAAAAATCTGCAAGTGTCACAGTAAAATAAAAAATATATTGATAGATGATGTTCGAAAAGGGTGCTTTTGCAGGTATAAACGTGTAAAAGCGCCTTTTTTTGAGTAAAAACGAATTTTTTTAAGGTTTTAACACATACTACATTGCAGAATAGCTTAAAATCCATGTTATAGAGTTATTTACCTTGATATGGCGTTTGAAGATATTGATAAATAAATGTAAGATGTTTAATTGTATTTATTTTTTGGAGAAAAGAGAAAATTTATTTTGGAGGGGTTTTTTTGAAGCGTTTAAGCTATATTGGAGTTATTTTTGGAATGTTTGCTGTATTCTTATTGGCAGCATGTGGAGATGCAAATGACAGTACAGAGAACAATGGCGATACTGGAGACAATGAGAATGAGGGAACTGCTGATTATAGTGAAGCAGTAGATTACACTATTACAGGGATTGAACCCGGAGCGGGAATTTCTGTTACAACGGAAAAAGCAATCGAAGAATATGAAAATCTGGACGGCTGGGAAGTAGAGTTATCCTCTACTGGAGCAATGATGACTGAACTAGGGACAGCTATTGCAAGTGAAGAGCCAATCGTTATTACAGGCTGGAATCCACATTGGATGTTTGCGGAGTATCCGGATATGAAATACCTAGAAGATCCTAAAGGGGTTTATGGTGAAGAAGAAGACATTGTTTCCCTGGCAAGAACTGGCCTAAAAGAAGACAAGCCAGAAGCTTATAAGATGATTGAACAGTTTGAATGGGACGTTGAAGATATGGAAAGTATCATGTTTGAGGCACAAGAAACGGGCGAGGAAATCGAGGATATTGCTGCCCAGTGGGTAGAAGATAACCAAGATAAGGTGGAAAAGTGGACAGAAGGTGTAGAAGATAGCGATGGTGTCGAAGTAGACATTGTCTCCACTCCTTGGGATTCAGAACGTGCATCCTCAGGTGTGTTAAAAGCGGCAATGGAAGAAAAAGGATTCAAAGTAACGGTTACCGACGTTGATGTAGCGATTGTATTTGAATCGCTAGCTACAGGAGATGCAGATGCCACTGTAGCAGCATGGTTACCACTGACACATAGTGAATTTTATGAGAGCTATAAAGATGATATAGTTGATTTAGGAGCTAACCTATCTGGAGCTAAAATTGGTCTTGTTGTTCCAGAATATATGGATATCAATTCTATCGAGGATCTTAGCCCGAAATAATTGAAAAGGTACTGGAATTCTAGAGTAATCTTTAGAATCTCAGTACCTTTTATTTGTGTGTTGTATTGGTATTAAATAACTTAAGATGATACATACATAATTTGTTGATTGCTAGGTAAACTATTAGAAATGAAATATAGGAGGTCTAACTATGCAAAACCAACAAATGAATCAACAAAATCAACAGCCAATTATGCCTCAGCCACCACATGTCATTACAACAAAAGACTTTGCTTACATGAATGACATGCTTGCTTGGAATTTATTGGCTGCAAAGAAGACGCATCATGCGGCAACTCATTGTCAAGATCAACAAATCAAAAACCAATTGGATGCCTGTGGTCAGATGCATCAAAAACATTATATGAAAATTCTAAGTCACCTGGAAGAAAAACAGCAAAATAACACGGCAGGAGGAATGTAACGATGGCTAATCAAGATATGCAGGCAATTCAAAATCCAAAAGCACCATTTCCACAAACGCCAGAAATGAATGAACGCGATTCCGTCAATGACATATTGAGTCAGGAAAAATATTTGACAAATGCTTATGCAGTTGCATTGAATGAAGCAAGTCACCAACATTATTTTGATGATTTATTAGCTATTTACACTGAAACGCAAAATATGCAACATCAGATATTTAACTTAATGTTCCAAAAAGGATGGTACAAATTGGAAGCGGAAGAAACACAAAAAATCCAGCAATCCTTCCAACAACATCAAGGATATCTTAATCAATTCCCTTATCAGGGAAATATTCATTAATAAATTAATTGTATGCACAGAGGCAGTATTTTTTAACTTTGCATCGAGAGAATATTTCTCTCGATGTTTTTGATTTCTTGGATAAAGTCCACAAATTAGTGCATTCTGGTTCTTGGTCTTCTATAATGTCCAAACTCATTAAAATTCATTGTATCTGGTCACTAATGGGCCTTCTTAACGTCCAAACTCATCAAATACGGTAGCCCCATGCGTCGATTCGAGAATCACGCACCTCACCATCCCGTGCCCGCGCATGAAAGTTGCAACCCCGCGCATGAACGCCCGTTCTCCGCGCATCAATCGTTCTTCCCCGCGCAAGAACCCGAGTTCCCCGCGCATGCCCGCCATGTATGCGCGGCAACCCCCGATTCATGCGCGGGCAAAGCAGTTTCATGCGCGGTCAACGCACTTTGATGCGCGGCTTTTTGTCGAATGCGCTCGGCCCTCTCCGCCAGCCCTCC
This sequence comes from Oceanobacillus sp., assembly GCA_032085455.1. Classification (GTDB taxonomy): domain Bacteria; phylum Bacillota; class Bacilli; order Bacillales; family Amphibacillaceae; genus Oceanobacillus. The sequence goes on from DAMDKS010000023.1 coordinate 9,471, forward strand.
TCGATTACGGTAGCCCCATGCGTCGATTCGAGAATCACGCACCTCACCATCCCGTGCCCGCGCATGAAAGTTGCAACCCCGCGCATGAACGCCCGTTCTCCGCGCATCAATCGTTCTTCCCCGCGCAAGAACCCGAGTTCCCCGCGCATGCCCGCCATGTATGCGCGGCAACCCCCGATTCATGCGCGGCAAAATTCATTGTATCCGGTCACTAATGCACCGCATTATCGCCCGAATATACGGCAAAAAAGCCATTCACGCCTAGCTGCTAGTTATTCGCACGCAGAACCTGTCTCATGCGCACTTTCTTGCCAAATCCGCGCGCACTTAATATGTGGTATCGTTAAAACCGAATATTAAATTTGATATCCGCATAATTATCCGTATTTTATTGACAAATGCTGTCGAGGAGATTAAAATTATAATATAATTTAATGTAAATGCGTATAATTTCGGGGATATGGCCCAAAGTCTCTACCAAACCACCGTAAACGGTTTGACTACGCAGGAATAAGCCGCTGAAACTATTCGATTTAGTTTCTTTGTTATTATTCTCTTGTGTTTTGGTAGACGCTCTATGGAAAAGGAGCGTTTTTTTATTTTCAATAAAAATAACGAAAATAATAGAAGACGGAGCCAATTCCCTTCGCATGGCATTTTTCATTTTTAGGAGGAAAAAAGAATGAAGAAGTATTTTCAGTTTGAAGAGCTGGGGACAAACTTTAAGACAGAGTTTGTTGCAGGCTTAACGACTTTTCTGGCAATGGCATATATTCTTTTTGTTAACCCAGCTACGCTTTCAGCTGCCGGGATGCCAGAAGGAGCAGTCTTTACAGCTACGGCAGTTGCAGCAGCAATAGGTACGTTAACAATGGGTGTCCTGGCCAAGTATCCAGTTGCACTTGCGCCGGGAATGGGACTTAACGCATTCTTCGCGTACACTGTGGTGCTGCAATATGGTATTCCATGGGAAACGGCTTTGGCAGGTGTTCTAGTATCTGGAATTATTTTTATCTTTTTATCTTTATCTGGTTTAAGAGAAATTATTATTAATGCCATTCCGGCAAACTTGAAGCTTGCAGTTGGAGCGGGAATCGGTCTTTATATTGCATTTATTGGTTTATCGAATGCTGGTCTTGTTGCAGGCAATGAGGCGACTTTAGTCGGCTTGGGCGACTTGACAGATCCAAACGTGCTCCTAGCTGTTTTTGGTATAGTTGTTGCAATTATATTACTGACTATTGGTGTAAAAGCAGGTATTTTCTATGGAATGATTATTACGGCAATTGCTGGTATGATTTTTGGCTTAATTCCAGTGCCACAAGGACTGAGCGATATCGTAGGTTCCGTTCCGAGCTTAGCACCGACATTTGGTCAAGCATTTCTCCACTTTGGTGATATTTTTACAATAGAAATGCTCGTTGTTATCTTAACTTTTCTATTCGTGGATTTCTTTGATACAGCTGGCACACTAGTTGCAGTTGCAACGCAGGCTGGCTTGGTAAAGGATAATAAATTGCCGCGAGCCGGCAGAGCACTGCTTGCAGACTCTACTGCAACAGTAGCTGGTGCTATTGTAGGTACATCGACAACTACCTCTTATGTAGAATCAACTGCAGGGGTTGGGGCAGGAGGACGTTCCGGATTTACATCTGTTGTAACAGCTGGGTTCTTCCTATTGGCATTATTTTTCTCTCCATTGTTGGCAATTATCACAAGTGCAGTTACTGCTCCGGCATTGATTATTGTTGGAGTTCTAATGGCAGCACAGCTGAAAAATATTGAATGGGACCGCTTTGAGATTGCAGTACCATCGTTTTTCATCATACTTATGATGTCATTAACATACAGCATTGCAACAGGAATTGCTATTGGATTTATATTCTATCCCATTACGATGATTGTCAAAGGGAAGGCTAAGGAAATACATCCTATCATGTACGGTCTTTTCGTAATCTTTATTCTTTATTTTATTTTCTTAAGTTAATAGTTTATAATGGTTCCTAAATCATAATTTATGATTTAGGAACCGTTTTTTTATTATATAACGAATATGGAGAGAAAATTGAAAAATCTGGTTTCATTTATGGGGAATTAGGGAAATACAAATTAAGTTAGGAATGTAGCAATACATAAATGAAACAGAAGAAGACATAGCCATGAGTGCTACAACGAATAGAGAAAGGGGGACTTCGTTTCTTATCATGTTTGCTGCAAATAAATAAATATTATAAAAATGGGAGGAATTAGATAATGAATAAAAAAACCTTTAAGTTGGGTTTATTTACGATGCTATTAACAATCATCGCTCTGCTTTCGGGGTGTGGCAGCAGTAGTGAGGGGGATGCTGATTCAGGAGAATATGACATAAAGGATTCGTATACCGTTGTCAGTGATAACTCATTTGTGCCTTTCGAATTTGTTGAGGATGGGGAATTAACGGGCTTTGATATTGAATTAATTCATGCAATTGCCGAAGAAGTAGGCTTTGAAATTGAGGATGGAAAAATTGAGCAAACGAACTTCGACGGGATCATTGCAGGTTTACAGACAGGACAGTTTGAAATCGCCGTTGCAGGTATGAGTATTACAGAAGATAGGAAAAAGGTAATTGATTTTACCGACCCGTATTATGAATCCGGTATTGCCATTGGAGTGCTTAACGACAATGAGGATATTAACGGACTGGAAGATTTAGATGGAAAAACAGTAGCGACTCGCCTTGGAACCACATCTGGAGCTTACTTGAGAGAGCATGTTCCTGGAGCTGACATCAATGAATATGAGCAAATGGATCAGGTTTATCTAGCCGTAGAAAACGGCAGTGCGGATGCCGTCATGTATGATTTGCCGAATATTGAATACTACATTTCAACTACTGGTGAAGGAAATATGAAGATTGTTGGAGATTTGTATCAAGCCGAGGATTATGGGATTGGTGTAACGCAGGGTAATGAAGACTTAGTGGCGGCAATGAATGATGCACTAGCAACACTTAAAGAGAATGGAACATATGATGAAATTTACAATAAATGGTTTGGAGACAGTGAAGACGAGTAATTATCATGATATATAAATCAGGTGGGTATAGGTTAATCATATCCCAAAATAAAATCAACCTTATTTAAAATTGAAGAGGTGAAGAAATGTTAGAGAGAATGGGACGGTTTGATTGGGGGAGTGTCATTGAATTCTTACCTGATTTAGGAACCGGGCTTTATTACACATTATTAATTTCTGTAGCAGGTTTAATTATAGGATTTATCTTAGGGGCAATTTTTGGTCTTGGGCGCATATCAAAGAACAAGCTATTCTACGCTATTGCCTCTTTATATATTGAGGTTATTCGGGGAACGCCTGTCCTTGTGCAGGCGATTTGGATATTCTTTGCTTTGCCCCTTATTACAGGATACAATATACCCTCGGTTACAGCAGGAATTGCCGTTATTTCTATTAACTCAGGAGCTTATATAGCTGAAGTAGTACGCGGTGCAGTTGAATCGATTGATAAAGGACAAAAAGAGGCAGGCCGCTCTCTTGGTTTAAGTCACCACCAGACCATGCTGCATGTCATCTGGCCGCAAGCGTTTAAACGTATGATACCGCCATTAGGGAATCAATTCATTATTAGTATAAAAGATACTTCGCTTTTATCCGTTATTCTTGTGCCAGAGCTTATGTTTCAAGGGAGATTGATTGCTTCAAATCATTTTAATGCTGTGGAAATTTATACAACCGTAGCAGTATTTTACTTAGCTATTACGTTAACGCTTTCTTATATTTTACGATTTCTTGAAAGAAGGATGGATACGCAATGATAACGGTAAAGAATTTGCATAAGTCATTTGGCAAGCATGAAGTTTTAAAGGGAATCAGTTGTGAAATTGCTGAAAAAGAGGTTGTTTGCGTTATTGGACCCAGTGGATCTGGGAAAAGTACTTTTTTAAGATGCTTAAATTTACTTGAAACAATTACAGATGGTGAGGTACACTTCGATGGTAATAACCTCAATGACCCAAGCACAGATATTAATGAGGTTAGAACCGAAGTAGGAATGGTTTTTCAGCAATTTAATTTATTTCCTCATAAATCAGTTATTGAAAATATTATGCTGGCACCGCAGAAGGTACGAGGGCTTTCAAAGGAAGAGGCTAGAGACCGTGGACTAGCATTGCTGGAAAAAGTAGGTCTGGCTGAAAAGGCAGACCAATACCCCTCTCAATTATCAGGTGGTCAGCAGCAGCGTGTGGCGATTGCCAGGGCGCTTGCAATGGAGCCGAAGCTCATGCTATTTGATGAACCAACTTCTGCGCTGGATCCGGAACTGGTTGGAGAAGTGCTTGAAGTGATGAAACGATTAGCCCTTGATGGGATGACAATGGTTGTTGTTACACATGAAATGGGCTTTGCCAAGGAAGTCGGAGACAGAGTATTTTTCATGGACGATGGCGTCATTATGGAAGAAGGGGATCCAGACCAAATCTTCTCCAATCCGCAAAATAAACGAACAAAAGAATTTCTGGATAAAATTTTATAAGAGAAAGGAGCCAGTGATTAAATCATTGGCTTCTTTCATTTTTAAAATGCTGTGGTACGGGCTTGGGAAGTAAATGATAAAGGCTTAATAAGATAACACCGATAAAGCTGAATGCCCCCATTAGGAGATAGAGTTTGCTGCCGCCAAGGTGGTCAATCACTTGCCCGCCTAAAAGAGAACCGATAATCCCGGATAGCCCAAAGAAAAAGAAAAACAATGATATTTTAAGAAAATCGAAAGTTATTGAGGGAGGGGTTTATCGAAGAAGCTGGATTAGTTTATCATGATGAATATTTACCAATGGTTTATAAATGTACCGTTCCAAAAGAAATTCGTATATATGAATATTATTACTTGGGTGGCTTGTCTCTTATGGAAGAAAGGAATTCAGAAAGTCTTAGGTATTATAAATTAGTTTTAGACGATATAGCATTCTCTACTTTTCAAGCAAGAGTTTCTTATAATATAGGTCTTGTATATTTTAAATTAACTAATTTTAGTCAAAGTTTGGAATACGTAAAGAAGGCGTCGGAAATATATATACTGGAAGATAAATTTGAAGAGTTATCTGATTCTTATAACCTTCTAGGTTCTATCTATTTAAAACTTGAAGAGTTAGCAGTTGCAGAGAAGTATTTAAAATTAGGAATAAAATTAGCAACAAAACATAATTATCCAAAGGTAAAATCACGCATTCTACATAACCTTGCTATTATAGAGAAAAGAAGAAAAGAGGTGAAAAAGGCAACTATTTTATTAGAGAAAAGTCTAGCATTAAAAGTAGATAGCGATGATAAAGTTATAACAGCTGTAGAGTTGTTTGAGATATTGTTAAAAAATAAAAATTATCAAAAGGTAGCTTGTATTTTAGATAAACTTGAACAAGAATCGAACAAAATCTCTTCAAAAAATTACCATAAATTACTTATTATTAGAGGAAGAGTTAACCTACACTTTGGAAAACTTGAAATGTATATTAAAGATTTCGATGTCGCCTTAAAGTATTTCTTTGAACATGAAATGTGGAATTACATAGGAATGTATTCAGAAGAATACGCAGATAATTTATTTAAGCATAAAAAGTATAAAAAGGCGGGGGAAGTGTACAAATTAAAAATATTATCTCAAAAAAAAGGGGAGAATACTCATGAGAAATAAGAGGTTTAAATACTTTATATTTTCTTTACTATTTTGTTTTGTAACTTTATCTAATGAAGAACTTGACGTTGGCGGACCACATTCGACTGAACCAGGAATAAAGGTACCTATAAATTCTAGTGATAACCGAGAATAATCTTATTTAACTTTTGTATCTTATTGGAAGGGGGTTGAGGTGTTGAAAATTAAAAGTATGAAAGAATATAAAAAGTTGGAGCTGATAATAGCTTTACTATATGCAACATTAGTGCTATTAGCAACTACTTATATATTTAAGAGCGAACTTCTCTTCTGGTCTAAAATAATATATGTAGTCTTTCTTGCAATTGGTACTTACTATGTGGGAAAGTTTTTACGAATGAAAAAGAAGGAAGCGAAAAGTAATGAAAAGCTAAATTAGTCTTTAAAAATAGACATTGATAGCAATCTAGTTTTATATAAAGGTAGCCTTTTGATATCACCAAGACGAATTTGTATTTTCTGTTCCGAAAGTTTAACTAAAAAAATAAATGATTAAAATGGCTTCTTACATCAGATCTTATGATGTGAGAAGCCATTTTTTCTTTAATGCTTTTATGCGGTAGGGATAAAGAATACAAAGTGACAGGAAACACGGGGAGATTCGGCTTTGAGTACGACAAGGGATGATTTGAGAAAAGGGGCTTCCGTTTCTTTTCATGTTTGCTACAAATGCCCTTGATGGAATGACAATGGTTGTTGTTACACATGAAATGGGCTTTGCCAAGGAAGTCGGAGACAGAGTATTTTTCATGGACGATGGCGTCATTATGGAAGAAGGGGATCCAGACCAAATCTTCTCCAATCCGCAAAATAAACGAACAAAAGAATTTCTGGATAAAATTTTATAAGAGAAAGGAGCCAGTGATTAAATCATTGGCTTCTTTCATTTTTAAAATGCTGTGGTACGGGCTTGGGAAGTAAATGATAAAGGCTTAATAAGATAACACCGATAAAGCTGAATGCCCCCATTAGGAGATAGAGTTTGCTGCCGCCAAGGTGGTCAATCACTTGCCCGCCTAAAAGAGAGCCGATAATCCCAGAAAGTCCAAAGAAAATCGCATAGAATACAAGATGTCCAGTCGCTTGCAATAACTTAGGGATAAGTCGAGTGATATATTCAAAAGCTGCTACATAAAATATTCCATATGAAATACCATGCATAAACTGCAATCCTACAATGAGTAAAGGATCATTAATCATAGCATACAAGACCCAGCGGATACAGTAAATTATTCCTGAGAAAATAATAAAAACCATGGTCTTATATTTCCTGAACCATTTTATTGCTGTTGCAAAAACAATTGCTTCTGTTACAACTCCGACAAACCAGGCTATGCCTACTAAGCCTTCACTGCCGCCCAGTTCAACAATATAAATACCTAAAAAACTGTCATTTGCCCGATGTGAAATGGTCAGAAAGAGAATGAGCATCAGAAAAGTAATGAGCGGCTTATTGGTAATTATATTTTTAATATCCTTCATTTGTACAGGAGTTCTGTCGACTTCCACATCCTTAAGAATTAAAATAACGATAAGCGCAATGATGCCGAAAAATAAATAGGGCCAGTAAATATATTGGATACCAATTTTATTTAATAAAAGACCAATAAAAAGTGAGGATGTTGCAAATCCAATTGATCCCCATGTTCGAATCGAACCAAAGTTAATTTTTAGTTCATCTGCCCGGCGCTGTGCTAAGCTGTCACCCAGTCCGCCAATTGAAGTCGTAAAAAAGTAGAAAATAGCGCCAACAATTAATATGGAAAGGAGTGTTGTCATCTGAAAGAATATGGTAGAGCCAATAATAAGTCCGAGTACACAAATGAAAAGAATCCATTTTACGGTTTTAAATTTATCACTTAAATAACCCCAGAATGGCTGTGCAAAAATAGAAGCTAAAGGACCTGTTGCAAGCACCCAGCCAATTTCCGTACCATTTAATCCTTTATGCTGTAAATATAATGGAAGAAAACTGATGAGTATTGTATTTGCTGCATGATAACTAAAAAGCAGCATTTTTAATGGAATTGTAGATTCTTTATTATTTGGCAAAATATCTGCTCCTTCCCACAGTGATGGAATGAACCCTTATAAATATACCATAAACTGTTCATTTATTTGTGGTGTGTGTTATCTTTTTGTATAAGAAAGCTGTGGGAAGGTGGGAATACTGAAGTATAACAGTACGTAAATGAAGAAAGGACGGGAAGCGATGAAGCCTATCATTGGTGTTACGCCATCAATCGAGGTGGATGAAAAGTCTTATCGGGTCTCTAAAAGTAATCTATCAGCAATTGAAAAAGCTGGAGGGATTCCGGTCGTTTTATCATTTTTATCCCATCCCGATGATATGGAGCAACTTACCGAACAATTAGACGGTCTGTATTTAACGGGTGGTGGTGATATTGATCCGATTTATTTTAATGAAGAGCCTCATCTGAAATTAGGTGCTTTTAATCCAGGAAGAGATGCTTTTGAAATGGCAATCACGAAAAAAATGCTGGAGAAAAATAATCCTGTGCTTGGTGTTTGTAAGGGAGCGCAAATATTAAATCTTGCTGCTGCCGGTGATATGTACCAGGATATTTATTCGCAAATCAATGAACCTCTCCTCAAGCATAGTCAAGAAGCGCCTAATTATTCGATGACACATCATGTAGAGCTTCTAGAGGGGTCGTTGATTCATCAGTTTATTGGCAAGCGGAAAATACGTGTAAATAGTTTTCATCATCAGGCGAATCGAAAGCCTGGAAAAGGATTTGTTATAAGTGGCAGGGCAAGTGATGGGGTTGTGGAAGTGATTGAAAGTAAAGAACATCAATTTGCCCTAGGTATCCAATGGCATCCAGAAATGTTGGCTGCTAAAGGAGATGCTATTTCTGAAACAATATTCCAGCATTTCATTTCAGCTTGCAGGGATTAATTTTTATCAAGAATTAACTGGCAGTAAGATTCCAACTGAATGAAGTTTCATTTTACAGGAAAAATGGCGAGGCATTTTATCTTAAAATGCTTCGTCATTTTCCTTCCAATGTTCCGCAATAAATGCATCCCGGCCGGATTTTGCACGGTCTTCCTGATAGGTTTTTCTTTCCTTTTTATAAAAATCTTGATGATAGTCCTCTGCAGGATAGAACGCTTCTGCAGCGCGAATCTCTGTTACGATAGGCTTAGAAAATTTCCCGCTTGCAGCGAGCTTCTGCTTTGAAGCTTCCGCTTTTTCCTGCTGCTCGCTTGTCGTATAAAAAATAGCTGTCCGATATTGCTCACCGCGGTCATGGAATTGTCCATCAGAATCTGTTGGATCAATTTGCTGCCAATATAAATCAAGAATGGTCTCATAATGAATTTTTTCCGTATCAAAAATTATTGCAACTGCCTCATAGTGACCAGTTTTCCCTGTTTTTACTTGTTCATAGGTTGGATTATCGATATGTCCGCCGGTATATCCAGATTTGACTTCGTGTACGCCGTCCCAAGTATCAAAGGGTTTGACCATACACCAGAAACACCCACCTGCAAATATTGCCTTTTCAATTGTCATCATCATCCCTCCGATAAAGATTAAATTTCATTCAATGGTGGTTTTTCTTACCAGTTCCACTGAACGCCCTGCGATATTGGTTTCATTGTGTGTGTGTTTCAAGTAGAATAAAATTAATATATCATTTTAAAGCAGGTGAAACAATGGATATGGAAGAACCGCATCTACATAAATTATTTATTGGAAAAGTAAAGCAAGTGGGGAAAAAGGATGTTGCAAACCCGATGGATAGGCAGTGGGAAAGCGGCATGTTTAAAAATGAGGCAGCTGGTGATGTCTGGCTGAGTGAAACTGGGTTTGCTGGTGATGAGGTCGCTGATAAGAAAAACCATGGCGGACCAGAGAAAGCTGTATTTGCCTATCCGATTAAGCATTATACCTATTGGCAGGAAAAGTTTGATCGTGATGATATGATAATGGGGAAAATGGGAGAAAACTTTGCAGTATTGGAGATGGATGAGTTCACAGTATGTATTGGTGATTCTTATAAGGTAGGAGATGCGATTGTTCAAGTATCTCAGCCAAGGCAGCCATGCTGGAAGCCGGCAAGACGCTTTCAGATTATCGATCTTGCTCTGCAAATTCAGAATAGCGGCAGAACTGGCTGGTATTTCCGAGTGCTCCAAGAGGGGAATATTCATGCAGACAGTCCAATTGAATTATTGGAGAGGCCATACCCGCAGTGGTCGATCCAAGCAGCGAATGAAGTCATGCATTTGTATAAAGATGATTTAAGACTGGCTGATGAGCTCGCCTCTTGTGCGCTATTAGCAGAAAACTGGAAAAAACGGTTGCAAAAAAGATTGCGTGGTGTTGAATCTACAATAGAAAAACGTGTATATGGTCCAAATAAATAAGCTTTTCGATTTGAAAGTCATAAAATATACCCAAAAGCCGAACGTTCGTATTAAAAGTTATATTATCGTTCGATTTTTATTGATTTATCGAGTTTATTTTGTTATGCTTAACCCAGCAAATAAAAAATGTGTAATCGGCTGTAAACAAGCGGGGATGAAAAGCCCCATTAAATTAAATCAAAACCGAATGACCTCATATATTTCAAGTGAGAATATGGCTCAGAAGTTTCTACCCTGCACCGTAAAAAGCAGGACTATGAGGGAAGGTGAATCATTATACTGTATAATGATTAATTGCTGTTGTCTTTTTTCGCTTGGTCTATTCATCTTCTCTCATCATATGAGGGAGACGAATAGACTTTTTCTTGTTATTGAGGGAATGATAATAGTTGTAAAGTAAGGTCATTATTTAGAACAATCACGATAAGAAAGAGGGATTTCATGGCTTTAGTTGGTGTAATTATGGGAAGTATTTCAGATTGGCAAACAATGGAGCATGCGTGCAAGGTGCTTGAGGAATTAAATCTGCCCTATGAAAAAGAAGTAATTTCAGCACATCGAACACCTGATGATATGTTTGATTATGCAAAAACGGCTCGTAAACGAGGTCTAAAGGTAATCATTGCTGGGGCGGGAGGTGCAGCGCATCTTCCTGGGATGGTTGCATCACAAACAACACTTCCGGTGATTGGCGTTCCTATTCAAAGTAAGGCACTAAATGGAATAGATTCCCTTCTGTCCATTGTGCAAATGCCAGGTGGAGTCCCAACTGCGACGGTGGCTATAGGTAATGCTGGCGCAACAAATGCAGGACTTTTAGCAGCGCAAATTATTGCTGCATTTGATACAGAAACGGAAGAGAAACTAGAGAACTATCGTAAAGAAATGAAAGCAAAAGTGACAGAAATGAGGGAAGAACTTGGGAAAAAATAACATAATTTTACCTCCAAAAACAATTGGCATTATTGGCGGCGGTCAGCTTGGAAGAATGATGGCGATTGCAGCAAGATATATGGGCTATAAAATTGCAGTGCTTGATCCAACACCAGACTGCCCAACCGCACAAATTGCAGATACTCAGCTCACTGCCAGCTATGATGATATGGCTGCGATAAAAAAACTGACGGAAATCAGTGATGTGGTTACATATGAATTTGAAAATGTAGACCTTGATGCGGCTGCATATATTGAAGAACAAGGAAAGCTGCCTCAAGGTGCTTTTGCACTCGAAATTACGCAAAATCGTGAAAAAGAAAAAACAATGATAAGTGAGTTGGGACTCCCAGTTCCACATTTTACAATCGTAAAAAGCGGGGAGGAAGCAAAAGCAGCTTTACAGGATATCTCATTGCCAGCTGTGATTAAAACTTGCCGTGGTGGTTATGACGGGAAAGGGCAACTAAAAATAGAAAATGAGGCAGATAAAGAAGAAGCAATTCATTTTGCGGCAGACAAGCATTGCATTATCGAAGACTGGATATCCTTTGATAAAGAAATTTCAGTTGTTTTCTCCCGCACTGTATCAGGAGAAATAGCGCTTTTTCCAATCTCTGAAAATGAACATCGTAATCATATCTTGTATAAAACAACCGTCCCTGCTGCTGTAGGTGAAGCGGTGCAAAAGAAAGCATATCATGCAGCGGAATTGCTTGGAGAAAAGATGAATATCGTTGGAACATTTGCAATTGAAATGTTTGTTCGCGGGGAAGAAATTTATCTCAATGAAATGGCACCTCGTCCTCATAACTCTGGACATTATTCCATTGAAGCTTGTAACGCTTCCCAATTTGAGCAGCATATTTTAGCAATCTGCAATCTGCCGCTTAAGGAAATTGAATTATTGCAGCCTGCAGTCATGGTGAATGTGCTTGGAGAAGATGTTGCACCACTTCTGGAATACATGCAGGAAGATGCTCGCGGGTATGCACATTTATACGGGAAAGCAGCTGTGAAGGAAAAACGTAAAATGGGTCACATAACTTTTACTGGTAAAGATCAAGCTGATGTTCAGTGCCAAGTGGCAAGCTATGAAGGAAAAAGATACAAGTAAAAAAGTCCAAAAACATGGAGGAAAAGCAAATGAGCAATTATAAAATCAATCCAGAGCAAATTGAAACAGAGAAAATCTATCAGGAAATGGGCTTAACGGATGAAGAGTTTCAATTAGTAAAGGACAAAATGAAGCGTCAGCCTAACTACACAGAAACTGGTATTTTTTCTGTGATGTGGTCAGAGCATTGCAGCTATAAAACATCGAAGCCTCTCTTAAGAAAATTCCCCGCGGAAGGTGAGCATGTGCTCCAAGGACCAGGTGAAGGAGCAGGTGTCGTTGATATTGGGGATAAGCAGGCAGTCGTTTTTAAAATTGAAAGTCATAACAGTCCCTCTGCTGTTGAACCTTTTGAGGGATCGGCTACTGGAGTCGGTGGAATTCTCCGTGATGTATTTTCTATGGGAGCCAAACCGATTGCTTCGTTAAACTCCCTCCGTTTTGGAAATTTAGATAAAGACCGAACGAAATGGCTGTTTAAAGAAGCTGTTCGTGGAATTGCTAGCTACGGAAATGTTGTTGAAGTCCCGACTGTAGGTGGCGAAGTTCAATTTGATGAAAGCTACGAAGAGAATCCGCTCGTTAATGCGATGGTTGTCGGTCTTGTGGATCATGACGACGTGCAGAAGGGAATTGCGGCAGGAGCAGGAAATACGGTGATTTATGCCGGTGGAAAAACAGGTCGTGATGGGATTCATGGAGCAACCTTCTCATCTGATGTTGTTGAGGGGGATAAAGACCATACATCTGCAGTAGCAATTGGTGACCCGCATATCGGAAAAAGACTGATAGAAGCTTGTCTTGAAGTTATTCATTCTGATGCGCTTATCGGTATTCAGGACATGGGAGCAGCAGGTTTAACGTCATCAGCAAGTGAAATGGCAAGTAAAGCAGGAACAGGAATGGAAATGAACCTGGATTTTGTACCACAGCGTGAAGAAAAGATGGATGCTTATGAAATCATGCTCTCTGAGTCTCAAGAGAGAATGCTCCTTGTTGTCAAAAAAGGGCGGGAGCAGGAAATCCTTGATATTTTCCAAAAGCATGATGTCGAAGCGGTAGCAATTGGTCAGGTTATTGAAGAGAAGCTTTTCCGGATTACAATGCATGGTGAGCTGCAAGCAGAAATTCCTGTTGACGCTTTAACGGATGAAGCTCCAGTATATGAGTTGCCTAGTAAAAAAGCGGCATACTATGAAAAATTTCAGCAGCAAGCGGATTATGCTCCAGCAGTTCAGAATCATGCAGAAATGCTGCGCACATTAATACAGCAGCCTACGATTGCAAGCAAAGAGTGGGCATACAGCCAATTTGATTCCGAGGCACAAGGGAACACTATAGCAGGGCCCGGTTCTGATGCGGCGATTGTAAAAATTGCTGGAACGGATAAAGCAATTGCAATGACAACGGATTGTAACTCTCGCTATCTATATTTAGACCCTAAAATAGGCGGAAAGATTGCTGTTGCAGAAGCAAGCCGCAATCTCGTATGCTCTGGCGCAACGCCGCTCGCTCTGACAGATGGGTTAAATTATGGCAATCCAACAAATCCGGAAACATTTTGGCAAATGGAAGAAAGTGTTGCAGGAATCCGTGAAGCATGTCTTGAACTTGCGACTCCTGTCATCAGCGGAAATGTTTCATTATATAACGAATCAAAAGGAAAAGCTATTATGCCAACACCAATTATTGGAATGGTTGGCTTATTACAAAAAACAGCATACGCAACACCGAGCACGATTCAAAATAGTGGGGATTTAGTATATTTAGTTGGTGAAGCAAAGGCTGAATTTGCAGGAAGTGAATTGCAAAATGTTCTAGAAGGAAGCTACGCAGGAAAAGCACCGCATATTGATTTAGAGGTTGAAGCAAAACGGCAAAAACAAATTCTGGAAGCAGTCCATGATGGCCTCATCGTATCTGCACATGATATTGCTGAAGGTGGCCTAGCTGTAGCTTTGGCAGAAACTGCATTTAATGCTAAGGGTCTTGGCGTAGAGGTGAGCCTGGAAGGTGATGCAACCACTGAACTATTTAGTGAGACACAATCACGTTTCCTCATTTCGGTAAAGGCAGAAAACAAAGAGAAATTTGAGTCCGTTGTGACAGAAGCACAGGAAATTGGAATAGTAACAGCTGACGGAAACCTTAAAGTGAATATAAATAAAGAAGCAGTAATTGAAGAAAAAGCAGAACAACTCAATAAGCTATGGAAAGAAGCAATTCCACAGTTATTGAAATCTAAAGCATAAAAGAGGAATGGCATAATGTTTGGAATTTGGGGACACAAGCAGGCTGCTGAGCTTTCTTACTATGGGCTACATGCTCAGCAGCATCGGGGACAGGAAGGTGCAGGCATCGTTGTAAGTGATGGCAAAGAGCTCAAACTTCATAAAGGGCTAGGTCTGATAAATGATGTTTTTAAGCATGCTGATTTTAACGAACTGAATGGGAAAGCTTCCATTGCTCATATCCGCTATTCGAAGCAAGGTGATAAATATAGGGCGGTAGACAGCGTAGACCCGTTATTATTTCATACAAGAAAAAATAGTATTGCCATTGCTCATAGCGGCAATATCATGAATGGAAACAAGCTTCGGGAAGTATTGGAAGATAACGGAAGTATTTTACAAACAACTACGGACTCCGAATTACTCGCTCATTTAATGAAGCGCTGCAAGCAAGATACAGAAGCGTCCATTATTGAAGCTTTACATCAGCTTGCAGGAGCATATACATTTTTAATTTTAGAAAAAGATAAAATGTTTGTAGCAGCGGATCCCCATGGCATTAGGCCACTTTCTATCGGGAAACTGGGAGATGCTTATGTTGTGGCAGCGGAGACGAGTGCATTTGATATTGTTGGGGCAACATTTGAACGTGAAGTGCTTCCAGGGGAGCTAATTACTATTAGTGATGCCGGGTTAAAATCTACGCGATTTGCGATGAAGGAGCAGCGTCGACTATGTGCAATGGAATATGTTTATTTTTCCAGACCTGATAGTGATTTGAACCGGGTGAATGTTCATGCCTCCCGCAAACGGATGGGAATTGAGCTTGCTAAAGAGGCACCAGTTGAGGCGGATGTCGTTACAGGAGTACCTGACTCCAGCATTTCAGCTGCAATTGGTTATGCCGAGGAGTCAGGCCTGCCTTATGAAATGGGAATTATCAAAAATCGTTATATAGGAAGGACATTTATTCAGCCATCACAGGAGCTAAGGGAACAGGGAGTAAAGATGAAGCTTTCTCCAGTAAGAGGGATTGTTGATGGGAAAAGAGTTGTGATGATAGATGACTCGATTGTTCGTGGCACAACTTCGAAGCGAATTGTCCGATTGCTTAAGGAAGCAGGTGCCACGGAAGTTCATGTCCGTATTGCTTCTCCAGCCATTAAAAATCCTTGTTACTATGGAATCGATATGTCAACAAGAGAAGAATTAATTGCAGCTAATTATTCTTTGGAAGAAATTAGTGAATTAATTGGTGCAGACAGCATCGCCTATCTTTCGGCAGAAGGCATGAAAAACGCAATTGTAAGAGAAAAGTCTATGCAGCAGGGAATCTGTAATGCCTGTATGACGGGGGATTATCCAGTAAGAGTCGATGATGATACAAAGAATCCCTTAAATTAAAATATAAACAGAGGAAGAGGATGTGTCTAAACATGTCAGATGTATATAAAAACGCAGGCGTTGATGTGGAGGCTGGCTATCAAGCAGTTGAAAGAATGAAGAAGCATATCGCCAAGACGAAACGGCCTGAAGTGCTTGGTGGCATTGGCTCTTTTGCTGGATTGTTTGATTTATCTGGATTTAACTATAAGGAGCCTGTCATGGTCTCTGGAACAGATGGTGTGGGGACGAAGTTAAAGCTGGCTTTCCAGCTGGACAAGCATGATACAGTGGGAATCGACCTTGTAGCAATGTGTGCGAATGATATTGTCGCTCAAGGAGCACAGCCTTTATTTTTCCTTGATTATATTGCATGCTGCAAAAATGAACCAGCAAAAATCGAGCAAATTGTAGCTGGTGTAGCAAACGGATGTGTGGACGCTGGAGCAGCATTAATTGGCGGTGAAACGGCAGAAATGCCTGGGATGTATGGAGATGATGAGTATGATCTAGCAGGTTTTGTTGTCGGAATTGCGGAGAAAGCAAAACTGATTGGCGGAGAAAATATTAAGAAGAATCACGTGTTAATCGGTCTGGCATCAAGTGGCATTCACTCAAATGGCTATTCGCTTGTCAGAAAAATTGTCGCTGATCTTGATTTTTCAAAAACATATGATGGATTATCCAAGCCTTTAGGTGAAGTATTATTAACACCAACTAAAATCTATGCAAAGCAGGTTGCTAAAGTACTGGAGAAATTAGAGGTTAAAGGTATTTCTCACATCACTGGCGGCGGTTTTTATGAAAATCTTCCAAGAATGCTGCCAGCAGGCTTAGGAGTTGAAATTGAGAAAGGGTCTTGGGAAATTCCAGAGATTTTCACATTTTTACAAGCGCAGGCAAGGATCCCTGATGAAGAATTGTATGGTGTATTTAATATGGGAATTGGCATGGTGCTTGTTGTAGCTGAAGCAGATGCGAAGGAAACCATTGAAATCCTTGAGGCAACAGGGGAAAAAGCTTCTGTAATTGGCAAAGTAACAGCTGTTGAAGGAGTGCAGTTTCGATGAAAGTTAAAGCAGCTGTTTTTGCTTCCGGAACCGGCAGTAATTTTGAAGCGATTATGAATGCGGGAGATTTACCATGTGATATTGTCCTGTTAGTTTGTGATAAAAAGGACGCTGTCGTAATCAATAAAGCAAAAGCCTTAGGTGTTTCCATTTTTATTTTTAATCCCAAACAGTATAAACAGAAAGCGGATTACGAAGCGGAAATTGTTGAAGTACTGCGAAAGCAGCAAGTGGAATGGATTTTTCTGGCAGGGTATATGCGCTTAGCAGGTGCAACATTACTCGATGCCTATGAAGGGAAAATAATAAATATTCATCCATCATTATTACCAGCTTTCTCAGGGAAAGATGCGATTGGCCAAGCTTTAAAAGCCGGGGCAGAAAAGACAGGCGTTACGCTTCATTTTATTGATGAAGGAATGGATACAGGACCAATTATTGCACAAGAAGCAGTGCCAATACAAAAGGACGATACAAAAGAAACATTACAGAAACGAATTCAAGAAGTTGAGCATCGTTTATATCCAAAGGTCATTAAGCAACTTTTAGAGGATGTTCAAAAAGAAACGGGGGATTTTCGTGGCAAAAAGAGCATTAATTAGTGTCTCTGATAAAACAGGTATTACACAATTTGCAAAGAAACTAGTAGAAGAAGGCTATGAAATTATTTCTACAGGTGGAACATTAAAAGCAATTCAGGAAGCAGGAGTCGCAGCTCTGGCAATTGATGAGGTAACCGACTTTCCGGAAATAATGGATGGCCGTGTAAAAACCTTACATCCCAAGGTGCATGGCGGTTTATTAGGAAAACGTTCCAACCCCAGCCATATGAAAGAGATGGAGGAAAATGAAATCTCTCCAATCGACATGGTTGTTGTTAATCTTTACCCATTCAAGCAAACCTTGCTTAAAAAGGATGTTTCAAAGGAAGAAATTATTGAAAATATCGATATTGGCGGTCCAACAATGCTTCGTTCCGCGGCGAAAAACTTTGAAGATGTCGTTGTCGTTGTTGATCCAGCGGATTATGAAAAGGTGATTCAGGCAGTAGAAGAGGATGGGGTTACTTTTGCACTTCGTCAACAGTTGGCTGCCAAGGTATTCCGTCATACAGCAAATTATGATGCCATGATTGCAAGCTATTTCGCAGGAGAAACCAAAGAAGAGTTCCCGGAAACCTACACAGTTACATATGAAAAAGTACAGAATTTGCGCTACGGGGAAAATCCGCATCAGAAGGCTGCTTTTTATGCTGCGCCGCTTCGTGATGGTGTAAGTCTTGCATCAGCAAAACAGCTGCATGGAAAAGAGCTTTCCTATAATAATATCCAGGATGCAAATGCAGCACTTGAAATTTTGCAGGAATATGACGAACCAGCAGCAGTAGCGGTTAAACATATGAATCCATGTGGAATTGGAGTTGGAACAAATTTATCGGAGGCGTTTAAGCTTGCGTTTGATGCAGACCCGATTTCAATCTTTGGCGGCATTGTAGCATTGAACCGGGAAGTGGACCAAGCAACAGCTGAGCAGCTAAGTGAAATTTTTCTGGAAATTATCCTTGCACCAGGGTACACGGATGAGGCAAAAGAAATATTAACGAGAAAGAAAAACATTCGTTTGCTCGCACTTGACATGCAAAGAGGTAAAGAAGTGAATCACAAGCTTACAACGGTAAGTGGTGGTGTATTAATCCAGCATCAGGACACAGGTCAGATCAAGCGTGATGAATTAGAGACTGTTACGAATCGAAAACCCACAGCCAAGGAAGTAGAGGATTTATTATTTGCTTGGAAAGCAGTTAAACATGTGAAATCGAATGCAATTGTACTAGCGAAGGATAATCAGACGGTTGGGGTTGGAGCAGGGCAAATGAATCGAGTCGGTTCTGCAAAAATTGCGATTGAACAGGCCGGTGACAAGGCGAAAGGTTCTGTACTAGGATCGGATGCATTTTTTCCAATGCCTGATACCGTTGAAGTGGCGATTAAAGCAGGTGTAACTGCAATTATCCAGCCAGGTGGTTCGAAGCGTGACCAGGATTCCATTGATGTCTGTGATGAACACGGAATTGCAATGGTTTATACAAGTATGCGTCATTTCAAACATTAATTCACTGGCAGATTGGAGGGGTATAGATGAATATATTAGTAGTTGGCCGAGGCGGGCGTGAGCACAGTATCATCATGAAGCTGAATGAAAGTGAACAGGTTACAAAGTTATATGCTGCTCCTGGAAATGCTGGAATTGCGAGTCTAGCAGAGTGTGCAGCCATAGATGAAATGGACATTGCAGGACTTGTTCAATTTGCTAAGGATAAGCAGATTGATTTAACAGTAGTTGGTCCAGAAAACCCATTAAATGCTGGCATTACCGACCGTTTTCAAGAGGAAGGCCTGGCGATTTTTGCTCCGGCAGAGGAAGCAGCATTGCTCGAAGGAAGTAAGAGCTTTGCAAAAGAATTTATGAAGAAGTATGATGTGCCAACAGCAGATTATGCCGTATTTTCAGATGCAGAAGAGGCAAAATCCTATATTAAAGAAAAAGGTGCTCCGATTGTTATAAAAGCAGATGGGCTCGCAGCTGGAAAAGGTGTCATTGTTGCCATGACGGAAGCGGAAGCATTGTCTGCAGTGGATGATATGCTTGTCTCGAAAGCATTTGCTGAAGCAGGCGCTACTATCGTTATTGAAGAATTTCTTGATGGTAAGGAATTTTCCTTAATGGCGTTTGTACATGAAAATCAAGTATATCCAATGGTTGCGGCGCGCGATCATAAGCGGGCCTTTGATGAGGATGAAGGTCCGAATACTGGCGGGATGGGAGCATTTTCCCCTCTCGAAGATATCGGTGAAGCTGACTTGGACTTTGCCATGGAGCATATTTTACTGAGAACTGCTAACGGGATGATTTCAGAAGGCAGGCCATTTACTGGAATTCTCTATGCCGGCTTAATCATGACAAAGCAAGGTCCAAAGGTAATTGAATTCAATACAAGATTTGGCGATCCGGAAACACAGGTTGTCCTTCCTTTATTAAAAAATGATCTGGTACAGGTTTTCCTTGATGTGCTTGCGGGCAGAGATCCTGCACTTGTTTGGAAGGATGCGGCATCACTTGGAGTGGTTGTTGCATCTGCAGGTTACCCCGGCTCATATAAAAAAGGCGTGAAACTCCCTGTACTTCCTGCTGGAAATAATTTATTTACTGTACACGCAGGGACGAGATTAGAAGATAATGCAGTTGTTTCTGATGGCGGACGTGTGCTTTTAATTGGTGCAACAGCTCCAACAATGGCTGCTGCCAGAGAAAAGGTATATAAAGCACTACAACCATTTGAGGAAAATGAAGCGTTTTTCTTCCGCAGTGATATTGGCAAATAAGATAACGTTATTTGACAGGCATTATGCTTGTTGAATAACGTTTTTTTAAAAAATTGTTGTCGAAAAAAATCTGTGCAGTGCCTAGCTCCCGCTCAGAGAAAATAAGATGAGAAAACATCGAGAGAAGCACTCTCACGGCATGGAAATGAGCAAAAAACGTCCGAGAGGAGCACTCTCACGGACAAAAATAGTGGAAATGAGCAAAAAACGTCCGAGAGGAGCACTCTCACGGACAAAAATCATGAAAGTGAGCAAAAAACGTCCGAGAGGAGCACTCTCACGGACAAAAATAGTGGAAATGAGCAAAAAACGTCCGAGAGGAGCACTCTCACGGACAAAAATCATGAAAGTGAGCAAAAAACGTCCGAGAGAAGCACTCTCACGGACAAAAATAGTGGAAATGAGCAAAAAACGTCCGAGAGAAGTACTCTCACGGACAAAAATAGTGGAAGTGAGCAAAAAACGTCCGAGAGAAGCACTCTCACGGACAAAAATAGTGGAAATGAGCAAAAAACGTCCGAGAGAAGTACTC
>DAMDKS010000023.1:30336-55946 GCA_032085455.1 Oceanobacillus sp.
GTCCGAGAGAAGCACTCTCACGGACAAAAATAGTGGAAATGAGCAAAAAACGTCCAAGAGAAGTACTCTCACGGACAAAAATAGTGGAAATGAGCAAAAAACGTCCGAGAGAAGTACTCTCACGTTCCAAAATAACTAAATAACACCGTGATAAGCGCTCCCACGTACAAAAAATAACAAAGACAACAAAATCATCGTGAGTGCAACAAGCAAGCATTGTCCCCCTAAAAAATTGATACAGCACAGTAAGCCCACCGCGAACATATTAAATAGTGCAGACATTAAAGCTCAATTGTAATCTTTCTCTATAATAAACTTTACAGCATTAAAGTGAGAAAGTATGATAATATATATAATGGACAATTTGTAATCAGGTTACAATATTTAAATAGTCTGGGTCGCAAGAAGGAGAAGCAGGAAATAACTGGCAGGCTGTTATTAGCGCGGTGGCTGCTAGTTGGGACAGGCTCTTCAAGACCGATGAGCAGAATCATTATCTAAACTCTATGAGAAAAGAAGGGAAAAGAATGAAAAAGATCGTTTATTTTATGTTTATTCTTCTATTATTACTTGTGGCATGTTCGAAAGATGACAAGGCTGGGAGTCATGAACAAAAAGATACAAATAGGGATAATAAAGAAGAATCAGCGAATGGGGAAAATATGTATCCGCTGACTGGGCTGTATACGGATGATCCCGTTGATAATCGCGTGATTGGTGTAATGGTAAATAATCATAATCAAGCAAGACCACAATCAGGACTTTCTGAAGCAGATATTGTTTTTGAAATTCTAGCTGAAGCGAAAATTACTCGTTTTCTAGCACTATTCCAAAGTGAAATTCCTGAAACGGTTGGTCCAGTGCGCAGTGCCAGAGAATATTATTTTAAACTTGCCGAGGGCTACGATGCCATCTATGTCTACCATGGAGCTGCTAATTTTGTCAATAAGATGATTGAAGATGAAGGGATTTCCTTTCTAAACGGTTCTGCCTATGATAACGATGGAAAACTGTTTAAGAGAGACCCCTCACGGAAAGCGCCACATAATTCATATGCGCTTTTAAATGCAGCCTATGAAGTCGCGGAAAGTAAAGGGTATTCTACTAAAACGGAGCAAGATGCGCTTCCATTCTTAAGTGAAGCGGATGTAGAGGCGATTGAAGGTGACCCGGCACAGCATGTTGAGATTGCTTATGATCCAGCAGAAATTGTAGCCTATGATTATGATGCTGACGCTGGAAATTATAAACGATTCAGTAACGATGAACAGACAGTAGAATTAGATGATGAAACTGAAATCACTGCTGAAAACGTCTTTATTGTAGAGACATATCATGAAGTCATCGATGATGAAGGACGCAGATTAGTAGATATGGAGTCTGGAGGAAATGCCTATTTGCTGCAAAAAGGAAAGGTCCAGCAGGTAGAATGGGCGAATGAAAACGGCAAAATTATTCCAGTAAAAGACGGACAGCCAATCGGTTTTGTGCCAGGAAAAACATGGATTAATGTTGTACCAACAAATCCAAGTATGGAACAGGCTGTTACCATATCAAATGAATGATACTCATTCATTATCGGATAGGAGGGTTCATGATTGCAAATAGATAAACTAAGAGGGAAGCAGTTAGATCAGCTTTTTGATGCAATTTTATCACTCAATAATCGAGAAGAATGCTATCAATTTTTTGATGACCTTGCAACGATGTCTGAAGTACAATCACTAGCACAGAGATTACAGGTTGCTAAGATGCTAATAGATGGTGCAACTTACAATTCGATTGAAACTGAAACAAACGCATCTACCGCAACCATATCCAGAGTGCGCCGATGCATAAACTATGGAAGTGATGGTTACAAGCTTGTAGCTGACCGCTTGAACGAAGGAAATAAATAAAATTTACCTGCATACTCTATTAGACACCCGCAGTTCAAATGCTCCATACAAAATGTGGACGAACTGCGGGTGTCTGTGATAACCTCTAAACTTACCCAAATACTTTCTCCAAAGTCGTACACCATATTTCTAAATTCCTTAGCCGTTTTTTGTTATAATGAAGTATAAATGCATACGAAACATCGTTGCACACAATTATTTGGAATCTTTTCCGACTCTAATTGAATGTTAGTTGAAAAAATTGGCCGCAACTCGCTGTAAGATTTCCTATACTTAAATAATCACTTTTCTTATTTCCTGATGAGAAAAGCTTACAATCAGCGGCAAATGAATGGATGATAATGGGGGATGGGACGTTTGACTACGACTACTGAATTAATGAATTGGAAGCATATATTTAAACTTGATCCAGCGAAGGAAATCTCTGATGCGGATCTTGATGCAATTTGTGAATCGGGAACAGATGCGATTATTGTTGGTGGAACGGACAACATCACATTGGACGGTGTATTGGATTTATTGTCAAGAATCCGCAGAAGCCATACTGTCCCATGTATTCTTGAAATATCTGAAGAAGATGCTCTTACACCGGGATTTGACAATTACTTCATCCCAATGGTACTCAATTCCAAAGAAAAAAAGTGGATGATGGATGTCCAGCATCAAGCTATTAAGGAATATATTGATATGATGGAATACAGTGAAATTTTCTTTGAAGGATATTGTATCTTGAATGAAGACGCGAAGGTATTTCATCATACAAATAGTTACTTGCCAGATGCATCAGATGTAAAAGCATATGCTTACATGGCTGAGCATGTTTTTCATTTACCGATTTTTTATATGGAATATAGTGGAAAATATGGCGATTCACAGCTTGTGAAGGAAGTAAGTAATGTACTCGAACATACATTGCTTTTTTATGGTGGTGGAATTGAGACCCCAGCGCAAGCAATTGAAATGAAAGAGCATGCAGATGTCATCATTGTTGGCAATAGTATTTATACAAATATAAAACAAGCCTTGAAAACAGTAGCGGCTGTAAAAAATGAGCAAAGGGCGGTGGAAACATTGGGCTATACGGCAAATGAATTACTGGACGGATTAAATAAAGAGCAAAGACAAGCGGTCCAGCACACAGAAGGTCCTCTCCTGATTATGGCAGGAGCAGGGAGTGGGAAGACAAGGGTTTTAACTCATCGAATCGCTTATTTATTAGAAGAAAAGGATGTTGCACCAAGAAATATTTTAGCAATTACTTTTACGAATAAAGCAGCTAGAGAGATGCGTGAGAGGGTGAAACGTCTTGTTGGTCCAGAAGCGGAATATATGTGGGTATCGACTTTTCACTCGATGTGTGTGCGGATTTTAAGAAGGGAAATTGATCGAATTGGTTATGATAGGAATTTTACCATCCTTGATAGTACCGACCAATTATCTGTCATAAAACAAGTTCTTAAAAATTTGAATCTGGATCCCAAGAAATTTGACCCTAGAGCAATGCTTGGACAAATTAGTGCAGCGAAAAATCAGCTGATAACAGAAACCGAAGCTGAGAATAAAGCAGGAAATTACTATGAACGCGAAGTAGCAAGAGTCTATTCTGGCTATCAAAAAATGCTGCGCAAAAACCAGTCTTTAGACTTTGATGACCTAATCATGCAGACCATTCATTTATTTAAACGTGTTCCAGAGGTGCTGGAATATTATCAGCGCCGTTTTCAATATATTCATGTGGATGAGTATCAGGATACAAACCATGCGCAGTATTTTCTTGTTAAACAGCTGGCAAACCGCTTCAAGAATCTCTGTGTTGTTGGAGATTCTGATCAATCTATTTATCGCTGGCGCGGTGCAGATATTACAAATATCCTCACATTTGAAAAGGATTATCCTCATGCAAAAACCATTCTGCTTGAACAGAATTATCGTTCAACGAAATTTATTCTGCAGGCAGCTAATAAAGTAATTGAAAAGAATACGGGAAGAAAGCCAAAAAATCTCTGGACGGAAAATAAGGAAGGCAGTAAAATTTCATATTTCCAGGGGATGACAGAGCAAGATGAAGCGTTGTTTGTTGCCGAAACAATCCGCACACTGCAAAATGAAGGCTACCGGGCAAGTGATATCGCTATTTTATACCGTACAAATGCACAATCCCGTGCTATAGAGGATACACTTGTAAAAGCAAATATGACGTATCAAATGGTTGGTGGAACACGGTTCTATGATAGAAAAGAAATTAAAGATATGCTTGCATACTTACGATTAATTACGAATTCGAATGATGATTTAAGCTTTGAGAGAATTGTGAATGAACCAAAGCGAGGAATTGGGAAAACGACAGTAGAAAAATTAAGAGAATATGCAGATAGAAATAGTCTTTCTTTCTTTGATACCGTAAAAGAAGTTGATTTTACAGGTGTTTCAAAAAGAGCAGCAAATGCGCTTGCACAGTTCGGTGAGCTCATTTTAAACTTGCAGCAGCAACAGGAGTTTTTAACTGCGACAGATATGGTGGACCAAGTCCTTGAGCGAACAGGTTATGAAGAAATGCTGAAGAGTGAACAATCACTTGAAGCACAAAGCCGTTTGGAAAACCTGGAAGAATTCAAAACGGTAACACAGGAATTTGAAGAAAACGCCGAAGATAGAACGCTCGTTGCTTTTTTAACCGATCTTGCATTAATTGCAGATATTGATCGCGTCGACGAAGAGGAAAATACGGAAGATGAAAAAATTACTTTAATGACACTGCATTCTGCAAAGGGGTTGGAATTCCCAGTCGTCTTTCTAATCGGAATGGAAGAAAATGTTTTTCCTCATAGTCGTTCGATGTTTGAGGAAGAAGAGATGGAAGAAGAACGCCGTCTGGCATATGTAGGTATTACAAGAGCAGAAAAAGAGCTATATCTAACCAATGCTCGCATGCGTACGTTATATGGACGAACAAACATGAATCCGATGAGCCGCTTTATTAATGAAATTCCTAAAGAATTGATAGAGGGAATAGAAGAGGCCACAGAGTCAATGTTTGGACGTGATTTTAATCGATTTAAGGAAGACAAGCGCGCTGCTGCTCCCAAGCCAAAACGAAGGGCACAGCGTATGGAATCAGCTCCAGGTGCAGAAGCTAAGGAGTGGAATCCAGGTGAAAAAGTAAGTCATAAGAAATGGGGAACAGGCACGGTTGTACGCGTGCAGGGTGAAGGCGAAAAAATGGAACTAGACATCGCATTCCCAGCGCCAACAGGGATTAAGCGCCTCCTTGCTGAATTTGCCCCAATAACGAAAGAATAGAGGTGCTTCCTTTTATGGATAAACACAAAGCACAGGAGCAAATCAATGCTTTAAAAGAAGTTTTAAATCAATATAGCTATGAATACTATGTTTTAGATCAGCCCACCGTACCTGATTCCGAATATGATATGAAATTAGCAGAGCTGGAGAGGCTAGAATCAGCATATCCAGAGCTGATTACATCTGACTCTCCTACACAGCGTATTGGCGGTGCGCCACTAGAAGGCTTTAAAAAGGTACGGCATAATGTGCCGATGATGAGTCTGTCAAATGCATTTAATGAGACAGACATTCGTGATTTCGCAAGGCGGGCAGCCAATGTTTTAGGCGATCATATTACCTATGTCTGTGAATTGAAAATTGATGGCCTGGCAGTATCGCTTTCCTATGAAAATGGGAAGTTTGTCCGCGGTTCGACACGTGGGGATGGGACGGTTGGTGAAGATATTACGGTAAACTTAAGGACCGTTCGCAGTATCCCGCTTACGTTAAAGGAAAAGGAAACTTTAGAGGTGCGCGGGGAAGTGTTTATGCCAAAAGCATCTTTTGAGGGCTTGAATAAAATACGGCAAGAAAATGAGGAAGAACTATTTGCGAATCCAAGAAATGCTGCAGCTGGATCATTACGGCAGCTTGATTCCAAAATTGCTGCCAGCCGTAATTTAGATGTATTTCTTTATGGAATTGGAAAATGGGAAAATAACGAGCTGACAACACACAGCGCGAGCCTGACTAAATTAAAAGAGCTTGGATTAAAAACAAACCCGCTTTGGAAAAAATGCACATCGATTGAAGACGTGATAGAATATGTGCATTACTGGACAGCCGAAAGACCAAATCTTCCTTATGAAATAGATGGCATTGTTATTAAAATAGATGATTTGGACGGACAAGCAGCATTAGGCTATACAGCAAAAAGCCCGCGCTGGGCAACAGCATATAAATTTCCTGCAGAAGAAGTGATGACAAAGCTGATTGATATTGAACTCAGTATTGGCCGGACAGGTGTTGTAACACCAACAGGAATTCTTGAACCAGTAAGGATAGCCGGATCTACTGTCAGCCGTGCTTCCTTGCATAATGAGGATTTAATTCGGGAACAGGATATACGAATTGGTGATTTTGTCATTGTGAAAAAAGCGGGGGATATTATTCCGAAGGTTGTTCGTTCTATACATGAAAGAAGAACAGGGGAGGAAGCGGAATTTCATATGCCGGAAAAATGTCCAGTATGTGAAGCTGATCTTGTCCGCTTAGAGGAAGAAGTTGCCCTGCGTTGCATTAACCCGAATTGTCCGGCACAGCTAATGGAAGGACTTATTCATTTCGTTTCAAGAAATGCGATGAATATCGATGGACTTGGCGAGAAGGTAGTCATGCAGCTTTTCCAAGAAGAACTCATTCATACAATGGCGGATTTATATCGTCTTGATAGAGAAGCGCTCCTAAAACTAGAGCGAATGGGCGAAAAATCAGTAAATAACCTGTTACAGGCGATTGAAGCATCCAAGCAAAATTCATTAGAAAGACTAATCTTTGGACTAGGCATTCGCTTTATAGGAGAAAAGGCGGCAAAAATTCTTGCCGAAGAATTTGAAACAATGGACAAATTGCAAGAAGCAAGCTATGAAGAGCTTATTGCAATTGATGAAATCGGAGAAAAGATGGCAGATTCCATCGTCCAATATTTTTCAGAGGAAAAAGTGAGTAAGCTCTTAAATGAATTAAGAGAGCTAGGAATCAATATGACGTATACTGGACCGAGGAGAGCAGCACAATCAGCAGATCATATTCTTGCCGGGAAGACGGTTGTCTTGACTGGGAAAATGGAAAGTCTGAACCGTAATGAAGCGAAAGAAAAAATTGAAACCCTCGGCGGGAAGGTAACAGGCAGTGTCAGTAAAAAAACCGATATCGTCATTGCCGGAGAGGCTGCGGGTTCGAAATATGAAAAAGCTGTAAAACTGGGAATTACCATTTGGAATGAAGATGAGCTGATAGAAGCTTTGAAGAATGAGTGAGGAGTGTTCACCTATGAAAAAAATAACAATGATGTTGCTATGTGCACTCCTGCTTCTTGCAAGCTGTGCACCATCATTTGATGATGACGAAGAGGTATTGCAAAAGGAAGAGGATTCTCCTGTAGAAACATCGATTGTTCCTGGAAGTCGTTTAGAAGATGATACGTATCGTATGATTACACCATATCGAGTGAGTGAGGCACGCGGATTAATTACGAACCAATTGGCAAATCGTGTGGATATAGATGAAATGGAAGAAGGTCTGCGTCGCCATTCAACAGAAGTTTTTAATCCAAAGAAGCTTTATTTTCAAGAAGGAAGATATTTGACAACGGATACTGTACTTGAGTGGATTGATGAACTTAATCCTAATCGAAAAGATGATTGGGATAAAGAAACACATGAAAAGAATCCTAGAATTTTTTCGCATATTCTTGAACAAAACTATTTAAAGCGAACCGATGATAACTCTGTTCAGCTCGCTGGAATATCTATTGGAATTGCATTAAAGTCTGTTTATCGTTTTGAGGCACCGAAGAATGGGGATGCTTATTCTTACGATATACCAATGGATAAGATGCTTGAGAAAGGCTATGAGGTAGCAGAAAATGTTGTACAGAGCTTACGTAAAACAGAAGGCTTAGAAAAAATTCCAATTTTTATTGCGCTGTATAAAGAAGAGTCCGGGTCTTCCCCTGTACCTGGTAACTATATACAAAAAACAGTGGTTAAGGGTGGCAGTACGAAGGTGGAAAATTGGGAAAAAATTGATGAGGAATATGTTCTTTTTCCATCAAATGAGGCGAGTAAAAAGTATTTAAAGGATGCTGAAATCTTTAATAGCTTTGGAAGTCAGATTGCTGAGTTTTTCCCAAATTATGTTGGTGCTATTGGGGAAGGTTACTACGTCAATGGCGAGCTGCAGCAAATGACAGTTGAAATACCGATAGAGTTCTATGGCAAGGCGGAAGTGATTGGATTTACCCAGTATGCCTATGATCTCGTACAAAAGACATTTGACAGTTATTATGATTTGGAAATAAATATTACTTCCAGAGATAAGGTAGAGAGCCTGCTTTATCGAGAGGCAAAAGAGGAAAAGCCGACCGTTCATATTTTCCATTAATTCATTTGGGAGATTAATATTTGAACGATTACTGTATTTGATTTACAATGATGGATGGGAACAAAGGTAATACTTTAAAATCAATGAGGAGGTTTTCAATATGGTAGTCCCTTACACACATGAACCTTTTACAGATTTCACTGTAGAAGAGAACAAGAAGAAAATGCTAGAAGCAGTTAAACAAGCTGAGGCTAATCTGGGGAAAGAATATCCGCTTATTATTGGCGGTGAAAGAGTAACAACAGAAGATAAAATTAAAGTTGTAAACCCAGCAAATAAAGAAGAAGTCCTTGGCTATGTTTCAAAATCAAATAAAGAAATCGCAGAAAAAGCTCAAAATATTGCTGATGAAACATTTGAAACATGGAGAAAAACAGCACCAGAGTTTCGTGCAGATATTTTATTCCGTGCAGCAGCAATTGTACGCCGTCGTAAATTTGAATTTACGGCACAACTTGTTAAAGAAGGCGGTAAACCATGGAAGGAAGCGGATGCGGATACAGCTGAAGCAATAGACTTTATGGAGTATTATGGTCGTCAAATGCTTAAAATAAAAGATGGCATGGAAGTGAACAGCCGTCCAATTGAACACAACCAATTCCATTATATTCCACTGGGTGTTGGACTTGTTATTTCACCTTGGAACTTTTTATTTGCTATTATGGCGGGTACTACGGTTGCAGCAATGGTTACAGGGAATACTGTATTGCTTAAACCAGCAAGTACAACACCAATTATTGCATATAAATTTATGGAAGTACTTGAAGAAGCAGGGATGCCTAAGGGCGTAGTAAACTATATTCCTGGGCCTGGAAGCGAAGTTGGTGACTACTTGGTAGACCATCCACGTACACGCTTCATTAGCTTTACAGGATCTCGTGATGTAGGTACACGCATCTTTCAACGTGCATCAGTAGTACAAGAAGGACAAAAGTGGTTAAAACGCAGTATTCTTGAAATGGGTGGAAAAGACACCATTGTTGTGGATAGTGAAGCGGATCTTGAACTAGCTGCAGATTCGATTGTTCAATCTGCTTTTGGATTCTCTGGACAAAAATGTTCTGCATGCTCCCGAGCAATTATTCATGAAGATGTTTACGAAGAAGTAAAGAATCGTGTCGTAGAATTAACAAAAGAATTAACAGTCGGTAACCCAAGAGATAATTCTCGTTTCATGGGACCTGTAATTGACCAAGCTGCCTATGACAAGATTATGGGTTATGTTGAGATTGGAAAAGAAGAAGGTGAACTTCTTGCTGGTGGAGAAGGCGATGATTCAACGGGCTGGTTTATTAAACCAACTGTATTCGGCGACCTCGCTCCGAATGCACGCATCATGCAGGAAGAAATCTTTGGACCAGTAGTTGCTCTAGCAAAAGCAAAAGACTTTGATGAAGCAATTGAAATTGCCAATAACACAGATTATGGCTTAACTGGTGCAGTCATTACAAATAACCGCGAGCATCTTGAACAAGCACGTGAGGATTTCCATGTTGGAAACCTTTACTTCAACCGCGGATGTACAGCGGCGATTGTAGGCTATCAGCCATTTGGCGGATTTAATATGTCTGGAACAGATTCAAAAGCTGGAGGACCAGATTACCTTATCCAACATATGCAAGGCAAAACTAGTTCAGAAATGTTATAAAATATTTCATGATAAATTAAATATTTTATTAAAAATCACCATCTTAAATGCAATTTAGCATGAAAAGATGGTGATTTTTCCTGTGAGAGGAAAATTGATGTGTCTCAACCCCGATAATCCATACCTAAACTCTATAATTTTCCCAATATGAATATTTTGAAAGTATGATATACTAGTAATATACAAATTAATTGTAAGAATGCAGGGTGAATATATGATTGAAATTGGCTCATTCATTAAATTACAAAGAACAAAACAAAAAATGACATTGAGTGAGCTGGCAGACGGTATTGTTTCCGTTTCTTATCTGTCAAAAATTGAAAATTTGAAAACAGATGCGAGCCCACATATTATCCATCTTCTCTGTAATCGTCTCGGCATTGAACTGAATAATGACATGGAGGATGTTATTAAAGAGAAGTGTGAAGAATGGTACAGCATGCTTTTCTATAATAATAATGTAGAAGAGATTATAGAAAGCTATGAAAATATTCAACTACTATTGGATCGTAATCTTTCAAGTAATATGGTTCTGTTTGAGATTCATAAGATCCGCTATTACTTAATCCTAGGCGAATCACAAGCTGCACTTGACCAAATTAATAAATTGAATAAAATGATAAACTCATTCGAATCAAAAGAGCTTTATTTCTGGTTCAAGTTTCGCGGAAATTACAGTACTTTGATTGG
Source organism: Oceanobacillus sp. (assembly GCA_032085455.1). Taxonomy (GTDB): domain Bacteria; phylum Bacillota; class Bacilli; order Bacillales; family Amphibacillaceae; genus Oceanobacillus. Next base: position 41,020 of record DAMDKS010000023.1, read on the forward strand.
TGAAGATGAAAGTGCAATTGAAAAATACGAAAAGGCAGAGAAGGTTATTCGCAAGCTGGATTTATCTGACGAAGAACTGGCAGATCTGCAATATACGTTAGCTATTACATACAGCAAGTTAAGACAGACGCTGGAATCGATTGATTATGCAAATATGGCATTGGATATTTTTATGAAAAAGTACAATTTCTTGCGCTGTGCTCAATGCCATGTTGTTTTAGGCATATCCTATAGAAGACTCAAAATGTATGATAAAGCAATTGAAAATTATAATCTTGCTAAGCATTTAGCGACAATGGATAACAACAATGAAATTATTCAATTGACAAATCAGAATCTCGGGTTTTTACACGCTGCTAAGGGAAGCGATGAGGAAGCTGTTAAGTTTTATAGTGAAGTGGCGGAAGACCCAGAAGTTGTAGCTTATGAAAAGCTGGCCGCTCTTACACAGCTTATTAAGGTTTATTATGAACATGAAAAGCTTGAAAAGGCAAATGAAATGGCAGAAATCGCATTGAGTCTTTTGGATGACAACCAGAATGAAGTAGAACATGAGTATTATTATAATGTTATTCATACTTATTATTATTCTATTAATAAGCAACATAATAAGTTTACTACTTTAGTTAAAGATAGCTTTATTCCTTTTTTGAAAAAGCATAAGGACTATGCGAACCTTGTAATAATTGCTCAGATGCTTGCCAAGCATTATGAAAATATGCATAAATACAAGGATGCAACGAAATATTATAAACTCGTTAATTCTTCATATAAAGAGTTATCAAACATTTAAAGGAGGGATGTAAAATGAAAAAGTTTGTTTCCAGTATAATCTTGGGTGCAATGCTTGTTACAGGACTCTTCTTTGTAGCTAACGCAACCGCAGATGATTTAGCTGTAAATGGGGAAAGACACCCACCAGTATTTATGCCAACGTTTTTTGATGAAGCAGATTTGTAGAAATGATTGTTTATTATCCCCAATAATAGTGTACTTTGCCTGAAATGGAAAAATCTATTTCAGGTATTTTTTTGTTTCATAGGAAATTTTAAAATTTGAGAGCGTGTATAACTATTTTTTTGAGGGGGTTCCAAAAAGGCGCGCATCATTGCGGGTTCGCCGCGCATACATGGGGGTCATGCGCGGGTAAACCCGTTTTACGCGCGGACAGCCCCATTTCATGCGCGGGTAACTCTGTTCATGCGCGCCTACCTGGCTCTCCCCCGCACACTAACCAAGTTTTCTAATAGAAACCTCCTACCATACCGCCACCCTTTTTATTTCTTAGCTTTATTCGCACAACTATCGCCTCTTTATGTAAAACCGCAGCAAGCCGTTTTCCACTGTCAAGTGAAGAACATGCCAAATAATTCCAGCAGGCTATTTTGTTCTATTTAATACAACGCTTGCCGATGTAAATACTTCTCTGCTATTATCTTTAGTGATATAATAGACAAATAAATTGCCGATAATAAATAGAAAGCTGGGAGGTATAAGCGATGGAAAATATATCGAAAGAACAAGTAAAGCACGTAGCCGATCTTGCGCGCCTTGCAATTACAGATGAGGAAGCAGAAAAGCTCACAACTGAACTCAGAAGCATTATCAGTTATGCAGAACAGCTAAATGAGCTTGATACAACAGATGTTGAACCGACAACACATGTACTTGACTTAGTAAACGTGATGCGTAAAGATGAGCCAAAGGATTGGATTACACAAGAAGAAGCATTAAAAAACGCACCTGATAAAGAAAATGGTCACTTCCGAGTGCCGTCAATACTATCAGAGTAAACGATTGCCCGTTTTAGAATAAGGAGGAAAAGCGCTGATGTCATTATTTGACTATACGATTAAAGAGCTGGAAGAAAAGTTACATAGTAATGAAATAACTGCTCAGGATTTGGTAAAAGCTTCCTTAGATCGAATTAAGGAAGTGGATGATCAAATTGATGCATTCATCACCATTGATGAAGAAAATGCCTTAAAAGAAGCAGAAGAATTAGATAAAAGCCATGAGAAGACAAGTCTTTTTGGTCTTCCAGTTGGAATTAAAGATAACATCATGACAAAAGGTCTAAGAACGACTTGTACAAGTCTGATGCTGGATAATTTTAATGACCCGATTTATGATGCAGCGGTAATTGAGAAGCTGAAGGCCGAAAAGGCAGTGACAATAGGAAAATTAAACATGGATGAATTTGCGATGGGTTCAGGAACAGAGTATTCTGCATATGGACCAACGAAAAATCCTTGGCATACCGATTATGTTCCTGGCGGATCCAGTGGTGGTTCTGCAGCAGCAGTAGCGGCAGGAGAAGTTTTATTTGCACTTGGTTCAGATACGGGCGGTTCGATTCGTCAACCGGCAGCATTTTGTGGGGTAGTTGGAATGAAGCCTACTTATGGACGTGTTTCCCGCTTCGGTCTGGTTGCTTTTGCCTCTTCCTTAGATCAGGTTGGTCCAATTACCCGATCTGTTGAGGATAACGCACGCGTACTTGAGGTAATTGCAGGACAAGATGAACGTGATTCTACAAGCGCGAACGTTGAAGTGCCAAAATATACAGAAGCACTCAAACAAGATATTAAAGGGATGAAGATTGCTGTTCCTAAGGAATATCTTGCAGAAGGCGTATCAGAAGAAGTAAGAAATGCTGTCTTAGAAGCTCTAAAAGTATATGAATCACTAGGAGCTACTTGGAAGGAAGTATCTTTACCGCATTCGAAATATGCACTGTCAACGTACTATATTCTCTCCTCTTCAGAAGCATCAGCTAATCTCGCACGCTTTGATGGTGTGCGTTATGGTGTCCGTTCAGAGAATGCGGATAATCTGGTTGATATGTATAAGAAATCAAGAAGTGAAGGCTTTGGCGAAGAAGTGAAACGCCGTATTATGCTTGGTACCTTTGCACTTAGCTCAGGCTATTATGATGCATATTATAAAAAGGCACAAAAAGTGCGTACACTAATTAAAAATGACTTCGATAAAATCTTTGAAGAATATGATGTGATTATTGGTCCAACCACACCAACACCTGCTTTCCAAGCCGGTGAGAAAATTGAAGACCCAATCATGATCTATGCAAATGATATTTTAACCATCCCTGTGAACTTAGCTGGCGTGCCAGGACTTTCACTGCCATGCGGTTTCTCAGAAAAAGGTTTACCTATCGGCCTGCAAATCATTGGAAAATATTTCGATGAAGAAACAGTATATCGTACTGCATATGCATACGAGCAAGCAACAGATTTCCATAAACAACGCCCCGAGCTTGGAGGTGTAGGCAAATGAATTTTGAAACAATAATTGGTCTAGAAGTACACGTTGAATTAAAAACGAAATCAAAAATATTCAGTCCAAGCGTGAATGCTTTTGGCGACAAACCAAATACAAATATTAACCCAGTTGACCTTGCTTATCCAGGAACCTTGCCTGTTCTTAACGAGGAGGCAGTAAATTTCGCAATGAAGGCAGCAATGGCGCTGAACTGTGAAATTGCAACCTACACAAAATTTGATCGTAAAAACTATTTCTATCCGGATAATCCTAAAGCTTATCAAATCTCACAATTTGATCAGCCAATTGGTGAAAATGGCTGGATTGAAATTGAAGTAAATGGCAAGAAAAAACGGATTGGCATTACGCGTCTCCATATGGAAGAGGATGCAGGTAAGCTGACACATGGGGAAGATGGCTACTCTTATGTAGACTTTAACCGTGCCGGCACACCGCTCGTTGAAATTGTGTCTGAGCCAGATTTACGTTCACCAGAGGAAGCATATGCCTACCTTGAAAAGCTAAAAAATATTATACAATATACAGGTGTCTCCGATGTGAGAATGGAGGAAGGATCGCTCCGTTGTGATGCAAACATTTCGCTTCGCCCAATTGGCCAAGAAGCATTTGGGACAAAAGCAGAGCTGAAAAACTTAAACTCCTTCTCTTTCGTGCAAAAAGGTTTAGAATATGAAGAGAAGCGTCAGGAAAAAGTCCTTCTTTCCGGTGGAGAAATTCTCCAGGAAACACGCCGTTATGATGAAAAAACAAAAGAAACGATTCTCATGCGTGTAAAAGAAGGTGCTGACGATTATCGTTACTTCCCAGAACCTGACCTAGTAACACTGCATATTGACGATGCCTGGAAGGAAAGAATTAAAAGTGAAATTCCAGAACTTCCAGATGCTCGAAAAGTGCGCTATGTAAATGAGCTTAATTTGTCTGAATATGACGCAGGGGTACTTACAAGCTCTAAAGAGATGGCTGATTTCTTTGAAGCAGCAGCAGATTATGGTGCAGATGTGAAACAAGCATCCAACTGGTTAATGGGTGAAGTTTCTGCCTATATGAATAAGCATTTGAAGGAACTTCATGATCTGGCAATTACACCAGAAGCACTGGCAAAAATGATTAAGCTTATCGAAGACGGTACTATTTCTTCAAAAATTGCGAAAAAAGTTTTTGCAGAGCTTGTTGAAAAAGGCGGAGATCCAGAGAAAATTGTTAAAGATAAAGGACTCGTTCAGCTTTCTGATCCTGTTAAATTGAAGGAGATTATTAATCAGATTCTTGATGAAAATGAGCAATCCATAATTGACTTTAAAAACGGGAAAGACCGTGCAATTGGCTATTTAGTTGGTCAAACAATGAAAGCGACTAAAGGACAAGCAAACCCGCCAATGGTGAATAAGATTCTAAATGAGGAATTAAATAAACGCTAAAATGGGACAGGGCTCAGTCTCTGATTGTCCCATGCAAAACAATGTGCGGGAGTTAAAGCTATAAAGCACGTAAAGGGATTGAGAATGATGGAATGGGACAGCCGGGATAAACTCCGCTGTCCCATTCCCTAGTTTGAACTTTTAAATTCATTGAAAAAGGACTATGATGGAATAGAACGATGAAAGACAAGAACCCTTCTTGAATTAGGGGGAGGAAATAAAAATGAGGAAAGCTCGGATTATTTATAATCCAACAGCTGGTAAAGAAGCTGTAAAAAAGGAACTGCCATATATATTAGAAACTTTAGAGGTTGCAGGTTATGAAGCCTCTGCACACGCAACAACTTCTGAAGGGGATGCGATTGAAGCGGCAAGGACAGCAGTAGAAAGGGAATTCGATCTGGTTGTTGCTGCGGGTGGTGATGGAACAATTAATGAAGTGATTGAGGGGATTGCAGAACAGGAATATCGCCCCACACTCGGTATTATCCCAGCCGGAACGACAAATGATTTCGCACGAGCCCTGCAGATTCCGCGCGATATAAAAAAAGCTGCAGATGTCATTGCGCATGGCAAGAAGATGTATTTAGACATTGGTAAAGTAAATGAACGGTATTTTATCAATATTGCTGGTGGAGGTCAACTAACAGAATTGACTTATGATGTCCCAATTAAGCTGAAAACCATGCTGGGACAGCTTGCGTATTATATAAAGGGGATTGAGATGCTGCCATCTTTAAAACCCTCCCATGCCCGTATTGAGTATGATGATGGTGTGATTGAAGAAGATATCATGCTATTTTTAATTTCTAATTCAAATTCGGTTGGCGGTTTTGAAAAGTTAGCGCCTAGTGCCAAACTGAATGATGGTTACTTTGATTTGCTTATTTTAAAAAAGGTTAATCTTGCTGAGTTTATTCATATCGTGGGTTTAGCTCTAAGAGGAGCACATTTAAATAATGAAAATGTGATGTATGTAAAAACGAAGCGGGTTATAGTAAACCCATCAGAGGAAATGATGCTGAATCTTGACGGGGAATATGGCGGGCTTTTGCCGGGTGAATTTATTAATCTGAACCAGCACATAGAATTTCTTGTTCCAGAAGAATTTGCAAGATTACAGGAAGAAGTGTAAAAATAAACCTTCAAATGTTGGCTAAGGCTGGTGTTTGAAGGTTTTTATATGTGATAAGTAAGTTGCCGTATGGTAAGATGTAAGAAGTAAAAATTAGCATGATAAGGAAGATACAAATTGGCAAAAACTACAGCTCCAGTTAAGAAAAATGAATATATCACTTTGATTTTTGAAGATTTAACACATGAGGGGAATGGTGTTGGCAAAATAGATGGCTACCCATTATTCGTGCCATATGCACTTCCAGGAGAAGAAGCGGTAGTCAAAGTCTTAAAAGCAAATAAAAAATTCGGCTATGGCAAATTAATTGAGATAAAAAAAGCTAGCGCGGAGAGAGTAGAGCCACCATGCAATGTTTATTATAAATGCGGTGGCTGCCAGCTCCAGCATATGAGCTACAATTCGCAGCTGAACATGAAACAAAATCAGGTGAAAAATGTGATGCGTAAAATTGCACATCTTGATCATGTACCTGTTCACCCGACAATTGGTCTTGAGGATCCCTGGTTCTATCGCAATAAGGTGCAAATCCCTGTAGGTGAAAAAGATGGTGAGTTAGTTACTGGCTTTTACCGCATGCGCAGCCATGATATTATTGATGAGATGGAACGCTGCATGATTCAGGATGAGACGAATAATGTGATTGTGGATGCCGTTCGCGAGATTGCAAGTGACTTGGGCATCCCGGCGTATGATGAAGTAAAGGATCACGGTGTGCTGCGGCATATCATGGTACGAACAGGCAGAGCCACAAAGGAAAGTATGGTGGTTCTTATTACAAGAACAGAGAAACTGCCACAGCAGGAAAAGCTTATTCAGCGCCTTAGAGAAGCGCATCCACAAATTAAATCCATCGTTCACAATATAAATAATAAGAGGACCAATTCGATTTATGGAAAGAAAACGAAGGTTATTTGGGGAGAAGAATACATTTATGATACCATTGGCGATATTCGTTTTGCCATCTCACCAAGGTCGTTTTATCAGGTAAATCCTGTCCAAACGAAAGTGCTTTATGATAAAGCCTTGGAATATGCCGACATTGATGAAAATGATGTGGTAATTGATGCTTATTGCGGGATTGGGACGATTTCCCTTTTCCTTGCACAAAAGGCGAAAAAAGTGTATGGAATTGAAATTGTGCCTGATGCAATTGCAGATGCAAAAATGAACGCAGAGATAAATGGGATAACAAATGCTGAATTTGTTGTTGGTGAAGCAGAGAAAGTAATGCCCAAATGGAAAAATCAAGGCTTTACACCAGACGTAATTGTTGTCGATCCACCACGCAAGGGCTGCGAACCAGAATTTCTTCATGCAATGATTGCCATGGAACCAAAGCGGATTGTTTATGTATCCTGTAATCCATCGACATTAGCAAGAGACCTTGTCATCTTAGAAGAAGGTGGCTATGAAACGAAGGAAGTGCAGCCGGTAGATATGTTTAGTCAGACGAATCATGTGGAGTGTGTATCGTTGCTACAAAGAGAAACTATATAGAAATCCTTAGTTTTAAACACTTTCACAAGCATTTCGTGTTTGTAGGAGAAGGTGAAAAAACGAGGAATAAAGTACTGAAAAACCATATTACTGTTTCGGTGGTAATTGATCTGGGGTGTGGGAACACAATAGAATAAAAATATTGTAAGGCGTTCAAATAAAATGAACGTCTTTTTTTTACGCCTAAAAACGGAGAATGGAAGGTGAAATATGACGGAACCAACGTTAGGAAGTTTATTTGATGGTATCGGTGTATTTCCATTAGCTGCTTCTCGTTACGAGATTCAACCAATATGGGCAAGCGAAATTGAAAAAGCACCTATATCTATTACGAAGCGACATTTTCCTAACATACATCATTTAGGAGATATTACAAAGGTAAATGGTGGAAAAATACCACCTGTTCATATCATTACATTTGGTTCACCTTGTCAGAACTTATCCAATATTGGTAAACGAGAAGGTCTTACAGGAAGTCAATCGAGTTTATTTTATCATGCAATCCGAATTATTGAAGAAATGAGGTGTGCAACGAATGGAACATATCCAGTTATCGCTGTTTGGGAAAACGTCATGGGAGCTTTTTCATCAAATAACCGGCTGGATTTTAAAGCCGTGTTGGAGTCGTTCACAAAAACCGAAATTCCAATTCCTGCTTCTAGAGAATGGGCAAATGCAGGAATGGTCCGAGGGGAGGATGTTGAAGTCTGTTGGCGACTCTTGGATGCCCGATATTGGGGAAAGCCCACGCTCCCTCAAAGAAGAAGACGTATCTTCCTCGTGGCAGATTTTGGAGGAAACCGTGCCAGAGAAATATTATTTAAAGACCGCGATTTGCAATCGTTTCCTACGTCTTTCGGAAAAGACAGGCTGTCCTCCACCAGCATCAGTCGAATATCTGCTCCTAAAACAAGGGGGAAATTACCCATCGTCCGTCCCTTTCAAGAAAGACGCATGCGAAGTGCCGCGAAAGACAAAAACAAAACAGGATTCCATGGAAGTTTTGGACAAACACATGACCCTTTTCCCACTTTGCTCGCAGGCTCTGTAAATTATTTTTCATTTTGGTATGAAGGAGAAGAAAAAGAAGGATTTATTCGTCAGCTTACCCCATTAGAATGTGAACGTTTGATGGGATTACCAGAGGGTTGGACAGCTTTAGGACACAAAGATGAAGCAATTAGTGATTATGCAAGATACAAAGCCCTTGGAAATGCGATAGCTGTACCATGTGCAACATATATTATGGCTGGTATTGCGGAATTTTTATAGATAAACAAACTAACGTGTGACAAATTCTGTCTGTCATGCTTTTTTTATTGCTTCATCTATGAAGGAGTGTGGTTTCTTTGGAAGAGAATGAAACAAAGGTGATGGAATGGATTGAGGACCATTTTGTAATAAATGAAATTGAAATAGAAGATTTTCCATTCTTTCCTTGTGGGAAATTGATTCGTGATAAAAATGAAGAAGCGATGATTGTGTTTTGGTGTGTCATTTATGGGCGTGTGGATTATCGACTACAAGAAGCATAGGAGTGATTCATTCATGAAAATGTATTTTACTCGTTCACCTCCCTTCTGCTCTTGTTTTCCATTTGAATAGATAATCAAAAATTAAAACAAGAAAAGAGGGCTATATCATGGAATTAAAATATGTGATTCCAAATATGGAAAAGACGTTTGGAAATTTAGAATATGCAGGAGAAGGTAAAGTCGAACAGCGACGGATTAATGGACGTATGACCACTCTTTCTAGGAGTTATAATCTGTATTCCGATATTCAACGGGCAGATGATATTGAAGTGATTCTTCCCCAAGAAGCTGGAGAAAAGTTTTTTGAACATGAGGAAAAAGTAAAATTAGTGAATGCAAGAATTACCGCAGAAGGTTATAAAATTGGTGATCGCGGATTTACAAAATATATCTTACATGCAGATGACATGGTCAAAGCATAAGGAGGAAAAATAGATGAGATTAGCACAAGGTATTGTCATTGATAAGGAAAAAACGTTTGGTTTACTAAAATTTTCAGCATTACGTCGTGAAGTGTTTCTTCAAAATGAGGATGGCACGGTATCAAATGAAGTGAAAGAACGCACGTATGATTTAAAGTCTCGTGAACAAGGTCGCATGATTCAAGTTAGTATTCCTGCTTCTGTGCCTTTGAAAGAATTTGATTATAATGCGGAAGTCGAACTGATTAATCCTGTCGCAGATACCGTCGCAAATGCGACTTTTCGTGGCGCTGATGTCGATTGGTATATTAAGGCGGATGATTTGGTTTTAAGGGGAAAAACAGGAACAACGGGTAGTAACACTTCAAAAGCTACACCAACAAAGAATAAATAATGAAGACCTTCCGAAGGCGAGGGGAACGCATTAAGGAAAAAGATGCTTCCCTCGTTTTTCAATTTATATTCTTTGGGCTGGTAGGTGTATGGCTCGTTTCCTTTATCCCTTTTCATCTGTCCTTTTTACTCTCGACCACATGGCAATTGGATGACTTTCAAGCACACTTTATCAGCACCTATGGATTGGTGACATTGTTAATTAGTCTTGCCTTAACTGCCGGATGTGCATATCTCTATTATCGCTATCGGTACGACAAAATAAAACAAATCATTCACCGTCAAAAGCTCGCAAAAATGATTTTGGAGAACGGATGGTATGAAACAAAACAAATTGCACAAGAGGGCTTTTTTAAGGATATTCCATCCGATAAAACGAAGGAAAAAATCAGCCATTTTCCAAAGATGTATTATCGGTATGAAAAAGGATTATTGTATATTCAAGTGGAAATAACGCTTGGTAAATATCAAGAACCCCTTTTAAATTTAGAGACTAAATTAGAAAGTGGGCTGTATTGTGAATTGGTATCAAAAGAGTTACTTGATTCCTATGTGGAGTATGCCCTTTTCCATGATATGATTGCGAACCGTATTTCGATTGATGAAGTTGTTGCACAAAATGGACGCTTAAAGCTTATGAAGTCAATGGATTGGGAGTATGATAAGCTTCCCCATATGTTAATTGCTGGTGGAACAGGCGGTGGAAAGACATATTTTATTCTCACGCTGATTGAAGCGTTATTAAAAACAGATGCAAAGTTGTATATTTTAGATCCGAAAAATGCAGATTTAGCCGATCTAAATACTGTCATGCCCGATGTCTATTATAAAAAGGAAGACATGATGGTATGTATTGACCAATTTTATGAAGCGATGATGGCTCGAAGTGAAAAAATGAAACAGATGGAAGATTATAAAACAGGAGAAAACTATGCTTATTTGGGCTTAGCTCCTCATTTTTTAGTTTTTGACGAATACGTTGCATTTATGGAAATGCTTGCTTCTAAAGAGAGTACGACTGTATTAACGAAACTAAAACAAATTGTCATGTTGGGACGTCAAGCAGGCTTCTTTCTTATTCTTGCTTGTCAGCGTCCAGATGCAAAATATTTAGGGGATGGGATTCGTGATCAGTTTAATTTTCGTGTTGCGTTAGGAAGAATGTCCGAACTAGGATATGGCATGATGTTCGGATCGGATGTCCAAAAACAATTTTTCCTAAAACAAATCAAAGGACGCGGGTATGTCGATAAAGGAGATAATGTGATTTCTGAATTTTATACACCCCTTGTCCCCAAAGGTCATGATTTTCTAAAAGAAATTGAAAAATTAGTGTCATAAAGGCAGCACAGTGCGGTGGCGTGCAACGCGAAAGCCGCCGTGCTGGGCTAAGCCTGCGTGGCGACAGCCACGCTTTACCCCCCGTTTCTAACAGGGGGGTAGAAAAACAATAAGAAACTGTTTCAAAAGTCTAGAAACCCTGATGCATCAAGGGTTTGGGGCTTATTACGAAGGTGTCAGCTCTTAGCCTTTAGTTGACATCTTTTTTCTGTTGGGAGGCATGCACATGAATGAAGTACCTTGGTATCAACAATTAAAAGAAAAACGATTGGCATATGGCGTATCGCAAAACAAATTAGCGGTACATGTGGGAATTTCAAGACAATATATTAGTGAGATTGAAACAGGAAAAATGACACCAACGCAAACCTTACAACAGGCGATGTTCGATATATTACAACAATTTAATCCAGAAGCACCTTTGGAAATCTTATTTGATTATGTGCGAATACGTTTTTTAACAACGAACCCGAAACCAGTTATTGAAGAAATCTTACGGTTAAAAATGGAGTATATGATCCATGAGGATTATGCGTTTTATTCTTACATGGAACAATATGTCTTTGGCGACATTGTCGTTATGGTTTCGCCAGATGAGGATAAAGGCTGTTTACTTGAACTGAAAGGAAAAGGCTGTCGGCAATTTGAAAATTTTCTACTAGCTCAACAACGTACATGGTTTGATTTTTTCATGGATGTATTTCGAGTAAGTGGTGTCTTTAAACGGGTTGATCTTGCGATCAATGATAAGACAGGCATATTGGATATTCCATTTATCACGAAAAAATGTCGAAATGAGGAATGTATTTCGGTTTTTCGCAGCTTTAAAAGTTATCGTTCTGGCGAATTGGTTCATGGAGAAGAAAAGCGGGATATGGGAAATACACTGTATATTGGTTCTTTGAAGAGTGACGTGTATTTTTGTGTGTATGAAAAAGATTACGAACAATACGTGAAACACGGTGCATCACTTGAAGATACAGACATTAAAAATCGGTTTGAAATTCGATTAAAAAATGATCGTGCGTATCATGCGGTTGTTGATTTAATGACGTATGAAGATGCGGGACGAACTGCTTTTTCTATTATTAATCGGTATATTCGATTTGTCGATAAAGACGAGAAAAAACGTCGAAGCAGTTGGCCAATGAATGCAGAGTGGCAACGTTTTTTAGATTTAGGTGAAAATAGAAAAATTTATTTAACAACAAAACCTGAACCTTACACATTTGATAAAACACTTAGATGGTTGGCTCGACAAGTCGCTCCTACTTGGAAGCTAGCTACAAAACTAGATGAAATCAATCAAACGACTGTTATTAAAGATATGTTAGATCAAGCGAAATTAACCAAACGTCATCAACAATTATTGATGCAACAGGCACTTGAAACAGAAGATGTCATTAAATGATAGATTGGAGGGCTTCCATGAAATTCGTAAAGTTTATTTTTATTACCATCATAGGTGGCATCATTTTATGGCTTATCGAATGCATGCGTCAAGTGACAAAATATTAGTAATTGAAAGGAGAAATGAAAGATGAACTTTGGACAAAATTTGTATAACTGGTTTTTAAGTAATGCACAATCATTGGTATTAATGGCAATTGTAGTAATTGGTATTTATTTAGGCTTTAAACGAGAGTTCTCTAAATTGATTGGATTTTTAATTGTTGCTTTGGTTGCGGTAGGGTTGGTATTTAATGCAAGTGGAGTAAAAGATGTATTGTTAAACTTGTTTAATCGAATTATAGGGGCTTAAATTATACCGTTTTTTGCGGAAGATAAGTGATCTTCTTATGTTCTGTAAAAAAATGGTGCACCAAACGGTAGTGCGGTAGGGGTGAATGAGCATACTTTGTGTATCAGCGGATAAAGAGCTGCTGTTTTTTTATATCTTTTTTTAGAAAAGTGGTGATTTTCTATGAGGATGCAAGTTTTCATTGTAAATGTTGATCGATATAAAGAAGAACAAATCAGGGGCGCTTGGTTTGAACCGCCAATTGATTTTGAAGAAATGAAAGAACTTATTGGGTTGGATGATCAATATAAAGAGTACGCTATTTTTGAATATGATTTACCTTTTGAGATAGAAGAAACTACACCTGTTTCCGAAATCAACCGAATATGTAAAGCAATTGGTGACATTGAAGGTTCTCCTTTATATGATGTTCTTTCTGAAGTTCAGCGTCAGTGGTTTGGTAGTATTGAAAAATTAATAGAACATATGGATGAAATTATCTATTATCCAAATAGTGAAAGTATGATTGATGTTGCAAAAATATTTATAGAAGAAAGTGTCGATGTCCCTCCACGTTTACAAGAGTATATGGATTATGAAGCTTATGGCCGTTATCTTGAAGCTACTAGAAAATTCATGATGACATCACGTGGAATTTTTGAATATAAACGATAAATGAAAAACTTTTCTACTAGTAAAATCCTTTTGGAAAGGAGATCATTAAATGGACATGCAAGTATATATCGCCAATCTCGGAAAATATAACGAGGGCGAATTGGTTGGCGATTGGTTTACACCACCAATTGATATGGAAGAAGTGAAAGAACGTATTGGTTTAAATGGTGAATATGAAGAATACGCCATACATGATTATGAATTGCCGTTTGAGATTGGTGAATACACCCCAATTTCTGAAATCAATCGGTTATGTGGGATGGTAGAAGAATTAGAAGGATCGCCAATTTATCATGAATTATCTGAAATTCAAGGTTACTGGTTTGATAGTTTAGAAGAACTACTAGAAAATCAGGATGATATTATCTGTTATGCAGATTGTGAAGACATGGAAGATGTGGCTCGGTATTATGTCGAAGAAACAGGTATGCTTGGTGAAGTACCTACTAATTTACAAAACTATATTGACTATCAAGCACTTGGAAGAGATTTAGAAATAAACGGGAGTTTTCTCGTTACGTCACATGGTGTGTTTGAATATGTTGGATAAATAAATATAAAAATGCGAGAACAGTCTGTGTACATGCAGGCTGTTTTCTTTTTGAAAGGAGAACCTATGAAAAAATTAAAGAGTTATACACGTATTTGGTCAGTTGAAAAAGTGATTTATGCAATCAACGATTTTCGCTTGCCCTTCCCCGTTACCTTTAATCAAATGTCGTGGTTTGTAATTTCTTTACTACTCGTCATGTTACTTGGGAATCTTCCCCCACTCTCATTGATCAATGGAGCGTTATTAAAATATGTGGGAATTCCTGTTGGCTTAACATGGTTTATGAGTCAGAAAACATTTGATGGCAAAAAGCCATATAGCTTTCTGAAATCCGTCATTACTTACTTTTTTCGTTCCAAAGTAACTTATGCAGGGAAACCAATCAAATTACAACAAGTGAAAGTGAACGAAAGTATTACAGCTGTGAGGAGTGAATTGCATGCGTTATCCGATTAAATATATTGAAAATAATCTTGTCTTCAATCATGACAGTGAATGTTTTGCTTATTATGAATTGCTGCCCTATAATTATTCCTTTTTATCGCCAGACGAAAAAATCCAAGTGCATGATCACTTTCGCCAATTGATTGCACAAAATCAAGATGGAAAAATTCATGCCTTGCAAATTAGTACGGCTAGTAGTATTCGTTCTGTTCAAGAGCGCAGTAAAGAATTGGTAACTGGAAGGTTAAAAGATGTTGCTTATGCACGGATTGATGATCAAACCGATGCACTTGTTTCAATGATTGGAGAACATCAAGTAGACTATCGCTTCTTTATTGGTTTTAAGCTGCTTTTGAATGAAGAGGAAGTTAGCATGAAATCCATGGGAAAATCAATTAAAAATTCACTATCTTCTTTTGTTCGTGATGTGAACCATCATTTAATGGGGGATTTTGTTTCTATGC
>DAMDKS010000024.1:0-54963 GCA_032085455.1 Oceanobacillus sp.
AAAATAAGAAATATAGCTATATTGAGGAACTTCCATTTAGTTTGCAATTAGAAGAGAATCAAAAAGTTAATTATGAGGATATTCCAAAACAGACCATTTTAGACCTACATGTTTCTCCTTCAAAAAAGAAGTTAGCATACACATTTATTAATAGATAGAGACTCGGAAATTAACTGAGTAATTTCGGGACTTTTGAAGCCTTAGCTATAGTTCAAATAGTCTTTATAACAATAGGTATTAAAAATTCCATGCCAAATAAACCTGCAATATGCAGATTTTAAAAAATGTTGAGTTTCTATAAACTAGATGGATAAAATCGATTTTGCTTTTATATGCAGCTCCTTAAATTGATTTTTTCTAGCTTCCTTTACCCAAGCGTCCGCATGTTGGCACATGGCGATGATATATGTACGAATGTTCCAATGACGGGAACTTCGTCCATTTGAGCCTTCCAGGTTATAATCTTTTTTTTGGCGTTTGATACAGCGTTCAGCACCAGTTCGTAGTGCATAGCGCTTACGCCATTCTTTGCTATCACGTTTCACACGTGGAAATAACCTAGGGTTATTTTTGGTTGATGTATAAAATGTCCGTCCGTAACTTGAATCAGAGCATGGATTGGAACATTGCCATCCACCAACAGCTGCAGGGCATCGCCACTTACGACGGTAACGTTTCTTGTCTACGCCCCAATCAAGCATCTTACGACCGATAGGGCAAACAGGAATACCGTCTAGGTTAATGTCCATTTCATTATAAGTGAACTGCTTAGAACGCCTTGGATTTAGGTCAATGATGGCAGACACATCATACTGTTCTAGCATTTCATAAATGGGATAAGCATCAAAGGCTGAATCTAAGATGCTTTCCCCAATTTCCCATTCCGGATACCAATGTAGGAGTTCATGGTATGTGCTCACCAGTAAGACAGAGTCATGTTTACTTGCCCGATACATTCTTGGATAAATGGGTAAATCATATGGGCTTTCGGAAGCACTCACCATAAAAAGGTTCCGTCCATAATAATATTTTTCACGGGAACTATCCCAACCATAATCTGCATCGGGATCGGAAAATTTTCGCAAGCAATTGCATTTCCAATTCCCCTGTTTGCGGCATTTACAAAGAAATTTTCCATATGGTCGCCCACCAGTTTCTACTGGTGTACCATCAGCCAAGATACTTAATGACTGAGGATTTCCCAAAAGCCCTTGTGCAGCAGAGTGCTCTACAAACATGGATTTAAATAGCTGTTGCAGCGCATCATGAGCTTTAGGCGAATAATAATTTTTTCGTTGTTTAAGCGCACGACGAACTAGTTTTTCAACAATTCCAGGATGTTTAGGTTCCATTTTTTGATTCTTTTTTCCTTTCTTTTTTGGCTTTTTGAGCTTTTTCTTCTTCTTATTCATCAAGTGGGGAGAAGGTGCTAGCCAAATCCGGTTAAAAAAGTCATAAAAGGTTCCAACCCCGGGAGTCGAGTCTGGTTCAAAACCACTTAAAATGGCGTATATTGGGATGGTTTTTAACGCTTCTACCCATTTATCGACACTTGTGTATTGGAGCTTATGCATCAACAGCAAGCTCCGGAGCATATCACAAGGATTTCGTGGATTTCTTCCTCTGGGATTGGAAGAATAACGATGTTTCAGTAAATCAGCTGTTTGCGTGAGATCCATCATGCTTATCCAAATAATCAAATCAGTGAAGTGCTCTCTAATCAGCTTTTTATTTGGATACAATAAATCAATTTCGTTGGAGACAAAGGTAAGAAAGTCATCATGTGAACGAACTTTTTTAATCAAAAAATCTACCCCATTTCATCAAAAATAATGCCTTCATGCCGATTATTGGGGCGATTTTAAAAAGTCAAGTAATATGCATTATTATTTTTGGTTTTGGGGGTGAAGCATAAAAAAGCCCTAGTCGAAAGACTAGAGCTGATGCGAGAATTTAATTTCCGAGAGACTATTAATAGGTTATTAAGGGGGACTGAATTGTTAGGTGGCCAAATTTACATCGGACATGAAAAGGATTATTATACTGAGTTGCAATTACCGCATGTAAGTTGGAGGATATTATTGATTGAGCAGAAGATAAGAAGCAACACAGAAGGGGTTATGCAACCAATATATAGAAAAAAACATTCGGGAATTTTACGGTTGGAATTAATTAATTTAGAAAATAAAAATAAATTAATCTATACAGATGAATTGGAATCTCTAGTTAACCAACTAGAAGCAATTTTTTTAGATTTAAGGAAAGAATACTTGCCGATTCGAGATACAAAGCGTGAGGAAAGAAGAAAAAACGAAGTAGAACAAGAATTAATAAGAGCCCGTCATGAAACAGAGGAACTTGCTAAAGAACAAGAAAAGTTAAAAGCAAAGATTGATGAAAAAAGAAATATTCTCAAAGAAGAGGTATTTGAACATATAGAGTATTTGGAGAGAATTAAAACGGTAGAAAAATATCTTCAAGATATACAATCGATACCTTGTGATGACAAAGAAAACAAGGAAATTCTACAAAACTATGTTGAGAAAGTTCAAAGGTTATATAATTTGGATAAATTTACTGAAATAATTGATTTGTGGAATTCAAAGTTTGACTAATATCTTTTCTAAAGAAATCTCTTATTTATTTTAAACACAGAAACATATGTTCTCTAAAAGTGGCTTTTAGTGTTTAAATGTAGTATAATATTCACATCACAATAAAAAAGGACGAGATGTTAATGGAATTTAAATTAGGAGAGCTGTTTTGTGGACCTGGTGGTATAGCAATGGGCGCAAGGTTAGCAAAAAGCCAAGATAATGAATATGGAATAGTACATGCTTGGGCGAATGATTTTGATAAAGACACTTGTCAAACATATATTAATAATATCTGTCCTGATGATCCAAGTACTGTGATATGTGAAGATATAAGAAAATTAGATTTTGATAAACTCAAGAGTATCTCAGATATAGACGGTTTGGCATTTGGTTTTCCATGTAATGACTTTAGTATTGTTGGGGAGCAAAAGGGAATGGACGGTGTGTATGGACCGTTATATAGTTATGGAATAAAGGCATTAAATCTATTTAAACCAAAATGGTTTTTAGCGGAGAATGTCGGGGGACTAAGAAATGCAAATGATGGTAAAGCATTTGAACAGATTTTATCAGAGATGCATTCTGCTGGATATAAAATGACTCCACATCTTTATAAATTTAGCGATTATGGAGTACCGCAAGCGAGATCAAGGATAATTATTATTGGTATCAGGAATGATATTGATATTGAATTTAAGGTTCCTTCACCAGAGATGTTTAAGAATATTGATGTAACATCAAAAAATGCTATTGAAAATCCTCCAATAGCTTCGGATGCTTTTAATCATGATTTTACTAGACAATCTGAAACTGTGAAGGAAAGATTAAGTTATATAAAGCCAGGAGAAAATGCTTTTACAGCCAATATACCAGAAGAATTACAATTGAAAGTAACTGGAGCTAAAATAAGTCAAATATACAAACGTTTGGAACCAGACAAACCATCATATACTGTTACAGGAAGTGGTGGTGGAGGGACCCATGTGTATCACTGGAAGGAAGATAGGGCTTTAACAAATCGGGAAAGAGCAAGATTACAGACTTTTCCAGACAATTATAAGTTTTACGGCACTAGAGAAAGCGTAAGAAAGCAAGTCGGGATGGCGGTACCTGTGAAGGGTGCACAAGTGATTTTTGAAGCACTGTTAAATTGTTTCGCTGGTATTTCTTATCCTTCTATTGACAATAATATTCAATATAACGTTGATTCTTTACAAGAATCTATACTTTAATGGTGGGGTCGCTATGCTAATAACAAATAATTTATATGAAAAAATTTTATTAGAACCAATAAGTAGAGGTTACACAGACTTGAAAATAGTAAGTGGGTACGCAAGTGCTCCGATGGTTTCTCATCATTTTGAAACTATTGAAAAAAATAAACTAGAAATTAATAGCATAGAATTAATAGTTGGGATGGCTCCTAATGATGGAATTAATATAAGTGATTATCAAGGTTTTATAGAAAATAAAAGAACATTTTACAAAAATCAATTTGATTGTAAGTATATCTATACACCCCCATCAGTCCATTCTAAGTTATATATCTGGGATAATGTTGAAGGAGATGTCGAAGCCTATGTCGGTTCCGCAAATTATACTCAGAATGCCTTCATAAGGAAGGGTAACGAAGAGATATTAAGTTTATGTGATGGTAAAACTGCTTTGGATTATTATTATGGACTAGATGCCCGCACAATTTATTGCGACCATTCAGAGGTTAGAGAGGAATTTCTTATATATTCAAAGGAAGATATGTTAAGAAACTCCAGGAGAAAGCAAGATGAATTAAACAAAGGGAACTCTAAAGTTGCCACGACTATTGGGAGTAGCGTTATCCTTTCTTTAGTTAGTCAAAGGGCAGGAGGAGTGGTCCCAGAAAGATCAGGTTTAAATTGGGGACAAAGGAGTGGGAGGGACAAAAATCAAGCATATTTATCTATTCCATCTAGTATATATCGAACAGATTTTTTCCCACCTATAGGAGAAACGTTTTCATTGATTACGGACGACGATAAAACACTTATTTGTGTTCGTGCCCAAGAAAACGGGAAAGCAATTCACTCAACTCAAAATAATAGTTATATGGGGGAATATTTTAGAAATAGATTAGGATTAGCAAGTGGTGAATTTGTTATAAAAGAACATCTATTAGAATATGGTCGTACAGATGTAGAAATAACAAAAATAGATGAAGATACTTACTATTTAAATTTTAGTCCTTTTATTGCAAATGGAAATAACTAGAAGATAAATAGTTTATATGATTTGTAATATAACAGATTTTAGAATGTCTGTTTTATAACCTTTTAAAAGATAGAATATTTTCAAGCAGGATCTTTTTCAATATTTATTATGATTAATAGTATAAGTTTATAATTCTTTAACCCGTTTGTAAAAAACAGACGGGTTTTTATTTATGAACTTAAATAAGAAACAAGGGATATGACTTTTTAGGGGGCGTGTTTTTTTGAAACAAAGTTTGATTCTTTATAGTATGCAAATTGCTATGTTAAAACAACTGCTAACCCATAAATTGATTACCGAGAAAGAACATTACATGGTGAAAAATAAATTAATGAAGGAATATGGCATCATTTCTGATATTACAGGCTGAATTGTGTTTCTATTGGCGATACAATAGATAGTAGATAGGGAACACAAAAAGGGAGGAACTGTTATGTCAAAAGTAGAAGTGATTCGCGCCAATAGTGACTTAGCCAACCAGAAACGTGGGAAAGAAATAAAACAGCTTAGAGTAGCAGCTTATTGTAGAGTAAGTACAGATTCAGAAGATCAGTTAAGTAGCTATAAATCACAAGTCTCTTATTACTCCGATTTAATTCAGAAAAATGTTGAATGGGTGTTAGCTGATATCTATGCGGATGAAGCCATCACAGGTACACAGATTACTAAACGTGAAGATTTTCAACGAATGATTAATGACTGTATGAATGGAGATATTGATATGGTGATTACGAAATCAATATCTAGATTTGCAAGGAACACATTAGATACGTTGAAATATGTGCGTATGTTAAAAGAAAGAGATATAGCAGTTTATTTTGAAGATGAAAAAATTAATACACTGACAATGGATGGTGAATTGTTACTTGTCGTTTTAAGTTCAGTTGCTCAACAGGAAGTTGAAAATATATCTGCAAATGTTAAAAAGGGATTAAAGATGAAAATGCAACGTGGAGAGTTAGTCGGTTTTCAAGGGTGTCTTGGTTATGACTATCATCCGAAAGATAAAAGTATTTCAATAAACGAAAAAGAAGCGGAAATTGTTCGTTATATTTTTCAAAGGTATGTTGAAGGAGCAGGAGGTAACATCATTTCAAGAGAGTTAGAAAACTTAGGCTACAAAACAAAGAGAGGTACACCAACATGGGCTGAAACAACTGTACTTGGAATTATCAAAAATGAAAAATATAAAGGCGATATTTTGATGGGAAAAACTTTTACATTAGATCCCATTACAAAACGACGATTGGAAAACTTTGGTGAGGAAGATCAGTATTATTTGCGAAATCACCATGAAGCAATTGTTAGCGCTGAAATATTTGATAAAGCACAGGAAATCAGAATGAGAAGAAATCGGGGACGAAATACAGTAGAAAATAACGGCGGGAAGCGAGAGAAGTATAGTCGTAAATATGCGTTTAGCTGTATGATTGATTGTGGTTATTGTGAAAGTACATTAACAAGACGCAGATGGCATAGTTCAACGAAATATAGCAAAACAATTTGGCAGTGTGTTACAAGTACAAAAAAGGGAAAAAAGTTCTGTCCAGATAGTAAAGGAATACCCGAAGAAGCTATTGAAAAAGCTTTTCTAGAAAGTTACCGAATTATGTGTAATAATAACAAAGACGTATTGGAAGAATTTTTGCAACGAATGGAAGAGACATTGAGTTCCAATACGATTCATAAAGAAATAACTAAAATGGAAAAAGAAATTCAGGGATTAGAAAACAAAAAGAATAAATTAGTGGATATGAGACTGGAGAATATTATCGATAAAGATACGTATGAAGATAAATATAATTCACTCATGCAAGAGATTAATGAGAAAGTACAAACAAAAGAAAAATCCTTGTCGAATTTAGAAGAAGAAAAGGATATTAAAAAACGCTTGTTAGCTTTCAAAAAAGTATTGGAACGAAATGAAGTGATTGAAACGTTTGACCGATATGTATTTGAAAGTGTCGTTGATAAGGTAATTGTAGGTGGAGTAGATGAAGATGGAAATAAAGATCCTGCCATGATTACATTTGTATATAAAACAGGTTTAAGTAATAGTCTTGATGGTGAAAAATTTAAACCTGCACGAAGAAATGCGAAAAAAGAAAACATAAAAACATCTAACGAATTGTGTTCACATACAGTCAACGAGGATAATAAATTGTGTTCACATAGTAGTGAAGACACATGTGGAGACGGTAGTATTGATGTCGAGAGTGGATGAATAAGAGGGGTTAGAGCCTTATAAATAAGGGTTTCCTGATTTTTTTAAAATTAAATCAAGATCAGGAAACCCTCTTTGCATTTTAAAAGAAGTTTATCTAATAACTAAAATGAATGGGTTGTGTTGATAGACTAGATAACACAGGATTTCTAATATTTGAGTTGACAAAACGGATAAATATTAATCTTCTCGTTGAGCATCTTCATCAAAAATTCTATCTAGTTCTTCATTCGATGTAATGCCGCGGACCTTATTTCTGATAACTGTTTTCCCCATATCAAGTCGATAAAAATGTTCACGCCCGTCCGCACCTCTTTTTAGCCGGATAAGCTGAATTCTTCCGAATTTATCCCAATGATTTTCAGCAAATTTTGCTAAACCAACGGCTTTAGGATAATTATCTTTACGACTAGGATCATGTGGTTCTAAAACGTCAAAGATATAACCTTCTGAATCAGCTCTGACTATAATTAAATCTGGATACATAGAAGTAGAAACGCCACCTACTTCATATGGAATTTCAAGTGACCACCTTTTACGATCTAGGTTACGTAGCCAACAAACTGCCCCGTTGTTTAATTCTTCCATAATCAAACCGTTTTCCCATTTATTAAGGCTTGTTTGAAATGTGCCGTCAGCATTACAATAAAGATGTTTTTCATAATTGATGCTATCATCAGGCAGATAAAAATCAATAGAATCAGGCAATTCCCAGGGTACATATATGGGCTTAGCCGATGAGTTAGTTAGCCTTTCATATATATCTTTTCTAAACTCAGGTAATTTAGCTATCAAGCGCTTGTGTTCATCATGTAAATTGAAAAATAACTCTTCAGCAAAATTGTTTAAAGTCTCCATTGCTGTTGCGTTATTAGATAGTACAATTACTTCGACTTGTACATCGATATGGTTTCTTCTACTATGTCGAATCCAGTATTCTTTGTGCAAACCCTCCCCGAGGATTCTTCCTGATTGCTCAAAGTGTCTAGAAATATCGAAATTTGATACTGTCATTTTTTGTGATTCTTCATCAAATGTTAAAGCATTGCCATCATAATCGAAAGTTAACGTTCCAAAAGAAAATCCTGTAATAGCTGAGGATAGCTCATCAAATTCTTCAGCTGCTTTCATTTTTTGTATTTCTTCATCCATTTTAGTAAGAATAGTGTTTTTTACGTGGTTGTAAGCATTTAAATCAATTCCATCCATAGTTAATGCGCGGGAGAGTCGTATTAACAATTTAATGGGATCTTGCTTTCGTGATGAACTTATATGACAAGTAACGAGATTATTCATTGCATCGAAAACATCAGAAAACTCCAAGTTTCGTTTGAGAGTAATTAGATCCTTTTCAGTTCCGGCCTCTGTAGGTGAGATAGCCTCATTTTCATTTAATGCTTTTACTACATCTTTAACTGTATTTTCATTAAAATAAGGAAGATATAGACTAACACTATTAAGTTCTGCGTTGGTGGAGACTCTTCTAGCTAAAGGTGTACGGATAACTCTACCCAATAATTGCGCTATATAAGTATAATCCTCCGCCCTACGGAAAGACATCATTGTCTCGGCACGTGGACAGTCCCATCCGGTTGAAAGATTCATTTTAAAAAATACAATTTTGACATTTTCATCTTCATTTATTCTAGAGGCTTCAATTTGTTGAATTTCGACATCACGAACATTAAGAGTACCTTGATCATTAAAGGTATGAACAACTTCTCCATCTCTTAAATTATGTCCAATTTCCTCCTCGATTATATCTATACAAATGCCTAAATCCGTTTGAGTTATTTCACGATTATTACCATCTTCAACTTGAATAACTAAAATAGGATTGATTACAATGTCTTCTTCGTGTTCCTTACAATATGACTTCCACTGATTGCATTTTTTTCTCCAGTTTTTAACTGCACCTTTTAACATTGTCATATTAGCACTTAATTGAACATCTGGATAATGTATAATAATTCTATCCTTCAGAAGCCCAGACTCTCGAACTCTTTCAGGAGGTACAATAACTTTTTGGACTGTTGAAGTTGTGTTTGCAATTAATTTATCAAATCTTTGAGGGGTAGCAGTAATACCAATGATTAAAGGCATAGTACAAAGTCCATCTTCTTCACTACCTTTAATAAACTTTTGCATAATAGATTGAGCCTTATTGATTGCTTGGGTAGAAGTTTGAGTCCCTCTATGAGCCTCGTCAATGATAACATAAAGTTTTTCAGGAATGCGTTTAGCAGTATTCGTAAGGGTTTCCCAAATTGAATACTGGCGTTTATCAGAGCTCTCTGTTAATAATTTATCCGAACCTAACTTTTGAGTGTTTAAAAAGTAAATTTGGCCACCTTCAAGGTATTCGGTATTAAAATTAGAATCAATAGTGAGCAAATCGGAAACCCGAATTTTGTCAGACTTGGTTTCTATTTTAAGTCTAGTTTGTTCATTTAGTTCAGGTGAATCTGATAGCCAAATAAATACAGAGTCAGGATCCCCAACATTATTAGAGCCTCCATAAAGAATTTCCTCTATCAATGTGGTCATTATTATAGTTTTTCCTGATCCAGTAGGAGCAGAAAAGGAGATTATTTGTGGGTTCCGTACATTCCACAATTGGTGCGAATTAGTGATTTTTTCATGCAACTCATCAAGAGCAGTTTCTTGGAATGGAAATAAAATATCTCTCATTTAAAATTCCCTCCTACTACCTAAAGTAAAGTTATCTATATAATTTCGGTATAGTTGATAAGTGTTCTTAGATTTCATTCCTGCGGACATTTCGCGGAAAGCATCATCGGAATTTGTTACAAAATAAATTGTGTTAATCTCGGTTTCAGCAGAGACCTGTTTTAAAAAATCAGCATACTTTGTTTCGTCAATAAGTATTGCGAATTTGTTATCAGGAAGAACTAGCATGTCAGGCTCGCTCGTGCTGTCTAAAACAGGCCTTTTTGATATAGCACCTGATTTTAACCAGAGTAATGGTAATATTTCATGAAATTGCTGTCCTAAAGATACGCTATTTTTATCTAAAAAGTTCAATTTATAGTATTCTACATTTGTATTGAAGCCATCACTCATAAGACGTTTTAAGGGTATTCTTTCTTGTATTGGACCTAACAAATTGATTAACTCATCTTTTATTTTTTTGAATCTTGCGGGCTCTTTAACAATGATATAAATGTCCGTGACATGTTCCTGATTAGCTATTTCTTCGATCCATTCATTAGCATAGTCAATATCGAAGAGAATCGTAGCTGAATGCTTTTCTGATAATATAAATTTAGTATTTGCCTTTACTAATGATTGCGGCAATTGGTTATTTCCCTTTTTATCTTTTAAAACTGCTAAAATTTGTTTTTTTGCACTTGCAGTCAGTTCCTTAGGTTTATCGATAAAACCAAGATGATAGAATGAGCGGTCAATTTCTTTGATTTCTGTTTTCGTCATAAAGTATTCCCCGTTAAGAATAGTTCCGTCAGACCGTTTACCTAGTACACTATATTTTATTCGAGGCCAAGTAACGGCCTGGCAAATTCCATGTTTTTCCCACTCACTATCCCCGGGATTATAATTATTTTCTCTTAATTGCTTTGCATCCGATTCGGAAACCTCATTATTTGTAATTAAAATACATCTCCGATTTCCGTTGTCTTCCGTATTAAGTAAATTTACAGCGTGTAGTGTAGTCCCGCTGCCAGCAAAAAAATCTACGATTAGTGCATTTTTATTATTTCTTACTACCGCTGCAATGGCATCTCTTGTAGAATAAATCGACTTTGGAAAAGAAAAGGCTCTTGATTGCCCAATTATATTTGATACTAAATCAGAACCGTAAACTCCTGCATCATGTAAATTTCTATGCCAAACAGTCATAATTTGTTTAGACTGCGAATCAGCGAACTCGACCTCAACTACATTTCTTTTTTCATCATGTCCGGTAATAATGATTTTTCCATTTTCAATTTGTTGTTGAAGGCCTTGGCTAAGATAGGATACCCCCCATGTATTCCTTTTTGGGTCGTAACGACCTAAAGCAGCATATCCCTTTTCGATAAGATTATTAAGTGTAGAGCTACTTAGCATCCATCTTCCTTCTGATAAATCGCTTCTTATTGGCCAAACAACATTGTATCCATCTATTTTTTTATTTAAATCCGGTTGTTCAGGGTAAGGTAGTGGATCAAGTGCTTTTATTAATTTTTGGTTTTCTGAATCAATCAAAATTGGATAGAATTGGTTCTTACTATCTTCTCGACGTGAATCCGCCCCTGAACGTAATAAACCTTTCCAACGAGGTTTGGTAGAAGGTTTTATTTCTCCTAATAAAGGGTCAGATCCCCCAATTACATAAGCATTTGGCATAAAACAAAAGATGGCATATTCCTCAACTCTTGAAAATCTACCTTGAGTTCCCCCTTTAGGGTTAATTACAATTGTAACCATCTGAATGTAAGCTTCAGGAAAAATATCTTGAAGTAAAGTACGAAGATGGTGCACTTCGTGTTCGTCAATAGTGACAATTAACACTCCAGTGTCAGGATTTAATATTTTTCTTGCAAGTTTCAACCGTTTTTGCATCATGGATAGCCATTTACTATGTCGCCATTTATCATTAGAATCTACATAATTATTATTGTATTTCCAATCTCTAGCCCCAGTGTTATAAGGTGGGTCTATGTAAATACAATCAACTTGCTTAGGGTAAAGATATTCTAACAATTGAAGTGCATGATAGTTATCAGCCTCAATTAAACTATGCCACAAGTCACTATTCTGTGAGTTTTCTAAT
Source organism: Oceanobacillus sp. (assembly GCA_032085455.1). GTDB lineage: Bacteria > Bacillota > Bacilli > Bacillales > Amphibacillaceae > Oceanobacillus. Next base: position 11,864 of record DAMDKS010000024.1, read on the forward strand.
GTCTCTATTGGTGTGAGCGTAGGAAAAATAGGGTCACCAAATTGTGCCACAGATACTAGTTCTTTTATATTGATATTAATTGTTGCATTTGTACTTTTGTTGTAACAGAAGGCAGTATCTCCTTCAATCTTTAATACAATGAATACATCATTGATTTGTCCCGATTTTTTTGCGACAGTCGCCCCTTGTTTTATAGGGACATCGTAAAGGGGCGTACATTCAGGGATGTGATCCTCAAATACGAGTCCAAACTTTTTATTTTTTGTTATACGTTCGAATTCCTGTTTCAAACGTTTCCGTAATGTATTGTCTGATATTTGGTGTAACAAATTATCAATAGTGGCCATTTTTAATATTCCCCCCGAATTTAGTTATTAAATTTATGTCTGCTCCATGAACGTCCAAATAGTTCATTCCCTTCGGATAAGCGTAAAATAGCAGTTTCATCTAATATATTACGTGCATTTTCAGTTGCTGAAGATGCTTTATCAAAGGCAATAAAAACTTGGCGATTAGTTGAGTGGTAACGTTCCAGGATTTTTTCAAGATGGATATCCTCAATCCGTTTTAAGATATTTGAATCATGTATAAGTGCAGGGATTGGTCGTAATTCAAAAATGCTTAAATCATATACAACAAGGCTTTTATAGGCTGTACCTTCGCTCGTGTTCCCAGGAGTCTCAAAAAAGATATCTTTCCCTGGAGTAATTTTTAAAACAGGTGCAGTTTCTTGTTGTTTTGTTACTTCATCGTTTATTTCTATCAACTGATTATTAATTAAAGCTTGCGTTTCATTTAAAATTTCTGTTTGTATTAATATTAGATTTTCTAATTTTGTTAGTGCGTTAGCTCTGTTTTCTTTTAGTTTATTTTGGTGGATTAATTCAGCGGTTTCTTCCTCAAGTTTGTCAATACTCTTAGAGATGTTAACACACTGGGATAATACTCTTTCAGACATCTCTTTAGCAAAGCCAGATTCTTTTATTTTTTTATTTAATCGGTTAATTTCAAAATCAAATTCACTTATAATTGGCTTTAGACGTTCAATTTCTTCATCCATCTCTTCTTCTAGAATTTCCCTTATTTTCACATGAAACATTTCAATCTCCTCAAATGCTTTTATGTTAATTTCCGGGAAAAATTGTTCTAATTCTTTAAATTCACTAGAGGTGCTGAAGTCATTATTACGAATGTTATTTTTGATTGCATTGACCTGAGATTGTAATTTGTTACGCTGGTGAGTAAAGTTTCTTAATTCCTTTTGGATTGATGTAATGCGTTCAAAGGCTTTAGTATCAAAACCAAACATAGAAAGTTGAGCCTCTTCGTTATCTTTCATTAGTCTTTTTAGTCTCTCTTTTAAAGATTGGATAATTTGTTTATTACTTTCAATTTTATCCTTGTTAGAATTCTCTGTTTCCCGAGATTTTAATTGATTAGATTTAACACCAAGTTCTTCTTCCATGTTTTTAATAGAAGATAAAATATCATTATGTCCAAACAATTTCATTAGAAAATTTACAGCCAATTCGTCCTTTTCACGTGCTTTTACTAATAAAGGATGTTTTTCTAATGTATTTTCACGACCGTATATTCTGTAAAATCTTGTTGTGATTTCGTCGAATTCGAGATGCGGTAATCCTATTTTGTATTCTGTATATAGAAAGTTTTTATACTCATCAATAGTTAATTTTTTTATAATATGATACTGATGATCGATTTGGTGTACATAATTTGGGGTATCAGTGTCCCTATAAAAATAATAAGGATGCTCATCAAATTCAAAAGTAAAGTAAATTCTATGTGGACCAACTTCTTCTTTTATATCCTCGTTTATAGAGTAATAACTGTTGCCACCGAAGACATAATCAATTATCCATAAAAAGGTTGATTTTCCGATTGCGTTACTACCTACTGAATTACCTAAGATAGTATTAAGACCCGGATTAAATTGAATACTTTGATGTTCTGGGGAAAATTTATCACAAAATATCTTGGTTAACATATCTAAGCATACTCCCTTCTTTCGTTAGTTTAATTTTCCCTAATGCAAATAAACAATCTAATGCACTAAGGAAGTCAGACATATCCTTTTCATTAGTAGGCGTTTTACTTAGTGTTACTTCTAATAACTCTTTAGGAGTCATATCTTTTTCCTTTAGGGAGTTTAGGATTTTTGGAAATAAGGATATAACACTATTTTTATATGGCGTAACTTTATTTGGTAATCTCATCGAACACTTCACACCTTTGAACAAAGTAGGAGATAATAATCTCGCAGGCTTCTCTGTAATTCCTACCTGTTTTCTCATATAACGAATCAACAAGTAGATTAAATATAGCGCTTTGACTTAAATGTGATTCACTTGCATCCTCGTACATTCGCTTTATATTTTTAGCGAACGTATCAACATTTAAATTGTTTTCCCCGGATAATCTGTCTAAAGTATCATTTACTCCACGATATAATCTTCGAACATTAAAAAGTACCTTTTCTTTTAATCGTTGTTCATTAATCTTATTTTTAACTTTTGTTGGTTCATTTTTTAATTTTGTATCTTCGCTTATATCCATCAAATCTACTACTCTTAGTACCTCTTCAATTTCCTTTTCTATTGTATATCTAGAGGTAGCATCATTAGCAATTGAAAGTGTTTCTAGATTTTGTTTTTCTTTTAATAGTTTAGATTTATCTTCAGCCGTAGCACTTTGAATTTCACGTTCACATCCCACACATAAAACAATCTCATCTGTATCCGTAAGTTGGAATACCTTTGCATAGTTTATGTCGTTTTCTCCTTTTTTTAAAGCCAGTGGTCGACGACATTTTTGGCATTTTCCTCCGGACTCAGAAATTAATACTAATAATCTAGTATCTATTTCTAGTTCTCTAAGAGTTTCTTTAGGAAGGGTGTGGTATTCATTTATAAAATCTACATCTAGCTTCTTATCTTCGAAAGACTCTATGTACTCTTTTGTTATTTCTTTAACAGCATCATTGGTGTTTCTGTTTTCAACATATAACAATGTGTATAGTAAAATACCTGCGAGAAAATCCTCTAGTACAAAAGTATTCTGGTTCATTAGTTGAGACTTGGTTATATTATTTACATTTTCAATTACTGTATTTGGATTTATAGAGTTGTCGGAAGTAATTATATCTTTCAAGGCTAGGACTATAATTCCTTTTTTATTATGATCTATCATATCTATTAAATGGGTTTTAAAATAATTTGAAATTAATTTCGGCTCAACTTTTGATGCATTTTCAGTAATAATGGGTGAAAGGTTTTTAATTCCTCGGATTAAATCAGAAACAGCTCCGTCATCTTCTCGAATATCGTAAGTGGGCACAATAGACTGCAACATAGTTCCACATAGTTTCTTTTGTGAAACTCTTTTAGGTTTACATAATTTTAAAACCGTTGCAAAAGTGCTAAAACATAACTTTTTCATATATTGTGCCTCCCTATAAATTCAATCGGTTGGAGTATTATCATCTACATAATCAACTATGTCCCCGATATTAACATCTAAAGCCTTACAAATCCTTCCTAATACTTCCATACTAACCGGTAAATCCTTACTCATTTTAGCAATTGTTGTTGATGTAAGTTTCGTTTCTTTCATTAAATCCTTTTTTATCATGTTTCTATCTATTAATAACTTCCATAATTTATTGTAAGTAAAAGCCATTTTATCTCCTCCAAATGATATTGGATGATCTTTAACCGAGTTGACTCAAGTATAGCAATTTACTCTACTTATAACAATTAATTATTTATTAACGCTTATATTGCCTTTACGTTCATCAAGTTAGAAATTAAATGTGTCAGTTCAAAAAGGGAGTCATAGCGGAGCCTTAGCTGAGTAGCAGCTGAGGCTTTTCGCTTTTAACAATAATAAAATTGAACTTAAGAAAGGGTAGAAAACCAGAACGGAATTGGAGGTGAAGGTGTGAAAGAGATACGTGATTGTAAGGGACGCATTGCCTGTAAAGGTAATCCTAAAACCGGGGTTTTAGAAGTTTTATATAAAAAATGTAAAACTAGCACGATTTTGAATATAGGAGGAACACTTCAAATTGAGCGTGAGGGAGTTATGACAAAAATTACTCGAAAGTGTACTAACGAATTTTTAGTTAACAGTTATGTTGTTTAGAGAATTTAATCAATCTAAATAAAATCCGTAGAGCTGCATGACGGCCAGGAACAAGACTTGAATTTATTCAGGATATGTTTCGGGCCGTTTTGTATGTTCTTCGGATAAATACGGCTTCTACGGATTTTTAAAAAGTCCAAAGGGGCCAAACAATGAAAAAAATCGAAAAAAAGTACAAAACAAGTCAAAAGAAGCGTAATGAATATATCTATGAGTTTGCAAATGGAAAACGAACAATCATTCGTCTAGGTGAAAATGGTGTGACTGAAATCGATATTCAATTAAACCATTCATTTGATGATGAAGAAGTTCGGGCTTGGAATAGGGATGTTTATAAGACTAATCATTATATAGAAGATTTTGAGAGTATTGTTGAACCTGATTGTAATTCTATTTTATTCGATGCCCACAGTGATCCGTTGAATGTTTTATTAGAAGCTGAATCAGAAGAAAAAACGAACGAGATAAAAGGTGCATTGCATGCTCAAATGAAAAGCTTAACCGATAAGCAATTGATAGTTGTTCAAAAAAGTTTTTTTGAAAATAAAACAAATGTTGAAATAGCGAAGGAAGAAAATGTCTCGGAAACAGCAGTTCGAAAAAGATTGAAAGGCGCGTTACAGGCACTTAGAAAAGGACTACATAAAGGCTCTTAATTGAGCCTTTTAAATTATTATAAAAAAGGGTTCGAATAGGTCGGAAAAATCGCTTATAAGTGAGAGGCTATTAAATCACTCTCAGAAAGGAGTGTTTTTCAATGAGTCTAAATCACAAGGTGATAATCAATGTAACAGATCAGCATGGCGAAAAAACACGAGTAGTTGAAGGTAAGAGAAAAACAGTACGAAGTAGAATGCTAGATTTACTACTTGGAAAAGAAGTAAATCTGCTCGTTATCACACCTGGAGACTCGGTGGAAACGGTGGAAATTAAAGAAACCAAGAAAGGTGGTGAGGCCTGATATGAGCAGAACAAAATTACTGTTAGATGTTGTAACAGACTTAAACAATCTAGCTGAATCAATTCAGACGATTGCTAAGGTGTTAGCTAGTAACGAAGAATCGCCTCGAACGAGAGAAAAAGCATCGGTGAAAAAAGCGGAAACTAAAAAAGAAATTTCACTTGAGGAAGTTCGCACTTTACTGGCACAAAAAAGTCAGTTGGGTTTTACAGTTGATATAAAAAAGCTACTTGAAGAGTATGGCGCAACGAAGCTAAGTGAAATCGATGCGAAAGATTATGAAGCTTTAATGAAAGATGCGGAGGAATTGCAATGATGAAACATGCTATTTTATCTGCATCCGGGGCACATCGTTGGATGGAGTGTACACCATCAGCTAGATTGGAATTGCAATTTGATGATACATCAGGTGAGGCAGCTGAGGAAGGTACAGCGGCTCATGAACTAAGTGAATATAAACTTATTAAAGCGTTGAAAAGAGATGCTGAAATGCCGACATCTGATTATCACTCTGAAGAAATGGATATTTATACAGATGGTTACGTTCAGTACGTTTTAGAAGTATTAGCGGGAGTAAAAGAAAAAACAAAAGATCCCCTTCTTTTAATTGAGCAACGATTGGACTTCTCACATTATGTGCCCGAAGGATTTGGGACAGGGGATTGTATTATTGTCGGAAACGATGTCGTTCATATCATTGATTTTAAGTATGGACAAGGAGTTTTAGTTGAAGCGGAAAACAATCCTCAAATGATGTTGTATGCACTGGGCGCTCTGCATTTGTTTGATGGCATTTATGATATTGAACATGTCCATATGACCATTTATCAACCACGCCGGGAAAGCATTAGTAACTTTTCATTAACAAAAGATGAATTGCTTGATTGGGCAGTTCATGTTTTAGCACCGAAGGCAGCATTAGCATTTGAGGGTGAAGGAGAATTTATAGCGGGTGAGTGGTGTAGATTTTGTAGGGCTTCAGTGCAATGCAGAGCACGAGCAGAAGCGAATTTAAAAGTTGCGCAGTATGACTTCAAAAAGCCATCACTATTAACAGACGAAGAAATTGCGGATATCTTATTAAGCATTTCTGATTTGACGAAATGGGCAAAAGAAATTACCGCATATGCAACAGATGCTGCTGTTAATCATGGAAAGAAATGGTCTGGTTTTAAGGTAGTTGAAGGCAGGTCTATTCGAAAGTATACAAGCGAAGAAGATGTCGAAAAAGCTTCAAAGGAAGCAGGTTATAAAGACATTTACAAACAGAGTATTTTAACCATAACGAATATGGAAAAACTCATGGGTAAAAAGAAATTCAATGAAATTTTAGGGCAGTTTGTGATGAAGCCAAAAGGGAAACCTACTTTGGTTCCGGAGTCAGACAAGCGTCCAGAGTTGAAAAGCATATCTATTAAAAATGAATTTATGGAGGAGAAATAATTATGTCGAAAACAGTTAAAAATCCAACAAAAGTAATTACAGGTATCGTGCGTTTATCTTATGCAAATGTGTGGGAGCCAAAGTCAATCAATGGTGGAAAAGAAAAATATAGCGTAAGTATTATTATTCCAAAAGATGATAAAAAGACCTTGGATGCAATTAAAAAAGCAATCGATGCTGCTATTGAGGAAGGTCGCGGGAAGTTTGGTGGGAAGATTCCAAACAAGGCTGCATTGAAGTTGCCATTACGTGATGGTGATATTGATCGTTCAGATGATGAAGCTTATGCAGATAGTTACTTTGTAAATGCTAATAGCATTACACCGCCACAGATTGTAGATATGGATATCAATCCAATCTTAGAGCGTTCAGAGGTTTACTCGGGAGTATTTGCACGTGTAAGTATTAACTTTTATGCGTTTAATACGAACGGAAATCGTGGGATTGCTTGTGGGTTAGGGAATATTCAAAAGGTAAGAGATGGTGAACCACTTGGTGGACGTACAGATGCAGCAGTAGATTTTGCTACTGATGTGGATGATGATTTCTTATCATGAAAACGATGCATATCGATGTTGAAACGTATAGTAGTGTGGACCTCGCTAAAGGCGGGGTCTATCGCTATGTGGAGGCAGATGATTTCGAAGTTATGTTATTTGCTTACAGCGTAGATAGTGGTCCTGTTTATGTTATTGATTTGGCAAATGGTGATTCCATTCCGACTGAAATTGAACAGGCGATATTTAATAAAGATATAACAAAGTGGGCATTTAATGCTCAGTTCGAACGGATCTGTTTAAGTAGGCATTTCAAAAAACATCTTTCACCTGACGACTGGCGTTGCACAATGGTGTGGTCTGCTTATTTAGGTTTACCACTTTCTTTAGAAGGTGCCGCGATGGTAACAGGAGCGGATAAGCAAAAAATGTCGGAAGGTAAAGATTTAATTCGGTTTTTCTCTATTCCTTGTAGACCGACAAAAACAAATAGTGGTCGAACAAGAAATTTAAAAGAACATGATCCAGAGCGTTGGGATAACTTTAAAAAATACAACAAACGTGATGTAGAAACGGAAATAGCAATACAAAATAAATTATCTAAATTCCCAATGCCTGAAGCCGAGTGGGACAACTATCATTTGGATCAGCTTATTAATGATAGGGGAATAAAGTTAGATTTAGAGTTAGTTTCACAAGCGATTAAATGTGATGACTTAATTCGTGGTGAATTAATCAGTAGAATGAAGGAAATTACAAAGCTAGAAAATCCGAACTCTGTCATGCAAATGCGTGAATGGTTACAAACAAAAGGTGTTGAAACGGACAGATTAAATAAAGCGGCAGTAACGCATTTGATTGAAACCAATGAAGGTGAAATTAAAGAAGTATTACAAATGAGAAAACAGCTCGCTAAATCGAGTGTGAAAAAATACGCAGCGATGGAGAATGTTGTGTGTCGTGATGAACGTGCGAGAGGCTTAATTCAATTTTATGGCGCAAACAGGACAGGTAGGTTTGCGGGAAGGTTGATACAAGTCCAGAATCTACCACAAAACCATCTCCCGGACTTAGACGAAGCTCGTGCACTATTGAAACAAGGAAACTTTGAAGCATTGCAAACTTTATACGATTCAGTTCCGAGTGTACTTTCTCAGCTTATAAGGACTGCATTTGTTCCTATTCGGAACAATCGCTTCATAATCGTTGACTTTAGTGCCATTGAAGCACGTGTGATTGCATGGATTGCAGGTGAAACATGGCGAAATGAAGTGTTTGCATCACATGGGAAAATCTATGAAGCCTCAGCTGCACAAATGTTTAAAGTTCCAATGGATGAGATTACAAAGGACAGTCCATTAAGGCAGAAAGGAAAAATTGCCGAGTTGGCACTTGGTTATGGTGCATCGGTGGGTGCATTAAAGTCTATGGGTGCACTTAGCATGGGTCTTGAAGAACATGAATTAAAACCATTAGTTGATGTGTGGAGGCAGTCGAATTCTAAAATTGTGAAGTTTTGGTGGGATGTTGATCGTGCTGCGAAAGAAACAGTGAAGCAACGAAAATCACATATGACGCATGGCATAAAGATTGAATACCAGAGTGGGATGTTGCTGATTGGGCTGCCTTCGGGAAGATGGCTTTCTTATGTAAAGCCGCGTATTGGGATAAATAGCTTTGGCAATGAGTCTGTTTCGTACGAAGGTATTGGCGCGACAAAGAAGTGGGAGCGAATATTTAGTTATGGTCCCAAGTTTGTCGAGAATATTGTGCAGGCAGTTTTGAGGGATTTATTATGTTTTGCTTTACAACGTGTTCACGATGAAGGTTTTCGTATTGTTATGCACGTACATGATGAAATTGTGATTGAGGCTCCAAACGATGTAACGGTTGTATATGTTAGTGATTTGATGAGCGTATCTCCACCTTGGGCAGAAAGTCTAGAATTACGTGCAGATGGATTCGATACACACTTTTATAAAAAAGATTAATAAAAGGGGGTTCGAATTCCCCTTTTTCTTCGCATATAAGTGAGGGTAAATTTATTTACTCTACAACTATATGTAGGAGGTTCATTAATATGATGAACAACATTGAAGCTTTTAATTTTGAAGGAAACGAGGTAAGAACATCTTTTAAAGATGGCAATGTTTGGTGGGTTACAAAAGATGTGTGTGATGTTTTAGGAATTAAAAATAATCGTGATGTAATCGCCCGTTTAGACACTGATGAAAAGGATGTAGATACTATCGACACCCTCGGAGGGAAGCAGGAAGTATCCGTAATAAATGAGAGTGGCTTGTATAATATCATTTTACTTTCAAGAAAGCCAGAAGCGAAAAAGTTTAGAAGATGGATTACACATGACGTGCTTCCATCAATCCGAAAACATGGATTATATGCAGTGGATGAGGTATTAGCTAATCCAGATATTTTAATTAAAGCGCTAGAAAAATTAAAAGTGGAGCGATTAAAAAACAATCAATTATCAGAAACAGTAAAAGTACAGGAACAACAAATTATTGAGATGAAACCAAAAGCGAGTTATTACGATGTCGTTTTAAATTGTAAAGATGCAGTAGCAATTTCAGTGATTGCGAAAGATTATGGAAAGTCAGCACGTTGGTTAAATAAGTATTTACATGGGAAGATTTGGTTGCTTTATCAAAACCATGCGGAGTTTGGTTATACAACAACTAAAACCCACACATTTAAGGATAGCAGTGGATATGATCGTTCGAAAGTTCATACATATTGGACGCAAAAAGGTCGATTGTTTATTTACGATTTACTTAAAGCAAATGGTGTCTTACCTAAAATTGAACTGGACAGTTAAGCATTGGAGGTAATCAATATGAAAATAGCTGTCGGAAATAGTCGAATGGATAAAAAGTGGAAAAATAAAGAGGTAACATGGGACGAGTTAATTAATCTTGTAAATCAGACAATCCGCACGACTGAAACAGTAGAAGAATATAGAAAAATGAATCGTGCAAGACAAGATGCAACAAAGGATGTTGGTGGTTTTGTTGGCGGTGAGTTAAGTTAAAGCAAGGAAAAAGAAGGAACGGACATGTCTTGTCTCGTTCACTTCTAACCCTTGATATGGACTATGCTATTCCCGGCATTTGGGATCAAATTGAACTTCTTTATGATTTTAAATGCTGCGTATATTCAACACATAAACACACTCCTAAAAAACCAAGGCTGCGTTTAATCATTCCGTTTAAACGTGATGTTTCTGAAGATGAATATCCAGCGGTTGCAAGAATGGTCGCGAAGGAAATAGGTATTGATTATTTTGATGATACAACATATGAACCTTCGAGATTGATGTACTGGCCATCGACACCTTCAAATGGTGAGTTCTTTTTTGAGAAAAAAGATGGTGAGTTATTAGATCCCGATTTCTATTTGTCGAAATATGACGATTGGCGAGATACGACAACGTGGCCTGTATCGTCAAGGCAATCCGAAGTTGTACAACGAAATATTAAAAGACAGGCTGATCCACTAGAGAAGGATGGTATTATTGGTGCCTTTTGTAGGGCTTATTCTATTGAGGAAGCCATTGATAGCTTTTTATCACATGTGTATGAACCAAGTTTAATGGAAGGAAGATTTGATTATATACCAGCTGATTCATCGGCAGGTGTTGTTGTTTATAACGGAAAGTTTGCCTATAGCCATCATGCGACAGATCCTGCTTCAGGAAACTTACTGAATGCATTTGACTTGGTTCGATTGCATTTGTTTCAAGATTTAGATGATAAATCGTCTTATTCAACCGAAATTACAAAACTTCCATCTTTTAAGGCTATGACTAAGTTTGCCTTAAAGGATGAACTGGTAAAAGCGCAGTTCGCAGAAGAACGAAAAGAACAAGCAGAGATTGAGTTTACAGAAGATGACTGGGAAGGGCAACTTGATCTTGATAAAACAGGTGCAGTAAAAAATACACTTAGAAATCTTACCTTAATACTGGAGCATGATGAAAACCTTCAAGGTATTGTTTTTAATGAGTTATCAGACAACTTGGAGATTGTTAGTCCTGTTCCTTGGTCGCATCCATCTAAATATTGGCGGGATGCGGATGATGCTCAGTTAGTTAGTTATATCGATACGCACTATGGAACGTTTTCAGCTAGAAATTATGATATCGCAATTGCGAAAGTAGCTGATGATAGGTCGTATCATCCAATTCGTGATTATCTTGATGATTTGCCTGTGTGGGATAAAGTGCCACGAGTCGATACGTTATTAATTGATTATTTAGGAGCGGATGATAATCCATACGTTCGTGCTGTAACAAAGAAAACATTATGTGCGGCAATATCTAGAGTTCTCACACCTGGCATTAAATTTGATTCAATGCTCGTTTTAAACGGACCTCAAGGAGTCGGTAAAAGTACGCTTATTGCAAGGCTTGGTGGTGAATGGTTTTCAGACAGCTTAAGTTTATCGGACACAAAAGATAAGACAGCTGCTGAGAAATTACAAGGTTACTGGATCATTGAGATCGGAGAACTCGCTGGACTTAAAAAAGCAGAAGTAGAAACACTGAGGAGTTTCCTTTCACGACAAAACGACATTTATCGAGCGAGTTTTGCAAAAAGAGTTACACCACATTTAAGGCAATGTGTATTCTTTGGAACAACTAATGCTGAAAAAGGTTATTTAAGGGATACGACAGGTAACAGACGATTTTGGCCTGTGAAAACTCCAGGCGATGGAGTAAAGAAATCGTGGGAAGTAACTGAAGAAGAAGTGCTGCAAATATGGGCAGAAACACTCGAATACGTGAAGCAAGGTGAAAAGCTGTATCTGGAGCATGATATTGATCAGTTAGCGAAAGAAGAACAACGAATGGCGATGGAATCCGACGAGCGAGAAGGATTGGTTCGTGAATACCTTGAAACGTTGCTACCTGAAGATTGGGATGAAATGGACTTATTTGAACGTAGAGCATTTATCAATGGAACTGAATTTGGTGATAGTCCAAAACAAGGTGTTTGGAAACGGGAGCATGTTTCTAATATGGAGATTTGGTGCGAATGTTTCCAAAAGGAACGTTCCAATTTAAGACGGATAGATGGTAACGAAATATCAACTATTATGGCGAGCATTGGTGGTTGGACTGGCTTATCTAAGAAACAACGACTTCCCATTTACGGAACGCAATGGGTGTATGAACTAAAAAAGTGACGTTCCCAAAAGTCGAGTTTGGAACAAAAACATCACAATGGAACAGAATATTATGTTCCTGGAACAAAATAAAAGAAGTTCGTCACATACTTAGGAACAGCAATCAACCTATGTCGTATAAGGGTTTGTAAAAAACTTGTTCCAATGTTCCAAGAAAAATATGATATTAGGAAAATATAAGAATATAGGATGAAATCATGCAAATACGCATATACGCGCGTAAGAAAGTTTAAAAACGTTTGGAACAGGAGAGTTTGGAATGCGAGAAAAATCAATCGAATTTAAGCTAACCGAGTCAGTTAAGAATATGAAGGGATTATCTATCAAACTTGTATCCCCAGGTTTTGATGGATTGCCTGATCGGTTAATCTTACTACCGAACGGAAAAGTAGGATTTATTGAAGTGAAAGCTCCAGGAAAGAGGCTCAGACCGCTTCAATTGAAAAGAAAGCAGCAGTTAGAATCACTAGGTTTTATAGTCTTTTGTTTAGATGACCCTAAAAGCATTGGAGGGATGTTGGATGAAATTCAAACCACATAAGTATCAAGAGTATGCAACAAACTTTATTATAAATAAACCTATTTCAGCAATCTTTCTTGAAATGGGACTTGGCAAAAGTGTGATTACAATATCTGCTATATATGAATTGATGTTAGAACGTTTTGAAGTGAACCGAGTTTTAGTAATTGCACCGCTCAGGGTTGCTAGAAATACATGGCCAGAAGAAATTGAAAAGTGGAGCCATCTGAAAGGATTAACTTATGCAGTTGCTGTTGGAACAGAAAAAGAGCGCTTAGAAGCATTATATTCAGACGTGCACATTTATATCATTAACCGAGAAAATGTAGAATGGTTGATTGCCAGAAGTGGAATTGATTTTAATTTTGATATGGTCGTTATTGATGAATTATCATCTTTTAAATCACACCAGTCAAAACGATTTAAAAGTTTGATGAAAGTCAGATCTAAGATTAAAAGAATGGTTGGTTTAACTGGTACTCCTTCATCGAATGGTTTAATGGACTTGTGGGCGCAGTACCGATTACTTGATATGGGTGAAAGATTAGGAAAATTCATCGGAAGATTTAGGGAGGCTTATTTTGATCCTGATAAACGTAATCAACATATGATTTTTTCATATAAACCAAAACCAGGTGCAGAAGATGCGATATATGAAAAAATAAGCGATATCACCATAAGCATGAAAGGCAGAGATTACTTACAACTTCCAGATTTAATTATGAATGAAGTGCCTGTTTCGTTAAATCATAAAGAAAAAGAAACGCTTGACGTTATGAAACGTGATTTGATTACAACGATAAAAGGCGAGGACATAACCGCATCAAACGCAGCAGCTTTATCAAACAAACTTCTTCAAATGGCAAATGGTGCAGTTTACGATGATAACAGGTCTGTCACTCAAATCCATGATCGTAAACTTGAAAGATTAGAAGATATCATTGAAGCGGCTAATGGAAAGCCAGTTTTAATAGCATATTGGTTTAAGCATGATTTAGAACGATTACAAAGCCGATTTAAATTGGAGTCTTTAACAAGTAGTGCATCTATTAAGAAATGGAATGACGGAAAGATTCAAATTGCAGCCATCCATCCAGCATCAGCGGGACATGGTTTGAACTTACAATCGGGTGGTTCAACACTCGTTTGGTTCGGACTTACATGGAGTTTGGAACTTTACCAACAAACAAATGCTAGACTGTACAGGCAAGGACAAACAGACACAGTAATCATCCATCATTTAATCGCAAAAGATACAATGGATGAGCGAGTGATGGATGCTTTGAATAAAAAGAATAATACACAGTCAGCACTCATTGATGCAGTGAAGGCAACGTTAAAAGGGGGAATTCTTGTATGAATATTGTATGGCATTATTTAGATAAACGAGCAGCAACGATTGATGTGATAAAAGATTACAACAGCATGAAACATATTATAGAAAATACGGATGACGATATTGCCATCCTTCATGATGGAATGATGTCCCCAAGTGCACCAGTGAATGATGGCATGCCGTCTGTACACAACCCAAAAGCTAATGAAAATCGTATTGCTTGTAGCATTGATAAAATTGATGTACTAAAAGAAAGGCTAAGACAAGCCATTGAATATATGAATTGGTTCCAGCCAGCTTGGGATGAGTTAACCGAAGATGAACAGTTTGTTCTGTATGAATTTTACATGGTGGAAGATCAAAATCGAACCGGTGCAGTGCATACGATTTGTGATTACTTTAAAATTGAAAGGTCATCTGCCTACAACAAAAAGAATAGAGCGTTGGATAGGTTGACGCTACTACTTTATGGCAAGTGAGTAATATCACGGATGCATTTGCAATCTAAGCGGGTTATAGTGGTAGTATGGAAAAAGTATCAAAGGGAAACAAAATGGACCTTTGAAATTTCAAGTGAGTAATATTGCGGACACTTTTTGACATTGAGCGTGTTAAGGTATTAATATAGACAAAATATCGTGAGCCTTCGTAGAGAATCCTGCGGGGGCTTTTTTGTTTGGAGGTGAAAGTTATGCCGAGAAAACCAAAGCGACCTTGTTCACAGCCTGGTTGTCCTGAGTTAACGCACGAACGCTTTTGTGATGAACATCGGAAGGCAGAGGCAAGAAGATATGAAAGGTATCAACGTGATCCAAACACTGCTAAGCGTTACGGACGTGCATGGAAAAGGGTACGTGACCGTTACGTTGCAAAGAACCCGCTCTGCGAGGAGTGTAAGCGAAACGGAAAGCTAACCCCAGTGCAAGAAGTACATCACATCTTACCGCTGTCAAGAGGTGGAACGCATGATGAAAGTAATCTGATGTCCGTTTGCACACCTTGTCACTCATCGATTACCGCACGAGATGGCGATCGTTGGCGAAGGGGTAGGGGGTAATCAATCTCTGCAACTTATGAAATGGACAACGGGTGGGGAACGTCACGCAAAAAGTCGCGATTTCAAACAGGGTATATAGGGGGCAATCAGAAATGAGGTGTTGAAATGGCCAAGGATGGAACAAATAGAGGTGGTTCTAGGGTAGGTTCTGGACGTAAAAGAAAGCCATTATACGAAAAGCTAGAAGACGGTAATCCAGGTAGACGGAAATTAGAAGTGCTTGAGTTTACACATGCGCCAGACCTTCAGGGACAAGAAATGCCACCTCCAAGAGAAATGTTATCCTCTACAGAAAAGGACGGCTCGACCCTTGTGGCAGCAGAAATTTATGAAGAAACATGGAATTGGCTAAATGAAAGAGATTGTGCACATTTAATCATGCCACAACTTTTAGAACGATATGCAATGAGTGTAGCAAGATGGATGCAGTGCGAGGCGGCTGTGACAGAGTTTGGTTTTTTGGCAAAACATCCAACAACAGGAAATGCCATGCAAAGTCCGTATGTCGCAATGAGTCAAAATTTTATGACGCAGACGAACAGATTATGGCTTGAAATTTATCAAGTGATTAGAGAAAACAGTGCAACAGAATTCATGGGTGCTAACCCACAGGACGATATGATGGAGCGCTTATTAACAATGCGTAAAGGCAAATAACTGAAACGAGGTAATGTGATGACGATTAAATATTTAACTGCAGAAAGTGTATGTGCAGGTCACCCAGATAAATTGTGTGATTTAATTTCAGACAGTATTTTAGATGCTTGTTTATTGAAAGATAAATCTTCACGTGTCGCTTGTGAAGTATTAGCAACCAAAGGAAGAATTATCGTGGCGGGCGAAATCTCCTGTAGCGAAAATATTAATATTAAAGATGTTGTAAAAAGTGTATTAGTGGAGGTTGGATATAAACCATCAGATTATAAAATATCTGTATATGTACACAAACAAAGTACAGATATTGCCCAAGCTGTAGATACAGCACTAGAAGTTAGAAAAAGAATAAATGAAGAACCGTATGAATCAATTGGGGCAGGTGACCAGGGAACGATGTATGGATATGCAACGAATGAAACAAGAGAAATGTTGCCACTTCCATTAGTCCTTTCACATAAGATTGTAAAACGACTAGATGAAGTTCGAAAAGGAAAAATCATAAAAGGCTATCTTCCTGATGGAAAGGCTCAGGTCACTATTGAATATGAAAATAACAAACCTAAAAGAGTTAAAACGATTGTAGTTTCTGTTCAACACAAAGCCTATAAAAGACAGTCTGAAATTGAAAGAGATATTATTGAAAATATCTTATGGCAAGTATTCGATGAATTCCCATTTGATGGAGAAACAGAAATTTTAATCAACCCATCTGGAAAGTTTGTGGTAGGTGGACCAACTGCTGATACAGGACTTACAGGAAGAAAATTAATGGTAGATACTTATGGCGGATTTACAGCACATGGAGGCGGGGCGTTTTCTGGAAAGGATCCGACAAAAGTTGACCGTAGCGGTGCTTATATGGCGCGTCACATAGCGAAACATATCGTTTGGTGTGATTTTGCTGAGAAATGTGAAGTAAGTATTTCATATGCCATAGGAAAGGCGAATCCTGTCGCATTTTCAATAAATACATTTGGGACGGGAAAAGTTTCTGATTCAATACTTGAACAAGCAGCTCTAGAAGTATTTAACTTAAAACCAGCAGCAATTATTGAATATTTAAAATTACGAGATGTTCACTATGCCGATACAGCAGTTTATGGTCATTTCGATAGTTGGTTATATCCCTGGGAAGACGTGAAAAAGTATAAAGAATTTAATCAGGCGGTGAATAAATATGATTATAGAGAAAATTAAAGTGGAACAACTTATTCCCGCCGATTATAACCCACGAAAAGATTTACAACCTGACGATAGTGAATATGAAAAAATTAAACGGTCACTTGAAGAGTTTGGATATGTTGATCCCGTCATTTGGAACAAGACAACTGGAAGAGTAGTTGGTGGGCATCAACGGTTGAAAGTTTTGGCAAGTATGGGAAGAACTGAAGTCGAGTGTGTCGTGGTTGAATTAAATGAAGAAAAAGAGAAAGCATTAAACGTTGCTTTAAATAAAATTAGCGGTGATTGGGATAAAGAAAAATTAGCTGTACTTATTACAGATTTAGACGCAGCTGATTTTGATGTTTCACTGACAGGTTTTGACGCTGCTGAAATTGACGATTTGTTTAAAAATACACTTCGTGATGGAGTGGAAGATGATGACTTTGATGTCGAGGAAGAACTTCAAAATCCATCGATAACAATGCAAGGTGATGTGTGGTTACTTGGAAGACACCGTCTTGTATGCGGGGACAGTACGAAAAAAGAAACATTTGATAAGCTGATGGAGGACAAAAAGGCAAACTTGGTTGTCACTGATCCACCTTATAATGTTGATTATGAAGGTAGTGCAGGGAAAATTAAAAACGACAACATGAATAACGATACATTTTACCAGTTTCTATTGGATGCTTTTATAAACACAGAAGATGCACTTGCAAAAGATGGCAGCATTTATGTGTTTCATGCGGATACAGAAGGACTTAATTTCCGCAAGGCATTTGAAGAAGCTGGTTTTTATTTATCTGGAACTTGTATATGGAAGAAACAATCTCTTGTACTTGGTCGCTCACCTTATCAATGGAAACATGAGCCAATATTATTTGGATGGAAAAAGAAAGGTAGACATCGCTGGTATTCAGATAGAAAACAATCGACCATTTGGGAGTTTGATAAACCTAAACGAAATGCTGACCATCCAACGATGAAGCCGATTGCTTTAATAGCTTATCCGATAATGAATTCAAGTTTAACAAATAGTATTGTACTGGATCCATTTGGTGGTTCTGGTTCGACTTTAATCGCATCGGAACAAACAGACCGAATATGTTACATGATTGAATTGGATGAAAAGTTTTGTGATGTGATTGCGAAAAGATACATTGAACAAGTTGGAACAGATGAAGAAGTGTATCTTATTCGAAATAATAAAAAGATTACTTATAGCGAACTTGAGGTGAGTGAAAGTGCGTAAACTTACTTTAGGTTCGCTTTTTGATGGTTCTGGGGGATTTCCACTTGCGGGTATCATTTGCGGCATTGAACCAAAGTGGGCATCTGAAGTTGAACCATTTCCAATTCGGGTTACATCAAAAAGAATTCCTCAAATGAAACATTTAGGGGACATTAGTTCAATTAATGGTGCAGAGATTGAACCAGTTGATATTATCACTTTTGGTTCACCCTGCACTGACCTATCAATTGCAGGAAAACGTGCAGGACTAGACGGAAGTCAGTCCTCTTTATTTTATGAAGCGATGCGAATTATAAAGGAAATGAGGTGTAAAACAAATGGTGAATATCCAAGATACGCAGTGTGGGAAAATGTTTGCGGAGCCTTCTCCTCAAATAAAGGAGAAGACTTCAAAAGTGTCATCGAGGAATTCCGTAAGGTCAAGACCGAGAAAGTTGATATCCCTAAACCAGATAAATGGGAAAACGCAGGAGAGGTGTTGGAAGATAACTACTCAATTGCCTGGCGAGTCCTTGATGCGCAATATTGGGGAATACCCCAGCGAAGAAAACGAATCTTTCTTGTCGCAGATTTTAATGGAAGAAGTGCATCCGAAATATTATTTGAGTCAGAGAGCTTGCGAGGGCATTTTACGCAGAGCAAAACAGCGGGGCAAGGAACTACCGGAGATACTTCAAAAAGTTCTAGAGAAACAAGCAATATCTGCTTAAATGACCAAGGTGGTAGCCGAATGGATGTAACCAAAGGGGTAACAGCAACTTTACGAGCAAAATCAAATCATCCTCCACTTGTATTTGATAACCATGGAAGGGATGCAAGAATTAAAGGACCAGTTGATGTTGCTCAGGCTGTTGTGTCGTTATATGGAACAGGTGGAAATAATCAGCCATTTGTTTTAGAGAAACCGAGAACCTTTGATATTCGCTTAACTTCTGAGGGAACGGTAAATGTTCGAGCAAATATTTATGAAAGTGATGTATCAAGAACAATAGACACATCAGGTAACTCACCGAATAGTAATCAAGGCGGGATTGCAATTGTGAGTAGTAAAGATGAATTAAGTAAGGAAAAGCAACCAACGTATTCATCTAGTAAAAACTCACATTTTACAAGTGCAGAAAAGGAACTTGCTAGTACGTTAGTTGCCACTGATTATAAGGATCCGCCACTAGTAAATGTAGAAGATTTAATTGTGAGAAGGCTTACCCCAATGGAATGTGGTAGATTGCAAGGTTTCCCAGATGGATGGTGCGACAACTTAAAAGAAGACAATCCATCAGATGACGAGATTAACTTTTGGGAGCAAGTATGGGAAACGCATCGACAATTAATCAGTAAAAATAAACGACCTAAAACTCGAAAGCAAATCATTAAATGGTTAAGTCAGCCGCATTCCGATACAGCTGAATATAAAATGTGGGGAAATGGAGTCGCACTACCTTGTGTTATATATGTTTTAGCTAGAATTGCCATTCAATTAAATGAAGCTTAGAAAGTCAGATGGAATCTGTTCAAAAGACTTGATATAAACACCTTTTAGAGTGATATATGTATGTACCAAAATTGAAAGGTGGAGTAAAGAATGATTGTGAAAATTAATGTGAAGGGAAAGGAACGGAAAAAGTTAGTAGAAGCAATTAGTGAACATTTGAATATTCCTTTTGAGTATAAAGGAACACCAAGCTTTGCTTACGAGATTGGAGAGTATGTAGTTGATAGGGTTGGAACATTGGAAGGCCCAACTAATGACGAGTTAATCCATGCATTAGAAAGTAA
The DNA here is from genome assembly GCA_032085455.1 of Oceanobacillus sp. Lineage (GTDB taxonomy): Bacteria > Bacillota > Bacilli > Bacillales > Amphibacillaceae > Oceanobacillus. The sequence goes on from DAMDKS010000024.1 coordinate 31,893, forward strand.
ATATCACTTTAAAGCAGAGCGGGATGAGCAAATGGAAACTTATACACTTTCCATTGAATATCCGTTGGATTCTTTCGATGAACAAACAATAGAGAAATTAGAAAAGTTAATCCAAAGTAAAAGTACACTAATTAAACGGGCACTAGCTATTGAAACAACTAAAATTGTACTGGAAGATGACCGTATAAGTTTTCCTTGGTTTGAAAGAGAGTTGACACCAGAGGAACTAGAAACATATACAAAATTCATTGTCGCATTATGCGAAACAGCCCTGAAACAAAAACGAGTGACGGCAGTTGAAAAACAAGTCGAAAACGAAAAATATGCATTTCGATGTTTCCTGTTAAAGCTGAATTTTATAGGTGATGAATATAAAGCCGACAGAAAGCTTCTGATGTCAAAGTTGTCAGGTGATTCTTCATTTAAAAGAACAAAAAAGATGGTGGAAGCTTCATGAACAACATAACGAAAGAATCGCTGACCAAGTTAAAAAAGCAATATCAGCCTGGAACAAGAGTACGTTTGATTGTAATGGATGATCCATATTCAAATCTTATCCCAGGTGATGAAGGAACTGTTTCTTATGTCGATGATATAGGAACAATTCACATTAAGTGGGATAAAGGAAGTTCACTTGGGATTGTGTTTGAAGTCGATAAGTGTCTAATCATCGAACAATAAAAACACATCCGAATAAGTGTAGATAAGACTTGCTATATAAGGCTTTTAGAGTGATATATGTATGTAACAAAAATACATACACACTTTGAAAGGGGATGGGGAAATGTTAACAGCAAAGTTTGGAATTGAAATTGAGTTTACAGGAATCACAAGAGAAAATGCAGCGAAGGTTGCGGCAGAATTTCTTGAGGGAGAATACATCGAGAGCGGTACGTATTACGATGTAAAGAAAGTAAAATCTCCAGACGGACGCATTTGGGAATTTGTTTATGACGGAAGCATTCAAACGCAAGTGAGCCGAGGAGGAAGAAGAGTTAATGCCAACAGAGATTACAGCGTTGAAATTGTAAGTCCAATATTAACCTATCGAAAAGACATTGACACCTTACAGGAACTCATTCGAAGAATACGAAAGGCTGGAGCATTTACCAATTCATCATGCGGCATTCACATTCACTTGGACGGGAGCCCACATACACCAAGAAGCATACGAAACTTTGTAAACATCATCGCAAGCAGAAACGACTTATTTTACAAAGCACTAGAAATCAAGAATGGGAGAATGCATTATTGCAAACGGATGGATGACATTTTGGTAGAAAAGATGAACCGTAAAAAACCGAAGACGATGCAAGAACTTGAGGACATTTGGTATGAAGGTTACAGCGAAAGTAGAAGTAGACATTACCACAACAGTCGATACCATTTTCTGAATCTGCACAGCTTTTTCAGAAGAAACAGAACGGTAGAGTTAAGGGGATTCAATAGTATACTTCACGCGGGGAAGATTAGAAGCTTCATAGTGCTTTCCTTGGCAATTAACAACCAAGCATTAACTCAGAAAAGTGCATCTTCGAAAAAACCACAAGTAGAAAACGAAAAGTTTGCAATGCGAACGTATTTAAACCGTATAGGATTGATAGGTGAAGAGTTTGCGAACTGCCGATCACACTTAACAAAAGCACTTTCAGGGTCATCAGCCTGGAGACACCGGGTAGGTTAAACCTACCTAGGAGTCTTAATCTAAAGAGAAGGGAAAAAGGAAATGAGTAAATTATATTTAGCTTATGGATCCAATTTGAACTTGGAACAAATGGCACACCGATGTCCGACAGCTAAAGTCGTTGGGGAAAGTGAAATAAAGGGGCACAAACTCGTTTTTAGGGGGCCACACGGGCATGCAGTTGCAACAATCGAACCGTTCAAGGGGGAAAGCGTTCCTGTGCTTGTGTGGCAGATTACAGCCGATGACGAAGTAGCACTTGACCGTTATGAAGGCTGGCCATACTTGTATCGGAAAGAAACGATGAAAGTTAGATTGGATAAGAAACAGGTGGATGCTATGGTCTACATTATGAATGAGGGAAGACCGATTAACCAACCAAGCTGTTATTATTATTCGACTATTTTAGAGGGTTATAAATCTGCGGGATTTGATATTGAGTTTTTAAGGAAGTCTAGCGTGAAACCAATTGAAATAAATAAGACGAATGATAACGAAAAAAACAATATGGAAAGTGAGTAATGGTGAAGTATGACCAACTATGATAGTATGTGGTTAAAGATTTAATGTTCAGTAAATAATGGGGAGTGGGTGTGAGAATGGAGACATTAGTATGTGTGAAATGTAAAAGTGAAGATATTAAAAATGGAGTAATAGGTGCATCTTTTGGACAAGTTCATATGTTTTCTGAGAGTAAAAGGGGGAAATCTTCTCCTATTTTAGCTGAATATTGTAATGATTGTGGTCACATATTATCTTTTACCGTAGAAAATCCTAAAAACGTAGAATAGAACATCATTGAAAAACACAGAAAAATAATATTGTACAAGCTCAGACATTGGTTTGAGCTTTTTTGTCGTGCAAAATAAAATTGTAGGAGGTGGGTGTTATTAGAAAGCTAGAGTTGTACAAGCCAACGATTTTTACAGCTGAACAGTCCTATTATGATAAAGATGCAGCCGATATGGCAGTAAACTTTATCAGTTATTTAAAGCATACAAAAGGAGAATGGTTTGGAAAGAACTTTGATTTAATCGATTGGCAAGAACAAATTATACGTGATGTTTTTGGAACAATGAAACCAAACGGCTATAGACAATTTAATACAGCTTATGTTGAAATTGCGAAGAAACAAGGAAAGTCAGAACTTGCCGCTGCGGTTGCCTTACTTCTAACATGTGGTGACTTTGAACATGGTGGAGAAGTGTATGGATGTGCTGCGGACAGGCAACAAGCATCGATTGTTTTTGATGTTGCGGTCGATATGGTGGAACAATCACCCGCACTAAAAGCTAGATTTAAACCAGTGCTGTCACAGAAACGATTAATTTATAAGCCATTAGGAAGTTTCTATCAAGTACTATCAGCAGAAGCTTATACGAAACATGGTCTGAACGTTCATGGTGTAGTGTTTGATGAACTTCATGCGCAACCGAATCGAAGGTTATATGATGTTATGACGCATGGTTCGGGCGATGCAAGAAAACAACCACTGTACTTTTTAATCACAACCGCTGGAAATGACCAACACTCGATTTGTTATGAGGTACATCAAAAAGCAAAAGATGTTTTAGAAGGCAGAAAAGTGGACTCTACTTTTTATCCTGTTATTTATGGTGCAGAGGAAGATGATGATTGGACGGATCCAGAAGTTTGGAAGAAGGCAAACCCTTCACTTGGAATTACAGTCGATATTGAAAAGGTAGAGCAAGCATGTGAAAGTGCAAAGCAAAACCCTGCAGAAGAAAACTTATTTAGACAGTTAAGGTTAAATCAATGGGTGAAACAATCGGTACGTTGGATGCCGATGGAAAAGTGGGATAGATGTGGTTTGCTAGTTGACCCTGAAAGTTTAATTGGTAGAGAGTGCTATGCGGGTTTAGACTTATCATCGACAACAGATATCACAGCATTTGTTTTAATCTTTCCACCAGAATATGAAGATGATAAATATGTGATAATGCCATACTTTTGGATACCAGAAGAAAACATCAGACAACGTGTGGATAGAGACCGAGTACCATATGATATGTGGGAGCAGCAAGGGTACATGCAAACAACGGAAGGAAATGTTGTTCATTATGCGTATATTGAAAAGTTTATCGAAGAATTAGGGCATAAATACCATATAAAAGAAATTGCATTTGATAGATGGGGTGCTGTTCAAATGACACAAAACCTTGGAGGTCTAGGATTTACTGTTGTTCCTTTTGGGCAGGGTTTTAAAGATATGAGTCCTTCGTCAAAAGAATTGATGAAATTAACGCTAGAAGAAAAACTAGCACATGGTGGGCATCCAGTTTTACGTTGGATGATGGACAACATTCATGTCCGAACAGACCCTGCGGGGAACATTAAACCCGATAAAGAAAAATCAACAGAAAAAATCGATGGTGCCGTGGCAACAATTATGGCACTTGACCGAGCAATAAGAAGAAGCGGAACAAGTGATTCTGTTTATGATGGTAGAGGGTTGATTGTGTTCTAATCAAAACCTTATTATAGCATGGTTTTATTGCAATCAGTCTATCAATAACGTATAATGTTTAGAAGTGTGATTTAAAAAGTGTTCGGTTTAATACTGAGTATAATTAATATTAATCGTTTTAAACTTACAGAAAGATATATCATAAGAAAATGATCAGATAATGTGTGTGTTTTAAAAGTAACAATGTTTTCAAATAGAATTGCAAAGATGTTTGCACTAATGGGAGTCGTGATACATGTGGCAAAAAAGAATTATTATGCGGTAAAAAAGGGAATAGAAACAGGGGTTTTTACAACGTGGGAAGAATGTAAAAAAAATACACATGGTTATCCAGGTGCAGAATATCAAAAGTTTAGTAGTGAGGAACAGGCAATAAAATATTTGGAAAAAGATGAAAGTCAGAAAGTGGAGAAATTGATTGAAAATCCAGTCAATCTAGATGTTATTGCATATGTTGACGGTAGTTTCAATAGTGCGAGTTCGGAGTATTCTTATGGAGCAGTTATTTTTTTTGAAGGGGAACAACTACATTTCTCAGAGAAATTTAACGATTCCGAATTAGTGAGTATGAGAAACGTTGCTGGAGAAATTAAGGGTGCGGAAAAAGCAATGAATTTTGCAATGGAAAAAGGAGCTAATTCATTAGCAATTTATTATGATTACGAAGGTATAGAAAAATGGTGTACTGGTGAATGGAAAGCTAAAAAAGAGGGAACAATTGAATATAAACAATATTATAATGAGGTAAAAAATGTTGTAGATATTCAATTTATCAAAGTTAAGAGTCACTCAGGTAATGAATGGAATGAATTAGCTGATAAGTTAGCCAAGGAAGTTTTTCTTCAAAGTACTGAGGAAGGGATATCTGTGGATACAATCCCTGAGAAAAAGAAGAACATTGGGATTTATATCGAATCAGAAATGCTAGAAGAAGCTATCAAAAATGCTGGGTTTTCTGAATGGCAAGATTTTGAAATGATTTCTTTTGAAGAAGTTGGAAATGCACAAAGATATTGTTTTGAAGTTGATGAAAAACAATGTTATTTAGACTTCTATTATAGTACAAATAAAGGAACCTTCACCATGAATCCTATCGGAAAGCACCAGGATATTTCTTTACGACTAAAGGAGCTAATTATTGAACAAAGCGAGTATAAGGACATGGGTGTTTCAAAATCTTATACGTTTAACATTGGACAAGAATGGGCATTAAAGTTAGTGAAGTTTTTATCGGGGTTAGAAGAAATAAAGGTAAAGGAAAAAGTAATAGAAAGTCAAAAATTACAGCAGTATAGATTTATTAGTGCTATAGGAGATAGGCTGAATATAAATGTATATTTAACTAATAAGGTTGTTTTACAAGGGAAACCCGCGTATTTGTATTCAGAAGCATTATCCTTTTTATCTTATTGTCCAGAAATAAGTATAAATGATGTCGTAGAAGCTAACAATTCGTTTCATGAAGTAAATATAAAAGTTCAAGATACTCGGGATGAATTGCAACGTCTAATGCCAAATACGTATGGTAATATTGATGATACATTATTTAAAATCCTATCACCAACTATATCTTTGAAAAAAGTGGGAATGGAATTAGAGGATTATTCATGTTATGTATTCCCAGCGCTCCGAGCATTAGAAGGATACCTTTTATATATATTTAGTATGGAAGACATAGAAATTAGTCACAAACGTGGAAAGCAATATGGTAGCCATTACAGACATGTGACGAGTAATGATACTCACAAGCTAAAAAAACAAACGGCTGAAGCATTATCAAACAAAAAAAGTATAGATGTCTTAGAAGAAGTATATAATTATTTAAGAAAGAATAGGCATACCTTATTTCATGCAGAGCAAATATTTTTTATGACTCGTATACTTGAAGATAAAATAGAAGCTGATCAAATTATAAATGAAGTAATTGATATGATTGAGAGGACATATACTGATTTGAAGGTATAAAATTTAAAGGGAGAAGGTGTTATTATATGGCAAATTTTGATGTTGTGAAGTTAAATAATTCACCCTACGATTACCTGTTGATTGCAACAAGTTATCGGAGTTCCCTTAGTGATGATCTGACTAATCTTTTTAATTTGGAGAAAAGTAAAGTTTTATTTGACTTTATGCTTATTCATGGAAACAAAAAAAATCGGTTTGTAGAATGTGTTGTTCTAAATGATGGTTGTAAAAAAGATACAATAAAAATACCTGATGAAATTGATGTGAATATTAGAGAAGAGAGTTCAAGCTACTTTAAGAAGAACAAGAATTTAATTCAAAATAGCGTTTTACCAAACTCTCTAAAATATTTAATTCTAAATGGTGATATAATATAAATTGAAGTAAGGGCATCTCACTTGAGGTGCTTTTTTTATGTCTATTTTAAGGAGGTGATATTCATATGCGGTGGTTTACAAATTTATTTAAAGCAAGGGATAAACCACAAAACTATTCATTTGGGAGCAATTATAGTTTTTTCTTTGGAAACTCTAGCAGCGGAAAAGCAGTTAATGAATTTACAGCAATGCAAATGACCGCTGTTTATTCGTGTGTCCGAATATTAGCTGAAGCAGTCGCAGGTTTACCCCTACATTTATATCAATATACAGATACAGGAGGAAAAGAAAAGGCAATTGATCATTCACTTTATTTTCTTCTTCATGACGAACCAAATCCTGAGATGAGTTCATTTGTGTTTAGGGAAACATTAATGACTCATCTTTTATTATGGGGAAATGCATACGCACAGATTATTCGAAATGGGAAAGGTGAAGTGATTGCTTTATATCCCTTGATGCCTAATAAAATGTCGGTCGAGAGGGATACACGTGGTAATTTGTATTATCTATATACGAAAAGCTATGATGATTTAGGACAATCTGATAAAAGCACAGTTGCATTAAATACTGAGGATGTGCTTCATATACCAGGTTTAGGTTTTGATGGTTTAGTAGGTTACTCACCGATTGCAATGGCAAAAAATGCAGTAGGTCTAGCAATAGCTACTGAAGAGTATGGAGCCAAGTTTTTTGCAAATGGAGCTGCTCCTGGCGGGGTGTTAGAACATCCAGGAACTATAAAAGATCCACAAAGGGTAAAAGATAGTTGGAATAAAGCGTACCAAGGAACAAGCAATGCTCACCGAGTTGCTGTATTAGAAGAGGGTATGAAGTATCAACAAATTGCAATTGCACCAGACCAGGCTCAGTTTTTAGAAACGAGAAAATTTCAGATTAACGAGATCGCTCGAATTTTCCGGGTCCCACCTCATATGGTCGGTGACTTGGAGAAATCGAGCTTTTCTAATATAGAGCAACAATCATTAGAATTCGTTAAATATACACTTGATCCTTGGGTTATTCGGTGGGAACAGGCAATCAGTCGCGCATTATTCACGAAAAATGAGAAGAAAGATTACTTTGTGAAATTTAATGTAGATGGATTACTTCGTGGTGATTATGCATCGAGGATGAGTGGCTATGCGACAGCTAGACAAAATGGCTGGATGAGCGCCAACGATATTCGAGAACTGGAAAACCTTGACCGAATACCTGAAGAACTTGGTGGTGATTGGTATTTAATCAATGGAAATATGACGAAACTCCACGATGCGGGTGTATTTGCAAAGAAAGATGAAAAGGAGGAGAACCAAAATGAAGAAGTTTTGGAATTGGATAAAGAATAAAGATACAAATAAAAGAACGCTTCATTTGTATGGGGCGATAGCTGAAGAAAGCTGGTTTGACGATGAAGTCACTCCGGCTGAGTTTAGAGAAGAACTCATGCAAGGATCTGGTGATATTGAAGTGTGGATTAATTCGCCAGGGGGTGATTGTATAGCAGCGGCGCAAATTTACAACATGCTGATGGAATATCCAAGTGATGTACTTGTCAAAATTGATGGTATTGCGGCATCGGCGGCTTCAGTTATTGCCATGGCAGGTATAGAAGTTCAAATGTCACCAACATCATTAATGATGATCCACAATCCATTTACGATTGCGATTGGCGATAGTGAGGAAATGAAGAAAACCGTTCATATGTTAGATGAAGTAAAGGAAAGCATTATCAATGCATATGAAATAAAAACTAGCTTATCACGACAGAAATTGTCGAATCTTATGGATGTAGAAACATGGCTGAATGCACATAAAGCAATTGAATTAGGATTTGCCGATACATTAATGTTTGCTAATGAAAATCAAGATAGTCCGGTAGAGGATAGTTTTGTATTTAGTAGGAAAGCTGTAACAAATTCCTTACTGAAAAAAATTCAAAAACCACAAATTAAACAATCAATTGAACCGCTTTATGAGCGGCTTAATTTATTGAAATATTAGGAGGAAATTAATATGAATAAAATTTTAGAATTACGTGAGAAAAGAGCAAAAGCTTGGGAAGCAGCTAAAGCATTTTTAGATACAAAACGAGGAAGTGATGGTCTAGTATCAGCCGAAGATGCACAGATGTACGATCGTATGGAAGAAGATATTATGAATCTAGGTAAAGAAATCCAACGTTTAGAGCGACAAGAGGCGCTAGATGCAGAGTTAAATCGCCCAATAAACACACCTATCATTGGTAAACCTTCTGTGCCAGGCATGGAATCAAAAGAAGATCGAGCGTCAGACGAATATAAAAATGCATTTTGGAATGCGATGAGAAGTAAAGCACCAACACAAGAAGTTATGAACTCACTTTCCGTAGGAACTGACTCGGAAGGTGGTTTTTTAGTTCCAGATGAATTTGAACGTACACTCGTTCAAACGTTAGAAGAAGAGAACGTATTCCGTCAATTAGCAAAAGTAGTTAAAACATCAAGTGGTGACCGCAAGATTCCAGTTGTAACTACGAAAGGGTCTGCAGCCTGGCTTGATGAGGGAGAAGAGTTTGAAGAAAGCGACTCAGCATTTGGACAAACATCTATCGGAGCATACAAGCTTGGTACAATGTTAAAGGTTTCAGATGAATTGTTAAATGACAGTGTGTTTAATTTAGAGAACTATATTTCAACTGAGTTTGCTCGAAGAATTGGTGCTAAAGAGGAAGAAGCTTTCCTTGTAGGTAATGGAGAAGGAAAGCCAACTGGAATTTTTAACGATACTGGCGGTGCTGAACTTGGGGTAACAGCTGGATCAGCCACAACTATTACTGCAGACGAGATTATTGATTTAGTGTTTTCTTTGAAGGCACCATATCGTAAAAATGCAGTATTCATTATGAATGATGCAACAGTAAAAGCAATTAGAAAATTAAAGGATGGGCAAGGGCAATATTTATGGCAACCATCATTAACAGCGGGTACGCCAGATACCTTATTGAACCGTCCTATTTACACATCAGCTTATGCACCAACGATTGAGAGTGGTGTGAAATCTATTGCTTTTGGTGACTTTGGTTACTACTGGATAGCGGATCGTCAGGGCCGTTCATTTAAACGACTAAATGAACTTTTTGCTACAACTGGTCAAGTAGGTTTCTTAGCAAGTCAACGTGTCGATGGAAAGTTAATCTTGCCAGAAGCTGTGAAGGTACTACAGCAAAAAAGCTAACGGGAGGAAATAGAAATGTCTTATAACGTAAAGAATTACACAGAACAAGGTGGAGATAAGACTGTAATTGGTGGAGAATTGTTGATTGAAGATGGAGCAAAAGTTACGGGTCTTCCATCTTCACCAGCTTTTAATCTAGAAGTGGCAAACAGCTCAGAGTTAGGCGGAATAAAAGCGGACCCTAAAACAGAAAATGATAGTGTATCTGTTGTGATTGGTGATGATGATAAATTATACGTTCCCAAATACCCTACAGTGCCTACGCAACTATCGTCTGAAAATCAAGCTGAAAGTACAGCAGAAACCGTCGAAGATTTAGTGGCAGAGTTTAATGCGCTACTTTCTAAATTAAAAACATCCGGTTTAATGGCGGAAGATTAAGGAGGCAGATGGTGATGACATTATTAGAAAAAGTGAAAGCTAATTTAATACTACAGCATGATGAAGATGATGCACTTTTACAGATGTATATCACCGCTGCTATCTCTTATGCAGAAAGTTATCAGCATATACCTAAGGGACATTACGAAAAAGAAGAAATTCCTGCAACAACTGAGCAGGCAATCATCATGTTAGCTTCACATTTCTATGAGAGTCGTGATGGTGGTACAGGAGGTTTTTTTGCTGATAGTGCTTCAGCGAGCGTACAGGTATGGGAAACCGTAAATCTATTGCTTAGATTAGATAGGGAATGGAAGGTGTGATAGATGGGCTTTGGAAAAATGAAAACATTCATTGATATTACTACACGTGAAATCGTTAAAGATAGTGAGTCGTTTAGTGAAGAAACAGACCGTATTTTAGCATCTGTCCGCGCATATAAAGAAGAACGATTTGGTAGTAAGATGTGGGCGAACAGAGCAGCTTTTTCTGAGGCTAGTTCACTTTTTCGTTTTAGAAAAATACCAGGATTAGAAATAAAGCCTAAAATGTTTATTGTTTGCTCGGATGGAAGATACGAAGTAATTAGTGTAGAAAACATAAAAAATAGAGATATGTATATTGAAGTTTTAACAAAGAAGGTGGTGGCAGCAGATGACTAAAGTTAATATCAAAATGCCTGAAGATTTTCTTATGAAAATATCTAAATTAGGAAACAAAACAGATGAAATTGTCCCAAGAGTTCTTGAAGCGGGTGGCGAGGTTGTATTAGAAAAAATGAAGTCTAATCTAAGTTCAGTTATTGGGAAGGACACTATATTACCTAGTAGGGCAACTGGAGAATTAGAATCTGCTTTGGGAGTTTCACCAGCCTTGGTTGATCGTAGGGGAAATCATAACGTTAAGGTAGGATTTAATGAGCCACGTAAAGATGGTGAGAGTAACGCAAAGTTAGCAAATATTATTGAATATGGAAAATCTGGACAACCTGCAAAACCATTTTTAAAACCAGCAAGAAGAACATCAAGGCAACCTTGTATGGAGGCAATGATTAAAAAATTAGAAGATGAAGTGGAAAGCATATGAGCATTTTATCTGAAATTAGTGAGATTGCTGAACAATGTGGTATTCCAGTTGAAACAGGAGTGTTTTCAGAAACTGCACCAGATTTATATGTCGTTATTACTCCGATTGTTGATTTGTGGAAAGCATATGAGCATTTTATCTGAAATTAGTGAGATTGCTGAACAATGTGGTATTCCAGTTGAAACAGGAGTGTTTTCAGAAACTGCACCAGATTTATATGTCGTTATTACTCCGATTGTTGATTTGTTTGAACTGTATGCTGATAATGCCCCAAAATATGATGTGCAAGAAGTAAGATTATCTCTTTTTTCAAAAAAGAATTATACAAAGATTAAAAACGATTTAGTCCGTACTCTTTTGGGTGCGGACTTTGTCATTACAGATAGAAGGTATATCGGACACGAAGATGATACAGGTTATCATCACATTGCGATAGACGTGGCAAAACCTTATGTATTTGAAATGGAGGAATGAATGATGGCTACAATTGGTCTTGATAGACTTTATTATGCAACCATTACAGAAGATGAAGATGGTAGTGAAACATACGACACACCGACATCATTAGCTAAAGCTATTAGTGCCGAATTATCTGTTGAGTTAGCTGAAGCGACTTTATATGCAGATGATGGGGCTGCTGAAGTAATCAAAGAATTCCAAAGCGGGACCCTTTCATTGGGAATAGATGATATTGGAGTAACAGCTGCTAGTGATTTAACGGGTGCAACGATTGATGATAATCATGTATTAATATCAACAAGTGAAGATGGTGGGGATCCAGTTGCGATAGGTTTTAGAGCGAAAAAGGCAAATGGAAAGTACCGATACTTTTGGTTGTATCGAGTGAAATTTGGTATTCCAGCGACAAACCTTGCAACAAAAGGAGATAGTATTACATTTTCGACACCAACAATTGAAGGTACTGTTATGCGAAGAAACAAATTAGACGGACAGGGTAAACATCCATGGAAAGCGGAAGTCAGTGAAGGTGACAGTGGAGTCAATCAAGAAATTATAACAGGGTGGTATAGCGAGGTTTATGAGCCAGTGTTTGCAGCTGGAACTGAAGATTAAAAGGAGCGGATATAAATGACGGATGAGCGAAGTGCAAGTATAACTATTGGTGGAAAAGATTATGAATTAATTCTAACAACAAAAGCGACAAAGGAAATAGCTAAACGATATGGTGGTTTAGAAAATTTAGGTGAAAAATTAATGAAAGCAGAAAACTTTGAAATGGCTTTAGACGAAATCGTATGGTTGATTACGTTACTAGCCAATCAAAGTATTCACATTTATAATCGTTTGAATGAAGATAAAAAAGAACCGCTGACCGAAGATGATGTGGAATTATTAACATCGCCTGTAGAAATGGCAACTTTTAAAGATGCGATTATGGAGGCAATGTTTAAAGGGACAAAAAGAAACATCGAATCTGAGGAAGAAGATTTAAAAAACGTGGCAGTCGAGTAAACGATGAAGAAATGTTTGCTCGACTTATTTATTATGGGGTAACACAATTAGGTAGGTCTGAACAGGAAGTTTGGTTAATGCCTTTAGGTCATTTATTGGATCAATGGGAAATCCACAAACAATTCACAGGTCTTGCAAAACCTAAAAATGAATTATCGATTGATGATATTATTCCATATGGTATTTAAGGACACTCGCTAAATTGGAGTGTCTTTTTTATGTTCGATTTTACAAAAGGGGGGTGGCAACATGGCTGATAGTTTTGGTCTTAAAATCGGTGTTGAAGGGGAACGAGAATTTAAAAAGGCCTTACGTGAAATTAATCAAAGTTTTAGAGTATTAGGTTCTGAAATGAAATTAGTCACTTCCGAATTCGATAAAAACGATAAATCAATCAAAGCCATAACATCAAGGAATGCCGTATTAAATAAAGAAATTGATGCTCAAAGAGATAAAATATCAACACTAGAAAAAGCCCTAGCCAATGCCGCCGAATCTTTTGGAGAAAATGATAAAAGAACATTATCTTGGCAAACGCAACTTAACAATGCAAATGCTGAATTAAATAATATGGAACGGGAACTAAAAGAATCACAAGAAGAAGTTAGAAACTTAAATCGTGAAAAAGTAGAAAAACTTGTGAATGGATTAAAAACAGCGGGTGAGATTGCTGGTAAAGTATTGGTTACTGGTCTAAAAGCAGCGGCGGCTGCAATGACAGCAATTGGAGTTGGTGCTGTTGCTACAGGTAAGTGGATAAAAGATTCCGTAAATGTTTATGCCGAGTTTGAAGATTCTATGAAACAGGTTCAGGCTACTATGGGTTTAGCTGGTGAAGAAGGAGAAGAAGCGTTTAATAAATTATCTGAGGCGGCAAAAGAAGCAGGAGCTAGCACTAGATTTACAGCTTCAGAATCAGCTGATGCTTTGAATTATCTTGCTTTAGCGGGTTATGATGCAGAACAAGCTATTGACGCTTTACCCGGTGTACTTACACTTGCAGCCGCCGGGGATATGGATTTGGCTCGGGCATCAGACCTTGTCACAGACTCGATGGCGGCACTTGGACTTGAGATATCCGACATGGATATGTACATGGATAGAATGGCTAAAACTTCCCAAAAATCAAATACGGATGTCCAACAATTAGGAGAAGGAATTCTAGTTGCAGGAGCAACGATGAAAAATGCTGGACAAGATTTAGATACGCTTAATGTCATGTTAGGGGTTATGGCAAACAGAGGAATTAAAGGTGCTGAAGGTGGAACGAAACTAAGAAACATCATCATGTCATTAACATCACCAACATCAGCCGCAGCAAAGGAACTTGAAAGTCTTGGAATAAGTGTGACTGATTCATCTGGAAATATTCGAGATATGAATGATATATTTACCGATTTGAATCAAGAATTAGATGGGCTATCTGAAGAAGATAAAATGAATGCTCTAAGTAATATTTTTAATAAGCAAGACCTAGCAGGTGTGAACGCATTATTATCTGGTACTGGAGAAGAGATGAATAATCTCTATAAAGAACTAGAAAATGCAGATGGTGCTGCAGAGCAAATGGCAGAAACGATGGAGAGTGGACTCGCAGGTTCTGTTCGTAGTTTAAAGTCAGCTTATGAAGGACTTCAAATTGTGATAGGAGAACAATTTGCTGAAATGGCACAGGTTGCTGTTGGTGATGTGACAGGTTTAGTGAGAGACATTACAGAAATATTAAATGATGGTTTTCAAGAAGGTGATATTACCGCTATTGGCGAGAAAATATCATCTTTTTTAATTCAAGGAATTAATCGTATTACAGAGTACATCCCTGGAGCTATTGAGATGATTGCGACTATGCTTACTGAATTAGTGAATGTTTTGGTAGAACTTTTACCTACTCTACTGCCACCATTATTGGAAGGTGCCATCTCACTTTTAACAGGTATCATTGATGCGATTATCGGGAATATTGAACCGTTAGTTGATATGGTCGTGTATTTAGTGACAACAGTAGCTGAATTTATCATTGAAAATCTTCCTATTTTAATTGAAGCAGCAATTCAAATTGTCATCGCATTGGCAAATGGAATAGCTGATGCACTGCCAAAATTAATTCCTGCAGTAATTGATGCGATTATTTTAATTGTAGATACCTTGATTAATAATTTAGGACAAATATTAAATGCGGCTCTACGAATTATTATGGCTTTAGCTGAAGGTATTGTTGCAGCTTTACCTAGATTGATAGCCGCCTTACCACAAATTATAAATTCAATTATTAACTTTATTACTTCAAACTTACCAATGATTATTGATATGGGAATCCGTATCATTTTGCAATTAGTAGTAGGCATAATTAAAGCTATACCTTCCCTGGTCGCTGCTTTACCACAAATTGTGATGGCATTAATTACGGGAATAGGAAAAGCAGCAATTGCAATTGTCGACATTGGTCGAAATATTGTACGTGGTTTATGGGACGGGATTGCTTCAATGGTTACTTGGATAACAGATAAAATAAGTAATTTTGTTGGCGGTATTGTTAGTGGAGTGAAAGGTGTCCTTGGAATTAAGTCACCATCTACTGTGTTTGCTGGTATAGGTGATGATATGGCACAGGGGCTTGGTGTTGGTTTTGATAAGGCAATGAATCAAGTATCAGAGGATATTCAAGCTGCAGTTCCGACAGACTTCGACATTCAATCAAATGTAAATGTAGGAACAAACGGTATCGTAACAGGTCAAGGTGGATATGGTTCGTTAATAACAATTGAGCAGATGATTGTTAGAAGTGAAGACGATATAAGAAAAGTATCGCAAGAATTATATAATTTAATTCAAACAGGATCTCGAGTGCAAGGAAGGTTCGTACCAAACTAGAAGGAGTGGGATGAATGGGTTTTACATTCAATGGAGTTCACTCAAAAAATATGAAAATAACCGCAAGAATTGTAAATTGGCAAGTGTCACCCGCTCCTAGAAATGCATTTGAAGTCATACCTGGTCGAGTGGGAATAGCTGATTTAGGTGTAGATACATCGGAAAAATATATCAAAGTCATTTGTAATATATTTCCGCAACATTCATTCACGGAAGTAATACATCTATTAGATAATATAGCAGAATGGTTGAATCCTAATTTAGGATTAAAACAATTAGTGCTAGACGATATCCCAAACAGATATTTTTTAGCGCGTTTAGTAGAAGAAGTTGATTGTGAGCGAATATTAAGAAGTGCTGGTGCATTTGAACTTATATTTGTATGTCCAGACCCTTATGGTTATGCAATTACAGATGAACCATTCACTCTCAATGGAACAGGCAACCATCAGATAGAAAGAACGCTTGGAAATGTTGAATCGTATCCAATTTATCAATTAAAGGGAAATATAACCTCATCCAATAGCACTTCCATCAAGATAGAAACGAATGGAGAGTTATTAACTGTTAATGGGGCTTTGGGGTCAAATGAGATTCTAGTAATAGATAGTGGCATGTTAACTGCGAAAGTTACTGACATGAATGGAGTAACTATTCGTAATGGATTGTCCCTTTTAGAAGATTTGAACTTTCCAATCTTAGAACCGGGGAATAACGCAGTGAAGATTAATACAACAAATGCTAGTTTTTCAGAACTACACATAATAAGTAAAAGTAGATGGAGGTGATGCAGCTTGGCAGTCCAATCCGTATTAAATAAACAAACTGATTATACAGGGGAATATCCTATTAAAGATGGAACTGTTGCAGTGTGGCGATTTAATGAATCACAACCCAATAATGAACAGCTTGTTGATAGCAGTCCAAATAAGCATCATTTCTCCATATCGAATTGGTCGGGAACGTCAGCAAGTCTTGTCTCAGGAAAATATGGGAGATTTTACAGGCAAAATATAGTGAATCCAACTAGTGAGAAGTCCTACCTTAAAGCTACCAATGACGGTAGTTTTTTTACTGATTTAGGAGACAAAATTGTAGTGGGTGGCTGGATCAATCCAACGACTTATTCTATTGGACAAACTTTTATTCCTATTTTTAGTACACGAAATGGACCAGGTCAACCATTACTTTATATTTCGCTGTATCAAGGCCGCTTACGATTAATGCTATACAATAATGCAGGTTCATTGATTTACGATACTTCTGAAACACCGAGTATAGCCTTTGTGAATAATGGTTGGTATTATATCGTGTCTATCATTGATATAAAAGAAAACAAAATTCAAAATTTTATAGGCGACCGATCAAATGGTGCCACATGGCAATCGCCTGTTCAAAGTTTTACTGGTGATCTGAACAAAGAATGTACTGCTGATATTGTAATGGGAATGCTTCAAGATACTTATTATTATGCGGGCGGTTTTGATGATTGGTTTATTGAAAAGAACTCCAAACTAACAATGGAAGATATTCTGACATATTTCAACTCGGCAATTTTAGCTAATGGAGCAGATATGTCAGCGGATGTGGATGCATTAACTGAGCCAGGTGCTGTTTTGTTAAGACAAGATAGCGGTTTATATCCCCATTCCGGAGTTTTATACACTACAGCAACTAAGTGCGCATTAGGTGGTAATGGTAGGGTTTCAATTTCGAATGAATATATTGCTGGAACTACTGCGATTAGTTTAGTAGAGACCTCTACATCCGATGATTTAATAGACTGGACATCCTGGCAATCCATTGGACCAACCGGAGAGCTAATGTCGCCAAACCGGGCATTTATACGTTTCCGTATTACTTTAACAACAGAAGATGAGTCTGTATCACCAAAGTTAACAGAAGTGGTATTACATGATATACCTAAGCCTGCTTATGAAAAGTTAGGTTTTGCAAAGCCTGTTGTTTTAGATAGTAATGGTGCATGGGAGTCTGTCCTAGAGAACGCTTTTGATGTTATCGTGACAAGTGAAATTAATGGGTCAGATATTTTAGAATTTAAATTGCCATTTCACGATTATAAAAGAATGAACTTAGAAAATGAAAAACAAATTCAAATTGTAGATGATGTGTATCGCATTCGGACAATAACCGATGAAAAGATGCAAGGTGGAGAAATCATTACGACAGTTTATGCTGAAGCGGACTTCTATGACTTAGCATTTAGCACAGATAAACAGCCAATTGAGTTCAATGCAGATACAGCTGAAGTTCCCATGAAATATGCTTTAGTAGGAACCGAATGGTCGGTTGGGACGGTCAATGTAACAACCAAAAGAACCTGGGAATGTGAAGAGAAGAGTGCCTTAGCTATATTAAGAGAGACACAAAATATACATGGTGGGGATCTGATTTTTGACAGTGCTAATCGTTTAGTTCATTTACTAACATTTGGTGGAAAAGATAGTGGAGCGCTATTTAGTTACAGAAAAAATATGAAAAGTATTCAAAGGATAGTCGATACAAGGAGCCTTGTTACCCGTTTATATGCTTATGGAAAAGATGGCATGACTTTTGCTTCAATCAATAACAGTAAAGAATATGTAGAAGATTATAGTTACACATCCGAGGTAAGGATTGCAACGCTTGATGCATCTTCCTTTACAAACCCTTATCAAATGTTGGAGTTTGCGAATATGAGACTAGGTCAATATGCAAAGCCGCGTATTTCTTATGTGATGTCAGCAATGGATTTATCAGTGTTAACAGGATATGAACATGAAGAATGGGAACTTGGTGATATTGTAACTGTTAATGATAAAGAATTGAACCTACAAGTGAAAACACGAATTATTCGAAGACAATATAATTTACAAGAACCCTGGAAGACAGTCCTAGAACTTTCAACAAAATTAAGGGAGTTAGGAGATGCGTCTGCACAATGGGATAAAGCAGCAGATACACTTCAAAACACTGATGTCCTTGATAGACAGGAGATTAAAGATTTAGTCCCGTTTAACCATTTAAGAAATTCCAGGGCAGATGATGGTTTCACTTATTGGGTAAACTCAGGTTTTACAGTTGATCCAAATAATGGTGCTACAGGAGATGCTTCCTTTAAAGCAGAAGGTGTTTTGGGAATGACGAAATCTATGTATCAAACTGTATATCCAGCAAATCGAAAGAATTATACAATATCCGCACAAATTGGTTCTGAGAATTTGGAAAAAGGACCAAATGGACAAGTAGGGATTGAGGTGGAGATTGAATATGAAGATGGTTCGATTGAAAAAAGAATCATTGATCTATATTAGAGGTGTTGGCAATGGTGTTTTTAACTCAAACTGCACATGCAATAAATCCTAAAGGTTCTGAAAAGATTAGAAAAATAACAATTCGCTTATTTGTAAGAGATTGTACTGGAGCTGTATATTTTACAGATCTTCTATTGCAAGGTGGTTCAATCGCTACCGGATGGGTTGGGCATGTATCAGAAATACAATGGACACTTGATGGTTAGGTGATTTGAATGGTGATACAATTTACTCGATTTAGTGAAACGATACGTGTGAAAGAAGATAAAAGAGTCGTAAATGTAACTTTGAAATTGTTCGTTACAGACTGTACGGGGACGATTTATTATACAGATATACAACTTCAAGAAGGCGATAAGTTAACGGGATATGTCTTAAACACAGAAGCCTCACTTGAAAAATATAGAGAAGAAAGCGGGGTTCTCCCAGTTCGTTTCTATAATGGAGTGGTTAGAAGTAAAGAAACGATTGTCATATTTAATCTGGGAACAACATCTGCAGGACTGGATTGTCATATCACACCCCTTCAATCAATGAAAGCAGGAAGTATTAAACTTTCGCAAGGATATGGATCCCAACATATGAAATTTAAAGCTGTAGCAAATCCAGATGACACATTTTCATTATTGGCTTCAAGTAGACAAGCGTTGCGAAATCAAACCAAAACAGAAAAAGAAGGGTTTTATCAATATACCGCAGCATCTGATAGTAAGCACATTGTAGAACTCGAAGAAGGAAAAGCAGCTAGAGTTTTATTTGAATTCCAGGAAATGCAAGAAGGAAGTGGCAAGCAATGAGTCAATATCTCGAAGGTAAAAAGACAATGGTGTGGAGTTTCATGGGAAACGCAAGAATGTATGAGGCTTTAAACAAATACGGGGATAGGCTTGACACGGTCGGTATATTTACATTTGAGGTAGATATTACAGGTACTATTAAAGAAACAGGGACGAGTATATCGAGCATGATGCCATATATTAATAAATGGCCGCATATAAAGTGGCTGCTAACAATCATGAATCATGGAACGGCATCAATATTTACAGCAATCAGAAATAACACGAATGGAGCAAAAGATAAATTTTTATCTGAGATTGTTCGGATCATGAATAAGTATCCATGGTGTGATGGTGTTGATATTGATTTAGAACGTGGCGGTGGCTATGAAAACAAAAATGCCGCAAACCTTTTATTTAAAGACATCTATGAAACTGTAAAACAGCATGACCCATCAAAATTGGTCAATATTTGCTTACCCGGAATGACTGGGGTTCAAGGCTCAGTTGGAGAAGAAAACTGGTGTGTATATGAAGATTTAGATCCTTATTGTGATACGGCTGCGATTATGAGTTATGGGATGGCTTGGGCAGGTTCGGCTCCTGGTCCTGTTTCCCCGCGAGATTGGTTGGAAGGTATTTATAATTATGCTACGAGCGTCATGTCACCTAAGAAGATATTTTTAGGTCTTCCTGGTTATGGTTGGAACTGGCGAATTGATGATACTCCACAAAACTTAAATAGGGTTTATCGTGGTACATCTAATACGTATTATGCAGCACAGATTTGGATGACAGGTGGTTATAATTTTACTAATGATGCTCCACCTCAACCGATGATTCCTATCATTGCTTATTGGGATGATTACGATAAAGTTCCATGGGCACTTCCGCATGTTTATGATTATATGGAAGGTCCAGATGCAATTGCACGAACCAATCCATTAATTGCAGAAGATTATAATCGAAGGAGTTTTTTAACGGCATATAGTAAACAGCAAAAGACAGAATTTGGAACTGTATTTATTGATCGTCTAGGCAGTAATTATGACAGTCATGCGGGAGTTGTATCTGAATCATCGCAAATGGTCACTCTCGGAGAAAATGGTGAAACAACATACAATTTCACTATACAATCCAGCGGAACTTATGACATTGCAGTAAGAATTGGATTTCCTTTTTGGGATAAGAATTCGATTAAAATATCGATTGATAGTAATGAAACAATCTTTAATGAAAATAGGCTGTGGTGGCCTTATTGGAGAACGACTTGCTGGTTAACGTTAAAGAAGAATATATCCTTAACAGCAGGTGCACATACCATCAAAGTTAAAACCGGAATACCTGGTGTACAGTTTTATGGTTTTAGAGTTTGCTCAGACTTTCAACAAACATCTAGCGTGGGTGAAGCGGAATTTTTACTTGCCCCGCGAAAATTTAAAGGGGTAAATGGTCAAATGGTAGAACCTGACCGGGCATTTAAATTAACGACTGAAGTGTTGAGAAGAAAGCCAGACTCAGCTCTCATTTGGTACGAAGATTTCAAGGATGAAAATCCGCTGCCTAGCAATTATTGGACAACTCTAAGTGGTGAATGGGATGTGTGGAAAAAAGATGATTTTAACAATCCACGTCCTTATGCACAGCTTGATGGAACGGGTGAATTAACATGGAGATATTCTGATTTTAAAGATATACACATTAGGGCAAGAATAGGTTTTCCGCAAAATGAGAATGGACGAGCGGGAGTATTCTGTGGTGATTTATTTTGTTGTTTAAACTATAGTACCCAGCGTTTGGAACTGTATAAAGGTAGTTCATTACTAGGTAGTTATAATGTTCAAATTGAACGAACATCAAACGCTAATTTACGAACTGCTCCTAATCTGTACACGATTGAAATGCGAATTCGTAATAATTCTGTCAGGGTGTATTCCGGGGCAGCAAATACTTTTAGGTTTAAAGTTGATATAAGTAATTTTAATGGTGGATATGCGGGTGTTCGTTCTGATAACCGGATGATTGCTGACTTACTTCGTTTAGGGGATGCTTGGACATACGAACCATATGAAAGTGTAGATATAACTTTTCCCAATGGAGATACAGTTGAGTTTGGAAGAATTTCAAGAACAGGAGTCACATGGGATAGTGAATTTCAAGTATTTAAAGTGAATAATGATGTAGAAGAAATAAGTACAAGAAGTGAAGATATATCAATGGATTATGATTTTTTCCATTCACTTGAATTACCTCTTACTGCGGGCAATGACTATATGGTTAAAATAAAACCAAAAGATATTAACATTTGGATATCACGACTGTTTTTAGGTGATGCAGATGGTTTTTCTATTTTATATTATCAAGATGTCGATAGTCTGGTTTATTGGGCAAATGAAGCGGCTTACCGATGGAAATTACGAGGCATTGCTATCTGGTCACTAGGGCAGGAAGATATGAGGCTGTGGGAAGCTTTACCAAAACTAGTATAAACAATTCAAGGGTGTCTACAAAATGTGGACACTCTTTTTATATAGAAAATTTTAAAAAAATGAGGAGGAAATTCACCATGAAAGATATCTGGAACTGGATACAAATTATTGTTACAGCATCAGGCGGGTTCATAGGTTGGTTTTTAGGAGGGGGAGATGGCTTTTTATATGCACTAATCATATTGGTTATTGCTGATTATGTCACTGGAATTATGTGCGCAATTGTCGATAAGAAACTATCTAGTGAAATTGGTTACCGAGGGATATTTAAAAAGGTATTAATTTTTATAATGGTTGGTGTCGGTCATATGATTGACACTCACTTGATAGGAGATGGCAGCGTACTTAGAACCGCAGTCATCTTTTTTTATTGTTCAAATGAAGGTATTTCCATGTTAGAAAATGCTTCACGATTAGGTTTACCGATTCCTGAGAAGTTAAAAAATGTACTTGCTCAGTTACACAATAAGGGAGGAAAAGAAGAATGAATTTAAAACAATTATATTTAACGAAGAATGAATGTTACAAAGCTGGAAAGAAAATTACACCAAAAGGAATTATGGTCCATAGCACTGGAGCAAACAATCCGAATTTAAAACGCTATGTTGGCCCAGATGATGGTTTGTTAGGGAAAAACCAATACAACAATCATTGGAACCAGCCACGTCCAGATGGCAGACAAGTGTGTGTTCATGCTTTCATCGGAAAGTTAAAAGATGGATCAATTGCAACTTACCAAACACTACCTTGGAATCATCGTGGTTGGCATGCTGGTGGAGATGCAAATAATACACATATTAGCTTTGAGATTTGTGAAGATAATTTAACCGATAAAACCTACTTTAATAAAGTTTACAAGGAAGCGGTTGAACTTGCCGCTTATCTTTGTAAACAATATAACTCAAGTTTCGGAGTTAAAAAATGCACTTAACCCCTTGATTTAATTAAGCT
>DAMDKS010000025.1:0-51996 GCA_032085455.1 Oceanobacillus sp.
TACTAGCCCTTTAATACCAAGGGTTGAGGTTTATTTATCATGTCCGAAACTTGAGTAAATAAGGTTAAATAAAAAAAGAGATTTAAAGGGTTAGATTCCCATCCTAAATTATTAAAAATCCTCAAGAACCTTTTCTGTTAATTGATAGAATTTTGTAATTTTAAAAATAGGTGTATACTTTTCATTACAATTTGTATATAATACTATACAAGCGGGGTGATTACATTGAGGAAGCGGCATTTAAAAAATAAAGTTCGCTATTACAGAAGAATAAGCGATACGACACAAGAAGAACTTGCCGAGAAGATTGGAGTGCATAGACAAACGATTATTTCCATTGAAAAGCAAAAATATGAGCCATCTATAGGCATTGTTTTAATGATCTCTAGGGTTTTAAATGAGCCAGTTGAGAATTTATTCTTTTTGCTAGAAGAAAAAAGTGATAATTTTTAGGAGGGATTTCTCTATGCGTGTGAAAAAATGGCTACTTTTAGTTTTTTATGTGTATTTATTTGGAATGGGGATATATTTAGGTTACTCAAGTTTTGAAAGAGGAAACATTTCATGGGTGCTCTGGTTAGTGGTGGTCATTGGGATGAGCTACCAGATTTACAGATTTCTGGCTAATAAAAAGAAAGGTGCACCAAGTAATGGATATGTGATTGCAGATGAGCGGACTATACGAAAAATTATAAATTCACTTGCAATATCATATGTTTGTATTTTAATCTTTTTAACTTTAGCAACTACTGGTTTATATTATGGTTTTATTTCTGGTGAACCTCTTAATCTTATGGTTGGTGCGATTATTTTAAGTTTATTCGGATTTATGGTGTCCCAAATCGTCCAACGTTTTACAAAATAAGAACTTTTTATGCATGTTTGTCAAAAATGATATTTAATCCTCTTTATTTAGTGTAAGCCAAAACTTAAAGGAGGATGTTTCATGACACTTATTAACGCACTTTCATTGAATGCACAGGAAAGACAATTCTTTGAGACTAAAATTAAAGAAAGGATAATTTCTCGTTTCAACCTTGCAGCAGACTTTACCAAACTCCAAGCTAATGAGGTAGACTTTTCTGTTCTTATGAATTCTGAGGAAGTTCGGCAAATGTCAAACACTTACGGGAAACGATTTACTGTTCCAGTGAAAACATTGGAAGGACTTAAAGGTGAAGTAACTTATACTGAACTTCAAGATACACATCTATTCAACGTTGCCACCAAAACAAAAAAGAACGACATGTTAAAAAGACTGCAAAAATTAGCCAATTCCAATAAGGAATTCAATAAACTCTCAAAACACCTTATTACTGGCGGATATACACTTAAAAAAGAAGATGAGTATGTTCTTCAAAATACAAATTATTTGCAAGACAATGATGGTGGAACTCAATCTAACGAACAAAATATTTTAGTTCTCCCTATCTATCAAAATGAGGAACTAATCGGTGAACTTGCAATTGACGAGAGTAATCAAAAACCGGTGGTTGTAATAGGCAATCAAAGAACCTTTGTCCATGAAGACGAAGGAATAGTAACAATACTAGCAGATGCTTGTAGTTTAAGGTGGACCCGATGTATGACTAAAGAGTTAGGTTGCACTAGCTGGAGTAGTTGTCTTATAACATTCGGTACTTGTATTGGAGCATGTTGTGCTTGTATTAACCCTTGGGCATGTATAGGATGTATAGCATGCGCAATAGCAGTTGTTTCTGCTGCTTGGAAATGCAGAATGTGTGTCTATGGTGCATCAAGACCGGATGATTGCCCAGTTAGCTAAATAGATTTATTGAATTGCTAGTATACCGATAAAGGGGATCCCTCTATCGGTATTTTTTTGAACGAAATCCCACACCGAATGCACACACCATTGCGTATAACTATCGTTTTTTTATATAATGCCAATTAGGCACACCTGCTCAACTATAACACGGACAAATCGATTCTAAGCATCCGCTGGTGGGGCCCCGTCCCCTTCCAACGGATACTAAGAATCGGGCGTTAAAGTCAACGGCAAGCAGCTATAGCTGTGGCTCAGTGCTCCGCAAATGGTGGCTCATTTCATCTGCAATAATCAGTACCCCTAATAAATCATCAACCACCATACATCCACCTCCACTTTTAGGACAATCAGGGACAGACCCTGCTGTCTCATTTTATACGTACTTCGAGAAAATTAGGTTTCATTGTTAAGATATAAATAATAATATTTTATTGACAATAGTGTGTGATACACAGTATATTAAAAGCAGGAGTTGATTATATGAGTGAGGCAAATCAGCATTTAGAAAAATTAATGCAGGAATTACGTCGCGGGACACTAACAATTGCTGTGCTTAGTCAGCTTTCAGAACCACAGTATGGCTATTCTCTCGTAACAATGCTTGACGAAATCGGCATACCTGTTGAGCCGGGAACCTTATATCCATTACTAAGACGGCTTGAAAAGCAGGGACTTTTAAACAGTCAGTGGGACACAAACGAATCAAGACCAAGAAAGTATTATTTATTAAGCGAAACCGGTAAAGAAGTGTACGAATTGCTTGTTAAAGAATGGAATGGGATTGCTTCCAGCTTAAGTCAAATAATTAATAAGAAAGGAGAGAAATAAGATGGAGATAATTGAAAGATACATTTATGCAGTGACACAAAAACTGCCGCCAGCACAGCGAATTGATATTGCAAAAGAATTACGTGGTCTTATTGAGGATATGCTGGAGGAACGTATCCAGGGGAAACCCGCATCTGAAAAAGATATTAAAATTGTTTTATTAGAGCTAGGCAGTCCAAAGAAATTAGCTCAGAAATATCGAGGAACAAGTAAATTCCTAATTGGATCTGAGCTATTCGACCCTTATATACTAATACTAAAAATCGTCCTAGGTTCATTAGCAATCGCAATAAGTGTAGTGTTCGTAATCCAAACCATATTTAATCCAACTGCTATATTAGATCATTTTATAGACTTCATCGTTTCCGCTGTTACAAGCCTCCCAACTGCTTTTGGGTGGACGACATTAGGCTTTGCAATTGCTGAACGGTACAGTGATATAAAAGCGGAAGATCTGAAATTGGAAAAGGAATGGACTCCAGCTGACCTGCCAGACATTCCAAATAAAGCTGGAAAAATAAACCGTATTGAACCGATTATTGGCATTTTCTTCTATACCGTAGCAATTCTATTCTTCACTTTCTCTATGAACTATTTTGGTATTTGGGTTTTCAAGGAGAAATTTACTGGAACAATACCATTTATTAATGAAAATGCAAACAATCTCTTCTTGTTATTTATTGTCCTGATTCTCGTCTTTGGAATTTTGAAAGAAAGCTTGAAGCTGGTATATGGAAGATGGAATACACAGCTTGTGATCCTTACCTTAATATTAAATGCCATTTCCTTTGTTGTCGTTATGTTCATCATTACTCAGTCTGATTTTTGGAATCCACACTTTATCCAAGAAATGGTGCAATATCATTTAATTACAGAGAACAGTGAAGGCTATAAGACGGCTAGCATCATTTGGAATCAAACGACGAAATGGATACCAATCATTTTTGCGGTTGGATTAATTTGGGATGTTGTTGACGGATTTATAAAGGTAAGAAAAGCGCAGGATTATTAAACTCCTCAAGTCCCAAACCAGCTCCAATTATGTTAAAGTTAATAAAAGATATCTTTTAGTAAAGAAAGGATTTTATCATGAGTAAAACAGTAGTTTTAGCAGAAAAGCCTTCTGTTGGCCGTGATATTGCACGTGTACTGCAATGTAATAAGAAAGGAAACGGCTATCTGGAAGGGAACAAATATATCGTAACCTGGGCACTCGGTCATCTGATTACATTAGCGGATCCTGAAGTGTATGAGGATAAGTATAAAACATGGAAACTCGATGATCTTCCTATGCTTCCCCCACATTTAAAATTAGTTGTCATTAAAAAAACAGGAAAGCAATTTAATGCAGTGAAAACACAATTAAATCGTAAAGATGTAACAGAAATCGTCATTGCAACGGATGCTGGTCGTGAAGGTGAACTTGTAGCTCGTTGGATATTAGAAAAGGCACGAGTGAATAAGCCAGTAAAAAGATTATGGATTTCATCCGTAACCGACAAAGCAATTCGTGAAGGCTTTAAACAATTAAAACCTGGAACAAAATTTGAAAATCTATATGCGTCAGCTGTTGCCCGCTCTGAAGCAGACTGGTATGTTGGGCTGAACGCGACACGTGCCTTAACAACAAAATTTAACGCACAGCTCTCAAGCGGTCG
This sequence comes from Oceanobacillus sp., assembly GCA_032085455.1. Lineage (GTDB taxonomy): Bacteria > Bacillota > Bacilli > Bacillales > Amphibacillaceae > Oceanobacillus. Next base: position 4,276 of record DAMDKS010000025.1, read on the forward strand.
CGTGCAAACACCTACTTTAGGGATGATTGCAGCAAGAGAACAGGAAATAAAAGAATTCCAGCCAAAAACCTATTACGGAATCCAAGCGAAAGCTTCCGGTAATGTAAAGTACACTTGGCAGGATGCTAAAAACAATACCCGCATGTTCTCTAAGGAAAAAGCTGATAATCTATTCAAGAGCCTGAAAGGTCAAGCACTGAACATTGAAAAAGTGGATAAGACGGCCAAGAAAAAGTTTGCACCACAGCTTTATGATTTAACAGAATTACAAAGGGATGCCAACCGTCTATTTGGATTTTCCGGAAAACAAACCTTGTCGCTCATGCAAAGATTATATGAGCGCCACAAAGTACTGACTTACCCAAGAACAGATTCGCGAGTTATTTCAAGTGATATTGTACCAACTTTAAAAGACCGTCTTGACGCATGTGGCGTCGATCAATATGCGCGTCACGCACAGTTCATTCTTAGAAAAGGGATTCCGAAACTGCCTAAATCTGTCGTAGATAATACAAAGGTAAGTGATCATCATGCCATTATCCCAACAGAAGAACCTGTAAACCTTACTGAACTTGATGATAAGGAAAGAAGAATTTATGATCTTGTCGTTAAACGTTTCCTGGCGGTATTAATGGATCCGTACGAATATGAACAAACAACTATTCATGCCAAAGTTAACAATGAAAGCTTCACTGCGAAAGGAAAAACCGTTAAAAAGCAAGGCTGGAAGGCTGTATATGACCAGAATTTTGAAGAAGAAGAATCTGATAATCAGCAGCTTCCAATAGTGAAGCAGGGCGATGCTTTTTCTAATATAAATCTCAGCTTAACAACTGGCCAAACGAAGCCGCCAGAACGCTTTACCGAGGGTGCATTGCTGCAAGCGATGGAAAATCCTGTACGTTACATGAACCCAAAAGAGAAACACTTGGCAGGCACATTGCAGAAAACTGGTGGTATTGGAACAGTAGCAACACGCGCAGATATTATTGATAAATTATTTAATAGTGAATATATGGAGCTTAAAGGCAAGCATATTTTCATCACTTCCAAAGGAAAGCAACTGCTTGACCTTGCACCAGAAGACCTGCGCTCACCAGCTCTAACTGCGGAATGGGAGCAGAAGCTCAGCTTGATTGCCGATGGAAAGCTAAATAAAAATAAATTCATTACAGAAATTAAGGACTACACAAAAGAGATTGTTCAAGAAGTAAAAACAAATGACAGTAAATTTAAACACGACAATATAACAGGTACGAAATGTCCAGATTGCGGCAAGCTGATGCTCGAAGTAAACAATAAACATGGACGCATGCTTGTTTGCCAGGATCGCTCCTGTGGACACAAGAAAAATATTGCCAAGCGTACAAATGCACGCTGTCCAAATTGCCACAAACGTTTAGAGCTTCGCGGAGAAGGCGAAGGACAAATTTTCACTTGCTCTTGTGGACATCGTGAAAAGCTCTCCACATTTAATAAACGCAAACAGCATGAGAAAAAGCATAATGTCTCAAAGCGCGATATTAATAAATATTTAAAAAATCAGGATGACGATTTTAAAAATAATGCACTTGCTGAACAGCTCGCTAAACTAAAAAAGTAGGAATAATAAAAGTAGCTGGACAAAACTGTAGTAAATACAAAAACATAACTAGCCAAAAAAGGTAAAAATGTGGCTAAACATGCGAATTCGAGCAGAGAACTTGGTTGGTGCACGGGGAAGAAACAGTTAGCCGCGCATGAAGTAGGATTACCCGCGCATCAAACAGCACAAGCCGCGCGGCAAACCAGCAATGATGCGCGGCTTTTTGTCGAATCCGCGCGCCCCTCATTTTAGCAGCGTATAAGCTAGGAGCCCTGGACAAAAGTTTTACAAAAAAATATCAGATGCTTTTGTCTCAGCCTGTTTTATATATAAAATGGGCTGAAAATATAAATGGGTACACCAAATAAGCTTCACCAAGATATATTTTTTAATGCACTCGGTTCAGCGCCTCCTTTCTGGTTCGCTCGTATCAGGCAGTGTTCCGGAGTAAATTCTCTCCTTCGTGGACAGACGCTTGATATGCCAAGCTGTTCACATAGACTTTTACTATTTTTCGAATGTTGTGCATCACACAAAGCAACTTGAATTCACGTGAAGCGTTATTCACCCCTCGCCCATGCATCTGTTTCCATCCATCCTGGACTTGTATGTTCCCCCACACCGGCTCTGGGACGCTTTTTCTTTGTCTTAAGATTTCTTTTCCTTCTTGGCCTTTTCCTTTGCCTCTTGTCTGAGGTGCTCATTTTCCATGTCCCTCTCTATTTTGCGAACACCATCTTTTGCTTTTGTACATTGGGCACTAAGCGGACAGGATAGGCAGGCCTCCTGATTACTGTATACTCCGACCTGTCCCGACCTTTTTGTTTTCAGCTGCATTAGCGCGTTCCCTTCCGGACATCTATATGTATCGGCCGATGCGTCATACACAAACTTGTCTTTAGCGAATGGGTTTTAGCCACAGGGTACGATGTATAAAAGTCGATTCCTTTTTCCTCCATGAAACGAATATTCCCGGCGGAAAAATATCCGGCATCCGCACCAGCTTGCATGCCATCCAGCGATCCGCACATCTTTTCTGCATCTTCCAGCGTCGGCTTTAGCTCGAGCTGATCTGAAGCGTTGTTACTGGTGTGTGTGTACCAAGAATAATATGCGCCCTGACATCTACCCAAGCATTATTGTTGTAACACTGTTGTACACCGTGATGTTTCGTCATCATAATGTTGGAATCTGCGTCTGTAAAATTGATTTGTTTATTTGCCGGTATTTTTTTATTGCCGTTCTCTTCTTCCCACTTTTGCCCCAAAATTTACCATTTGCTTTCTGATTCTATAAATAAGTTCCTTTGATTCATCTAAAAGATACTTTGGTACTTCTTGTACAACTATAAGCTTTTCTTCTTCTAAGTCTACTGAAAAAACAGCTGCAAATTTATTAATTAATTTTGGATGGATAGATATGGGTTTTTTATACGAGTTGATAATTAAAACTTATACTAATATCATTTGTTCTTCTTCTTCAACTCTTCTGCCCCACTAGCTTAATAACTCATATCTAAATACTAACATAATATTCCAATAATGAAACTCAAATTTTAACATCATAAAATAAGGCGACCTTATTAGGATCACCTTGTTAAACTATCGCACCCGTTAGTACAATAAAAATTATAATTTCTTTTCGTATCACTAAATAAGGTAGATCGAACTCAAGGCTTTCACAATTTTATTAAGAAGTGTAATAATTAATACTTTTATTTTAAAAATCTAGGATGTAATACCTCAACATTTTCAACATCTTGAATAGACATAGGATATGATTCTTCAATAGAAGATTTTACAAGAAAAGTTATATAATCACCATTTTCCAGGTTTATATCAGTGTTTGGCATCGAATAAAGATCCAAACCAATCGATTCAAAATATGTTACATATTCTTCAGGATTATTATCATCATTGTCATTATTTCTAGTAACTACAAACATATCATTATAATAATCTTGAAAATGAAAATCCATGTTATAAAAGTAATCTTTTTCGAACTCGCTATCTTTTTTATCTCTCCGATCAAGAAAGCCGAAGTAATAATAGCCAGATAATCTGAATTCAATTTCTTCTTTTTCTACCTTTTTTTCTACCTCTTGATTTACTTCTTTATTTTCGGAGTTTTTTAAAACAGGTTGTTGATAGAGAAAAAATATCATTATTATTATACCTAAAAATAATACAGTTATCTTTTTCATTTAAAAAAACTCCTGTTTTATTGTTTTATGAAAAGAATGTTAACAGAATTTAAAGCAGCTGCAGTATTTATTGTGGGATTACCTCGAGAATGAACACCGATAACTTTATGTGTGTTAACATTCAATACAGGAGTTCCACTTTGTCCACCAGTAGTGTCAATCGTATAAGTTAACGTACCACCACTTAAACTAGCAATTCCAGTCATTTGATACTGATCAAGAAGACCTTTAACACCTCTTACTTCATAAGGATAACCTCCGATTCTTACAGTTCTCGAAGTAGCATTTTCTAAATCTAAAGTTCCCACTCCTTCAGACAAGTTATCCTGCATTGTAATAACACCAATGTCATAAGCTGCACCCCGAACATTCACAAATTCACTTGGAATTTTAATGGCAGTTGCGCTAGTATAATCATCATAGGTCCCCCCATCTCTCATTCCCTTAAATATAGCAATTCCTAAAGCATAACCTCTAACATAATCTTCATCCTCATCGTCAGGATCATACGGATGATTTCCTTTATGCATACAATGTGCAGCAGTTAACACTTTTGCACGACCCAAATTGTCTTGAAAAAATGAACCTGAACATCTGAAAACTTTTAATTCATTATAAGCATTGAAATATATAGATTCTAGATAAACCGTTTGCTGATGTGGTGTAACATTAATATTAGAAACTTTAGTCCGGTTATCGGTTCCTATAACTTGCGATGGAGAAACACTATTAGACCCATCTTCAACATTGCCTTCCACAATTATTACTTTAGAAGCCTTATAATCTGGATTATGTTTATTCCATTTCTCTAGGTATTGTTCCTCGGTTAATACTGTGTTACTTTCAGATAAAAAGGACAAATCAACGTCTGCCCCTACTATAGTGCTACCTAATAATTCATCACTTTTTTTAACTGAATCTGAATAAATCGGTACTTCATGTATAGTTAAAGAACTTGCATTTCCAACCATAGGAACAGACAACAAAAATAAAGTAGCTAGTAAAATAACCTTCAATTGTTTTCTCAAATAAAGCACCCCTTTTTGGAAATAAGTAGTTTCACAAAATAAGAATGAACCATTGAAAATTTGACAATAATCGGAATATTTAACTCGCTATTCTATCAACCTCTTTGTACTAACTCTCTTATAATAAAATACACTTTAATAGTAGCATAATTTTACTTTATGTCAATCTTCCGTAAATTCATTTAAATAGATTTTGTTCAACATTTATTACAAATCTCCCTACGGTTTTTTTTTCGTGTTTGGAGATTTGTTATGGGAAAGAAGGGGAGTAGACTGAAAACCATCTCCTATTTATATACATAAATGAACATGAGAATAGATTATGGAGGTATGTGACTATGCCATGCATAAAACCTATGTTACTTACTATGGGAAGTGGGGTACAAAACGATCCGAATTATCTGTACGATATTAAGTGGGATGGGTGGAGGATTTTAATTCATAAGCAAGGAAACCGTATAGAAGCATACACCCGGCATGGAAATCGGGTTACGGACCAGTTTCCTGAATTGAAGCAGGTTGTTCGTCATATCAAAACGGACACAGCGATTCTTGATTGCGAAGGAGTTGTACTTCGGGACGGCTTATCTGCTTTTGAAGATTTCCAATACCGGGGGCGGTTACGAAACGAACATAAGATTGAGTCGGCCATGATTAGTCATCCTGTAACCTTTGTTGTATTTGATGTGTTGGCTACAGACAAACCATTGTTGAAACTTCCGCTTTATGAGAGAAAACAAATACTAACTGATATTATAATACCTTCTAATCAAATATTTACTACACCATTTATACTCGAGGGGAGGGGGCTGAATGTAAGGGTGGTATTATTAGCTTTATTCTTGACTAAGTACCATCTTCCCCTAAATTACCTTACTTCACACTGGTGAACGGAAATCAGCTTGGATTTTATATCATAGAAATAATTTTTCATTCGTTCCAACGCACTGTCCAGGAAATCCGGGTAGAGATAATTGAATTTAAATGACTCAAAATCCTGCTTTATCTCTCCGAATGTTTTTGATTGCTAATTGAATGGAGATATATTTTTTTATTTGTTCTGTTCCATGATAATCCTACTTTCTAACAAGATAAGTTTCATGTATTTATCTATGGCATGCAAGAGGTCGCGAGTTCGAGCCCCGCATGCTCCATACTAAAAAACGCTTATCCACCAAGGGATTAAGCATTTTTTTATATTGATTATAATTTAACAGTTTTGTTGTCCAATTGTTGCCCATTTGACATTCGAGTTTTTTATACGTTCTCCCCAGAACGGGTTTCTTCCAGGTTATATGGGAGTTCATAAACGATTTAAATTAACGTATTTCCTGTTTATATTTCATGGGATTTTAACGGTTTTTTCGTAAAGGGTCTAGGAAAAGAAGACCGTCCAATTGACGATTTCTTGTTTAATTAAAGCACCCGTTCGTATTATAAGGTTAACCAGAATTTAAATTGTACCCTTTGTAAAGGATTTTTAAAAAAATGCACTTGCTGAACAGCTCGCTAAACTAAAAAAGTAGGAATAATAAGAGAAGCTGGACAAAACTGTAGTAAATACAAAAACATAACTAGCCAAAAAAGGTAAAAATGTGGCTAAACATGCGAATTCGAGCAGAGAACTTGGTTGGTGCACGGGGAAGAAACAGTTAGCCGCGCATGAAGTAGGATTACCCGCGCATCAAACAGCACAAGCCGCGCGTCAAACGGGGTTAGCCGCGCATGAACCGGCCGTGCCCGCGCATAACCACCATGTATGCGCGGCTAATCTTGATTCATGCGCGGGTGTGGCCATTTCATGCGCGGCTTTTTGTCGAATCCGCGCGCCCCTCATTTAGCAGCGTACAAACTAGCCTTCGTAGTGGAGAGTGTAAAGCTTAGGGACTGCGCTAAAGCTCGTCCCACCAAATGTTTTGGCGCTGCAGCTGGACATGTGCTAAAGCAAAGACAGCCGCTTCCAAATGAAACGGCTGTCTAATAATAAATTACTTTTCTTCATAAATGGTTCCTTTTTTAAACTTAGACCCTTTAAAGGCATTCTTCGTAATAATTGGATAGAGAATAGCTGCGGAAACGAAGCCAATAATCCATGCCAAATCAACAAAGAAGAAGGCTATCACTGCAGCAACGAGCATTGCAATAATTGCAGCAAAGTTTGTTCCGGAGAAATCGCCATCTTTCTTATAGAGCTCATCTACATCGACTTTTTGCTTTCTGAAATAGTAATACTCTATAAGTAAAATCGCAACCATTGGTCCTAAAAATGCGGAGTAAATTAAAACAAATGTATCTAATCCTTTTGCATTATCATCTTGAACGAGTAACCAAGGGAAGGAAACTGTAGCCAAAACCCCTGTAATGATAACTGAAACTCTATAATTTAATTTGGTAAATAATTGAATAACATATGTTGGTGTAACAATATTCGCCACCATGTTAACTGCAATGGAACCGAACACAATAAACACAGAGATGAATAGTTCAATCCAAACATTATCAAACAATGCCGGTAAACCTAGTGCAGGGTTTGTATAACCTGTAGCACTTGCAAGCATTGCCCCAACGGCAACAACTGAACCATAAGCAATAACAATTGGAACAAAGTATAATAAACCTCTCTTTGCATCACTATACCCTGTCTTTAATTCACGTGAATAATCGGCAGCACTAAGGAAAATTGCAGCATAATTACCTAAAAACACCATAATGAAACCAAAGAATGGCAAGCCCCAAGATCCGCCTGTATTGACCCATGTATCTTTTACTGCTTGACTATGGTCTTTGATCAAAATAACAAATACAGTAAGAACAATCCCCATTAATACGATAGATGCAACAGATTCAAATTTTTTAATGCTGTCAAAACCTTTTAGAGAAAGGAGAATTTGAATGATAATCAAAATAATAAATCCAACTGCAACATTATCAAAAGCACCATTCGTTACAATCTTAAATACCTCATTTAATGCAGTACCACCAATCCAGCTCTGAATCCCATACCATATTACTGCCGGTACAGCACGCAGCAAAGAAGATATCAGTGATCCTTTTTCACCGAATGACATTTTCAGATGCGATACATAAGGGATACCTTCTTTATAACCAACCCTGTCATTTAAGGTGAATAATACAGAAACGATACCTATTGCAATTAGGGCTGCCGCCATTGTTTGCCAGATGTTTAATGTTGCGATACCTGCAACTACTACACTGGCACCCAGTGTCATGTTTCCCATGTTCACACCGTCACCGACCCACAAAGACATGTAACCAAATGGACCTAGTTTCCTGTCTTTTTCACCTAATGGCCTAAGTGAATCTGTTTGAGCAGCTGCATCCATATTTTCTTGCGGTGTATTATTTACTTTATCTGCCATCTTCTTTCAACTCCTATTTATAAAAAAATTCCTTTATATTGTTTGCCAATATACAATTGCCATTCTAAGTTAAAAATTTAACAAGCTAACGAACAGGAAACTAATTCTTTTTTCGGCAGTTCCGATATAACGTCTCTCATTTGAAGTTTTTTAAATTAAATTAAATGAATATTCAAAATTCCAAAGTGATATGCAGTCCTAAAAAAGTATGCCCCATTCGTCCATTTACTGTTTTTTACATGATTAGTTTGTCTACTTTAGAAGCAATTATTCACTTCTAAAGCAGACAATGTTTTACGCTTTTACTTCGTCATTAATTCCCCTTGTGGTTTGCCAATAATACCTTCTTTAAGATCGAAGACTACCTCTCCACGCAAAATTGTTTTGGTCACACGACAGTTAATCTTTCTTCCTTCGTATGCACTATGTTTGTTTTTGTAGTACAAATCCTCTCTCTTCACTGTGTAAGATTGGTTTGGATCTACGAAGATGATATCTGCATCCTTCGCAATTGCGATTTCACCTTTATTCACTAAGTTAAAGCGTTTTGCTGGTGTTACAGCAATTAGGTCCACAAATTTTTCAATCGGTAAGCCACGTTGTTTAACTGCAAGATCAAACATGAGGTCAACATTATTTTGCGCACCGCTGATTCCGCCCCACGCTTCAAAGAGATTATCAGCATCTGTTTTTAAATTCTCTGTACAAGGTGAGTGGTCAGAAGTTAGCCAGTCGATATTACCATTTAACAATTCTTCCCATAATTTATCATGATCCGCTTTTTTACGAAGTGGCGGCTGACATTTTGCATATGGTCCAATTTCTTCAACATCCTCAGCAGACATAGCGAAATAATGCGGACAAGATTCAACTGTGACATCAAGCCCTTCAGCACGTGCCTTTTGAATCGCTTGTACTGCTTCACTCGTACTAATATGCACGATATGCAATCTGCATCCCGTCTCTTTTGCAAAGAGCAATGCACGCTGAACTGCCTCAACTTCTGTAAATACAGGTCGGGCATCTGGATAATCCATTGCTGAGGTCTTACCTTTCCGAATGAATTCTTTCTCTAATCCCGTCGTAACTTCTGCATTCTCTGAATGAAGGCATAGAATTTGATCAAGTTCTGCTAGCTTTTTCATGCCTTTGTATAATGTATAATCATCAACATTTTCAAAGTCATCAGGAATATCGCTTCCACAATTGGAAAGAAATGCTTTAAATGCTGGAACGCCAGCATTGTGAAGATCCTCTAAGTCGTCTATGTTACCAGGGACTAGTCCCCCGTAAAAAGCATAGTCTACATAGTTTTGGGTTTTAGCTGCTTCCAGCTTTAAATCTAATGCCGCTTTATTCGTTGTAGCTGGAAGAGCGTTTAATGGCATTTCCACATAGCTCGTTGTACCACCTGCAGCCAGTGCTTTTGTACCAGTTTCAAATCCTTCCCACTCCGTTCTTCCTGGCTCACTGATATGCACATGTGTATCCACCATACCAGGAAGTACATATTGTCCAGATGCATCCATTATTTCTTGTGCATCTTCTGTAATTCTTTCGGCGATAACGGTAATTTTCCCATCCTTAACACCAATTTCAACCTTTTTCGGACCATCACTTAATACGACTTCACCATTTCTAATGATTAAATCTAACATTGTGATTCCTCCTAAATTAAATATCTTTTCATGTAGAGTGAATGGTAACCCGCAATGCACATAGGAAAACAATCATAAAATTACCGCAGTGCACCGAAAGTCTCATTTTCCTACAAAATACAAAACGCTTTCAATTCAATTGGCGATAGAAAAGTCAAGCGCTTTCAACCAATAAATACATTATAACTTGTAAAAACACAGAAGTCTTTATCCATATTGGATAGTTATTTTTTTAAAAGTCTCTTTATTTTACTAATCTTCTATAACCCAAATTTAGATAAAGCTCTATCCAACAAACTAATAAAAACTTCCTAGAAAGTAATGTCTTCTATCCCTTTTATCCTTCCAGGAAAATACTTTTTTATTAAATTAATTTATTTTGCAAATGGATCCTTATGATCGTATTTATTATTATGAATCGCTTCCGAAACAAGGTATTCATAAATATCATCCACAATTTCAATGCCTGATTCCAAAGCTTTTTCTGCTCTTTGTTCACTGCGCTGACCTGGGTAAAATACACGATTAAACCCTGCACGTGGCTGAATTTGATTCAATTCATTCATTGTGTTTGTAATGTTTTCTTTAAATGTTTGTGCTGATGTAAAGAAAGCTGGATTTATAACTAGATGGATTTGTCCAAGCTTCCGATATTCCGTTAGATCTTCATACATCGAGGTTACTTTATTCCCATATGGCAAACCTAGTAAAACACCCGAGAGGATATCCACCATCATCATTAATCCATAACCCTTTGGTCCCGCAATTGGGACTAATGCTTTCACTTTAAATGGATCGGTTGTTGGCTCTCCATGCTCATCTACTGCCCATGTATCTGGAATTGTTTCATTCTTTGACCGGGCATGGAGTACCTTTCCCCAAGCTTGCACAGTTGTAGCCATATCAAAGATAATTTTTTCATCTGAAGTACTTGGTGCTGCGAATGCAATTGGATTTGTACCATAATAGGGTTCTTTCCCGCCAAATGGTACAACCATTGGGTCAGACTGACACATAGAAATGCCAATCATGCCTTCATCTGCCGCTTGCTCAACAAAGTAAGATAAAGAACCACTATGGCTTATATTTCTTACTCCTACTACAGATATACCACTTTCTTTCGCACCTTTAATTGCTTCAAGCATCGCTTCCTTCGCCATGTAATGGCCGACCCCATTATCTCCATCAAAAGTCGCTGTCGCTGGTCCAGTTTTCTCAAATTGAATGGAAGGATTCGTATTAATCCCTCCTTTAGCAATTCTTTCTGCATAATATTCCACACGCATGGCACCATGGGAGTGATATCCTCTAGCATCCGCATGAACAAGCACATCTGCAACTACCTCTGCATGTTTTTCTTTTAATCCTGCTTTTACTAATTTATTAAAAATTAATGTTTTCAATTCTTTTACAGCTACTTTCAATTGGTAACCCCCTATATTGTTTGATAAAAGAAGACGTCTCGCTTTTTATCCAAATATGGAAAGAGACGTCTTTATATTTTAATTTTCGATATAAATTGCAAGGTTATTCAGCAAACGGGTCTTTATGATCGTAATTATTATTGTGAATGACATCAGATTCTAAATAATTATAAATATCATCAACGATTTCAATGCCTTCTTTTTCATAAATTGCCTGTTGTATTTCGTTTGGCTCACCGGGATATAAAACCTCATCAAAACCCTTTGCAGGTTTGATTTCCTTTAATTCTTTCATGGTGTTTGTTATTGTTTCAAGAAATACTTCAGCGTTGCCAAAGAACTCTGGATTAATGACAATATGAAGCTGACCTAACTTACGGTATTCTGTAAGGTCTTCATACATGGAAGTAACATGTTTTCCGTATGGTAAGCCAAGTAAAATACCAGCTAATACGTCGACCATCATCATTAAACCGTAGCCTTTAGGACCGGCAATTGGAACAAGAGCTTGTACCTTAAACGGATCGGTTGTTGGTTCACCGTTCTCATCAACCGCCCAATCATCTGGAATTGCTTCATTCTTTGAGCGTGCATGGAGCACCTTGCCCCAAGCTTGTACGGTTGTAGCCATATCAAAAATAATATTCTTCCCTGTGCTGCTTGGTGCTGCAAAAGCAATTGGGTTTGTACCATAATAAGGATTCGATCCACCAAATGGTACAACCATTGGATCGGACTGACACATCGAGATGGCAACCATTTTTTTATTAGCTGCTTGCTGAACAAAATATGAAAGTGCACCGCTATGACTGATGTTGCGGACACCTACAATGGCAATACCGTTTTCCTTAGCAATTTTAATTGCTTCTTCCATACCAAGCCTGGAAAAATAATGTCCAGCACCATTATCCCCATCCAGGATTGCTGTACTCGGTCCAGTTTTTTCAAATTTCATTTTTGGATCTGTATTAATTCCACCTTTAGCAATCCGTTCTGCATAATATTCAACTCGCATGGCACCATGGGAATGAATACCTCTTAAATCGGCATGGAGCAGCACGTCTGCAACAACTTCCGCATGTTCTTCCTTTAAGCCAGCTTGGATAATTTTATTTTTCATTAATTCCTTTAATTTTGCTTTATCTACTCTCATTTTGTACACCTTTTTCTCTCATTTTTTCTTAAAGTGCATGTTCAAAAAGGAGGATATGGAACATCCTCTTAAAGATTGGCGTCACGATTACAGTCTTTGGAGTAAATATAGGATAATTTATCTCTACCAACTGCATAACAAGCTTGTTGTACATAAGGTCCCATGAATAAGTAATCATCTTTTTGAACAGGAATCCACTCGTTATCAAGGTTATATACACCTTCACCTGAAAGCAAATAAGCGCCATGCTCTTGCACATGTGTTTCGATGAAGGGATGCCCTGCACCTGGATCAAAGGTAAGGATATGGAAATTCATGTCAAAGGCAAAATCTGTTGGTAATAAATCTTTAATGCGCATTCCTTTAATCCCATCGTAATCCACTTCTTCAATTTCATTTACATTTCCTGTCACTAACCAAGGATGATTGACATCTTCAAGCTCTGTATACTTCTGTTTATATAAGAAAATTTTAGAGTCTCCATTTTTAACGTTTTCCATAAACATTTTTGTTTCTGGCGGGCAGTAAACATAGCCACCTTGCGTAAAGTGATGTTTTTTATCTTCTACAGTAACGTCCAGTTCACCTTCTATAACATATAGGAACGTTTCTTCATCCGCTGCACCACCAAATCCACGCTCTTTATTATGTCCACCTTCATACATTGTAATAATATAATCGACAAAGCTCGCTCCAAGTCTTGGTGAACCAAGAATAGAAACATAGCAATTTTCAAAACCTGGTACACTATTGTTTACAAGACCTTCTGGTGAAATAAGAGCATAAAGACCTTGTTTAATAATTGATCTAGATGATAGTAAATTTTCTGGGAATCCCATTACTCATCTCTCCTTTTTATTTAATTATTCTTTATATGCTAGTTCATATAATGCAGCTGCCAGTGCTTTTGCACCTTCAAGTAAATCCTTTGGCTCTGTGTACTCCTTAGGATTATGTGAAACACCATCAATACTTGGAACAAATAACATTGCTGTTGGATAAAATGGAGCAAAAACTTGTGAATCATGACCAGCACCACTGTGCATTACTTTATAATTTAATTCTTTGTCTTCACAGCTTTTCTCTAATACATGAACAATTTTTTCATCCATTGGAACTGGATCTTCATCCATCCACAAATCAATTGAAATACCAACACCATCTTCTTCAGCGATACGGTTCATCATTTTTTCTGCATCCTCTGTGAATGTAACAAGTGCATTCTTATCTGTATGGCGGGTATCCATGGTTAATAAAACCTTGCCAGGGACAACATTTACCACGTTTGGAGTCGGTTCTACTTTACCAAAAGTGCAGACAAGCGGATCACCCAAACGTTTTGCTTCTGTGAGCACCTCTGTGATTATTTTACTTGCTGTGAAAACAGCATCTTTACGAAGCCCCATCGGTGTTGTTCCAGCATGATTTGCTTGGCCAGTTAACTCAATAGTATAACGTCTTTGACCCACAATACTGTTCACTACCCCAACTGATTTACCTTCTTGCTCCAATACATTTCCTTGTTCAACATGAATTTCAACAAAGGCTTTAATATCTTTTCTTGTATCCTCTGTTTCATCTCGGAAAGCAAAGCCAGCCTTTTTCATAGCTTCTTCAAATGGCATTCCATTGTCAAAAGCAAGCTTCCCTAAAACCTCTTCTTTTTTAGCTGTCCCAACAATATTCTTTGAACCCCAGAATGCATATGGAAAACGGCTCCCCTCTTCTTCTGCCATTGAAACTACTTCAAGGTTCCGAAGCGGTTGACCGTATTTAGTTTTTAAGTATTTGACAGCTAAAAAAGCAGTTACGATTCCAAGCTGACCATCATAGTAACCGCCGTTACCTACAGTATCTACATGTGAACCAGAAAGAACCGTTTCATCTGTATATTTCGTTCCTTCTAATTTGCCAAATAAATTTCCTACTGCATCAAAGTTTGTCGTCAGTCCTGCCTTTTCCATTTCTTCTTTTAAATACTGTTGCGCCTGTACCCATTCCTCAGAATACAAAAAACGAGTTATTCCACCTTTTGGATCCTTACCATATGAGCCAAGCTGCTGTAACATATCTACAATTGATTCTTCAGTTAGCTGCAAATCTATCTTCCTTTCCATAAAAAAGTAAACTTATCAATCGGTCTACTCTAATTGTAATCCCTTTCAGTTACTGTTTCCATGTAAACATTAGATAAAAAACTACTCAGCTTTTATCGAATATAGACAATACCATGTATCTTATACTTTATGTTGCCCCGAATAAAAAAATTTATAATTTCCTGGGCATTCAAAAAGGCTAAAACATAACTAGTTAAAATACCAGCGGGAGCATAAGGATACGATAGCTGGCGGGTGCGCATGAAATGTGTTTGTTTAACCAAATAAAAAAAGGCGTGGTGCCTGCGCTATTTTAGTGCAGATCCAACGCCATCTCCCTTATTTACTAGAGCCTTGTCCCAGTCTTCTCTCCTATAGCCCTCCGGCTGCAGCGCGCCGAATGCTTCCACCTTTGTTAAAGATCACTTCTTTCAATAACATCGATAATTCTTAATCCTACCTGAACAGATAGCATTTCCTCTGGATCATCTAAGTTCATTCCAGTAATTTCTTTGATCCGTTCCAATCGGTATGTCACGGTTTTGTAATGAACGTATAGTAATTGTGCAGACTTTGCAATATTTTGCTGACATTGCAGAAATACGTTTAACGTTTCGATTAATGCATCCTTATTTGATTTACGATAATCTAATAATTTTTGCAGGCTTGCTGGGATAAAATCCTTTAATTGGTTTATATCTTCAAATTTATAGAGCATGCGATATATTCCTAAATCACTGAAGGAAATAATGAAATCTTCTTTATTAGAGTTTTGTCCAATATTTAACGTATCCTGCGCTTCATTATAACTTTGTGCTAAATCTAAAACTGATTTTGCTATGTTTCCAATGCCTACTTGAACTGCATAATCTTTCACCGATTCTTTGAATTTTCCACGTATATGCTTAACCGTTTGTTTAATTTTATTTATATCTGCATGATGAACATCTGATTTTGGATTTACTTTCCACAATACAATGATTTCATCCACACGATCACGAATAATTGCTCCGTTCAGGTAGAAATCAATAGAATTTACTAAGTGCTCATAATGCTTCTGTAAAACTTGGTGACGATCTGTATGTTTATCTTTATATTGACTTGGATTCAATACTTTCAAATTAAAAATAACAACAGCATATTGTGCTTCTGCGTCGAACTTTGTAATTGCTGCACGATCATAGATTGCATTTTTCGTTTTAATTTTCCCTGTAATCAAATCATCAATCAAATCATTCTTAAATTTCTTTTCCACTTCTGAAATCGCTATTTGCTTTACTAATTCTAACGAAAGTGCTGTTGCAGCATTTTCAATTGCAATAAAATCATATTCTAAAACCTCTTTATTAATTGCACTGACAACCAGATAAATCGTTGTATGATTAATTGTTTTAATCGGAACATAAACTTGCTCACATTCTCTCTCCTGAAATTTTGGAAAGATAACAGTTCTCCGGTAGAAAGGAAACTTTGTATCGAGATTCGTTTCCTCTATATACTCCTTATCTAAATCATAAAATAAATCGATATTAGAATTTGTTGAAGCGATTTTCTGAAAAGATTCATTATAAATACTAACCGGATTACCAATTAATTCTTCGAGGGTCTTGATAATAACATCACTGCCAACATTCTGCAGGGACAGTTCCGTAAAACGACTATGAATTTCTTTAAAGTATTTCAGCTTCTCTACTTGCCGGTTAAATAATTGTCCCATTACCGGATACGTAATTTCTATAAATGCAATGTTTTCTGGAATTTTTATAATTGGAATGGAGCGCTTCTTGCATACATCCAATACAATCTCAGGAATATCCTTAAATACTTGTCGCGGCTTCACAAGCAAAGCACTAATCTCTTTATCCGCAAGATCGTTCATCCATACTTCCATTTCTTTATTAGTAAAACCTCTTACCGGAAAAAAGCTGGTTAAAATTATTTCCCCTCCGTTAATCCATGAGGAAATATCAGGGGAATCAATAACTGTAATACCTGAAATTTTATTCGAAAGTTCTTCTTTATCACCAATATAAGCAGCATCTTCACAAGCCTCTAGTTTTAAAAGATCTTCGACTGTATAATCCATATTTTCACCCACTTCCCCACTTATTAAATAGAATAGTTAGATTGCTCCATTAACTGTTTAAATCCCACCCGACTTCAACACACAGAACATGGCTAATGTCGGAGCCAGCATTGCTTGATAAAGGAATTCAGAAGCAGTGATAAAACTTTTCCATATATTATAGCATTTAAAGCCTATTCTATACATAATAAGGTACAAAAGCATCATAGAAAAATAGAAAAAACAGCTAAACAATTTTGGCTTTCTTATCCAAACCCGCTAATGACTTTCTCGAATAAAGGGTTACAATGAAAAAGGAGGATAAAAAGTTGTGTTTGACATAATTTATATTTAACTAAATGAAAGAGCTTTCAAAAATTATGAAGGAGGAAATTAAATGAATACCTATGACTTAGTCATTCGCAATGGCCAAATTGTTACAAAGGATTCCATATTCAAAGGTGATATCGCAGTAAAAGATGGGAAGATTGCTGAGATTTCTATGACACCATTGACTGGTGAAGGTACGAAAGAAATCGATGCAGCAGGCTTGCATGTTATGCCGGGAGCAATTGATACCCATGTTCACTTTAACGAACCAGGAAGAGCAGAATGGGAAGGGCTGGCAACTGGAAGCCGCAGTTTAGCTGCAGGTGGGGCCACTTCATTCTTTGATATGCCATTAAATAGCACACCTCCTGTTATCAATAAAGAAAATTTAGCAAATAAAAGGAAACTGGCTGATGAAAAGTCAATCGTACATCCCTATTTCTGGGGTGGTCTTGTACCACAAAATATCGCTGATTTAAAAGCTTTGCACGAGAATGGTGTGATTGGCTTTAAAGCCTTCATGTCACCAAGCGGAATCGATGATTTTGATTATGCAGATGATGAAACTTTATATAAAGGCATGAGTGAAATTGCTTCTTTCGGCTCCCTCCTTGCCGTTCATGCTGAAAGTACTGTAATTTGTGCGCAGCTGCAAGATGAAAAAATAAAGGCTGGCAAAA
Source organism: Oceanobacillus sp. (assembly GCA_032085455.1). Taxonomy (GTDB): domain Bacteria; phylum Bacillota; class Bacilli; order Bacillales; family Amphibacillaceae; genus Oceanobacillus. The sequence continues at coordinate 21,878 of DAMDKS010000025.1, forward strand.
CGAGCGCAAGAGATTATGTAGAGTCTCGTCCAGTAATTTCAGAGATTGAAGCAGTAAGAAGAATTATTTCCTACGCTGAAGCTACAGGGTGTAAACTTCATCTTGTACACGCAAGCAGTAAAAAGGTCACCGATTTAATTAATGACGCTAAAAAGCGTGGTGTAGACGCTTCCGTTGAAACATGTGCACATTATCTCGTTTTAACAGTGAAAGATTTAGAAGAAAAAGGCGGGGTGGCAAAATGTTCACCACCATTACGCGATCAGGAAGATGTAGATAGTCTATGGGAAGCCTTGGCAAATGATGAAATTGATATGATTGCTTCTGATCATTCACCAGCTCCTGCAGATTTGAAGACAATCACTGATAATTATTTCGAAGGCTGGGGCGGAATTTCTGGTGCCCAATCCACATTAAATGTCCTGTTAACAGAAGGGTACCATAAACGTAATTTACCTTTAGAAAAGATTGTACAAGTTACTGCAACAAACCCTGCGAAACGTTTTGGTCTTGAAGGAAAAGGCGCATTGGAAAAGGGGTATGATGCCGATATTACTTTAGTCGATTTGAACGAAAGCTTTGAATTAAAAGCAGAAGATCTTTTCTATCGCCATCAGCATTCACCATATATAGGTAAAACCTTTAAAGGAAATATAAAGAAAACGATTGTAAGTGGAAATACCGTTTATGAAAATGGGAAGATTCTGGAAGATTAATAAAGCAAGTAAACAGAAATAACTAGTCAAAAATACTAAGGACTGCAAGCAAAGGCTGGCGAGCGTATTCGGCAAAAAGCCGAGCGTGAATGAGGATTAACCGCGCGTAATTCCTCGATTGCCGCGCATGCTTGAGACTGATGCGCAGGTAATCGTGTTTCATGCGCTCGTTTTCAGCTTTCATGCGTAGAATCGTACTTTCCACAAGTGCAAATTCGAATTTGACGCGCTGGGACATATATTTATTTGAATTAATGTACAGGTCCCACGGTTTTAATCATACGGATTCGACTGAAAAGCATGTAAATATACAGAAAAGGCGTGGTGGCTGCACTTTTTTAGTGCAGCTCCAACGCCTTCTTCCTTATTTACTAGTCTTATCCCAACCTCATTTTACGTTCTCATAATGAAGTGTTACTTTTTTACAATCCATTCAATTTCAACATCTGCACCAAGAGGCAGCTCATAAACAGCTACACAGGTTCTAGCCGGATAAGGTGCCTGGAAGAAACTTTCGTATACACGATTCATCTCATCGAAATACTTCATGCTTGTTAAATAAACATTCACTTTAACAACATTTTCTTCTTTAAGGCCGGATTCCTTCAGTACAGAGGAAAGATGAGCAAAGCATTGCTTCGTTTGAGAAGTAATATCTTCATTTTCTGGGATATCATCTGAATTCAATCGATTTTTTGCTGTTTGTCCTGAAAAATAAACATATTCTCCCGCATCTACAGCATGGGAGTATGGCCCTGAAGCCAAAACATCACTTGCATTATATATTTTACGCATAATAACATCATCCTTTTTTATTAATAAACTTTTTGCATGATTCATTTGTTCAATCAATTGCAATGAAGAAATTGATTGATAAACAGCGATTCGGAGGTAGAAACAATATGTCGCAAACTTTTACTTATAAACAACTTAATGATCTTGAGATGAAAGCAGAACTCTTTTCCGTTAAGAGGGAAACTGCACCACTTATCCTTTACATTCATGGTGGCGGCTTAATTTGGGGTACGCGCAATGATATCAATAAAGAGCAAGTAGAATTATACAATAAAAATGGGTACCATGTCTTGTCTATCGCTTATCGCTTAGCACCGGAAACAAAACTTCCCGAAATCATCCATGATATTCGTGATTGTCTCATTTGGGCGAAAGAAACATTAACACAGCATATCGCTTATGATCAACATCAAGTAATTGTCATTGGCAGTTCAGCAGGTGGCTATCTAGCATTAATGACAGGCACCTTTGATGTAAAGCCTGCTGCAATTATTTCTTTTTATGGCTACGGAAGCATCCTAGGTGAATGGTATCATACACCTAGCGAATACTTCAATAAAATGCCTCAAGTGAATGAAACCCTGGCTAAACAACTAATCCAAAACAAACCATTAGCAGAAGCACCAATCACCGCACGCTATGCAATTTATTTATTCTGCCGGCAGCGGGGGGTTTGGCCAAATTACGTCACAGATAGCACTGCAACCGATTTAGCGCCCTATTGCCCGGTAAATTTAGTCGATGAAAGCTATCCACCGACATTACTGCTTCACGGTGATGCTGATGAAGATGTCCCATATATAGAGTCTGTAAACATGCAGAAGGTACTTGAACAATACCACATCAAAAATAAATTAATTACCATCCCTAATGGAAAACATCAATTTGATGAGAACATGGATGTCCCTGAAGTAAAGGGTGTATTTGAAGAAGTCCTGCAATTCCTTAAGGAAGTTTAAATACACAAGAAAAGCGTGGATAGCAAAAGATACCACGCTTTTCTTTTATTTTTTATAATTTTTTTTCATCTGTTCAAATTCTTTTAAAGAACAATTGACAAAATGCCCCGGAGAAATCTCACGCATGGTCACTTCTTCCCCATCAGCATACTGATGTGATGCAGGATCATATGGTTTCCGTTTGCGTGTACGTTCATAATCTGGATCTGGTAATGGGATTGCAGAAAGTAATGATTGCGTATATGGGTGCATTGGATTACGATATAAATCATCAGCAGGAGCAAGCTCAACTAATTTACCAAAGTACATAACACCGATTCTGTCACTGATATATTTCACCATTGATAAATCGTGGGCAATGAATAAATAAGTTAGTCCTTTTTCTTTCTGTAATCTTTTCAGTAAGTTGACTACCTGCGCTTGAATAGACACATCTAAAGCCGATATTGGTTCATCCGCAATAATAAATTCCGGCTCTACTGCAAGTGCCCGTGCAATTCCAATCCTTTGTCTTTGTCCACCTGAGAACTCATGTGGATAGCGACTCGCATGATCTCGATTCAAACCGACCGTTTCAAGAAGCTCATGAACTCTTTCCATGCGCTCCTGTGGCGTTTTCGCTAAACGGTGGATATCAATCCCCTCAGCAATTAAGTCTGATACTCTCATTCTTGGGTTTAATGAGGCATAAGGATCCTGGAAAATCATCTGCATTTTGCGATTGAACTTTTTCAAATCCGATTTCGACTTTTTCCCATGAACATTTTCACCTCTATAAAGCACTTCACCACCTGTCGCTTCATATAAGCGAATAATGGTTCTTCCGGTCGTTGATTTCCCACATCCAGATTCACCAACAAGTCCTAAAGTTTCTCCTTTATAGATATCAAATGTGACATCGTCTACTGCACGAACTTCACTTGGTTTACCAACATTAAAGTGTCGCTTTAGATTTTTAACTTCTAATAACTTTTCTACTTCCGCCACTTCACTGTTCCCCCTTTAAAGAAGCCGCTTGTTTAGCCTGGAATTTAGCCATTCTCTCTTTAACTGCATCAGGTGGATCAACCTGAGGTGCATCCGGATGGAGTAACCAGGTAGCAGCATAATGCGTATCCGAGATTTTGAACATTGGCGGTTCTTCTTCCAAATCTATTTGCATCGCATAAGGATTTCTAGGAGCAAATGCATCGCCCTTAGGCGGATTCAATAAATCTGGCGGGGTGCCAGGAATAACAAATAACTCCTCATCTTCTGTGTCCAGGCTGGGCATCGAACTTATCAATCCCCATGTATAAGGATGTTGCGGATTATAATATATTTCATCCACTGTACCTACTTCGACAATTTTACCACCATACATAACTGCCACACGATCCGCCACATTGGCAACGACGCCTAAGTCATGTGTGATAAAGATAATTGATGTTTCAATTTTCTTTTGCAATTCTTTCATCAGGTCTAATATCTGGGCCTGAATGGTAACGTCTAAAGCTGTTGTCGGTTCATCTGCAATCAGCACTTTCGGAGCACAAGCGAGTGCAATGGCAATCACAACACGCTGTCTCATTCCACCTGAAAATTGGTGGGGATATTGTTTAATGCGAATTTCCGGTTTAGGAATACCAACAAGCTTAAGCAGCTCGAAAGCTCGCTTTCTTGCATCTGTTTTGCTCATTTTTTGATGCTTTAGAAGCGGCTCCATAATCTGCTTTCCAATTGTCATCGTTGGATTTAACGAGGTCATAGGCTCCTGGAAAATCATTGAAATATCTTTTCCCCGAATCTTTTGCATTTGCTTTTCCGTTGCTTTAGCAATATCTATATCATTAAAAAGAATTTTTCCTTTTTTAATTTCCGAATTTTCCGGTGGCAACAGTCGCATTAGCGACTTGGTTGTTACCGATTTGCCTGAGCCGGATTCTCCCACAATCGCAAGTGTTTCACCTTCATAAAGGTCAAAACTGACGCCACGAATGGCCTGTACTTCCCCCGCAAATGTGTGGAAGGAAACATTTAGATCTGTAACTTCCAATATTTTTTTCAAGTCGTTTCACCTCATTCATTAATCACGCATTTTAGGATCAAACGCGTCACGAAGTCCATCTCCAATTAAATTACAAGCGATTAAGATAATACAAATAACAATACACGGAATAACCATTAAATGAGGTAAAAATTGAAATGTTTTATATCCATCCTCAATTAGTGTACCTAGAGATGCTTCTGGCGCCTGCAAACCAATTCCAATAAAACTTAAAAAAGCTTCAAAAAAGATTGCACTTGGAATGGTAAACATCGTATTGATGATAATAACCCCAGATAAATTGGGCAGTAAATGTTTGAATAGTAATCTATAGTTATTTGCCCCAAGTGTCTGCGAGGCAAGAATATACTCCTGTTCCCTTAACTTGAGTACTTGCCCCCTTACAACCCTGGCCATACCAATCCATCCAGTGATAACCATGGCTATTGTAATCGACATTATACCCGGCTTCAAAATTAACATCATTAATATCACGACGATCAAGTTCGGAATACCAGATAAGACTTCTAGTATACGTTGCATAACATTATCTACTCTTCCACCCTTGTAACCAGAAACTAAACCATAGATAACTCCAATTACCATATCGATTACTGCAGCTAAAAGAGCAATATAAAGTGATACCCTTGTTCCTTTCCAAACACGGGAGAATAAGTCACGTCCCAGACTATCCGTTCCAAACCAATAATACTCTTCTATATTTAAGTCCTGGTATTTATTTGTTTCTACACCACCAATTTTTTGACTGCCATCAAAAATTCCAATATCCTCTAAAACAGGCACTCGAGGCGGAAGATTTGCATGGGAAACATTTTGCGAATAAGGATCAAATTTTGAAAGGGATGGTCCAATAATAGCCATAATAATCACAAGCAATAATAATACAGCACTTACAATCGCTCCCTTATTCTTCCGCACCCGCAGCCAAGCATCTTTCATAAATGAGAGTTGTGGTTTCTCGATCTTTTCAATATCAGCCTGATCCTTGGGAGCAGGATCAAATCGATGTTTTTCAATTTTCTCTGATGTATCTATCATGATTTATCCCCTCCTTGCAAACGAATCCTTGGATCAATAATTCCGTATAATATATCTACGATTAAAATAATCATTGTCAAAAGGAAGGCGAAAAAGATGGTTGTTCCCATAATGATTGGAAAATCATTTGTCTGTATTGATTTTACAAACTGCTCTCCAATACCTGGGATTGCAAATATTTTTTCTACAACCATTGATCCTGTCATTAATCCTACTGCCATAGGACCAAGTACGGTTACAAGAGGAATTAACCCGTTGCGGATAGCATGTTTGAAAGATACTTCCATTCTTGAGTTACCCTTCGCTTTTGCGAGAGTAATATAATCCGAGCTTAATACTTCGATTAGTTCCGTCCTCATAAAACGGGCTGCAGTTGCAACTGGAAAAATTGCTAAGGCGATTGTTGGCAAAATGGAGGATGAAAATCCTTTCCAGGAGGCAACAGGCAGCCATCCGAGTTTCACTGCTATTATATATTGCAGGAGTGCCGCAAACACGAAAGATGGAATCGATTTTCCTAGTACTGCTAAAAATGTACTTCCGTAATCAATCCATGTATTTTGAAACATAGCGGCTAAAGTGCCAAGTAATATACCAATAATGGTTCCGATAAACATCGCCTGAAAACCAAGCTGTAAGGATGGCCCCATACGATTCATTAAAAGTTTTGTTACTGGCTGGTTGTCGAACTGAAACGACACACCCAGATCACCCTTCAAAATATTCGCCATATAATTGACGTATTGCACAGGGATTGGTTTATCTAGCCCATATTTCTCATCTAAAATTATCCGCTGGTCTTCAGTGAGCTTTTCTTCATTTTGGAATGGGCTACCAGGCAAGAACTTCATCAAAAAGAAAGTTAATGAAGCGATAATAAATAGCGTAATTAGCAAATAAACAATACGCTTCATGATATATTTCGCCATTGGTGTTTTCCTCCTATATGCTAATAAATACAAATTTTCTAATAAAAAGGACGAATACATGAGGAAAAGAGAGTATTTTTGTGGAATACTCTCTTTCCCTCAATTATACTGCTCATTTAATAGTCAATTAGTTTTCCATATAAACATTTTTCAATGAGTAGTCTGGTCCAAACAGATGCTCTTCAATCCCTTTTACACTTGGCTTGATTAGAACGAGTCTTCCTCGTTGATAGATTGGAGCAACTACTGTATCCTCTTCAACCAATAGCTTTTCAGCTTCCAGCATTGTTTCCCAACGTTTTTCAGGATCATTCGCATATTTAACTTTTGCGTCATCAATTAATTGGTCATATTCGTCATTTGAATAGCCTGTATTGTTGTTTGTTCCGTCTGTAACATATAGATCAAGGAAGGTCATTGGATCCAGATAATCTGGTCCCCAACCATGCATAACAATGTCATAATCTTGGTTCGTTGTATCTTGTAAACGTACTTTAAATGGTACGTTCTTTAAATTAAGCTTTAATCCTTCCAGATTTGTTTCGAGCTGGTTTTGGAAGTATTCAGAAGTTTTCTTAGCATTTTCTGTATCATCACTTAAATAATCAAGTGTAAGTTCCTCAATACCTAATTCATCTAAACCTTTTTCCCAATACTCTTGTGCTTTTTCTATATCAAATCCCATTAAGTCGCCACTTTCTTCACGGAAATCCTCATCCGTTGCAGGATTTTTTGCCAAACCTCTTGGCACATATCCGTCGCTTGTCACAGAACCATTCGCTAAAACTGTTGCTACAAATGCTTCCTTATCAAATGCCATTGCCAATGCTTTACGAATATTCTCATTAGCTAATGCAGTTTCTTCACCATCACGTACCTGGTTAAACTTCAGATACCATGAGGAACCTTCTTCAAATGTAGAAGCATTTTCATCATCCTGATATTGCAGTGCATATTCCGCACTTAGTGCTGCAGTACGATCTGCTTCGTCTGTTTCAAATAGATTAACCGCTGTACCAGGTTCTTTAACAACTTGTACATTTACTTCATCTAAAGTAACATTTTCTTTATCATAATAATTATCATTTCTTACATACTTCCAATTTAGACCGCTTCCATCCCATTCTGTTAATTCAAATGGTCCATTTGCCAGCATTGTATCACTATTTGTTCCAAAGCTGTCACCTTGTTCTTCAACAAATTTTTCATTTAATGGTAAGTACGTACCAAATGCCAATAGTGAATCAAAATATTCAACTGGTTGTTCAAGCGTTACTTCCAATGTGTAATCATCAGTTGCTTCAACAGCTAACTCCTCTGGGTCTTTATCACCATTCATAACTTCTGTTGCATTTTCAATGATACCAGAGAACATGTATGCATATTCTGATCCAGTTTCAGGATCTACAGCTCTTTGCCAAGCATACACAAAGTCATGGGCAGTTACTGAATCACCATTAGACCATTCCGCATCTTCACGTAAATTGAATGTATAAACAGTACCATCGTCACTGACTTCAGGCTCCCCATCAGAAATTGCAGGAACAGGTGTATCATCGCCATCTAATATATAAAGACCTTCCAGTGTTTGTCCAAACACGATAAAACTAGCTGAATCCGTAGCAAGTGCTGGATCCCCAGTAGGGATTTCTGCTGTTTCAATCATGTTAAACACTTGCTCACCTGAGGCTTCTCCATCCGCATCTTCATCTTCGCCATTATCTGTATTTTCACTGGTATCCTCGCCACTTGTATCTGATTTTGAATTGTCATCTGAGTCAGAACCAGAACAAGCTGCCAAAAACATACCTAGTGATAAAACTAATACCATAAAGAGATAATATTTTGTCTTTTTCATTCGTAAACCACCCTTTTTTATTTTATAGTATTGAAGTATATTATACTATATTTTACTATAATATACTATATTGTACATCTTTTTTTCGCAAAATTCCTCATAATAATGATGCGACTTTTACAAACATTCTACTTGCAAACATGCATAAACTGCGGTTTAAGCAAGCCTCAGTTTATCACTTATTCCCTAAAGCCATCCACTCTCTCCTTATATTGGTATATTTATTTTCATGCTTGCAGCTGCATTATTCGCAGACAAGTCACTTGCAATAAACACTATAATCAATTATAGTCCTAATATTGTCTGCCAATGTTGCCTCTCGCATGAATGCGCTTTCTCAGTATAATATACCAGTAGGTTCAAAAGCAAGCAAGGATTTTTACCCATATTTTTTTCAAAGGATGTTGAACATATATGCTCAGGAAAATTTTGCTTTGGAATGGAATAACGCAATTACTAATATTATTATTTACCATAATTTTTTACAAAAGTATGAATCTATTATCCTATATTAATGTATCCTTCATCATTGGCTTTGCATTCATTCTCCTTGCAATGATTGGTTATGTTGTGAAGGGGCGTTTCTTTGATATCATTTTTTACAGTTTTCAGAACATATTCGGTCAAGTGAAGGAAAAGGACCGGAGACCCCTATCGCATCTTGTTCCACAAAATTACCAGCTTCCACTCATAACGGGGATTGTAACCATTTTATTTATGCTTATAGCCTTAGCTCTATATTGATCGCTATCTAAGAAATGATGTTTTTAAAGACGAGGTAACTTAACGTTTCCTCGTCCTATTTTCATTACTTTCTTAACCAATAATATGTGTACCAGATTTGCCTTCCATGGCCTTGTCAGCTTTATCTAATGAGCAGATAATAGCTTTGCCGCCCGTTTTCGCAAAATTAATAGCCGCTTCCATCTTCGGTCCCATACTGCCTGCAGAGAATTGCCCTTCCGCAACATATTGCTCAGCCTCTGCCAAAGTAATTTCTGTTAAAGCTTTTTGGTCAGGCTTGCCATAGTTCACATATACATTTTCTACATCAGTTAGAATCATAAATGCATCCGCTTTAATTTCTTCCGCTAATTTAAAACCACTGCGGTCTTTATCAATTACTGCGTCAAGCCCTTTGTAAGTACCATCTTCTTGCTTCATCACGGGTACACCGCCGCCACCACTAGCAACGACAATTGAACCGTTATCTGTTAATTGACTAATTGCTTTCGATCCAAGAATTGTTTTTGGTTCTGGCGAAGGAACAACCCGGCGATAACCACGTCCAGCGTCTTCTTTTACAACCCAGCCTTTTTCTTCTGCGAGTTTGTTTGCTTCTTCTTCACTGTAGAAGACACCGATTGGTTTTGAAGGATCTTGAAAATCAGGGTCATCTTCAGAAACCTCTGTTTGCGTTAAAGTAACAACAACTGGTGTTTCATTGTTTAATTTTAGTAATTCATTTCTTAACGTCTGTTCGAGCATATAACCGATAAATCCTTGAGATTCCGCACTGCATACATCTAATGGAAGTGAAGGAACAATATGTTTTGCCTCTTCATTTTGTCTGAGAATGTTTCCTACCTGCGGACCGTTCCCATGTGTAACTACGACAGTATGTCCATTATTAATAATACGTGCAATCACTTCTGCACTTTTACGTACGTTTTCTAATTGATTCTCATATGTTGCTTCCTGACCAGGCTGTAAAATTGCGTTACCTCCTAGTGCGATGACTACTTTATTACCCATTATTTTCCCTCCTGATTGCCAAAAGACCAAGCATTATGCCAAATGTTGTATCAAGCCCAGAACTATGTCCCATTGACAATAAATTAATTATTTTTTCTTGAATATCTTGTTCATTTCCCTCGATCATTGCTTGAATCAACGCAATAACTGGTGAACCAAATTGACTTTTTAGTGCATATTTCAAGTATTCGATGCTGACATCTGTTGTGATTTTTTCATTTGTAATCAATCTGGACAGGACGTTAGCAAGGAGAGGCGACCAGACTCCTGAAACTGCATGAATGGCCATTAAACCAATCATATGATCATCACCAGCTGGAGTTCCGCCTTTCCCTCTTCCCAGAAAGTAGCGGAGTACTCTTTCGATTTCTGCTTCATCATCAGAATACAGGATATCCATAAGGTCATAATAAGGATCATATGCATTATCTGTTTTTTCTTGATAGGTTACATAATGCTCCATGAAATCATAAATATCCAAATTCAAGCCAGTTCGCTCGTCATTACCAGCCATGGCTAATAACAGTACATCAAGCCGATTCATTAAAACCCGTTCACCGCCAGGAGTCAATTCCAGTTTGTTATCATACGGCTTTCCTTCTAAAAACAAAATATCACAACTTTCGCCTATCGATAATAACCCATCCTTATTATTCCAAATAACTGGGTCATTCACACTTATTTTAAATAATATATCATGAATTGCATCGAGTGCAAGAATGAATGAAAACGGAAGCTGTCCACTTTTTTGACTTCCTATGAAAACAAGGGAATCGTTCATTTGTACATTAAAACCACTATTAAACTTGCTGTGAACGTATCCTTCTGCATATTTCGCAAAAAGAAGAGGAATATTGCGATTATATTCCTCCACTTTATAAAGGGACTTAGCACACATTTAAATCAAGCCTAATTTAATAGCATAAGCTTCGATAGCTTTTTCAAAACATGCTCTTGGTGCACGAACGGTACCTGCACCAATTTGACCGACGCCAGCCTTCTTATGTGCAATTCCTGTATTAATTACCGGTTCAATGCCCGTTTCAACTACTTTACGTGCGTCAATGCCCAATAATGTTCCTTTAAAGTCCCAAGTTGGAATGGTGAAGTTACTATTATGATCAATTGTAATCTCAGACATCTCATTACTTGTTCGAAGTGCATCATCAAAACCACCAGCACCAACAAAGCGAGTTACACCTGGTGCGGCAATCATTGCCATTGCTCCCACGCCAAAGACTTCGGTAATTGCACTATCACCCAGGTCAGGGTTTGCATCCTCTTGAGAATAGCCAGTAAAATATAACCCTTGTGGTGTATTAACAGGTGCAGTAAACCATTCATCACCCATACCACTAATACGAATACCTACATTTTCACCATTACGGCAAATTGCTGTAACGACAGTACCTTCTTCAATTGTTCTCGCACCATCCATCACAGCTTTTGCTGAAGCCATCATGACATTCAAGAAAAATTGATCTGTATCTGCTAAAAATTGCACAACATCTTGACGATCTTTTTCATCCATATCTACTTTAAGGATGTATGGTGTAACTTCTTTTAAGAAAATGAGTGATGCTGCAATATTACGTTGGTGAAATTCATCTCCCATGGTAATGGCTTTTGCAATCATTACATTCACATTTAATCCGTCTTCTGTTAATTTTAAAGCTTTTGCAATGGTTGGTCCTAAAACATCCCGCATCCATTGCAAACGATTAATGACTTCATCGGAATAAGCGCCAAAACGAAGTACCTTCCCAATACCCTCATTCATTGTACAAAACGCTTCGTTTCCTTCTGAACGATTTTCGACAACGAACACTGGCATATTTGCAGAAGTAATCCCTCCCATTGGACCTACTGCACGAACATGGTGACAAGGCATAAATTCAACCTCACCATTTGCAAGCATTTCTTCGGCATCTTTTTCATTATCTGCCCAGCCTTCAAATAAAGCTGCACCAATACATGACCCTTGCATCGGACCAGTCATATTTTCCCATTTAATTGGCGGTCCTGCATGTAATAATAGCTTACGTCCTTCAAATTCTTTGATTTTTTCTTTAGCTGGTACGACATCAATTAAGAATGGAGATGAACCAGTAACTTTTTCAATTACCGCTCTGTTAGCTTCATCGACTGTATTGTATTTCATCATATATTCCTCCTTGGATTTAAATGCACTTTTATCATTTTTAGAAAACTTAGTTGCACTTATGCAGAAAAGAGGGGACGCAGCGAGTCCCCGCGGATTACAAAATTATTTTAGAAGACTAAGAATTTTTCTCATTCGAGCATTTCCGCCTGCAATTGGTCTCCAATCATATTGCACAACCGGAACATTATTTGCGATAATTGCATCTGTGAAGCTCTTCAAACCAATATTAATAATACGCGGACGATCATTAACCAACTCCGCAATATTTTCAGAAATAGTTAAATCTTTATTTGTTTTTTCAACCTCGATATGTTCTTTTTCTACATCATTAACTGCAAGACCAACGATGTCTAATGCAGTGCGTACTGCCTCATCATTATTATCTTTAACGATAATCCCTGCCTCTTTCAGACGGGTAATATGCCCTTGATAGTCTTGCGGATCATTTTTTGTACCACATACTGAAGCTACAACATACAGCTCTCTGCCCTCTGACTTCGCATGTGCAACGCCATCCTTAATTGCTGGAAGCAAAGCACTCGCCATATCGTTATGGGAACCATAGCCCAGCACAAAATCAAGTACAATAACTGCTGTTTTTTCATCCTTCGCAGCTTTCGTAATGAATTTAGCACGTGTTTCAGGATCAATCATTGGGTGTGGTTTGCCTTGTGTATATTTATCATCTCCAAGGTCAACAACAACATGCTCATCTTTGCGGAACACATAGCCTTCTTCATTTGTAATTTCAGAACCCAGGCCTAATGCATCTGAAAGTAACACTGCCGCTTCTGAGGCAAGCGTTCCACCAGAGTATAAACCGTGAATTCCTTTTTGGTTTTCCTTTAGTGATGCATTTGCGAATTTATAATCACCGACATAATTATCTTTGCGAATTTCATTGCCACGCAGCAAGTCTACCGCAATATGAGCAGTTTCTGCTAAAGTATAGGCATGATAGACGTTTCCTTCATGCTTTTCAGGTTTTTCACCTAAGAAGATAGCAACTACTGGTTTACTTACACTGTGCAGTAATTCAACAACTTGGTCTCTTACTTCTTTTGCAGGCGGCTTAGAAATAATTGCAATCACGTCTGTTTGCGGATTGTTTTCTAAAGCTTTAATCCCCTGCATCATTGTAATTGCACCGATTGGTTCTTTTAAGTCACGACCACCAGTACCGATTGCGTGACTTACCCCTTCTCCTAAACGGTCGATGATAGCAGAAACCTCTTGGATACCCGTTCCAGAAGCGCCAACAATTCCGATACGCCCTTTATTTACTACGTTCGCAAATGCCATTGGAACACCATCCAGAATACCAGTACCACAGTCTGGTCCCATGAATAATAAACCTTTTTCACTTGCTTTTTGCTTTAATCTTGCCTCATCTTCCATTGGAACGTTATCACTGAACATGAATACATGCAGATTATTATCCAATGCCTTTTCTCCCTCTTCAGCTGCGTATTCACCTGGTACAGAGATAAGTGCAAGATTAGCATTCGGAAGTGCATCTAAAGCTTTGTTCCAAGTACGAACAGTTTGGAATGTTTCCGCTGCACCGCTAATCGATTGATCTTTTAGATATTGTTCTGTTTTTTCATCGACTTCTTTCACTTTTTCTTCAATATCCGTATCCACTACGATTGCCATGTCACTTGACTCAGCTGCTTCCAATTCTTCTGTGTAAAGTCCGGCATCCTTGAATAAGTCTTTGTTTGAAGGGGTAGCCATCATGACTTGAACCTTATCTACACCTTCAATCGTTGATACTTCATTCGTTAAAAGCATAAGGTTAATTGAATCTTGATACGAGTTTTTCTTAATAATTGTGTATAACATATCTTCACCTCATCTATTTTTGTTTCTATCTGTTTATTACAGGTTGTACATGAAGTACAATGTTTCTATCTATTTAACCGAATCGTAATTGGTGCCTATCTTGTCCCAATCCATTACATTTTCAAACAAGAGGGATAACAACGTTCCCATGAGAAGACCACTTGAAAGTAATGGTTGCAGATAGCTTGGTAAACTTGCGAATGAATCTGCTGGGATTGCCATTAATACTAAACCAATAAATGCTGGCATGGCAGCGCGGTATATATTCGTACTGTTGAAGGAAGTTTGTTTAAACCAATCCCACATCGAACCAAAGAGAGCAACGTAAGATACAAATAACACAGCACTGCCTATGCTTAATGGCAGCATTGTAAAGAAATATCCTACCTGAGGGATAAGCCCCATAACAAAGAACATGACCGAGCCAAAGATAAATGGCATACGCGCTAAAATTCTCGTCTGCTGAATAAATCCAATGGACGATACAAATGGTGAATATGGTACTAACCCAAAGAGCCCTGAAAGTATGGTCATAACCCCTGTAATACTAAAAGAATTACGATAATCTTTACTAGTCGAAGGACTTTCTTTATAAAGAATATCGGATCCTTTAATGGAACCATATTGTTTCGATAAATTCAGGATTCCTGTGACCACAATGGTGACAATAATTCCGATATTCCATGATGGCGCACCTGTAGGGAACCAGAAAATTTCTAAACTAGTTGGAACCCCGCCTCCGCCTAGCTGACTTTCTGAATTGAAAAGTAATGCAAACAATGGCCAACCGACAATAATACCAATTAACATGGAATATTGGGCAACCTTGTTTGAACCTTTAATCGTTAATATTAATACGAGTGCTGCAATTGCAATCGCTAATATACTTGGTCCAATCTTGATCGTAATATCACCAACCTGACCACCATAAGGGATTCCAAGCATTCCTTTAAAGAAATTAATACATAAGGAAACTCCAAACAGCAGCATGAATACACCCATCACACTCGGTTTAAATAATTTCTCTAAATAATAACCAAATCCTGTAACGCCAATAAGAATCGTTAATACCCCTGAAATGATTACACCGATGGCAATACTTCCACCTACTTCTTCTATTGGGATTCCCTGGGCTGCAGCCATTGTAGATAGTGCAATAATCACACCCCACCAAAGACCCGATGGCCCATCCATAATTGGTCTTCTATGTCCCACAAACACCTGCAGTAAACAAGAAATCCCACCTAGTATGAAAGATAATTGCATGGTACTTACAATTTCTGCTTGAGTTAAATCATAGGCTGCTCCAATTGTAATCGGAACCACAACTGTGTTAACGAAAATATACATTAACCACTGAAGTCCTCCGAGCCAATTATCCATATTTGATAACTCTTTTTTCATCTCATCACTTCGTCTTCCTCTAAAATGTTATAGCTAAATTTTGTAACCTTATGTGAAATAATGCACAATAGGAACTAATACCTCATTGAATTTCCACTAAGTTCCTTAAAACTGAAGTAAAATGCATTCACTCTTATGTGGAACTTGTTTTTATTTTTATCCCCTCCAAAATGATGTTAAACACCATAATAATAGAGTATATAGTGTGCTTTTTATAAGAATCACACACACTTCTGCAGCACAAAGTCACTCACTTCCTGCTGACTAAGCAATATTTCTTAAGAAATGCTGTTGTTTACCTATCTCTATTTTAGAGGATATAACAATGCATGTCATTGTCCGAAACGGCTAAATCCACTATCATAATTTGTTCACTTTGTTGTATAATAAAAAAAAGAATATATCATGCGTTCATCACAATGTGTAAATTTTAATAAAGGTGGTTTTACCAATGAAGACAATGAATGACTTATTTATTTTAGATATTATGGAGCAATGTGAGGTTATCGCAGGTGCCTCTGGGTTAAATCGTTATGTGAGAAATGTTAATATTTCAGATACACCTGATGCCATTAAGTATTTGGAAAAAAATCAATTACTGCTGACTACCGGATATGGGTTTGTCGATGACACGAAAAAGCTTTCCAATCTAATTGTTGAAATGGATAAACTAGACTGTGCAGGGATTATTATAAAAATAGATCGCTTTATCAAGGAATTACCCGAAGAAATAATCACCCTTGCAGAAAAACTGTCCTTTCCTATATTAAATACACCAAATAGCCATAACCTCGGAAATATGTCCCGGCATATTTTGAATTATTTAAATGATGATGAAGCTGAGCAATTATATTATGCGCTTCATGTTCAAAAGGAATTCTCTAAAATGATGCTAGAGGAATATTCTGTTGAAGCTTTGATAACACAGCTTAGCCTCTATATTGATCGTCCAGTCATCTTTCTAAATCATCGGGCTGAGGAAAAAATGATCAGTAATTTTCCAAAAGACGGTGCACTAATTAAAATGAAAAAGACGATTATTAAAATAATCAAAAGTAATATACAAGCTGCCAGGAGTGGATTTTCTTATATACAAAAGACAAATGGATTAGTTGCTTTTACTACTTTTCCTATAATCACAAAAAATATGCATCCAAGTATATTAGTAATTTTAGACGCTTCAACTTTGCCATACCCTTCTTCTCAAATGGCGATTGAGCAGGCGAGTAATGTGATTTCTTTTACGATAATCAAAGCAGAAGCAGTTAACGAGAACCTGCAGTCTTTAAAAAATAATTTCTTTTCCGACCTAATTGAAAAAAATGATTTAACAAGAAAGGATATCGCAACACAAGTAAATTATTATGGTTTAGATATGGAAGCAACAAGCATTTGCATTGCTTGTACAATTGATGCGCAAGGGGGGCATCAAAGAGAGGGTGTCCAGTTATACGAAAAGCGTGTCGGTGTCTATCATAATCATATCTTTAACCAGCTGGAAGATACGATTATTGACTATAAACTAAAAGCTACAACCTTTACAAAAGGCATATATTTCATTACAATCGTTCAGCTTCCTGTATACAGCGATAAGGAAATTTCCGAGATTACCGCATTTATCAAAGATGTTCAAAATCTTGATGAAGCATTCACCCTCTCCTTTGGTGTCAGTTCAGCAATCCAGGATTTAGAGGATTTAGGCATCGCCTACGAAGAAGCGATTGATGCAATTAAACAAGGATATTCTTTATATAATAAGGAGTTTATTTATTTTTATAAAACGAAGGAATTAAAAGAGCTGCTAGGAACAATTCCTATTAAAGACTTACGCGCACTATATGAAAACACCTTAAAATCACTTGCCTATCCAAGCGACGGTGATACAAGGGAATTGGTAAAAACAATGGAAGTATATCTTGAACACCAGTGTGAAATTACCAATACTGCAAAAGCACTTTATGTCCATCGTAATACAGTCAAATATCGGATTAAAAAGGCGGAAGATACACTCGGAGAATCCTTGAAAGACCCTACTAACTCATTAAGAATAAGAGTGGCTTTACTCATTGGCCAAGTTATCAATAAGTAGTAAAGCTATTTCCCAAAAAAATTGACTTCATATATAATTAATGATACACTAATTTAGTTACAAGAACATATGAAACGTTTATTCTATCTCCTTGTAGTGTTATTTAAACAAGGAGTTTTTTGTTTAAACTGCAATACAGGAGAAAGGGAGCGATTCAAAGGGAAGGAAGTGAACCGTATATGTGTAAAGGTTTTAAGAAGCATGTTCATGTTATTCATGAAGAAAAGCAAGTCTTTTATAGTACAACTTGTCCAGATTGTTTTAGTAAAATGCTAAACCATCCTGAAATTTTGGAACAACTAAATTCTAAGAAATAAGGTGTGTACACAATGACTGCAGACGAAGGTCAAAGAGAAAGAGAGGTTAACCTGATAACCTCTCTTTTTTCATGCGCCAAAATGCTTCAAATTATTTCTATATGAAAATCGCTTGCATTTGTATATGTTTGTAACAGCTCTTGATATTTTTCTAAGTTCTGCTTCAATTCCTGTTTATCATGATGAAAACTATAAATAAAACTAAGCACTTCTCTGTCACCATTCTGTATCATTGTCCGCCGACTGTCACTTGTCGGATTACCAAATGGACCTTCTGCATCATATAAAACAGGCAGATTTTCAATATTAACCTCCGCTTTTCCAATTCCCTGATATCGTTCACCACAAGGTGCCCGGCGTAATTCAATATCTCCTGACAGCTTTTCTTTATCATAGGAACCAATTGAATACCCAGTCAAGACAGAATTAAGATTATTTATCTCAACAGCATTGTTAATCTTGTATAAGCCTTTTCCTTTTACAATTCTTCTTAACATGGCTTCTGCAGCATTTCGATACTGCGATGGAGATTTCCCCAATGCCTTATACGCTTCCCTTGTTGCATGAACATGCGGGACTTTTGCGATAGCTGCCATTTCATATTTGTTTTCAATTTCTTTTATCTTTTCTTCAAAATCC
This sequence comes from Oceanobacillus sp., assembly GCA_032085455.1. GTDB lineage: Bacteria > Bacillota > Bacilli > Bacillales > Amphibacillaceae > Oceanobacillus. The sequence continues at coordinate 40,433 of DAMDKS010000025.1, forward strand.
GTGAGCAGTTCTGAAGTGCTTTTTTCCACTTGGATTTTATAGCCGATTATTCCTAACGCTGCGTACGGCACAAGACTTTTAATTTCATCTGAAACGGTAATATTCATTTTTTCACTCCTTCCCTTTATCCGAATTAACTGGCAGTAAGCCCCCCACTTCAAGAAATGAGGAGACACGTCAATTCTAAATGAGAGAACGGGCAGCCAGTAACGGTCCGATTGGTTCAACTAACGTTTCAGTGGAAGATAAAAAAACACTGAATGAAGTTTCACTTTATAAAGTTTAAAAACCTTTTGCAATTTCACCACGAATCGGTTCTTTGCCATCCTCAAATTTAATACGAATGGATGCAGCTTCATCCCATTCTGCACGATCTGCTACATGAAAATGAATATGTGGTTCACTGGAGTTCCCGGAGTTTCCTGCAGAGCCTAATAATTGACCAGCCTCCACCTCATCGCCTTCACTTACAATAATACTTTCCTTTTTAAAGTGAGCCAATACACTATATTCATTATTTTCATGTTCAATAATCACACGATTCCCAAGGGGCTCTTCTGTAGTTTCAATGGAAATGGGACACTTGGAGTCAGTCTCGTCTTTCTTTTAAAATAACCCTAATTGTTTGGGAGCAAGTCCTTCATATTTAATTCCTAGCATATTTTGGAATTGCTTTGCATTACTGGCTGCATCTCCACCTGAATTATTATTGAATAAAATAATAATGTCTTTGGAGCTTTTGCCAAGCTCAAGCACCCGCTCTCTCCACTCTAGTAATTCTTTTTCATTATATTTATATAAATATCGCACATCACGCCAGTTTGTATCTGCATTTTTCGGTCTTGTCCAGCCATAAAAATTCCTGCCATGCATACGAATCAATGTGATGTCAGAGCTTGTAGCTACTGGTACAACTGGGGTAGAACCTTCTCCTGCCTGAGGTTCATCGGCCACTGCATGTATCCAGCCATGCTCTTTCATAAAAGAAAGGGTATCCGAACGATAGACTTCACTAAACCATGACTGATGTCTAAATTCCAATGCTATCGGGATATCTCCCATCATTTGCTTACAATATCGTAAATAGTCTACATTTTCTTTTTTACACGCAAACCAAGGAGGAAATTGAAATAGGACTGCTGCCAATTTATTTGCATTCTGGAAGGGTTTTAAAGAATCTTTATAGGCTTGAAACATTTCTTTTTTTGTTTTGAACGGAATTTCAGTTCGTTGATGCCCTGTCATTCCCTGATAGGCCTTCACAACAAAACGAAAATTTTCTGGAGTTTCGTTTACCCATTTAGAAACATTACGTATGGGCTGAATCGCATAAAAAAAAGCATCTGCTTCCACCGTAAGAAAATGACTGCTGTACTCAGCTAATTTATCCTTTGGTTTGATTTGCGGAGGATAAAGGGAATAATGGTCTCCCCACCCTGTTACCCCTATGAATATCATGAGCATCAACCTCCTGCTCACATCATAACATACCTCCTCGTAGACAGACTATTTTGATGAAATGCAAAAAATGCAAAAAAGGCATACTCTACTTCACATTTTTTACTTACTATATTTTTATTTATAAAGTGAAACTTCATTATTCAGTAGGTGCATCATACGCAATTTCCCTTATCCATAGAGAACTTTAAAAGCCCATCACCCTTCTTTTAGTGTCAATTTGTGGTCCTCTATTTTATACACATAATCAGCCGCCTTCTTCACAAAGGTTTTATCATGAGATATAAGCAACACCGTCCCTTCATAGCCCTCTAAAAATTGCTCCAGTGCCTCAATACAAAAAACATCCAGATAATTTGTCGGCTCATCCAATACGAGTACATTGTATCTTCCCAAAAAAAGCTGGCATAAAACGAGACGAATTGCTTCTCCCCCACTTAAATAACGAACATCCTTCCGTAAATCATTTCCTGCAAAATTCATCAAATACAGCACCGACCGAATCTTACTTTCCTCATAATCACTGCGTTCTTTCATATAATTAAAAACGGTTTCTTTTTTTACAAACAGATAATCCATTTGCTCGTAAAAACCAATAACAGCCTTTGGCGAAATCGTAATCCCTTCGCCCCGCTCCCTAATATGACGTAGCAATGTTGTTTTACCTGAACCATTTTTTCCTGTAATTGCAATGGTTTTCCCTAAAGGAAATTGGAAGCTTGCCTCCTCTAACAGAAGCTTATTACCTGCCTTTAAAGTCAGTCGTTCGCCCATAATTGGAAATTTATTATGCAGCTGCAATGCTTCGGGATGATGAAATTGAATCACTCTTTCTTTTTTTGGAGCTTCTACTTCATCTAATTGTTCTGCTCTTTGTTCAATTGTTTTTGCTGCCCGCTGAATTGACTTTTGACTTGTATCCTTGGACTTTGTCATAAACATACGGTTAGCCTTTGCCTTCGCTTCCTTCTTAGACATTTGTCCACTTGCTTGTGTAACTTTTTTGGCCTTTTCCATTTTCTCTTCTGCCGCTTTCATTAGGCGTGTTTTTTCCTTTACATATTTTTCATGTTGTTCGAGCTGCAGTCTTTTTTCAAGTTCCTTTTGCGAAACATAATCGGAGTAATTTCCAGTATATTCTTTGATGCTTCCGTCTTCTATTTCCCAAATTTTAGTGACAAGTTTATCTAATACATAGCGATCATGACTCACCAGAACAAGCGCACCGTAATAATACATCAATTCATCGATAAAAAATTGAATCCCTTCAGAGTCAAGGTGAGAAGTTGGCTCATCCATTATCAATCCTTCATGATAATCCGAAAAAATCTGCGCCAGCTTCAGACGTGTCTGTTCTCCACCGCTAAAATTGTGTATTTCTGCCTCTGGAATCGCTAACCTTCCCTTTAAATTAAAATCAACCTCTGTTTGCTCTGGTGTATTTAACTGATCAAAATAAGCAAAATCGATAAAGCGCCTGATTTGTCCTTTATTTAGATTAAGGTGACCTGCCATCAGTTTTAATAACGTACTCTTACCAGCACCATTTTTCCCAACAACACCGATGCGATCAAATTGGTGCACAGCAAGATGCGAGATATTTAATACTGTTTTATCTAAATAAGAATGCTCTATATTCTCCAATTCAATGCAAACATGTTCCATTATATTCCCTCTCCCTTCATTCGGGCATCTTTTCCTATTAAAATATCCAAGTCTATCGTTGTTTCGAAACGATTCATATGACCGAATCTATTCCTGACATCCGCTTCCATATTCCATGATAGTGGCGACATCTCCAGCAAATGCTTTAATTCTGTTTGACTAAGCTGTTGTTTATACTTCACACTTTTTATATTTACTGAACGAAAATGTGTATTAAAAAGTGCGACTGTTTCATCGTTTTTATAGGATGCTCTTTCTGTCTGATCAAAAAGCACCCTTCGAAGCTCTTTAAGATAATCCTGACCAGGGACGACCTTCAATACTATCCCATCCTGAGCTAACGTTCTTTTAAACTCCTGGTAATTTGCAGGTGACAGGATATTTAAAATTACCTTTAGCGTATGATTTTCTATGGGGATGTTAGCTAAATCACCAACAAACCAAGTGATGTTGCGATAATTACTAGCCGCAAGCCGAATCCCCTCTTTGGAAATATCCATTCCAATTCCTGTTAAGGAGGGGGAACCATTCATTTCTAAAATCCGCTGTAAATGTGATCCCTCTCCAGAGCCGGCATCTAAAACAAGATGGTTCTTCCTCGATTCTTCCACACTTTCTCTTATCATTTCGGAAATTTGTTCATGTAAAGCACCGTATAAATCACTTTTTATAATCATCTCGTGTCTTGCCTGAAATAATCCTTTATCATACTGACTTTTCACAGCACGATGAAGCAAATTTATATAACCTTGTTTTGCAAAATCAAAGGTATGGTTATTACTGCAAACCATGCTTCTTAAATCAATTACCTTCATTGGATACTTACAAATTGGACATCTAAAATTATTATCAAATCTACTAACCAATGCGGCAGCTTTTTCTCTACTTTTCATAAAAAACCCTCCCTTTCAATAAAAAAAGCCACAAGCGTCTGCTTGCAGCTAAGAGTAAATGGGTATAGCGAACAACTAGGGTTGATCCTAATCGTTCAAAACAAATATTAGATAAGAAAACTTCAAGCTTTCCTGTCTAATAAAAAAAGAAAGACAAATTGGGCTGTCTTTCTTACATTAGATAACATGTCCACTCCTGTCGCAGGACGGGATATGCTTTAATATAAAATGAAGATGATTAAAAAAGGACAGACTGCTCCCATTTACTCTGTATTAACAAACAGAGCCTTTGAACGTATTAAATTACTTAGTTCAAAGCTGGGAAACGTAATCTCATTGCGTGTGTCATCCTTTCCTAATCCTCCTTAAAGTTTAAATTTACAATTCCATTATAAGGGGATACGTAATAAATGTCAAAATCTGCTTTTTACTGCCGTTGGATTAGCGATATGGGCTTAGAGAAATCCTTTGCTAAAGTATATTAGGACATTAAGTGCACCGAGCTATCAACAATTCAGGTAAACAAAAAAGTACTTTAATTCATCCACACATGTTTTGGAAACTCATTTTCTCTTTTGATATAATCATAATTTTTCTTTAAACTATCTCTGGGCTCAATATTTCTCTTCACAGCATCTTCATACACGGCTAACCACTCATCGACTGTTTGCCTCTCTTTAATTAAATCTAATAAAATAAAGAGTTTGACTTCTGGGTCATTTAGATAATTTTTATTGAAAAATTGAATAGCTTCTTTATTTTCTGCAAGCAAGCTCTGAATGACAAAAATAAATTTAACCAAATGGTTGATGGCATCTTCAACACGATAATAGGCGTTCGCATTTTTCACACGTCCAACTTGTGCTCGTTTTTCCTTTAGAAGTGCTTTTGCAATGTCAAGAGCTTTTTCTCTAAGTAAAGCATTTTCCAAAGTAGACACTAGAGTATCAAATAAACTCCTTGTGAGGGTGTGATAATCGACTTCGCTTTCTAAAATTAACTTCAAAGAATCTGAAATCCATATATCAGGGTGCGCGTTTCTTTTTTTCATTAAAATAACGCGTTTCAAGAAGTCAGGTTGTTCAATTTTTAAAGTCATAAATGGTTCATCACTTGCAAAAACATAATGCCCAGATGCGTAAGAAAATAATTTATACAATTCCTCATACATATTGGCACACGCCTTACTATGTGCGGGATGAGAGGCATACGCGGTGACATTGTCAATTAATTTTTTGGCTGTAAATCGCCAGCGTGATCGTTCTTTTTTCTGAATAATACGGTTGGGAGCAAGATAATTATGTGCATAAGCATTATCAATAAAATCCCTCACCTCATTTTCCACCTCTGAAAAATCAGGCAGCTGTTTCGTCTGGTTCTTAGCCTTCCCTTTTTCCTTGAAATAATAAGGGTCATCGACTAACTGGTCAATTTCCTTTTCTTCACACATAGATTTGGGAATTTTTTTATACATTTCCACCACTAACAGTTCGAGTTCATCTCGCTGATACTCTTTAATCTTTCCTCGCAATTCATTAACTTTCATTTTTTTATCCTCCTCACCAATCGATTGCTAGATTTCTTTTTGAACGAGTTCCACACATATTGCAAGTTTCTTTGGCATGGATTTTTTTAAAGGAGATTGTAGAAATGTAAAACAATAGATTTTACCTTTCAAAAGTCCCAAAATTACTCAGTTCATTTCCGAGTCACTACTAATATATAATCTTACTAAAAGAGCCTACAGTTAATATGCGTTATTTGAATACGGGTTTACTGTCATTCATTCTTGTTAGTTTATTGGTTTTACAGTATCATAATTATCTCTACCCTGTAAATATCATCCCACCTATTTATTATACTTCTCCCGCAAACATTTGATCTGCATAGAAATTATCTCCACTGAGTAAGTCATCTATGCTAACTTCTGATTTAGGCTGTCGGGTGGTGTAATTCATTCCCTGGGCATAATACGTGATTTCATCAGTTGCGCCGATTCGATTCTTCGTTGTATAATTCGATATCGTTGCTTGTTGCATTGAAGATACAAAAGCATCGATATCTTCATAGAAAGGCTGGTCAATGGTCCGATCTACGATGTCTCCTACTTTTCCAGTAAAATCATGCATAACGTTAAAGTCTTCAACTATTTACTGGTAAGTTGTTTCATACAAGTCCTTGTATAGTTGAAGGTTCTCTTTAACAAGTAGTCTCTCGCTATATTATCGTTTTAATATAGGGATAAGTTGCGAAAAATTTTTAAAGGCAGGGAGAAAGCGAAGAAGGCTATAAAAATAGTGGTAACTAATGAAATTATGGTTATTTGCTTAACAAAATAAATAAGGCATATGTTTAAAAGGTGTCGTACGTACTATATAATTCGTAAAAACTTAATATGGGGGCTTACAGGAGTTACTCATATTCTCTGCATAACAATTGAACTATTCGTCACTGGGTATCCCCACCAACAAAAAAAGAAACTTCCCCACTCATTACCCACTTACCATGGTCAGAATCACTTTCTATTACAAGTGACTTGTTGATTATGCTAGATAGCATAATCAACTCTTAAAATCATTTCGTGATAAATGACCGTAAAGCTTTACACTATTCCATTTATATTAAACCCTGTTTTTTACAGAAAAGGACAAAGAGTATTCACCCTCTGTCCTTTCAGTCAAGTTATTCAACAATTTCCATCTCAAAATTGGTAATTTCCCAGTGAATATTTTCCATATCTAATGTTAAATAAAGCTCCTCTTCTTCTGATGTAATATCTATTAAAAATGGTACAGAGCTATCGGGCTCGATTATGCCAAACTGTTCCTCTGACATATAAATCTCAACATCCTGAAATATGTATTCTCCGTCCTGATTTCCCATGGTTAAATTAAAGGATACATTTTTTATGCCGTCCTGTATACGATTAATTGCGAGAAATATTAACGAACTGCTTCCATCTTCATTTTCGCTAATATCAAAAGGATATAAACTAAAGTCATTTGGAAGGCCCATTTGTGGTTCAGCTTCAACCGCTTCAGCCAAAGCACTGTAAATACCACTGTTTTCAAACGTTACTCCAGCCTCTTCATCTCCTTTTTGAATTTGTAATTTCAATGGTTCCATCTCTCCTCCCGCTTCTGCATTCTCTTGTTCTTCAGTTTTGGTTTCATTCTTTCCTTCATTTTGTTTAGCATCCGCTTGATCTGAATCACTGCATGCTGCAAGAATTAAAGTTAAGAATAACACACTATATAATAATACTTTTTTCTTTTGTATTTCTCCTTTAAATTTTTTATATTTACCTTATTCTCTATACCTACACTCATCTCCACATATTCTTTTCCAAAATGGCTGCTTTTGAATTCTACAAATACAGGCGTTCGTTGTTTCAATCCATTTTGTTTTATATAATTAATCAGTTCCCAATACTTCACTTGAGACTTAGCATCAAAATCATCCGTAATACGGGTCATTATCATTGGATTAATTAAAAAGTAACTTCGAAAAAACATTTCCTCATCCGTCTGTACAGTAAAATTATCCTCTTCAATTGTTAAAAATAATTCTGCAGTCATAACTTCATCTATCGGATCACTAATAATCGAAAAGAACAAGCTTCCATTTGGTTGATAACCCTCCTTTTCAAGAATCATTGCAAAATCTTTTATCGCAACATCAATCTCTTTCGGAAGAAAATTATAATATTTCGATACTACATTACGATGAGCAACTTTGTGATTTGCAGTAATCATTTTTCATCGCCGTTCTTGAATGGGTACATATAAATCAATAATAATATCGCCATATACTTCCAATAAAACAACAAAATACGTGTCTTCTATTCCAATATTTTCTTTGAGAGCATAATCTTTAATTTTTTGATAGGCACCATGAAAATCAACTTCCTGATCTGCTTGTCTCATCACTAATGCTTTCTCAATGATAAAAGCTTCATGAAATTGAAAATGTGCTTCATCTTCTAAAGTGACCCCATCATTAATTGGTAAATAATAAGTAAAATGACCAAATTTATCTTCATTTTTCTCTGAGGTCACTGAAAAGAAAACAGGTCCATTCTTATAAATATCCTCTGTTAAGGTAAAATCCTCCATCAAAAATAAATCCTCTTGCCACTCTGTACGTAACTGTTTTGTTTCACAGACTAATAGGTTATCAAAGATTAGTGGCCGTACTTCAATGTTCATATTACGCACCCTTTCTACCCATTGGTTTTAATTCTCCATTTTTATTAAAATTAAAACTTTCAAAACGATATTTGCAATATAGGATAACTAATTGCTCTGGTAGGACGAAAAGCATTGCAAAGAAAACCAATATACCAATTATAATCAAAATTAAAACTTCCATATCATTTAGGCCATATGTTCTAACTAAAAATTGAAGAACGAAAACTAATCCTATACTAGCTACAATAATTATTGCCAAAAATGATTTTATATTCGACTCGGCTTTGTTCCTGACTCGATCTTTTTTACTTCCAACTCGGTAATCACCTTTTTTCAACAAAATTAAAAATCGCACACAAGTTACTAGAAATACTAATAATCCAAAAGCTAAAGCGCCGTATACAAAAAACAATAAAGAATCTAAACTAATACTTCTCTCCTTCCCTAGAAAAAAAAGAGCCATTATCAATGGTAGAATTCCAAAAAGATTCTGTGATACAAGTATAGTTATGAAATACTGGACCTTCTGCTGTTTCATATAGATAGAAGGAATAGCGTAAATAACCGATAATATAATCAAAATCAGTGTAATTATGAGGTGGAACAACCTTATATTATCTATATAAGGAAATGCCGACCGATCAGCGCCTACGATATACGCCAATACAAACATAAGTGCCTGCAGAAAAATAGAAAGTATTAGCATGGCACCTAAATTATTAGGGGCTTGCCTTCCCGATTCTAATGAATCTCTTAATACAGCAAAATCTTTCTCTGTTAAATTAAACATAATTTGATTGTCCTTTCTTTTAACTAAACCAGCCTTTTATTTTATTAACCTCGCTCTTTACCCTGTCCATTAGAGACTTGTCACTTTTTCCGAATTTATAATTCAGTCCTATGTTGGCCATTATCCCTATACCAACCCCAATGGCTGTTCCAACACCCGGTATAGGTATAAAAGCCGTTCCAGCTACAGTGAATCCTGTCTGAACAGCTGTACTCACTGTTACATCAACCGCCGTATCTGTTACAGCCTGTGAGTGGGCACCTGCCCCACTCAGCCCATCAGCTTTTGCATCATGGTAGTTACTATAATAACTCAACCCAGTGCCTAAAAAGCCAAGAGATTTTGTCGCTCCTTTGACAATACCATTATTACTTTTCCCTTTTAAGTAGCCTACAAATTCAGATACACTTTGTTTTGGTGGAATACTTACACACAAATGAACATGATCTAAACATACTGCTCCTTCTATGATTTCAATTTTTTTACTTGACCGTACATTACCTTTCTCCTTACTTCGGTATAAACACAATGTGATATTGGCATTTCCATTTTGTATGTGATAAGCTTGAACTATTGATATTATCGCCTCCTATTCATCTGATATTGGCTTGCGACACCATTATCATTCTAGCATAGGAGGCTTTTTTGTGTTCGGTGTATCACTACTGCTTACTCAATTCTCCCCAGCTGGGGGATTAAGTTTTTCATTTATCACTAAAATTCTTGACAGAAAATGTTAACGCAATTATATGAATAATCAAGCCGCCAACTAAAAAAATCAGTATAATTCGTACATTCTCCTATCTTTACTGAACATTGAAACCATAATGAACGAATCCATCGCAGCCTTATATAATTCACCCTGTTTCGATGCACCGGAATAGAACAAATGCATTCTTAATACTCTAAATTTATTTTAATTTACAAAGTCCTAAATAAAAGAAGCATATATTTTCACATGCTTCTTTTGTTTGAATATTATTTGATTCATTTCAAAGGTCCTGATATTTTTCCCTTTTTAAGCGTTGATTCATTTTCCTGCATCCAATGAGTATAAATCTCTTGAAAACGCTCCTCTTCTTCATCTTTAAACCCATCAAATACTACTTTATCTATATTTTCTTCATTGAAATAGAAGACATTAGTAGGATCCAGCCCTTGAGGATAAAAACATCCTGAATAATCATACGTTGTACCTTTACCCTCTGGTTCCTCTGGCGGAAGAATCGGTCCTCTGTTCAAAATCATTAATTTGCTCGTTCCTTCTTTTAAGTAAACAATCGACCCTATTGGTAACATGATTTTTCTACCTCTCTTCATCTACTTTGATATTTTATAATACAAATCTTGCGCTATTTTTAAACTTGATTTAAAAGTAAACCAGCACTTTTATTTTGCACTAACCACCAGCTATCATGGACTTGCTTATACTACCTGAAGAATCAGATTTATGCCTCTTAATACCTCATTTATAACCTAGGTAATCCATCCCACACTCCATATGTTTTAACTATCTAAACCTTACTAAATTTTCAACCTGCATGTTTTAAATCTTTAAATCTAACAGTGGTATGTCCTTCTTCAACTGTTACACGAGATGATAATAAATAGAAAAAAAAGAAAAACGATGTAATGAATAATAGCATAATATTTCCAGTTCCAATATATCCCATGAAAAATAGTCCATTAAACACGACAAACCAAAGAAATGCCGCTAATAACTTGAACACCTGTTTTTTTGAACTTGGGCGAATCCATAATTCCCGCCTTGATAACTCATCCAGGTTTACAACAGTTTCCAGCTTCCTCTTTCGCCGATAACTCATCGATAGATACAATAAAGCAACAAGGATTATTGCAAAGACAAGAAGCAACGCATTGGTTAGAGCAGACATTGGAATCTCAAAGTAACCCATTAAAGGAGCTAAAAGGATGCCCAGAAAGTAGCCAATACTAGCTAATGACATTACCCAACCTCCCCCAACTTTCTCCTTATTCGGTTCTTTCAACTGCTCCACAATAGAAGAATCTTCTATTTTAAATACCGTACTCGGGAGTATCCAAACAAAAAACGGAAAGATAGTCCTCCAAAAGGACCGCTCCATATCCAGGATGTACTGTTCTCCATTAATAATTAAAACCCGATATCGGATATTATCCTCTAATTGTTGCACTTCACAGTTCATTAAATTATACTTCCTTTCCAAATAACAAATTAAAATTCTTTAAGAAAACGGATTAATCCAGTCAAGGGCACCTGTAATAGCCTCCCCGACAGCATCCGCGGCATCGTTTGCCCAACGATTTACCGTATCAAAACTATTATTTACTTGCTCACCTACCCAATCCACACCGGTTTGAAGTCCTCCAAAATTAATTTGATATAAATACTCGAAACCTATCGTTGCCCCTACTCCTACTCCTACTATAGCAGCAGCTCCCCAACCCACTGGGTTGGAAACAAATAAACCAACGAATGCCGCACCTCCAGCCCCGGCTAATAGAGATCCTGAATTATGCGCAACTGCCTCACCTGCAGTTTTATTGTTCAATACCATATCTTCATAC
>DAMDKS010000026.1:0-51873 GCA_032085455.1 Oceanobacillus sp.
TAAATGTCTGGTAGTGACAGCGGAAAGGTCACACCTGTTCCCATACCGAACACAGTAGTTAAGCTTTCCAGCGCCAATGGTAGTTGAGACTTTGTCTCTGCGAGAGTAGGACGCCGCCAGGCGATATATAAAAAGACAGCATACAAAATGTATGCTGTCTTTTTATATTGTGTTATATTAAATGATTACAAACATAAAATTATATTTGTGTTAATAAAGTAAAACTTTTGGAATGATTAAAATATAAGGAGGAAGGAAAATATATGGAGACATTTTTTCAGGAATTATTAGGAGATAACTTCTCAATCATTGTTATTCGTTTATTGATTGCATTGGTTTTATCTGGAGTTATCGGATTTGAACGCGAATGGAACAATCATTCGGCAGGATTTCGAACACATATATTGGTAGGTGTTGGTGCTTGTTTAATGACGCTACTATCTTTTTATGGTTTTTTAGAATTTCTGGAAACATATGATAATGTCCGTTTTGATCCAGCACGTATCCCTTCCTATGTAGTTAGTGGAATTGGTTTCCTTGGAGCAGGTACGATAATTGTGTATGGAGGTACAATTCGTGGATTAACTACGGCCGCTTCCATTTGGGCAGTGGCGGGAATTGGTCTTGTTGTTGGTGCGGGGATGTATGGACCAGCGATTATAGCGACATTAATTATTTTAATTAGTCTTGTATTATTAAATAATCTGGAAAAAATATTTCAATTAAAGACAAAACATATACGAATAGCAATTGTTGTTAAACCCAGTTTAGAGGTGTCTGAATTAATAAAAGTGGTTGAAGTCCATCGTGTAAAAATAATAAATATTGAAGTTGAGAAAATGGAAAGTGAGCTAAGAGCGATTTATATAAAATTGGATAACATAGAAAGTAAGGACCAGATTGAACTATTTGAGGCTATTTCTAAGCTTGAATCTGTCAATAATGTTTCTAGACTGGCAAGGTAAACCGTATGGAGCAGCCTGTTCACACGAAGATACAGATGTAGAATAAAAATGGGCGGATGATATAAGGTGTTTTAACGTAACTTATTGATGTCGAAGTTGAAAAATTTATGACTTCATGAGCTTTCATGTGTTTGAGTGATACAAAATATGTCTAAAATATAATATCGGATATTGCTTTTCAAGAAGGAATTTATAACGTATAATTAAATCATAGTCAAAGATAGTCAAAGTCAAACGAATATAATCAGATGACTGGCTCGCAAAGAGAGATTTTCTAAAACTGCTGCTTGAATAGGGCATAAGCTGTAATCTTCAATAGCGTGGCATTTATATGAAGTTAAATCAGTGACATGTCATAAGAAAAGGAGTTAGGAATATGAGTAATATTTCGGATGTAATTGAACAATATCTCAAGCAAGTGTTAAAGGCAAAAGGGAAGGATAACGCTATTGAAATTAAACGAAGTGAAATTGCAGATCAATTTCAATGTGTGCCTTCACAAATTAATTACGTTATAAATACTCGATTTACTACAGAAAAAGGATATATTGTGGAGAGCAAGCGCGGTGGTGGCGGGTACATTCGCATTATTCGTGTAAAGCATCAGGATAAGGCAGATCTGATTGATGAGATTATCAAAATGATTAATCCAAGTATTTCGCAGCAAGCAGCGGTTCATGTGCTTGAGCGTTTGTTTGAGGAGCAGATTATTACGGAACGTGAAGAAAAAATTATGTTTAGCGCCCTTGAAAGAACAACACTGCCATTTCAGCTGCCACTTCGTGATGAATTACGTGCGCGTATATTAACTGCAATGCTTCATTCTTTGAAATATTTAAATTAAGTGAGGAGGATGTTACGTGCAATGTCAGGAATGCCAACAGCGACCGGCTACGTTTTATTTTCAGCAAATCATTAATGGAGAGAAAAAAGAAGTTCATGTGTGCGAAGTTTGTGCATATGAGAAAGGTTATATTCCAGCGACAGAGGAGAGCTATTCCTTAGAAGATTTATTAAAAGGCCTTTTCCATTTCGATACTTCACAGCAGCTGGGAACACAGCCTATTCAACAAACAATGCCAAAAGAAGAACAATGTCCAAAATGTAAAATGACATTTACAGAGTTCCAGCAAATCGGAAAGTTTGGATGTGCCTCTTGTTATGAAGCCTTTTCTCAACGAATTGAACCTATTCTTCGTCGGGTACATGCAGGAAATACAAAGCATTCTGGTAAAATTCCCAAGCGAATTGGTGGAAGCATACAAAAGAAGAGGCAAATTGAAGATTATAGAAGTCAATTGAAAAAGCTCATTGAAGCGGAAGCTTTTGAAAAAGCAGCCGAACTAAGAGATAAAATTAAAGCCTTAGAGGAAGAAAGTGATTCGAAAGAGGGGAGGAGTGAGAAATGACATTAGAACATTTTATTAATGAAGCAATCAGTCCTTGGATGCGTGAAGAGGGTGTCGACAATGATATTGTTCTAAGCAGTCGTATTCGTCTGGCTCGTAACTTTGCTAATGTAACTTATCCTATCCTCGAAGAAGAAGCTGAGCTAAAAAAGGTAACTGAATTTATGAAAGAGGAATATTCTAAGGCATCCTTTCATGCATATAAGGATTTTCAATTCATCCCTATGCGTGACCTTTCCATGATTGAAAAGAGAATCCTTGTGGAGAAACATTTGATTAGTCCTAACCTGACGAAGTTCCCGCAATCAGCAGTACTAATTTCTGAGGATGAGCAAGTTTCTATTATGGTTAATGAAGAGGATCATTTAAGAATCCAGTTATATTTTCCGGGTTATCAATTGTCGGAAGCACTGGAGGAGGCTTTTGGGTTAGATGATTGGATTGAAGAGAAAGTAAGCTATGCTTTTGACGAAAAATATGGCTATCTTACAAGCTGTCCAACAAATGTTGGTACGGGAATGCGGGCTTCAGTAATGATGCACCTCCCTGCACTTGCTCACACAAAGCAAATTAATCGGATGATTCCTGCGATTAACCAATTTGGCTTAGTTGTTCGGGGAATTTATGGAGAGGGCAGTGAATCATTAGGAAATATATATCAAATCTCAAATCAAATCACATTAGGAAAGTCAGAGAATGATATTGTGCTTGATTTGGAAAGTGTTGTCAAGCAACTGATTGAGCAGGAGAGACTTGCAAGGAAGTATATAACAGAAAAACTTGGTCTTACTTTAGAGGATCGCATCTTCAGATCGTACGGAATATTAAATAATAGTAGAATTATTGATTCCAAAGAGGCAATAGAATGTATTTCTAACGTGCGTTTGGGCATAGACTTGGGTATGATAGAAAATATATCAAAAAATAGTTTAAATGAACTAATGATTTTAATACAGCCTGGGTTTTTACAACATTATGCAAATAAAAAATTAACAGCTAGGGAACGTGATATATTTCGCGCTTCACTCATAAGAGAACGACTACAGTTAGAGAAATAGGAGGGAAGACAAGATGATGTTTGGACGGTTTACAGAAAGAGCACAGAAAGTATTAGCTCTTTCACAAGAAGAAGCAGTACGTCTTGGCCATAATAATATTGGAACAGAACATATTTTACTTGGTCTTGTTCGCGAGGGTGAAGGAATTGCTGCA
The DNA here is from genome assembly GCA_032085455.1 of Oceanobacillus sp. Taxonomy (GTDB): domain Bacteria; phylum Bacillota; class Bacilli; order Bacillales; family Amphibacillaceae; genus Oceanobacillus. The sequence continues at coordinate 3,587 of DAMDKS010000026.1, forward strand.
AAAGCATTACAATCCCTTGGTGTTGAAGTAGAAAAAATTCAAGAGGAAGTAGAGAAGTTAATAGGTGTAGGAAAACAGCCGATGCAATCGATTCACTACACACCGCGCGCGAAAAAGGTTGTGGAATTATCGCAGGATGAGGCGAGAAAGCTTGGTCACTCTTATGTTGGAACAGAACATATTTTACTAGGCTTAATCCGTGAAGGTGAAGGTGTCGCAGCTCGTGTTTTAAATAATCTTGGTGTAAGCCTAAATAAGGCGCGTCAGCAGGTTTTGAAGCTTCTTGGCAGTAATGAATCACAAGCGGGGAGAAGAGGCCGCAGCAGTCAGCAAACAAACGCCAGCACGCCAACGCTTGATTCATTAGCCAGAGATTTAACAGTAAGTGCGAAAGAAGGAAAAATTGATCCTGTAATTGGGCGGGCGAAGGAAATTGAGCGCGTGATTCAAGTGCTTAGCCGCCGTACGAAAAATAACCCTGTACTAATTGGTGAGCCTGGTGTAGGTAAAACTGCAGTAGCGGAAGGTCTTGCACAGCAAATTGTCGATAATGAAATACCGGAAACGCTTCGGGATAAACGTGTAATGACACTTGACATGGGAACGGTTGTTGCGGGGACAAAATACCGTGGCGAATTTGAAGATCGTCTAAAAAAAGTAATGGAAGAAATTCGTCAAGCTGGAAATGTTATTCTATTTATTGATGAATTGCATACATTAATTGGTGCAGGGGGGGCGGAAGGTGCAATTGATGCTTCAAATATTCTGAAGCCATCGCTTGCTAGAGGTGAACTGCAATGCATCGGTGCTACAACAGTTGATGAATATCGCAAATATATTGAAAAAGATGCTGCGCTTGAACGTCGCTTCCAGCCGATTCAAGTCGATGAGCCGACTGTGGAAGAAACCGTTCAAATTTTAGATGGTCTCCGGGATCGATATGAAGCACATCATCGCGTAACGATTACAGACGAGGCCATTGAAGCGGCGGCAACATTATCTGATCGTTATATTACGGACCGTTTCTTGCCAGATAAAGCGATTGATTTAATCGATGAAGCCGGCTCAAAAGTACGACTCCGTTCTTATACCATTCCACCGAATTTAAAAGAGCTGGAGCAAAAGCTTACAGAGGTAAGGAAAGAAAAAGATGCAGCTGTGCAAAGCCAGGAATTTGAAACAGCAGCTTCATTACGAGATACGGAGCAGCGCTGCCGGGAAGAATTAGAGAAAACAAAGAATGAGTGGAAAGAGAAGCAAGGACAAATGGACTCTGAAGTAACGGTAGAGGATATTGCTAGTGTTGTTTCCATTTGGACGGGAGTGCCGGTTTCTAAATTAACAAAGAATGAAAGTCAACGTCTTTTAAATATGGAAGAGATTCTTCATAAGCGCGTGATTGGTCAAGAAGAAGCAGTAAATGCAATTTCTACGGCTATCCGCAGAGCACGTGCAGGCTTAAAAGATCCCAAACGTCCAATTGGTTCGTTCATCTTTCTTGGACCAACAGGAGTTGGTAAAACGGAACTGGCACGTGCGCTTGCCGAGGTTATGTTTGCAGACGAGGACGCAATGATTCGCGTTGATATGTCAGAGTATATGGAAAGACATTCAACTGCGAGACTGGTTGGTTCACCTCCGGGATATGTTGGCTACGAGGAGGGCGGTCAGTTAACAGAGAAGGTTCGTCGAAAGCCTTATTCCGTAATTTTATTGGATGAAGTAGAAAAGGCGCATCCGGAAGTATTTAATATCTTGCTTCAAGTACTTGAAGATGGGCGTTTAACAGATTCTAAGGGAAGACTTGTTGATTTTCGTAATACGGTAATTATTATGACTTCAAATGTTGGAGCAAGTGAGCTAAGACGCAATAAATTTGTAGGCTTTCACGTTAACGATGAGAGTCGAGAATACAGTGATATGAAATCAAAAGTGATGGATGAATTGAAGAAAGCCTTTCGTCCAGAGTTTCTTAACCGAATTGATGAGACAATTGTCTTCCATTCGCTTGAGAAGAAGCATATGAAGGATATTGTCGTTTTAATGCTCGATGAATTGAAAAGGCGTCTTGAGGAGCAGGAAATTGATTTGTCAATGACAGATAAAGCAGTTGAGAAAATTGCCAATGAAGGCTTTGATCCAGAATATGGTGCTCGCCCGCTGCGCCGTTCCATCCAGCAAAATATCGAGAATTTACTATCTGAAGAGTTACTTAGAGAGACAATTGAAAAAGGCCAAAAGGTGAAAATTGGTCTAAATAGTAAAGGTGACTTTATTATTTTGAAATAGATAGCCGAATTATTTGAGTGAAACCTATATTTTCCGGGAAGCATTGAAAAAGCTAGAAGAATGAGATTTCTTCTAGCTTTTTCAAAAAAATTCAGCTGTATTATTTATTCATTGTGGCAAAAATAAGGTATAAATGATTTATATTTGAAAGGAGAATGTAACCTATTTTAGACAATATTCGTTTACAATATATAGAAGGGGTCGAATATAATGGTTAAACGCAAGAATAAATTTGTCTGCCAGGATTGCGGATATGAATCAGCGAAATGGATGGGAAAGTGTCCTGGCTGCAGCAATTGGAATACAATGGTAGAGGAAATTCAAGCCCCTGCTTCAGGTGGAAGACATATATCCAGTAATGCTGGGAAAAAAGTAAGCAAACCAGAAAAAATTACTGCACTTGAATCACAAAAAGAACCGCGTATTACTACGGAAATGAAGGAATTTAATCGTGTGCTTGGAGGGGGAATTGTACCAGGTTCCCTCGTATTAATCGGTGGAGATCCAGGAATAGGAAAGTCAACAATACTCTTGCAGATTTCCTCCCAGATTGCTAAGAAAAAAATGCCTGTCCTTTATGTATCAGGAGAGGAATCTACGAGGCAGACGAAATTGCGAGCAGAACGCCTGGGTGTGGATGAAGATGCGTTATATGTTCTTAGTGAAACAAACCTTCAGGATATTGCTAATCAGATTGAGCAATTACAGCCACAGCTCGTCATCATTGATTCCATCCAAACGATTTACCGCGAAGAAGTAGCTAGTGCTCCGGGAAGCGTCTCACAAGTACGTGAGTGCACAGGAGAATTGATGCGTATTGCAAAAACCAGCCATATTTCTATTTTTATAGTGGGACATGTTACGAAGGAAGGTTCAATTGCTGGACCGAGATTATTGGAACATATGGTGGATGCTGTTCTTTACTTTGAAGGAGAGCGCCATCATACATACCGGATTCTGCGCGGCGTTAAGAATCGGTTTGGAAGCACAAATGAGATGGGCATTTTTGAAATGAGGGAAGAGGGGCTTCGTGAAGTGTTAAATGCTTCAGAGATTTTTCTTGAGGAAAGGACTGCAGGGGCGTCTGGTTCAACTGTAGTAGCCTCGATGGAAGGGACACGTCCAGTGCTTGTTGAAATTCAAGCATTAATCTCGCCTTCAAGCTTCGGCAATCCAAGAAGAATGGCGACTGGAGTCGATTATAATCGTGTACCGCTGCTTATGGCCGTTCTGGAAAAAAGAGTCGGCTTCATGCTGCAAAATCAGGATGCATATATTAAAGTAGCTGGCGGCGTGAAGTTAGATGAGCCAGCAATAGACCTGGCAATTGCAATTAGTATTGCATCAAGTTTTAGAGACCAGCCAACAGAACCAAAAGATATCTTCGTAGGTGAGGTTGGTCTTACAGGAGAAATAAGACGTGTATCAAGAATTGAACAACGTGTACAGGAAGCGGCTAAGCTTGGTTTTAGTCGTGTAATTTGCCCCAAGAATAATCTGGATGGCTGGAGTGTACCAAAGGATATACAAGTCATTGGTGTAGAAACGGTACAAGAAGCTTTGGAAATTGCACTTGCAAGATAGTTCATGGTAATAGAACTTTGGTATGATGTTATCGATTATCAAGAACATCTTTGTGAAGAAAGAAGCAATTATCTGATGTATGATAGATATAGATAAACCAATTTATTTTTTAGCTTGACTTATAGAACAGCTTTATATGGGTTATAAATAGAAATTAAAGGTAATAATAAAATTTAGGAGGTGAAATTATGTTAAAAAAAATAGTCCATATATTTTTTATTGTATTGGGTGGGACGATTGGCTTCGTTTATATCCCATTTGTGGTAGAGTTTTTTAATCTTCAAAACATAGGATGGCTAACTAACCCTTATCTTGGAATGACGCTTGGCGCAATTATCCTTTTCTTACTGTCATATCTTTTAGCAGATTATATTGTGGATTTCTTTAAATGGATCGAGGATGCACTTATTAAGCTGCCAGCGATGGATTTAATTTTTGGTAGTGTAGGGATGATTTTTGGTCTTATTATTTCTTATCTGGTAACAATGCCGTTACAGGATATCAGTATCAAAATTGTATCTCAAGTACTGCCAATATTTATTACAATTATTTTAGGTTATTTAGGCTTCCGTGTAGGGTTTCAACGCAGAGAGGAATTTTTCAACCTGCTTAAACCGGGTAAAAAGGATCGTCAGAAGGTTGTTAACATCAATGAAAAAGAAGCTGGAGCTGATATGCCTAAGCCAAAAATATTAGATACAAGTGTGATCATTGATGGAAGAATTGCTGATATCTGCAGTACGGGTTTTCTAGAAGGAGCGCTCGTTATTCCGCAATTTGTGCTTGGAGAGCTGCAGCATATCGCAGACTCATCTGATGCATTGAAAAGAAATCGCGGCAGACGCGGCTTAGATGTTTTAAATCGGATTCAAAAGGAACTGCCAGTTACTGTTGAAATATATGAAGGTGACTTTGAAGAAATTGCCGAAGTAGACAGTAAGCTGATTAAGTTGGCAAAAGTCAGCAACGGAATCGTTGTGACGAATGATTTTAATTTGAATAAGGTTTGTGATTTGCAGGGGGTCCCAGTTTTAAATATTAATGACCTTGCAAATGCTGTGAAGCCGGTTGTATTGCCCGGTGAGGAGCTAGTTGTTCAAGTAATTAAAGACGGGAAAGAACAAAAGCAGGGAATTGCCTATCTTGATGATGGAACAATGATAGTAGTTGAAGAAGGGCGTGACTATATTGGTAAAACAATTGAAGTTGTCATTACAAGTGTACTGCAGACTTCAGCAGGCAGAATGATTTTTGCGAAGCCGAAGTCACTTGAAAAAGCGCTCTAAAAAGGGTATAACTATAAGGGGATGTTCAAAAAGTCCGGTAAAATTAACATTTCGCTTGTTTTAAGGATACAGCCTGAAAAGTGATGACATATTTTGTTATCACTTTTCTTCACAATGAGCTATTTTTTAGAAAAGAGGGGAAGCAATATGACGAATGAAGTTCGGGTTCGCTATGCACCAAGCCCAACTGGTCATTTACACATCGGTAATGCAAGAACAGCATTATTTAATTATTTATATGCAAAACATTTTGACGGGAAATTTATTATCCGAACAGAGGATACAGACGAAAAGCGCAATGTGGCCGGAGGAGAAGAAAGTCAGCTTACATACTTGAAGTGGCTTGGAGTTGAATGGGAAGAAGGCCCGGATGTTGGCGGTGAGTACGGACCATATCGCCAAACGGAGCGGCTGGATTTATATCAGAAATATACTGATGAGCTGCTTGAAAGAGGTCTTGCATATAAATGTTATATGACAGAAGAAGAGCTTGAAAAGGAACGTGAGGAGCAGATTGCGAATGGACAGGTTCCTAAATACTCTGGTGCACATCGTGATTTAACAGAAGAACAAATCGCTGCATTTGAAGCGGAAGGCAGATTGCCGAGTATTCGTTTTCGAGTTCCTGAAAACAAGACATATACTTTTAAGGATCTTGTGCGTAAAAATATTACCTTTGAGTCCAGTGACTTTGGAGACTGGGTTATTGTGAAAAAAAATGGGATTCCAACATATAATTTTGCTGTTGCAATTGATGATCATTATATGAAAATTTCTCATGTACTGCGTGGAGAAGAACATATTTCTAATACACCGAAGCAAATGATGATTTATGATGCTTTTGATTGGAAAGCCCCAACGTATGGGCATATGACATTAATTTTAAATGAAAACCGCAAGAAACTAAGTAAGCGGGATGAGCATATTTTACAATTTATTGAGCAATACCGTGATCTTGGCTATCTTCCAGAGGCAATGTTTAACTTTATTAGTTTATTAGGCTGGTCGCCTGTTGGGGAAGAAGAGATTTTTGATAAGGAAACATTGATTAAAATTTTTGATCCAGAGCGTCTGTCCACTTCTCCAGCAATTTTTGACCAGAAAAAGTTAAAATGGATGAACAATGAATATATTAAAGCATTGGAATTAGATAAAGTAATTGCGCTTACGTTGCCACATTTGATTGCAGCTGGGAAGCTTCCAGAAACAATGGATGAAGAGCAGCGCAACTGGGCGGAAAATGTGATTGCACTATATCGAGAGCAATTGCGATTTGGCAAAGAAATTGTTGAATTAACAGAGCTGTTCTTTACAGAGGATATTACCTACGATGCGGCAAATATGGAGATTTTAAATGAAGAACAAGTGCCAGAAGTACTGCGCGTGTTCAAAGATAAGCTTGTTGAGCTAGATGCATTTTCTAAGGATGAAATTAAAGCGCAAATTAAAGCAACGCAAAAGGAAACTGGAAATAAGGGCAAGAAGCTGTTTATGCCCATTCGTGTCGCAACCACTGGAGAAATGCATGGACCAGAGCTTCCGTTTGCTATTGAATTATTAGGAAAAGAGACTGTCATTCGCCGTTTGGAAAATATTCTTAATCAATTAGAAGCGAATTAGTTCACAAAATGTGCAAACTGTAATATAGTAATAGCATATTTGATCGCTGACAAGGGAAAGTAGGAAATACATTGCTTATACAGAGAAAATCACCTGGGCTGAAAGTGATTTTAAGTGCGTATTCTGAAGTGCCCCTTTGAGTCTGCTATGGAAAAGTCTTCAATGATATAGTACATAGCAGCGGAACTCTACCGTTATCCTGAGCACAAGTTGGAAGAGATTACTCTCTTCAAACAGAGTGGAACCGCGCCAGGAAGCGTCTCTGTATTTATATACAGAGACGCTATTTTTAATTTCACAAGATAAGCAGTATTTTTTTCTGGATAGGTGCATCAAAATTTTTTTAATGAAAGGTGGAATGAAACAGTGGGATTTTTTAAACGAATGAAGGAGGATATGGATGTTGTATTTGAACAAGATCCTGCAGCACGGACTTACTTTGAGGTTTTTCTGACATATTCAGGACTCCATGCCGTATGGTTTCATCGGGTTGCCCATGCATTTTATAATAAAAGATTATTTTTCTTGGCCCGTGCTATCTCACAATTTTCAAGATTCATCACCGGTATCGAAATTCATCCAGGTGCTAAAATTGGCAGGCGCTTATTTATTGATCATGGAATGGGAGTCGTGATTGGTGAAACATGTGAAATTGGGGATAATGTTACGATTTACCAAGGTGTAACCCTGGGGGGAACGGGAAAAGAAAAAGGAAAGCGTCATCCTACCGTAATGGACAATGCGCTTATTGCGACAGGCGCTAAAGTGCTGGGAGCAATTACAATTGGAAAAAATTCTAAAGTTGGCGGCGGATCAGTCGTGTTGAAGGATGTACCAGCGAACGCTACAGTTGTGGGAATTCCAGGGAGGGTTGTTGTTCAGGATGGTGAAAGAATCAGAAGAGATTTGGATCATCACAAATTACCTGACCCTGTTGCAGATTACTGCAGTAATCTGCAGCAAGAAGTTGATATTCTTAAAGCAGAGTTAAAGGAGCTGCAGGAAGGGAGAAAAATTCGTCGTGTCGATTAAAATTTTTAATACTTTAACAAGAAAAAAAGAAGTTTTTAAACCGCTTGAAGAAGGTAAAGTAAGCATGTATGTGTGTGGTCCGACAGTATATAATTATATTCATATTGGGAATGCACGTCCTGCAATTGTTTTTGATACGGTTAGACGCTATTTGGAATATAAGGGCTATGATGTAGACTATGTCGTGAATTTCACTGATGTGGATGACAAGATTATTAAAGCAGCGAAAGAATTGGGAGTAGAAGTATTTGAAGTTGCAGAGCGGTTTATTGCAGCATATTTAGAGGATACAGGTGCATTAGGGGTAAAAAAAGCAACCCATTACCCGCGTGTAATGGAAACTATGGAGGACATTATTGAATTTATAAAAGTTCTTGTTGATAAAGGTTATGCATATGAAGCGGAAGGGGATGTCTATTTTAAACCGCGTGCTTTCGAGGAGTATGGTAAGCTGTCACAGCAATCCATCGATGAGCTTCGAGCTGGTGCAAGAATTCAAGTGGGGGAGAAAAAAGAAGATCCTCTGGATTTTGCGCTTTGGAAGCAAGCGAAGGACGGAGAGATTGCTTGGAATTCTCCCTGGGGTAAAGGGCGGCCGGGCTGGCATATTGAATGTTCCGCAATGGCGAAGAAATACTTGGGAGAAACAATTGATATTCATGCGGGCGGCCAGGATTTAGCTTTCCCCCATCATGAGAATGAAATTGCCCAATCGGAGTCTATGACGGGAAAACCTTTTGCAAAGTACTGGATGCATAATGGATATATTAATATTGATAATGAAAAGATGTCAAAGTCACTGGGGAATTTTGTATTAACAAAGGATCTGATCGCGCAGCATGATCCGCAAATTTTACGTTTCTTTATGTTAAGCGTACATTATCGCCATCCCATTAATTTTACGGAAGCCCTTTTAGAAAGTGCAAAAAATAGTTTTGAAAGAATTCAGACGGCATATCATAACCTGGAGCATCGAAAAAAGGCAAGTCTTGATTTAACAGAAGATACAACGGCATGGCTAGAAAAAATTGCAGACTATAAACGAGATTTTGAAAAGGAAATGGATGATGACTTTAATACGGCAAATGCCATATCGGTATTATTTGAGCTATCAAAGGAAGCAAATATTTATCTCAATGAGCCCCAGACGAAACGAGTAGTGATTGAAGCGTTCCAAAAGGCAATCATAGACCTGCTTGAGGTTTTAGGGATTAACTTAACTGCAGAAAAAGAATTACTTGATGAAGAGATTGAAGCATTAATTGAAGAAAGAAATGAAGCCAGAAAAAACCGCAACTTTGCAAGAGCGGATGAAATCAGGGATTTACTGAAGGATAAGTCAATTATTTTAGAAGATACTGCTCAAGGGGTTCGCTGGAAAAGAGGCTAATGAAACAAATGGAAGTTAAACAAATGAAAAGCTTAGCGCTCGCCTACATGGGAGATGCAGTATATGAAGTTTTTGTTCGTGAATATTTATTAAAAGCAGGTCAAGTCAAGCCCCATTTATTACATCAGCAGGCGGTGAAATTCGTCTCTGGCAAGGGGCAGGCTACTGTCCTTTTACATTGGCTGGACAAGGATATACTTTCAGCTGAGGAAAAGCAAATTGTTTCTCGTGGCAGAAACGCTAAGTCGGGCTCCATCCCTAAAAATATCAGTATCCAGACGTATCGCTACAGTACTGCTTTTGAGGCATTGCTGGGATATCATTATTTAGCAAAGAATGAAGCGCGGCTTAATGAATTGATGGAGGCTGCAGTAATGTATATTGCAGGTGTGGAGACTGTGAACCTGAAATAGAGTGAACGCAGGAAACCTTTGGCAGGCGGGGGGAATAAAGTACTCTTTAAAAGCCCGATTCGTTCACAAACAATCAGCGGGAAAGTAGATTCTGCTGATTGAAGTTTTACTTTATTGAGAAAGGAATGGAACCGAATGAGTGAGGAAATGATTATCGGAAAAAACCCAGTCATCGAGGCACTAACCTCAGGACGCTCGGTAAATAAAGTGTTTGTTTCTGAACATCTAAATACGAATACATTTAAAAAGCTGCAGCAATTAGCAAGAGAAGCGGGTACAATTGTTCAAAAAGTACCAAAGTCAAAACTTGATTCAATGTCTAATGGGAATCATCAGGGAATCATTGCGTATGTTGCTTCTTATCAATATGGCACAATGGAAGAGGTTTTTGCACTTGCTGAAGAAAAAGGTGAGGATCCTTTTTTTATTATATTGGACGAGCTTGAGGATCCCCATAATCTCGGTTCGATTCTTCGTACAGCCGATGCAGCTGGCGTACATGGTGTGATTATCCCGAAAAGGCGTTCTGTTGGACTTACGCAGATTGTCGCCAAGACAGCAGCAGGTGCGATTGAGCACGTGCCCGTTGTACGCGTTACGAATATAGCCAATACAATTGATGAACTGAAGGAAAGAGATGTTTGGGTTATCGGTACGGAGGCGGAAGCAACACAGGATTACCGGCAACTTGATGGCAGCCTGCCAATTGCAGTTGTTATCGGTAATGAAGGGAAGGGTATTTCCAGGCTTGTACGCAAAAAGTGCGACTGGACGGTAAGCCTGCCAATGAGCGGAAAGGTCTCTTCCTTGAATGCATCTGTTGCCTGCAGTTTATTATTATACGAGGTATATCGCAAGCGTCATCCGCTAGGTGAGTTGTAATGAACATTTTGTTAGTCGACGGTTACAATATTATTGGTGATTGGGAGGAACTGAAGGCTTTAAAAGAAAAAGATATGGCTCAAGCTCGGGATCGACTGATTGAACTTATGGCAGAATATCAGGCGTATACTGGAGACCGGATTATTATTGTTTTCGATGCTCATGAGGTGCGTGGCCGGGAGAGTAAATACGAGGAATTTAAGGTGGAAGTAATCTATACAAAAGAAAATGAAACGGCAGATGACCGAATTGAAGGATTGATAAAAAAGCTAAAGAATATTAAAACACAGGTCTATGTTGCAACTTCAGATTTTGCTGAACAGCGAACGATTTTCGGGCAAGGAGCATTAAGAATTTCAGCGCGAGAGCTGAAAATTAAGCTAAAGGATATGGAAAGAGAAATAGATTTTCAACTCTTGGAACAAAAGAGCAAAAGACCGCAATCAAAAATTACCCTCGATAGCAGCATATTGGAAGCATTCGAAAAGATGCGGAGAGGAAAGAATTAAGAAAATAATATTTTTTCACCCTCTTCTTACAAAAAACGCATTGTTATATTGACGAAGCTTTATGCCTTGCGTTATAATAACGTTTACAATGCAGATATAGTGAACGGAGGTAATTCTTTGTGGTGGTCAAGCAGCTGAACATACATTCAAACCTACATATGCTTGAAGATGAGGAAATCGTTCATTTGATTCATCAAAAAAATAATCAAGCGTTGGACTATTTGATAAACAAGTACCGCCATTTTGTACAAGGGAAGGCGCGGACATATTTTTTGATAGGCGCCGATAGAGAGGATATCGTACAAGAAGGAATGATAGGTCTTTATAAGGCAATTAGGGACTATGACAAAAGCAAGTTATCTTCGTTTAAGGCTTTTGCTGAATTATGTATCACACGCCAAATCATTACTGCAATTAAAACTGCTACAAGGCAAAAGCACACTCCGTTAAATTCTTACATATCTTTGGACAAGCCTATTTTCGATGAGGAATCAGATCGTACTTTATTGGATGTGATTGCTGGTTCCATGTCGATTAATCCAGAGGAACTGTTAGTAAATCAGGAAAAATTCATCGATATGGAATTAAGATTATCAGAATTATTAAGTGGGTTAGAAAAACGTGTATTACACTTATATCTGGATGGCCGTACGTATCAGGAAATTTCCGCAGAGCTTAATCGTCATGTGAAATCAATTGACAATGCGCTGCAGCGTGTAAAGCGGAAGCTGGAGCAGCTGATTAAAGAGAATGAGGTTAAGCAGCTGTAGGATGATGATTACTATAGCGTTGACATCATTACGCCATACATGCTACATTATTAATTGGAAAAGTACCCTTTCTAAATAGGGGTGATATTAAAATGAGTAAAAAGATAACTTTAGCATGTGCTATTTGTTCAAGCAGAAATTATTCAACGAATAAAAATGTATCCACGACTTCTGCCAGACTAGAAGTTCAGAAATACTGTAAACACTGTGGGAAGCATACATTGCATCGAGAGACAAAGTAGCGCATAGAGGTAGGCCTTGGGGGGTACACATATGTTTAAATTCTTGAAGAATGTTTCTAAGGAAATGAAGAAGGTCAGCTGGCCAACGGGTAAAGAATTACGCAGCTATACATTAATTGTACTAGCAACCGTTTTCTTCATTGCTGTCTTCTTTTTTGTAGTGGACTTGGGAATATCACAGCTTTTAAATCTTTTTTGATTCTTTGAATAATGATGTTAAATTTATGCTATAATGAGAGAAGAATATATTTCATTTGAAAACCCGCGATAGACGGGTTTTTCATATTGGTTAAAATGAGTGGAGAGTACAGCGTCAAGCTTGCCTCTGCTTTCGATAAAGTGAAACTTCATTCAGTGGTTTTTATCCCGCGCTGCATGTTAGTTGAACCAATTGGGGGTTTACTGCCAGTTAATTCGGGATAAATCAAAATTCAATTTAAGGGAGGGATGGGCAGCCGCAGCTGCCCTTGAGCGAATGGAGAAAAATTGGTATGTTGTGCATACGTACTCTGGTTATGAAAATAAGGTGAAAATTAATCTTGAAAAAAGAGTAGAAACAATGGGGATGGAGGATAAAATTTTCCGTGTGATCGTTCCTGAAGACGAAGAAACAGAAATTAAAAATGGCAAAAAGAAAGTAGTGAAGAAGAAATCCTTCCCGGGATACGTACTTACAGAAATGGTAATGACAGATGACTCCTGGTATGTAGTGAGAAATACACCTGGTGTGACAGGTTTCGTTGGTTCCAGTGGACATGGGACCAAACCAACACCGCTACTACCAGACGAAGTCGACGCCGTTCTGAAGCGGATGGGTGTGGATGCTCCGCAGGTACAGGTTGACTTTAAATTAAAAGAAAATGTACGTGTCATGGAAGGACCTTTTGCTAATTTTGAAGGAACAATTGAAAATATTGATCTGGATAAACAGAAGGTTAAAGTACATGTGAATATGTTCGGCAGGGAAACGCCAATTGAATTGGATTTCCAACAAGTAGAGAAATTACAATAATGTTAAGATAACAGTGTGACGACGTGCAAGCTTTGTCTCGCTGCAAGTCTACGTCATCTTTTCCTTGCAGAATGACGGTTCTTTAAAATAACCTTGCATAATTGTGTTATTCATGATAGAATTTCAATGTTATTCATGCGCTTCTTGCTTACAAGCAGCGTATTGGTAAATATGAGTGGGAGGGGAAAGCCCTAATACCACATCACGGACTTTTAAGGAGGTGTGTCTCGTGGCTAACAAAGTAATTAAATTAGTTAAATTACAAATTCCAGCTGGAAAAGCAAATCCGGCACCGCCAGTAGGACCGGCACTAGGTCAGGCAGGTATCAACATCATGGGATTTTGTAAAGAATTCAATGCGCGTACACAAGAACAAGCGGGTTTAATTATCCCTGTGGAAATTACGGTATTTGAAGACCGTTCATTTACATTTATTACGAAAACTCCGCCAGCAGCTGTTCTATTGAAAAAAGCAGCTGGAATCGATAGTGGTTCTGGTGAGCCGAACAAGAACAAAGTGGCAACAGTGAAACGTGATAAAGTAAGAGAAATTGCGGAAACTAAAATGCAAGATTTAAACGCAGCAGATGTTGAAGCAGCTATGCGTATGGTTGAAGGAACTGCACGCAGTATGGGAATTGCAATCGAAGACTGATTTTTTAAGGAAAGAGCGGTTCGAAATGGAGGGTGAAAGGGAAAAGGTTAACGTGTCTCTTTTGCCGGAACTTTTGAACAAACGCTTTATAAATAGCTGTGGTCCTCTCTTGGAATCACAGCTATTCTAAAGTATCTGCGTATTGTTACAATTGTACGCGGGAGGACTTTGACTTTGCGAGTCGGAATATAAGTTCCCTTTGGCTTTTATACGTGGGAGGTACAACCGTTAACACCACAATAGAGGAGGAAATATAATGGTAAAAAGAAGTAAAAAACATCAAGAAGCTGTAAAGCTGATTGATCGTACAAAAACATATGAAATTGAAGAAGCAGTTTCGCTTCTAAAAGAAGTATCCAAGGCAAACTTTGATGAAACAGCAGAAGTGGCATTTCGTTTAGGGGTTGATCCTAAGAAAGCGGATCAGCAAATTCGTGGAGCAATGGTGCTTCCGCACGGTACTGGTAAAACACAGCGCGTTTTAGTTTTTGCTAAAGGCGAAAAAGCGAAAGAAGCTGAGGCTGCTGGAGCGGATTATGTAGGTGAAGGGGAGTATATCGAAAAAATCAACAGTGGTTGGTTTGATTTCGATGTTATCGTTGCTACACCTGACATGATGGCTGAAGTAGGTAAGCTTGGAAGAGTGCTTGGGCCAAGAGGCTTAATGCCAAACCCTAAAACGGGAACTGTAACGTTTGAAGTGGAAAAAGCTGTAAATGATATTAAAGCTGGTAAAGTTGAATATCGTGTAGACAAGCAATCTAACGTTCATGTTCCTTTCGGTAAAGTTTCATTCGAAAACAATAAGCTTGCGGAGAACCTATCTGCAATTATTGAACAAATCGTTAAAGTGAGACCGCAATCTGCTAAAGGGATATACATCAAGAATGTTTCTATCGCTTCAACAATGGGGCCTGGGATTAAAATTGATGTTTCTAATTACAAATAATAATTGACTTTAATATAGCTATTTGTTATGATTACAATGTTAAAAAAGTATATGTTATACCGTAGACAGCTGGTGCGTTAAGTCGCTTAATTTCCCGCCGAGGTGTTTTGTAAGCAGATTAATCGAATAATCATTCGATATTTGTGATATAAAGCTCTCATGTCTATATGAGAGCTTTTTCTTTATAGAGTTTAAATAAAGAGCATAAACGCTATTCGAACGGTATGATACAAGTAATTAGGAGGTGGAACAATGTCTAACGTATTGGAACAAAAGAAACAAAAGGTAGAAGAAATAACGGAGAAGTTTAAAGAAAGTCAAACGGCTGTTGTTGTTGACTATCGTGGACTTGATGTTGCCGAGGTAACGCAATTGCGTAAAGAGTTACGCGATGAAGGCATCGAATTTCATGTTTATAAAAACACGATGACTCGACGCGCAGTAGAGGCTGTTGAACTAAGCGATCTTAATGAAGTTTTAGTTGGTCCAACTGCTATTGCTTTCAGTAAAGATGATGTCGTAGCTCCTGCGAGAGTTCTTAATAACTTCGCCAAGGAACATGAAGCACTTGAGATTAAAGGTGGCATTATCGAAGGGGAAGTAGCGACTTTAGAACAAATTAAAGAGCTTGCTGGTCTTCCAAACTACGAGGGTATGGTATCTATGTTGCTAAGCGTGCTTCAAGCACCTGTCCGCAACTTTGCTTATGCAGTTAAATCTGTTGCAGATCAAAAAGAAGAACAAGGCGCATAATTTATCACAGTGGAATCAGCTGTAAAGCTTCTGCTTATTTTCCGGAGTATACGGAAATGAAGTTTCACTTTATGTGTTCGGATATTTTAAATAAAATTAATTAAATCAGGAGGAATTATATCATGACTAAAGAAGAAATGATTGGCGCAATAAAAGAAATGTCAGTTTTAGAATTAAACGACTTAGTAAAAGCTATTGAAGAAGAATTTGGTGTAACAGCAGCTGCTCCAGTTGCGGTTGCAGGTGGCGCTGATGCAGGTGCTGCTGAAGAACAAACAGAATTTGATGTTGTTCTTACATCTGCTGGTGACTCTAAAATTAAAGTTGTTAAAGCAGTTCGCGAAATCACAGGTCTTGGACTTAAAGATGCAAAAGGTCTTGTTGATGAAGCACCAAAAGCAATCAAAGAAGGCGTAGCTAAAGAAGAAGCTGAAGAAGTTAAAGCTAAGCTTGAAGAAGCTGGCGCAGCAGTAGAAGTAAAATAATTTAGTTTTAAATATGTAAATAAAGAGCTCGTCGTCATACGACGGGCTCTTGTTCATCAATTCAAAGGGTCTTGGAACCCTTTGATTCTTCTTATAGAGCGTGCTCAAAAAGGAGGATAAAAAGGACGGAGAAGTTCGAGGCGGCGAGAGCTCCCGGCACCAGAATGTACATTCGTAGGTACATGAGGAGCGGAAAAACGAGCATTCGTGCGAAATTCGAAGTGTCATTTTTACCGGAATTTTTGAACATCCTCTTATAAAAACATGCATTTATAATCAATACTTTACAAAGTAGGTGCCCAAATGTCTGAGCATTACTTTTCACAAAAGCCCCAAACAAAAAGTTCACCAAAAACATGGAAATATCAATTAAGAAATAATATATATACATTCACGAGTGATACAAATGTTTTCTCGAAGGATCAAGTTGACTTTGGCTCTCGAGTATTAATCGAAGCCTTTGAAGAGCCTGCTGCTTCTGGTGATTTTTTAGATTTTGGCTGCGGGTATGGGCCGATTGGCCTCGCCTTAGCGGGGAGCTTTCCAGAGCGTCATGTTGTACTTTCTGATGTGAATGAACGAGCGGTGACGTTAGCTATGGAGAACGCGGAGGAAAACGGGCTTTCCAATGTGGAGGTCGTTAACAGTGACCGTTTTTCAAAACTTCAGGAACGCCGTTTCGCCGCTGTCATTACTAATCCGCCAATCCGCGCGGGCAAACAAACGGTGCATGGGATGTTTGTGGATGCAAAAAAAGCATTAGTAACGAACGGTGAATTATGGGTAGTCATTCAAAAAAAACAGGGTGCACCATCAGCTGAGAAAAAAATAGAAGATTTATTTGGCAATAGCGAAGTGGTCACGAAGAAAAAAGGGTATTATGTTTTAAAAGCAGTTAATATTTGACCTAAGAACCCGCTTGTGGTAACATATTATAATGCTAAGAATGGGATGATTATGTCAAGTTAGAACTGCCTAAAATATAAAAATGTATATTTTATGAGTGGTCGGAGAGAATGGAAGAAGTGTAATTCTATGCTTTATGAAACTTTCTCTACTTAGTTTACCAAAATTTAAGTGGCTTGTACAACTGTATTTTATTTTTATGAACTTGAAGATGTCGACTTACATTTGTTTTTAAGGGATTATACACAGTGTAACTTCCTGCCCTGCAATACTAGCATGCAATCGGTTAGGAGATTAAGGTTTACATTTTTTTAGTTAGTGAGTAACAGAAATGATATGTTCAAAACGAAATTTGGATAGCATCCATTGCTCGTTTTTAAATATGAAATGCATTATCAATAGATAATGAATCTACGAAAACATAAGATCTAAGGGGTGAAGCAGTTGACAGGACAACTAGTTCAATATGGGCGGCACCGCCAGCGCAGAAGCTATGCAAGAATCAGCGAAGTTTTAGAGCTGCCAAATCTAATCGAAATCCAAACCGCTTCTTATGAATGGTTCTTGGAAGAAGGCTTAAGAGAAATGTTCAAGGATATTTCTCCTATTGAGGACTTCACGGGAAACCTTTCTTTGGAGTTTGTTGATTACAGCTTGGGTGAGCCTAACTATCCTGTAGATGAATCAAAGGAAAGAGATGTAACCTACAATGCTCCACTTCGCGTAAAGGTTCGCTTGTTGAATAATGAGACTGGTGAAGTGAAGGAACAGGAAGTTTTCATGGGAGATTTCCCATTGATGACGGACATAGGTACTTTTATTATCAACGGGGCTGAGCGTGTTATCGTTTCGCAACTTGTACGTTCCCCCAGCGTTTACTTTAATGATAAGTTTGATAAGAATGGTAAACGTGGTGTAGCAGCTACGGTCATTCCCAACCGCGGTGCTTGGCTCGAATTTGAGACAGATGCAAAAGATGTTGCATACGTTCGTATCGACCGCACGCGTAAATTACCAATTACAGTACTGTTACGCAGTCTTGGCTTCGGTACAGACCAGGAAATTCTCGAAATTCTTGGCGATAATGAATATTTAAGAAACACCCTTGAAAAAGATAACACAGAAACAACGGAAAAAGCATTGCTTGAAATCTATGAACGTTTACGTCCAGGCGAACCGCCAACTGTAGAAAATGCAAAAAGCTTGCTGGTTTCACGCTTTTTCGATCCGAAACGTTATGATTTAGCACATGTTGGCCGCTATAAAATGAATAAAAAGCTTAATATAAAAAATCGTTTATTTAACCAAGTCTTAGCTGAAACCATTGCTGATCCGGAGACTGGCGAAGTTTTAGCTGAAAAAGGTGAACGATTGGAGCGCAAACTCTTAGATAAGCTTATCCCTTGCCTTGAGCGTGAAGAAGAAAAACTTGGCGAAAAGACAATCACACCACATGATGGCGTCCTGGAAGAAGAGATTTCTATACAGTCAATCAAGATTGTTGATCCAACAGACCCGGATGGGGAACGTGAATTAACGATTATTGGAAATGGCGGTGTCTCTACGGACATTAAGAATATTACACCTGCTGATATTCTTGCTTCCATTAGCTACTTCTTCAACCTGTTACACAATGTTGGAGATGTAGATGATATTGATCACTTAGGAAATCGTCGTCTTCGTTCTGTAGGGGAGCTTTTACAAAATCAATTCCGTATCGGATTATCCCGTATGGAGCGTGTGGTTCGTGAAAGAATGTCCATTCAGGACACTTCCAGCGTCACGCCGCAGCAATTGATTAATATTCGACCAGTAATTGCGTCCATTAAAGAATTCTTTGGCAGCTCACAGCTATCACAATTCATGGACCAGTCCAACCCGCTGAGTGAATTGACACATAAGCGTCGTTTATCTGCATTAGGACCCGGTGGTTTAACGCGTGAACGTGCTGGTTTTGAAGTACGTGACGTACACTATTCGCATTATGGTCGGATGTGTCCAATTGAGACGCCAGAAGGACCGAACATTGGTTTAATTAACACGTTGTCCAGTTATGCAAAAGTAAATAAATTTGGTTTTATTGAATCTCCATATCGTCGTGTAGATCCGGAAACAGGTCAAGTCACAAATGAGATCGATTATCTAACAGCAGATGAGCAAGATAATTATATCGTTGCTCAAGCGAATGCGTTATTAGATGAAAAAAATTATTTTGTCGATGAAGAGGTAATTGCTCGTTTCCGTGAAGATAATATCATAGTCTCACGTGATAAAATTGACTATATGGACGTTTCACCCAAGCAGGTAGTATCTGCAGCAACGGCTTGTATTCCTTTCCTTGAGAATGATGACTCAAACCGTGCGCTAATGGGTGCGAATATGCAGCGTCAAGCTGTTCCATTGATGGTTCCAGAAGCACCGATTGTTGGTACGGGAATGGAATATATCAATGGAAAAGATTCTGGAGCGGCAGTTATTTGCCGTCACGAGGGCATTGTTGAACGCGTAGAAGCAAAGGAACTTGTTGTTCGCCGCATTTCCGAAGTTGATGGCAAGGAAATTGAAGGAGATGCAGATTATTATAAACTTCAAAAATTCCAGCGCTCCAACCAAGGTACTTGTTATAACCAACGTCCAATCGTTGAAGAAGGTGACCGTGTAACAAAAGGCGAAGTACTTGCCGATGGACCATCTATGGAAAAAGCTGAGCTTGCCCTTGGTCGTAACGTATTAGTTGGCTTCATGACCTGGGAAGGTTACAACTATGAGGATGCAATTATTATGAGTGAGCGTCTTGTAAAAGATGATGTTTACACTTCAATTCACATTGAAGAATTTGAACTGGAAGCTCGCGATACGAAGCTTGGACCTGAAGAAATTACAAGAGATATCCCGAACGTTGGGGAAGATGCACTTAAGAACCTGGACGAACATGGTATTGTCCGTGTCGGAGCAGAGGTTACGGATGGTGATATTCTTGTAGGAAAAGTAACGCCAAAAGGGGTTACTGAATTATCAGCTGAAGAGCGTTTGCTGCACGCTATTTTTGGTGAGAAAGCTCGTGAAGTAAGAGATACTTCACTGCGTGTTCCACATGGCGGTGGAGGAATTATCCTCGATGTCCGTATATTTAATCGAGAAGATGGGGATGAATTATCACCTGGTGTGAATCAGCTTGTTCGTGTATATATTGTCCAAAAACGTAAAATTCATGAAGGAGACAAAATGGCTGGACGACATGGTAATAAAGGGGTTATTTCAAAAATTCTCCCTGAAGAAGATATGCCGTTTATGCCAGATGGTACACCTATTGATATTATGCTTAATCCGTTAGGCGTTCCTTCTCGTATGAATATCGGGCAAGTATTTGAACTACATCTCGGTATGGCTGCAAGACTGCTTGGCATCCATGTTGCCTCACCTGTATTTGATGGAGCAACAGAGGAAGATGTATATGAAACACTGGAAGAAGCCGGTATGGCAAAGGATGCAAAAACAGTTCTGTATGATGGAAGAACAGGTGAACCATTCGACAACCGTGTATCTGTTGGTGTCATGTATATGATTAAACTTGCACATATGGTTGACGACAAGCTTCACGCTCGTTCTACTGGACCATACTCTCTCGTTACGCAGCAGCCGCTTGGCGGTAAAGCGCAATTTGGCGGACAGCGTTTTGGAGAGATGGAGGTATGGGCACTGGAAGCGTATGGCGCTGCCTATACACTTCAGGAAATTCTTACTGTCAAATCAGATGATACGGTAGGTCGCGTAAAAACATATGAATCCGTTGTTAAAGGGCATAACGTTCCCGAACCAGGAGTTCCAGAATCCTTTAAAGTATTAATTAAAGAGCTGCAAAGTCTTGGATTAGACGTGAAAATGCTGAACAGCCATGAAGATGAGATTGATGTGCGCGAACTGGAAGATGATGAAGTTCAAGCAGCTTCGAAGCTTAACCTGGATATTGAAGAAAATTAAATAATGAATGGAGAACGGACAATGGGCTCAGTCGGTTCTCCATATGCATATGAAATACAGCACATTAAATAAGGGAGGATTGCCCCTTGCTAGATGTAAATACGTTTGAATATATGAAAATAGGTTTAGCTTCCCCTGAGAAGATTCGTTCATGGTCATATGGTGAAGTGAAAAAACCAGAAACAATCAACTATCGTACCCTTAAGCCAGAAAAAGATGGTCTGTTTTGTGAAAGAATCTTCGGACCACAAAAAGACTGGGAATGTCACTGTGGAAAATACAAACGTGTCCGCTATAAGGGGGTAGTTTGTGATCGCTGTGGCGTAGAAGTAACAAAAGCAAAAGTACGTCGTGAAAGAATGGGGCATATTGAATTGGCTGCACCTGTTTCTCATATTTGGTATTTCAAAGGAATTCCGAGTCGTATGGGACTTGTGTTAGACATGTCACCACGTGCGCTAGAAGAAGTTATTTACTTCGCTGCCTATATTGTTACTGATCCTGGAAACACACCGCTTGAAAAGAAACAGCTTTTATCTGAAAAGGAGTTCCGTTCATACTATGATAAATACGGAAAATCTTTCAAAGCTGGAATGGGTGCTGAAGCAATACGCAAGCTTCTTCAAGATATTGACCTTGATAAAGAAGTAGCTACATTGCGAGAAGAATTGAAGACAGCTCAAGGGCAACGCAGAACACGTGCAATTAAGCGTCTGGAGGTAATGGAAGCGTTCCGTAACTCTGGAAACGAAACAAGCTGGATGGTCTTAGATGTTCTGCCGGTAATCCCACCAGAAATTCGTCCAATGGTACAGTTAGATGGTGGACGCTTTGCGACGTCTGACTTAAATGACCTGTATCGCCGTGTAATAAATAGAAATAACCGTCTAAAAAGACTATTAGATTTAGGTGCGCCAAGTATCATCGTGCAAAACGAAAAGCGTATGCTGCAAGAAGCAGTAGATGCGTTGATTGATAATGGCCGCCGTGGCCGTCCGGTTACTGGACCAGGAAACAGACCGCTAAAGTCTCTTTCTCATATGCTGAAAGGGAAACAAGGACGTTTTCGTCAGAATCTGCTTGGAAAACGCGTTGACTACTCCGGTCGTTCTGTTATCGTAGTGGGACCAAACTTGAAGATGTATCAATGTGGGCTTCCGAGAGAAATGGCTCTTGAGTTATTTAAACCTTTTATTATGAAAGAGCTCGTTGATCGCGGACTTGCACATAATATTAAATCAGCAAAACGCAAAATTGAGCGTGTGCATCCAGATGTATGGGATGTGCTTGAGGATGTAATTAAAGAACATCCCGTGCTGCTAAATCGTGCGCCAACACTTCACAGATTAGGGATTCAAGCTTTTGAACCAACACTCGTTGATGGTCGTGCAATTCATTTGCACCCCCTAGTATGTACAGCTTATAATGCGGACTTTGATGGAGACCAAATGGCTGTTCACGTTCCTTTATCTGCAGAAGCACAGGCGGAAGCACGTATTCTTATGCTGGCAGCACAAAATATCCTCAATCCTAAGGATGGCAAGCCAGTAGTTACACCTTCACAGGATATGGTTTTAGGAAACTATTATCTAACATTAGAGCGTGAAGGCGCAATCGGTGAGGGCAGTATTTTCAAAGATGCGAATGAGGCAATGATTTCCTATCAGAATGGAAAAGTACATTTGCATACAAGAGTTGCTATTCGAGCAGGCAGCTTAAATAATAAAACCTTTACTGAAGAACAAAATAATAAATTATTAGTAACAACAGTAGGGAAATTGATATTTAATGAGATCCTTCCTGACTCCTTCCCATTCATTAATGAACCAACAAGAAGCAATCTGGAGAATGAAACACCAGAACGTTATTTTGTTGTTGCTGGAACAGATGTGAAGGAATTAATTAAAAATAATGAAATCATTAAGCCGTTTAAGAAAGGCTTCCTTGGCGATATTATCGCAGAAGTGTTTAAACGTTTTAAGATTATCGAAACTTCCAAGATGCTTGACCGTATGAAGGACTTAGGATTTAAGTACTCTACGAAGGCTGGTATGACAGTTGGTATTTCTGACATTGTTGTATTGCCGGGTAAGGAAAAAATTCTAGATGACGCGCAACAGAAAGTAGATAAAGTTCTGAAGCAGTTCCGTCGCGGTTTAGTGACAGAAGAAGAGCGTTACGACCGGGTAATTGCAATATGGACACAAGCTAAAGATACCATTCAGGAAAAACTAATGGAATCTCTAAGTAATCGCAACCCAATCTACATGATGAGTGATTCTGGAGCGCGTGGTAACGCCTCAAACTTCACACAGCTGGCTGGTATGCGTGGACTTATGGCTGACCCGTCAGGTAAAATTATTGAACTTCCAATTAAATCAAGCTTCCGTGAAGGTTTAACTGTGCTTGAGTACTTTATTTCTACACACGGGGCTCGTAAAGGACTTGCAGACACGGCACTTAAAACAGCCGACTCAGGGTATCTTACAAGACGTCTTGTTGACGTTGCGCAGGATGTTATTATCCGCGAAGAAGACTGTGGAACAGACCGTGGTTTGACGGTATCTGCCCTTGTAGATGGAACAGAAGTAATTGAGCCGCTTATCGATCGTCTTGTAGGTCGTACAGCGTTTGACGATATAAATCACCCAGAAACAGGCAAACTTATCGTGAAACATAATGAAATGATTGATGAAGACCAGGCGAAGGAAATTGTAAATACAGGAATTGAGGAAGTGACAATTCGTACAGCATTCACTTGTAATACAAAGCATGGTGTTTGCCAAAAATGTTATGGACGAAACCTTGCAACTGGATCAGATGTTGAAGTGGGCGAAGCGGTCGGTATTATCGCAGCTCAATCGATTGGTGAGCCAGGTACGCAACTGACTATGCGTACATTCCACACGGGAGGGGTTGCAGGAGATGATATTACCCAAGGTTTACCTCGTATTCAAGAGCTTTTTGAAGCGCGTAATCCAAAAGGGCAAGCGGTAATTACCGAAATTGCCGGTACTGTTAAAGAGATGAAAGAGTTAAAAGACAAATATGAAATGATCATTCAAGGCGAAGTGGAACAACGCACATATACTGTTCCGATTAACGCTAGAATGAAAGTTACTGTCGATGATCAGGTGGAAGCTGGTCAAGAACTGACAGAAGGTTCGGTTGACCCGAAAGATCTCTTGCGTGTAAAAGGCGTTGAAGGTGTGCAAGATTACTTGCTTCGTGAAGTACAACGCGTTTATCGCATGCAAGGGGTAGAAATTGGTGATAAGCACGTAGAAGTGATGGTGCGGCAAATGCTTCGTAAAGTCCGTGTAGTTGAAGCGGGAGATACAGATGCACTTCCGGGTTCATTGCTTGAATTACATCAATTTAAGGAAATAAACCAGCCAGTCCTCTTAAAAGGAGGCAACCCGGCAATCGGGAGAGCCGTTCTATTAGGAATTACGAAAGCATCACTTGAAACAGACTCCTTCTTATCAGCGGCATCTTTCCAAGAAACAACAAGAGTTCTTACAGATGCTGCAATTAAAGGAAAACGTGATGACTTACTCGGTCTGAAGGAGAATGTAATTATCGGCAAGCTCGTTCCAGCAGGTACAGGAATGCAGCAATACCGCACAATCGAAGCAGGATTGGATCTTCCAGAAGCCGAATTAGCAGAAGAAGAAACCGAATCCGTCCAGTAGAAACTAAACAAAGGCGAAAGCGCCCGTTCAGCAACGTACAAGCTGGAGCACTTCGCAATGAGATAAAGGAAACACGGTGAGGTACGAACCGATGTTGACTTATCGTAGTGGAGAAGTGTGAAGCTTGCTAGTTGCTGGGCGCTGGAGCCAGACGAACAAAGGCGAAAGTGCCCGTTCAGCAACGTACAAGCTGCGCTCATTGCCTAACTGCTGGATTCAGAACGAGTGATAAATTTGAAATATACAATCTGAAAAGTAATCGGGAGCACCAAAAAAATAACAATAATATATTGACATTAAAAAACGAGAGTGTTACTATATTCAAGGTGCTTCCGATTATAATTGTTGCTTTGGAGGATGAAAGATGTCTTATGAAAAAGTAACGCAAATTAAAAATCGATTAATTATTGGAACGAAGCAAACACTTAAAGCCATCCATAATGGTGAAATAAGTGAAGTTTTTATTGCTGCTGATGCTGATAAGCATATCACGCAAAAGGTTGCTGATTTAGCCGAGGAGCTAGAAATACCTTGTCAGCGGGTGGATTCAATGAAAAAGCTGGGAAAAGCTGCTGGTGTTGAAGTTGGTGCTTCGATAGTAGCAGTCCGGAAATAGACGTTTTAGTGTATGAAAATATGCTGAAGCATTCTTTTTTATCTTATTATGAACCACCTGGATGTGTGGCATTACATTTAGCTAGTAAATGGCGGATTACAACTTATGATTTGAACTTAATTTTAAGAAGGGAGGATAACTAAATGCCTACAATTAATCAATTAATTCGTAAAGGACGCGTAAGCAAGCCGAAAAAGTATGACTCTCCAGCTCTTAACAGAGGGTATAACAGCTTTAAAAAGCAGCTTACAAATCAAAACTCTCCACAAAAACGTGGTGTATGTACTCGTGTTGGTACACTAACTCCTAAGAAACCGAACTCAGCTCTACGTAAGTATGCGCGTGTTCGTTTATCTAATAATATGGAAGTTACTGCATATATTCCAGGAATTGGACACAATCTACAAGAACACAGTGTTGTATTGCTTCGTGGTGGTCGTGTAAAAGACCTGCCTGGGGTACGTTACCATATCGTTCGTGGTGCACTTGATACCGCTGGAGTAGAGGGACGCATGCAAGGCCGTTCTAAATATGGTGCAAAGAAACCAAAAGCAAAATAGCCTTATTAAATAAGAGATGAGATTTGAGAAAGGAGGAGGACATATGCCACGTAAAGGACCAGTACCTAAGCGCGATGTCTTACCAGATCCACTTTATAATTCTAAATTAGTGACTCGCTTAATCAATCAAATCATGGTTGATGGTAAAAGAGGTATAGCACAAAAAATTCTTTATAAAGCATTCACGTTAATTGGGGAACGCACTGGACAAGATCCAATGGAAGTTTTCGAACAAGCAATGAAGAATGTTATGCCTGTACTTGAAGTGCGCGCTCGCCGTGTTGGGGGATCCAACTATCAAGTTCCAGTTGAAGTTCGCCCTGAACGTCGTCAAGCGTTAGGTTTACGCTACCTTGTTAACTACTCACGACTTCGTGGGGAGAAAACAATGGAAGAAAGACTTGCTAATGAAATTATTGATGCTTCTAATAACACAGGTGCTTCTGTTAAACGCCGTGAAGAAATGCATAAAATGGCAGAAGCGAACAAAGCATTCGCTCACTACCGTTGGTAAAATTAAACTAATTATAGCTCTTAAAAGGAAGGAGAAGAATACATGGCTAGAGAGTTCTCCTTGGAAAAGACGCGGAATATTGGAATTATGGCGCATATCGACGCAGGTAAGACCACTACTACTGAGCGTATTCTTTTCTACACAGGACGTATTCATAAGATTGGTGAAACACATGAAGGTGCTTCGCAAATGGACTGGATGGAGCAAGAGCAGGAACGTGGTATTACAATTACATCTGCTGCTACTACAGCTCAATGGAAGAACCATCGGATCAACATCATTGATACACCGGGACACGTAGACTTCACAGTAGAAGTTGAACGTTCCCTAAGGGTACTTGATGGTGCAGTTACAGTTCTGGATGCACAATCTGGAGTAGAACCACAAACGGAAACTGTATGGCGTCAAGCGACAACATACGGTGTACCAAGAATTGTGTTTATTAATAAAATGGATAAAACGGGTGCAGATTTCCTTTACGCAACGAATACACTAAGAGATCGTTTAGGAGCAAATGCACATCCGATACAAATACCTATTGGTGCAGAAGACCAGTTTAACGGTATTATTGATTTAATTAAGATGGAAGCTCACTTCTATACAGATGATTTAGGTACTGTAGATGAAGCCCGGGAAATCCCGGCTGAATTACAAGATCAAGCAGAAGAACTGCGTGCAGAATTAATTGAAGCAGTTGCAGAAGCTGATGAAGACCTAATGATGAAATATCTGGAAGGTGAAGAAATCACAGAGGAAGAATTGAAAATAGCAATTCGTAAAGCGACTTTAGCTGTAGAATTCTACCCTGTATTCTGTGGTTCAGCATTCAAAAATAAAGGTGTTCAATTACTTCTTAATGGTGTAATCGACTATCTTCCAGCTCCAACAGATGTTGCAGCAATTGAAGGGATTGTACCAGAAACGGGTGAGGAAGTAACACGTGAATCAGATGATAATGCACCATTCTCAGCATTAGCATTTAAAGTAATGACGGATCCATTTGTTGGTAAGCTTACTTTCTTCCGTGTTTACTCAGGTCAATTACATGCAGGATCATATGTTAAGAACTCTGTTAAGGATAAGCGTGAACGTGTAGGACGTATCCTGCAAATGCATGCTAACTCCCGTCAGGAGATTTCTATAGCATATGCTGGTGAAATTGCAGCAGCAGTTGGCTTGAAGGATACTTCAACAGGGGATACACTATGTGATGAAAAGAACTTAGTTATCTTAGAATCAATGGAATTCCCTGCGCCAGTTATCTCGGTTGCTATTGAACCAAAAACAAAAGCTGACCAGGATAAGATGGGTACCGCTTTAGCAAAGCTTGCTGAAGAAGATCCAACCTTCAAAACAGAAACAAACACAGAAACTGGTCAAACAATTATTTCCGGTATGGGTGAACTTCACCTTGATATCATCGTTGACCGTTTGAAACGTGAATTTAAAGTTGAAGCAAATGTTGGCGCTCCTCAGGTTGCGTATCGTGAAACTTTCCGCCAAAGTGCTGAAGTTGAAGGGAAGTTCGTTCGTCAATCTGGTGGTCGTGGACAATACGGACATGTTTGGGTTAAATTCGAACCGAACGAAGAAGGCGCTGGCTTTGAATTTACAAATGCTATTGTTGGTGGGGTTGTTCCTCGCGAATACATTCCATCTGTTGAGCAAGGGATTAAAGATTCACTTGAAAATGGTGTTCTAGCTGGTTACCCGCTAATTGATGTAAAGGCAACACTATATGATGGAAGCTATCATGATGTTGACTCGAATGAGATGGCGTTTAAGGTTGCAGCTTCAATGGCATTAAAGGCAGCGAAGAACAAATGTAACCCAGTTCTTCTTGAACCAATGATGCGTGTTGAAATTGTTATCCCAGAGGAGTATATGGGAGATATCATGGGTGACGTAACTTCACGTCGTGGACGTATTGAAGGTATGGAAGCTCGTGGTAATGCACAGCTTGTTAAAGGCTTTGTACCTCTATCTGAGATGTTTGGATATGCAACAGCATTACGTTCAAACACACAGGGCCGTGGTACTTACACAATGACATTCGATCATTATGAAGAAGTGCCTAAGAGCATCTCTGAAGAAATTATTCAGAAAAATGCTGGAGAATAATTGATTTTTTTCTCGAACTAACGTATAACATTTAGTGAAGACTAAGAAATATAAAATAATTTATTATTCCTTAGTTAAACATATATTATTTTAATAAAAAAAGTTTATTTATTTAAAGGAGGAACTATAAATGGCTAAAGAAAAATTCGACCGCTCCAAGCAGCACGTTAACGTTGGGACTCTTGGACACGTTGACCATGGTAAAACAACTTTAACTGCTGCAATTACAACTGTAATGGCAAAAGTAAACGGTGACGGTGATGCAAGAGGCTATGATCAAATTGACAACGCACCAGAAGAAAAAGAACGCGGTATTACAATCGCTACTTCTCACGTAGAGTATGAAACTGAAACTCGCCACTATGCGCACGTTGACTGTCCTGGTCACGCGGACTATGTTAAAAATATGATCACTGGTGCTGCACAAATGGATGGAGCTATCCTGGTAGTATCTGCTGCTGATGGTCCAATGCCACAAACTCGTGAGCACATCCTACTTTCACGTAATGTTGGGGTACCTGCATTCGTAGTATTCTTAAATAAAGTAGATATGGTAGACGATGAAGAACTTCTTGAATTAGTAGAAATGGAAGTTCGTGATTTACTAACTGAGTACGACTTCCCAGGTGATGATGTACCAGTAATCGCAGGTTCTGCTCTTAAAGCGCTAGAAGGTGTTGCAGAATATGAAGAAAAAATCGTTGAACTTATGAAAGCAGTTGACGAATATATTCCAAGCCCAGAGCGTGATACAGATAAGCCATTCATGATGCCAGTTGAGGACGTATTCTCAATCACTGGTCGTGGTACAGTTGCAACTGGACGTGTTGAACGCGGTCAAGTTAAAGTTGGAGATGAAGTTGAAATCATTGGTCTTGCTGAAGCTCCAAGCAAAACAACTGTTACAGGTGTTGAAATGTTCCGTAAGCTTCTTGACTATGCAGAAGCTGGAGACAACATCGGTGCTTTACTTCGTGGGGTAGCCCGTGAAGATGTTAACCGCGGACAAGTGCTGGCAAAACCTGGTACAATCACTCCACATACAACTTTTAAAGCTGAAGTTTATGTGTTATCAAAAGAAGAAGGTGGACGTCATACTCCATTCTTTGCTAACTATCGCCCTCAGTTCTACTTCCGTACAACTGACGTAACCGGAGTAATTGAACTTCCAGCTGGCGTGGAAATGGTAATGCCAGGAGATAACGTTGAAATGTCTGTAGAATTAATTTCACCAATCGCTATTGAAGAAGGAACTCGCTTCTCAATCCGTGAAGGTGGCCGTACAGTAGGATCAGGCGTTGTTTCTACAATCACTAAGTAATTAAATTTGATGATAAAAAGAGCAGCGGTTTTATTCGTTGCTCTTTTTGTGTGAACGAAAATGAAAAACGTTTAGATGGTAACGAAATGTATTTATTGCTTCATATCTAAAAAGATATGCATTATTACTAAAAAAACTTATAAAAAACCTCGATAAAGCCTTGCAATTCAAGTGAAACATGCGTATAATATGTAGATGTGCAATTGAATGGGATACAATAAAAGATTGCAAAGACCAGTGTTTTTCTATATACTATGAATGTTGGTCGAAAAGGCGATGATGTGGAAGGTTGTTGGCACACCCGGCCGCTTTGCCATGGCGCTGTGCTAAGAAATTTTCACGGAGAATGTCTATAATAATATGGGCGAAGGAGGGAAAATAATGGCAAAAGAAAAAATTAGAATCCGTTTAAAAGCATATGATCACCGCGTTTTAGATCAATCTGCTGAAAAAATTGTTGAAACTGCAAAACGTTCAGGAGCAAATGTATCTGGACCAATTCCGTTGCCAACAGAGAAGAATGTATATACAGTGTTGCGTGCGGTGCATAAATACAAGGATTCACGTGAACAATTCGAAATGCGTACACATAAACGCTTAATCGACATTGTGAACCCAACACCAAAAACAGTAGATTCGTTGATGAGACTTGATCTGCCATCTGGTGTGGATATTGAAATTAAATTATAAAATATAGGTTTATTATAGGAGGTGTAACGGATGACGAAAGGAATCTTAGGACGTAAAATCGGCATGACTCAGCTATTCTCTGAAAATGGTGAGTTAGTACCTGTAACAGTTATTCAAGCTGAGCCGAACGTCGTATTACAAAAAAGAACGTTAGAAAATGACGGATATGAAGCAATTCAATTAGGATTTGCTGATAAGAAAGAATCACGTACAAACAAAGCGGAAAAAGGTCATGCTGAAAAAGCGAGCACTAGCCCTAAGCGCTACGTTCGTGAAATCCGTAACGCTAATGTTGGCGAATATGAAGTTGGTCAAGAAATTAGCGTTGATGTTTTCCAAGCTGGAGACAAGATTGATGTAACAGGAACTTCTAAAGGGAAAGGTTTCCAAGGATCAATCAAGCGTCATAACCAAGCGCGCGGACCAATGGGACATGGTTCTCATTACCACAGAGGTTCAGGAGCTATGGCTATGGCTGCAGACCCTGCTCGTGTATTCAAAGGAAAGAAACTGCCAGGACAAATGGGAAGTGAAATCGTAACTATCCAAAACCTTGAAGTAGTAAGTGTAGATGCTGAAAGAAATCTACTTCTCGTTAAAGGGAATGTTCCAGGCTCAAAAAAATCTTACGTTAAAATTACAAGTGCGTTAAAAGGTAATTAATCATTAAAAGAAGGGAGGAATTGTCATGCCTAAAGTAGCACTTTATAAACAAGATGGAAGTAATGCAGGAGAGGTCGAACTAAACGAAGCTGTATTTGGCATTGAACCAAACACGCATGTATTGCATGAAGCAGTAGTTATGCAGCGCGCATCTGTTCGCCAAGGCACACATGCTGTTAAAAACCGCTCTGAAGTTCGTGGCGGCGGCCGCAAGCCATGGCGCCAAAAAGGTACTGGTCGTGCGCGTCAAGGCTCTATCCGTTCACCGCAATGGGTTGGCGGCGGAGTAGTGTTTGGCCCAACACCACGCAGCTACAGTTACAAATTGCCGAAGAAAGTACGTCGTTTAGCACTTAAATCTGCATTATCTTCTAAAGTGAAGGAAGAAGGTATCTTTGTTTTAGAGACACTCGCAATCGATGCTCCAAAAACAAAGGAAATCGTTAATTTACTTGAAGGACTAGAGGTAGGAGACAAAGCATTAATTGTGACTGCTGATAAAGATGCAACAGTTATTCGTTCAGCAAACAACCTTCAATCAGTTAAAGTATTAGCTGTAGAAGAGTTGAATGTATTAGACTTGCTATCGTATGACAAGCTGATTATTTCTAAGGAAGCGGTCGAAAAAGCAGGGGAGGTGCTTGCATAATGAAGGAAGCACGTGATATTATAAAGCGCCCTGTCATTACAGAGAACAGTGCTGATTTAATGGCAGAAAAGAAATATACTTTCGAAGTGAACCCTAAAGCTAATAAGACAGAAATTAAAGACGCTGTAGAATTAGTTTTTGGTGTGAATGTAGTAAAAGTGAACACCTATAACCTAAAAGGTAAATTTAAAAGAATGGGACGATATGGCGGATACCGCGCAGATCGTAAAAAAGCTATCGTACAGCTTTCAGAAGACAGTAAAGAACTAGATTTCTTTGAAGGCTAAGAATAAATAAATGAGAAGGAGGGAAAAAGATGGCGATTAAGAAGTTCAAACCAACTTCAAATGGTAGACGTAATATGTCTGTATTAGACTTTGCAGAGATTACTACGGATACTCCAGAAAAATCCTTGTTAGCTCCGCTGGCAAAACGTGCTGGCCGTAATAACCAAGGTAGATTAACAGTTCGTCATCACGGCGGCGGTCACAAGCGTCAATACCGTATAATCGACTTCAAACGCGATAAAGATGGTATACCAGGACGCGTTGCTACAATTGAATACGATCCAAACCGTACAGCAAATATTGCATTAATCCATTATGCTGATGGAGAGAAACGTTATATTTTAGCTCCTAAAGGAATTAAATTAGGACAAGAAATTGAATCAGGTGTTGAAGCAGACATTAAACCAGGCAACGCACTTCCACTTGCAAACATTCCAGTAGGTACAATTATCCATAACATTGAATTGAAACCAGGACGCGGTGGTCAATTAGCTCGTTCTGCTGGTGCAGAAGCACAAATTCTTGGACGTGAAGGAAAGTACACACTCGTTCGTTTGGCATCGGGAGAAGTTCGTTTAATCCTAACAAGCTGCCGGGCAACAATTGGCCAAGTTGGAAATATTGAACATGAACTTATTCGTGTTGGTAAAGCTGGCCGTTCACGCTGGTTAGGCAATCGCCCAACTGTTCGCGGATCTGTTATGAACCCGAATGATCACCCGCATGGTGGTGGTGAAGGACGTGCACCAATTGGACGTAAATCACCAATGTCTCCTTGGGGCAAACCAACACTTGGCTATAAGACTCGTAAACGCAACAAACCGTCTGATAAATATATTGTTCGAAGTCGTAAAAAATAAAAATTGAACATAGGACGGGAAACGAATAAACCCGTCTCTTGAACTCTGGAAGGAGGTTTATCCATGGGTCGTAGTTTGAAAAAAGGACCTTTCGCAGATGATCATTTATTAGCAAAAGTTGATAAACTAAACGAAGGCGATAAGAAACAGGTTATTAAAACTTGGTCCCGTCGTTCTACAATTTTCCCAACTTTTGTGGGTCATACAATCGCAGTACATGATGGACGAAAACATGTACCAGTTTATGTAACAGAAGATATGGTTGGGCATAAATTAGGTGAATTCGCACCAACCCGTACGTTTAGAGGACATTCTGGCGACGATAAGAAAACAAAACGCTAAAATGAGAGGAGGCACTAAAGATGCAAGCTAAAGCCATTGCAAAATCGGTTCGTATTGCTCCTCGCAAGGTACGTTTAGTCGTTGATTTAATTCGAGGAAAAGACGTTGCAGAAGCAATTGCAATACTTAACCACACACAACGTGGTGCTTCTCCAGTCGTAGAGAAAGTATTGAAATCTGCTATCGCAAACGCAGAGCATAATTACGAAATGGATACAGATAATCTGGTGATTTCTGAAGCATATGTTAACGAAGGTGCTACATTGAAACGTTTCCGTCCACGTGCACAAGGACGGGCAAGTAAAATTAACAAACGCACAAGCCACATTACAGTTGTGGTAACAGAAAAGAAGGAGGGATAGTTAGTGGGTCAAAAAGTGAATCCAACAGGTCTTCGCGTAGGAATCATTAAGGACTGGGAGTCTAGATGGTATGCAGGCAAAGACTATGCAGACTTACTACATGAAGATATCAAAATCAGAGAATATCTTGAAAACCGCTTGAGTATTGCTGCTGTTTCCTCTATCGAAATTGAACGTGCAGCTAATCGTGTAAATATTACTATTCATACTGGCAAACCAGGTATGGTAATCGGTAAAGGCGGTTCTGAAGTTGAAGCTTTACGTAAGAATTTAAATAAATTAACTGGTAAAAGAGTTCATATTAATATTGTGGAAATCAAAAAGGTTGATGTTAATGCAAAATTAGTTGCTGACAGCATCGCTCGCCAGTTAGAAAATCGTATTTCATTCCGTCGTGCTCAAAAGCAAACCATTCAACGTGCTATGCGTGGAGGAGCAAAAGGAATTAAAACACAAGTTTCTGGACGTCTAGGCGGTGCAGACATCGCTCGTGCAGAACATTACAGTGAAGGAACAGTACCACTACACACATTACGTGCTGATATCGACTATGGTACAGCGGAAGCTGATACTACGTATGGTAAACTTGGCGTTAAAGTGTGGATCTATCGTGGGGAAGTCCTTCCAACTAAAAAAGACAAATAAGGAAGGGGGCACTTTCTATGTTAATGCCTAAACGTGTAAAATATCGTAGACAACACCGTGGTAAAATGAGAGGTCAAGCGAAGGGCGGTACAACGGTTTCTTTCGGAGATTACGGCCTTCAAGCTGTAGAAGCTTCTTGGATCACAAGTCGTCAAATTGAAGCTGCCCGTATTGCAATGACTCGTTTCATGAAACGTGGCGGTAAAGTTTGGATAAAAATATTCCCAGACAAACCTTATACTGCAAAACCATTAGAAGTTCGTATGGGTTCAGGTAAAGGTGCTCCAGAAGGCTGGGTATCAGTAGTAAAACCTGGAAAAATTATGTTTGAAATCGCAGGAGTAGAAGAAGAGGTTGCTCGTGAAGCGTTAAGACTTGCTGCTCACAAACTGCCGATTAAAACTAAATTTGTAAAACGTGAAGAAATTGGTGGTGAAATCAATGAAGGCTAAAGATATCAGAGAACTAACCACTGCCGAAATTGAAGAAAAGGTAAAATCATTAAAAGAGGAATTATTTAATTTACGCTTCCAGCTTGCAACTGGTCAGTTGGAAAATACTGCACGCATCCGTGAAGTGCGTAAAGCAATTGCTCGTATGAAAACTGTAGTTCGTCAACGTGAATTAAACGTAAATAACTGATCGAAGAGAGGAGGCTGCCTAAGGTATGTCTGAACGTAATAATCGTAAAGTATACACAGGTCGTGTCGTGTCTGACAAAATGGACAAAACAATTACTGTTTTAGTTGAAACATATAAATTCCATAAGCTATACGGTAAACGTGTGAAATATTCTAAGAAGTTTAAGGCACATGATGAGAATAACCAAGCCAAAGCTGGCGATATCGTTCGTATTATGGAAACTCGTCCGCTTTCAGCTACAAAACGTTTTCGCCTAGTCGAAATTACAGAAGAAGCGGTAATTATATAATTAAAGTTGATTCGGAACAGGTCCGAAGGGAGGTAACAGTGTTATGATTCAACAAGAAAGTCGTTTAAAAGTTGCAGATAACTCTGGTGCTCGTGAACTATTAACGATCAAAGTATTAGGTGGTTCTGGACGTAAGACTGCTAATATTGGCGATGTAGTTGTTTGCTCAGTGAAAAAAGCAACACCAGGCGGCGTTGTCAAAAAAGGCGAAGTTGTAAAAGCTGTCATCGTTCGCTCAAAATCTGGTGCACGTCGTAAAGATGGTTCGTATATTCGTTTTGATGAAAATGCTGCTGTAATTATTCGTGATGATCAAAGCCCAAGAGGTACTCGTATCTTTGGACCAGTCGCACGTGAATTACGTGATGCAAAATTCATGAAAATCGTATCTCTAGCTCCAGAAGTATTATAAGTGAATTTTTTTACCCAAGGAGGTGCGTCAAGCATGCATGTAAAAAAAGGTGATAAAGTTAAAGTGTTATCCGGTAAAGACCGCGGTAAGACAGGTACCGTGTTAGAAGCGTATCCGAAGCAAGACCGTGTCCTTGTTGAAGGAGTCAATATGGTTCAGAAGCACGCAAAGCCTTCTCAGGAAAATCCGCAAGGTGGAATTTTAAATCAGGAAGGTGCAATTCACGTGTCCAACGTATTGCCAATCGACCCTAAATCCGGTGAACCAACAAGAGTTGGTTACGAAGTACGTGACGGCAAGAAAATCCGTATTGCAAAAAAATCCGGTGAAGCATTAGATAAATAAGTTTTAGGTGAAAGGAGGGCGCCATGATGAATGAATTAAAACAAAGATATCAAGATGAAGTTACTCCATCTTTAATGAATAAATTTGACTATAAATCTGTAATGCAGGTACCTAAAGTTGAAAAGATTGTGATCAACATGGGTGTTGGCGATGCAGTACAAAATTCAAAAGCATTGGATAATGCTGTTGAAGAATTAGCTTTAATTTCTGGTCAGAAACCACTAATCACTCGTGCAAAGAAATCAATTGCTGGTTTCCGTTTACGTGAAGGTATGCCAATCGGTGCCAAAGTAACTCTTCGCGGTGAACGTATGTATGAATTCTTTCAAAAGCTCGTTTCAGTTTCATTGCCACGTGTACGTGACTTCCGTGGAATTTCAAAGAAAGCTTTTGATGGTCGTGGCAACTACACATTAGGAGTTAAAGAACAATTAATTTTCCCAGAGATTAATTACGATAAGGTAAGTAAAGTACGTGGCTTAGACATCGTTATTGTTACAACTGCTAACACAGACGAAGAAGCTCGTGAACTCTTAGCCGGGCTAGGCATGCCTTTCCAAAAGTAATCCTGAGAAATAAGGAGGGAAATTTGTGGCTAAAAAATCAATGATTGCAAAGCAGCAACGCAAGCAAAAGTATAAAGTACAAGAATATACTCGCTGTGAACGTTGTGGTCGTCCACATTCTGTAATTCGTAAATTTAAACTTTGCCGTATTTGTTTCCGAGAACTTGCCTATAAAGGTCAAATTCCTGGCGTCAAAAAAGCAAGCTGGTAAACCCCGATTTGGGAAGGAGGTAATGATTAATGGTTATGACAGATCCAATCGCAGATATGCTGACTCGTATTCGTAATGCAAATAATGTAAAACATGAAAAGCTGGAACTTCCTGCTTCAAAGATAAAAAAAGAAATCGCGGATATCCTTAAACGTGAAGGGTTCGTTAAGGATTATGAGTTTATTGAAGACAATAAACAAGGTGTTCTGCGTATTTTCCTTAAGTACGGTACAAATGAAGGTCAAGTAATTACAGGTATTAAACGAATCAGTAAACCAGGCCTGCGCGTTTATGCAAAAGCAGATGAGGTACCACGCGTACTGAACGGTTTAGGCATTGCTATCGTCTCTACATCAAAAGGTGTGCTCTCAGATAAAGAAGCACGTCAGCAATCCGTTGGTGGCGAAGTACTAGCGTATGTTTGGTAATATTTCTTAAAATCGAGGAGGTGTAAGTAATGTCTCGTATCGGACTAAAACCAGTCGAAATTCCAGCTGGAGTAGAAGTTAAACTTGAGGGCAACAAGATGACAGTGAAAGGTCCTAAGGGTGAACTTTCAAGAGAGCTTCACAAGGATATGACGATTGCAATAGAAGACAATCAAATAAATGTATCACGTCCAAGCGACCACAAAGAGCACCGTTCATTACACGGAACAACGCGTACAATGATCGGGAACATGGTTGAAGGTGTTACAAAAGGATTCGAAAAATCATTAGAAATCAGTGGTGTTGGTTACCGTGCACAAAAACAAGGAGATAAACTTGTCGTAAACGCTGGTTATTCACATCCTGTTGAAATTGATCCAATTGATGGAATCGAAATTGATGTTCCAAAGAATACACAATTAACGGTAAAAGGTATCGATAAAGAATTAGTAGGTGCTATAGCAGCAAACATTCGCGCAATTAGACCTCCTGAACCTTATAAAGGTAAAGGGATCCGCTATGCTGGCGAATATGTGCGCCGTAAAGAAGGTAAAACTGCTAAGTAAGATTAGTTAGGCGAGAAAGGAGTGACATAGATGATCACAAAACCTGACAGAAATGCAATGCGTGAGAGAAGACATGCACGTGTACGCAGAAACTTATCTGGAACCGCTGAATGTCCACGTCTTAACGTATATCGTTCAAATAAGCATATTTATGCACAATTAATTGATGATGTAAATCATGTTACCGTTTCTAGCGCTTCTACAAATGATAAAGAGCTAAAAGAAACGAGCGGTGGTAACGTTGAAGCAGCTAAGAAAGTTGGAGAATTAGTCGCTAAACGTGCACAAGATAAAGGCTACAAACAAGTTGTATTTGACCGTGGAGGTTATTTATATCATGGACGTGTGCAAGCATTAGCAGAGGCTGCTAGAGAAGCAGGTCTTGAATTTTAATTGTTAAAGGAGGTTACCGTATAAATGAATATAAACATCGATCCGAACAAATTAGATTTGGAAGAACGTGTTGTGACGATCAATCGCGTTTCTAAAGTGGTTAAGGGTGGACGTCGCATGCGTTTTGCTGCATTAGTTGTTGTTGGAGACAAGAACGGCTATGTAGGTTTCGGTACTGGTAAAGCACAGGAAGTACCTGAAGCAATCAAAAAGGCTGTAGATGATGCGAAGAAAAACTTAATTCTTGTACCAATCGTTGGAACAACTATCCCTCATGAAATTATTGGTCGCTTTGGTTCTGGTAATGTATTGATGAAACCAGCTGCGGAAGGTACCGGAGTTATTTCTGGCGGACCAGTTCGTGCGATTCTTGAACTCGCAGGTGTTGGTGATATTCTGACAAAATCACTTGGAGCGAATACTCCAATCAACATGATTCGTGCAACAATCAATGGCTTGGAAAACTTGAAAACAGCAGAAGAAGTAGCAAAACTACGTGGAAAGTCTGTTGAAGAACTGTTAGGATAAGGAGGGAAACAATATGTCTAACAAATTAGAAATCACCCTCAAACGCAGTGTTATTGGCGGAACTGACGTACAACGCAGAACTGTTGAGGCACTCGGATTAAAAAAGATCCGTCAAACAGTGGTACTTGAAGATACACCAGTAAATCGTGGTATGATTAATAAAGTATCCCACTTACTAGACGTTAAAGAAGCGTAAGAATTTCTATAAATAAGGAGGTGCTCCGATGAAACTTCATGAATTAAAGGCAAACGAAGGTACACGTAAGGAAAGAAACCGTGTAGGACGTGGTATGTCTTCAGGTAATGGAAAAACTTCTGGCCGTGGACATAAAGGGCAAAAAGCTCGTTCAGGCGGCGGTGTGCGTCCAGGCTTTGAAGGTGGACAAATGCCTCTATTCCAACGTTTACCTAAACGTGGCTTTACAAATATCAATCGTAAAGAATATGCGATTGTTAACTTGGATACATTGAATCGTTTTGAAGAAGGCACTGAGGTTACTCCAGAGCTATTACTAGAAGTAGGTGTCGTAAGCAAATTAAATGCAGGTATTAAGATACTTGGTAAAGGCGCTATCGAAAAGAAACTAACAGTAAAAGCTCATAAGTTCTCTGCACAAGCGAAAGATGCAATCGAGAATGCGGGCGGTAAGACTGAGGTGATTTAATGTTTCGCACAATCTCCAATTTTTGGCGCGTAGCTGATATTAGGCGGAAAATACTTTTCACATTAGGTATGTTAATTATTTTTCGTCTAGGCACTTTTATTCCCGTTCCATTTACGGAAAG
Source organism: Oceanobacillus sp. (assembly GCA_032085455.1). Lineage (GTDB taxonomy): Bacteria > Bacillota > Bacilli > Bacillales > Amphibacillaceae > Oceanobacillus. Next base: position 42,836 of record DAMDKS010000026.1, read on the forward strand.
GTCAGCAATTGATTTTATCAATAACCAGCAAAATGTGTTTGGATTTCTAAATACGTTTGGTGGGGGAGCACTACAAAACTTCTCCATTTTTGCAATGGGGATTATGCCTTACATTACTGCATCCATCATTATGCAGCTATTGCAAATGGATGTTGTTCCGAAATTTACTGAGTGGAAAAAGCAAGGAGAAATGGGCCGTAAGAAAATTGCACAGGTTACTCGCTATGGTACAATCGTACTTGCGTTTGTCCAAGCGCTTGCTATGTCTGTAGGTTTCAACGCAATGGCAGGTGGCTTATTAATCGAAGATCCGAACGTTATGAAGTTCTTAATTATAGCAATTACTCTAACTGCTGGAACAGCATTCTTAATGTGGTTAGGTGAACAGATTACTGCAAATGGAGTTGGAAATGGTATTTCAATTCTGATTTTTGCAGGTATCGTTGCAGCTGTACCTAACGGAGTCGGCCAGCTTTTCAGCCAGTATTTCGTGAACCCCGGCGATGAGCTATTCATCAACATTATTATCGTAGCACTTATTGCTTTAGTAGTAGTTGCAGTTGTTGTAGGAGTTATTTATGTCAACCAGGCATTACGTAAAATCCCAGTACAATATGCAAAAAAATTAGTGAATCGTTCACCGGTTGGCGGTCAGTCAACGCATTTACCAATTAAGGTCAATGCTGCAGGAGTTATCCCTGTAATTTTTGCAATTGCTTTTATGGTTGCTCCAAGCACTGTTGCCAGCTTTTTTGAAGGGAATTCAGTTGCTGCAGTGATTCAAAATATATTTGATTACACACAGCCAATTGGAATGGTGATTTATTTCGCGTTAATTATTGCGTTCACTTATTTCTACACATTTGTTCAAGTAAATCCTGAACAAATGGCGGAGAATCTGCAGAAACAAGGTGGATATATTCCAGGAATTCGCCCTGGACATAATACAGAGATGTATCTTACACGTGTGTTAAAGCGACTAACATTTGTAGGATCGCTTTTCTTAGCGGCAGTTGCTGTTTTGCCAATTATTTTAGGAAGTCTTGCAAATCTGCCACAATCCATACAAATTGGCGGCACAAGCTTACTAATTGTTGTAGGTGTGGCATTACAGACGATGAAGCAGCTTGAAGGACAGTTGGTAAAACGACACTACAAAGGGTTTATTAAATAATTCTTATGTCACCTAAAAGCGAGGGGATAATGTTGAATTTAATTTTAATGGGTTTACCTGGTGCCGGAAAAGGTACCCAGGCGGAGAAAATAAAAGAAGAATATGACATCCCTCATATTTCAACAGGGGATATGTTCCGATTAGCTATTAAAGAAGGTACAGACCTGGGCAAGAAAGCGAAAGCATTCATGGATCAGGGTGCACTTGTACCGGATGAAGTAACCATTGGAATTGTAAGAGAACGTTTAATGAAGGATGACTGTAAGAATGGCTTTCTCTTGGATGGATTTCCAAGAACGATTGCACAAGCAAAAAGCTTAGAACAGCTACTGACAGAATTAAACGAATCGATTAGCTCTGTATTGCATGTAGATGTTCCTGAGGAAAAATTAGTGGAGCGTTTATCCGGTCGAAGAATTTGCCCGATTTGTGGAACTGCTTATCATGTTGCATTCAATCCACCAAAGGTTGAAGGAATTTGTGATAAGGATGGTACACCATTAACTCAGCGTGATGATGATAAACCGGAAACGGTGAAAAATCGTCTAGCTGTTAATATCGAGCAAATGCAGCCATTACTCGACTTTTATCAAAACAAAGGGCATCTTGTCCGTGTAAATGGTGATCAAGACATCAATGATGTATTCCAAGAGATTCGTTCGAAGTTGGGAAAATAAGATTATAACTCGAAAGTCAAGTCAGAAAGATGCATTTCTGTTTCTGAAAAGTTATAATGAATGGCGTAACAACAGATGAGTTGCTTCTAATACGAATAGCAAAAATCATGTAACGAATGAAAGACTCACGCATTTGGAAAGTAAAAAACAGCCTGTGTGAAGGTGTGTATATTTGGTGAAACTGATCTATACTGAATTAAGTCCAATCGTTCGTATCGTTCGAGGACGTGAGGCGGATCAATACGCAGTCGGTAAAGAAGTTGTGGATGATCGGTACGTCTTATTAGCTGATGGAGAACAAAAAGCAATAAGTGATGGAAGAACTCCTCTTCCATATAGAGCTTAGGACTTACATCTCCAGAAGTCCAAACAGCCTTCTAGAAACTGGTCTAAGTCACAACAGGGAAATTTATATTTGCCAACTAAACGCTTTTACCAAGCTTGTGACTGATTTGAAGAAGGGAGATCAACACGATGGCGAAAGATGATGTTATTGAAGTAGAAGGTACTGTAACAGAAACACTGCCTAACGCAATGTTTCATGTCGAGCTCGAGAACGGACATACCGTTTTAGCACATGTATCTGGGAAAATACGTATGCACTATATTCGTATCCTTCCAGGCGACAAGGTTACAGTTGAACTTTCTCCGTACGATTTAACAAGAGGTCGAATTACGTACCGTTATAAATAATGCTCCGATATTAAAGGAGGTAATAAGGATGAAAGTAAGAGCATCTGTAAAACCAATTTGCGAAAAATGTAAAGTCATTAAACGTAAAGGCAAAGTAATGGTGATTTGCGAAAATCCAAAGCATAAACAAAAACAAGGCTAAAAAACAGGAGGTGCTTTAAAACATGGCACGTATTGCAGGTATTGATATTCCACGTGACAAACGTATTGTCATTTCATTAACTTATATTTATGGAATTGGCAAAACAACTGCACAAAAAATCCTTAAAGAAGCGGAAGTATCTGAAGACACTCGTGTACGTGATCTTACAGAAGATGAACTTGGTCGTATTCGTAAAGCTGTTGAACAGTTTACAATCGAGGGAGATCTTCGCCGTGAGGTATCACTTAACGTAAAACGTCTCATCGAAATCGGTTCATACAGAGGATTACGTCATCGTCGTGGATTGCCAGTTCGTGGTCAAAAAACGAAAAATAACTCTCGTACACGTAAAGGCCCGCGCAGAACAATGGCTAATAAGAAGAAGTAAGAATGAAAGGAGGACAATATTAGATGTCTCGTCAAACAAGCACACGTAAACGTCGTGTTAAAAAACATGTTGAAAGTGGAATTGCACATATCCGTTCTACGTTCAATAATACAATTGTAACAATTACTGATGAAAAAGGTAATGCAATTTCTTGGAGTTCTGCTGGTGCATTAGGTTTTAAAGGATCACGTAAGTCTACTCCTTTTGCCGCACAGATGGCAGCTGAAACTGCAGCTAAAACAGCAGTGGAAAACGGTATGAAAAGCCTAGAAGTAACTGTTAAAGGACCAGGAGCAGGCCGTGAAGCAGCCATTCGTTCTCTTCAAGCAGCAGGTCTTGAAGTTACAGCAATTGTGGATGTAACACCGGTTCCTCACAATGGTTGTCGCCCACCAAAACGTCGTCGTGTATAATGAATTGCATGTTGTTTATTTAAAGGTCGGCAAAGACTCGACTTTATAAAACAATCGTATAGAATTTGTCGTCCTGTCTATACTGGGTTATAATGGCAGAAAAAATATTTGCTAAGCTTAACACGAAGAAAATAGATAGAATGTACGAAGGAAAGACAGGTAGTGCAAAATGCGCGACTACTTAGCTATGAGGAATTTCGGTTAGACTAAAATGTCTAGCCGGGGTTTCGACGTTTTAAAGGAGGGTTTTATTTAATGATAGAAATTGAAAAACCAAAAATTGAAACGGTTGAAATTAGTGATGATGCTACATCTGGGAAATTCGTAGTTGAACCTCTTGAGCGTGGATATGGGGCCACTCTTGGAAACTCCTTGCGTCGTATTTTATTATCCTCACTTCCAGGTGCTGCTATTACTTCAGTTCAGATTGACGGAGCATTACATGAATTTTCCACAATTGATGGTGTGGTTGAGGATGTAACAACAATCATTTTGAATTTAAAGAAGCTTGCACTTAAAATCTATTCTGATGAACCAAAAACATTAGAACTGGATGTCCAGGGCAAGGCTAATGTAACTGCTGCAGATTTAACCTATGATAGTGACGTTGAAGTGATGAATCCAGAACTTCCAATCGCAACGGTTAATAGTAAAGGCAGCCTGTACATTAAGATGACTGCAGAACGTGGTCGCGGTTATCGCCCAGCTGAAGAGAATAAACACGATGAACAACCAATTGGAGTCATTCCAGTCGATTCAATATTCACACCAGTTGAACGTGTGACTTATCAAGTTGAGAACACACGTGTCGGTCAAGTTGTTAACTATGATAAATTAACATTAGAAGTTACTACGGATGGAAGCATTCGTCCTGAAGAAGCAGTTTCATTAGGTGCTAAGGTTATTTCTGAGCATCTTAATATTTTCATAGGTCTAACAGATGAAGCCCAAAATGTGGAGATCATGGTTGAAAAAGAAGAAGATCAAAAAGAAAAAGTAATGGAAATGACCATTGAAGAACTTGATCTATCCGTTAGATCATATAATTGCTTAAAGCGTGCTGGTATTAATACTGTTCAAGAACTCTCAACGAAGTCTGAAGAGGATATGATGAAAGTACGTAATTTAGGTCGTAAATCTTTGGATGAGGTGAAGAATAAGCTAGAGGACCTTGGACTAGGTTTACGAAATGACGACTGATAATAGCAGTCACCTTTAGATTTTTAAGAAAGGGAGGGATCGTCCATGGCTAGAAAGTTAGGACGTACAACAGATCATCGTATGGCACTACTTCGTAACCTTGCATCTGATTTAATTATTCATGAACGCCTTGAAGTAACAGAAGCAAAAGCGAAAGAGCTTCGTTCTGTAGTCGATAAAATGATTACATTAGGCAAACGCGGTGATCTTCATGCACGTCGTCAAGCAGCAGCTTTTCTTTATAACAAGGAAGCAGATGAAGACAATAAAGTGATTCAAAAGCTTTTCGATGATGTTGCAAAACGTTATGAAGAGAGACAAGGCGGCTATACACGTGTACTTAAACTAGGTGAGCGTCAAGGTGATGGAGCACCTATGGCAATCATTGAATTAGTTTGATCAAACAAAAACGGCAAGGGCAGGACTCAAATCTCTCTCGAGGTGGATCCAAGCCCTTTTTTTGTATAGCAGGTGTTTAGAAGCGGGGCTGGGATAAAACCCATTAAGTAAGGAAAAAAGTGTTGGAGCTATACTAAAATAGTACACGGTTCGTTTTTTGCCGTGCATAGCTTTGGGTATGCATAGGGGCCCGCGCGGATTCGACAAAACAGCGCGCATCATTGCGAGTTTGCCGCGCATGAAATGGAAATACCCGCGCACAATTCGGATTTTGCCGCGCATGATTCGTGATTTACCGCGCATACAGCGGGGGCATGCGCGGGGAACGGCTGTTCATGCGTGGGGGCCTGTGCGTGTTCCTGCCCCCGTCACCTTTTTTACTGCTTTTGGCTAGTTAGTATATCCCAGCCAGCTTCTAATCTTTCATAGAAAGTATTGCAGAGATTAGCAGAGTGCTTCAAATCGATAAACAGCGGGAATCCTAAAAAGAATACGTTATTTCAATAGAGCGTTAAACGCCATCATCCGATATACTAAATTACATAGAATTTGGATTGCGCATGTTTTGAAGCAGGGGAGGGAACGAGATGAGAAAGCTTCTGATAGAATTTAAAAATGTTTCTTTTAAATATAACGAAGAGCAGCCTTGGGTATTAAAAAATTTATCCTTTAAAATATATGAAAATGAATTTGTAGCAATCATTGGTCACAATGGTTCGGGTAAATCAACGATCGCAAAGCTGGTAAATGGATTACTCTTTCCGCAAGAAGGAGAAATTTTAATCAATAATATTTCTGTAAATGAAGAAACCATCTGGGATATACGGCGCGAAGTTGGAATGGTTTTTCAAAATCCAGACAATCAATTTGTTGGTGCGACTGTACAGGATGATGTGGCTTTTGGTATGGAAAACCGCGGGATCCCCCGAGAGGAGATGGTGAAGCAGATTGATGAGACGCTAAAAGCCGTTCGTATGCAGGATTACCGGATGACAGAACCCCACCGTTTATCTGGTGGTCAGAAACAGAGAGTTGCGATTGCAGGTGTACTAGCAATTTCTCCACAGGTCTTAATTTTAGATGAGGCAACTGCGATGCTTGATCCAAAAGGAAGAAAGGAAATCATGCAAACGGTCTCTGAGTTAAGTGAGCAGCAAGGCTTATCGCTTATCGCAATCACACATGATTTAGCAGAAGTTACCCAGGCAGAACGCGTCATTGTGATGAATCAAGGTAAAATTTGGGCAGAAGCAACGCCGAGAGAGATATTTTCAAAGCGAGATGCATTAAGAGAGATTGGCTTAGATGTTCCATTTATTGCTGTTTTAGCTGAAGAATTAAAGCGTGTCGGTATCGAGCTGTCACAAGAGCCTTTAAACCATGAGGAAATGTTGGAGGAACTATGGACATTACATTCAAGAACGTAACATATATCTATCAAAAAAAATCACCGTTTGAGCATAAAGCAATTGATCATCTTTCTTTCCACATTCCATCAGGCTCTTTTATTGCCATCATTGGTCACACAGGTTCAGGGAAATCCACCTTGATTCAACATCTCAATGGACTCTCTATTCCGAGTGAGGGAGAGGTTCAGATTGGCAGCTTTAAATTAACAAATGAAGAAAAGCCTAAAAATATGAAAGAACTGAGAAGCAAGGTTGGTGTTGTTTTTCAATATCCAGAGCATCAGCTGTTTGAAGAGACCGTGGCAAAGGATATTGCATTTGGGCCTGAGAACTTCGGTGTGTCAAAGCAAGAAATTGAAAAAAGAACAAAAGATGTCATCCAGGCGGTAGGATTGCCTGAAGAAATGCTCGAGCGTTCACCATTTGATTTAAGTGGCGGGCAAAAAAGAAGAGTTGCGATTGCAGGCGTGCTGGCAGTACAGCCAGAAGTACTCGTACTCGATGAGCCGACTGCTGGACTAGATCCAAGAGGGCAGCAGGAAATGATGGATATGTTTGCTGATTTGCATAAAACACGGAGCTTAACGACAGTTCTCGTTACACACAGTATGGAGGATGCCTTAAAATATGCAGACCATATTTTCATACTTAATAAAGGTACTAAATTTATGGAAGGCTCTCCTGAAGAGGTGTTCAGCCAAAAGGAGGCGCTTCAGAGCGTACAGCTTGATGTCCCGGAAGCTGTCCAGTTTTTAAATCGTTTTGAGGAAAAAACCGGTAAAAAGATTCCATTTAAAAATCAGTCTGTTGCTGAAATTGCGCAATCGATTAAACAGGTGATTAAAGGAGCTGACACGAATGAATAACTCCTTAATCATCGGACAATATGTACCAGGAAATTCACTTGTCCACCGGCTTGATCCGCGTACGAAAATAACTGTTATCTTTTTCTTTGTCTTTATTGTATTTTTTGCTAATAATGCTGTAAGCTATGGAGTTTTAATTTTATTTGCACTGGCAAGCATGTTTGTGAGTAAGGTACCTGTTCGTTTTATATTAAAAGGACTCACACCCATCTGGTTTTTAATTATTTTTACCTTCCTGCTGCATTTATTTGTTACGAAAGAAGGAACGGCTGTTTTTGAATTCTGGGTGTTTACATTTTATTCAGGTGGAATTCTGCAGGGCTTTGCAATTTCTATTCGCTTTTTCCTATTAATCCTTGTGACTTCTTTGCTTACTTTAACAACAACACCAATAGAAATAACAGATGGCATTGAAGATATGCTGCATCCTTTAAAGAAAGTTAAATTTCCAGTTCATGAGCTTGCTCTGATGATGTCTATTTCCCTGCGCTTTATTCCGACATTAATGCAGGAAACAGATAAAATTTCTAAGGCACAAGCGTCACGTGGGGTTGATTTTCGGACAGGTCCAATTAAAGAGCGTGTAAAGGCGGTTATCCCTCTGCTCGTTCCACTGTTTATCAGTGCATTTAAACGGGCAGAAGAATTAGCGATGGCAATGGAAGCACGCGGCTACCAGGGCGGGGAGAACCGTTCGAAGCTTCGTGAATTAAAGATAACAAAGCTTGATTGGAGTATCTATATTCTTTTTATCATCGTTATTGCACTTTTATTTATTACGAGAACTTATGGATAAGAGGGGGTGCTTTATGACAAGGGTGAAATGCACTTTAGCGTATGATGGCACCGATTTTGCAGGTTTTCAGATTCAGTCCAGGGAGCGGACCGTTGGCGGAGAAATTGAAAAAGCTTTAAAAAAGATTCATAAAGGCGAGCACATCAGAATTCAGAGTGCAGGGCGCACGGATGCAGGAGTACATGCAGAAGGCCAGGTTATTCATTTTGACAGCCCGCTCTCGATTCCCGATGAAAATTGGAAGCGGGCCTTAAATACACTGCTGTCAGATGATATCTACGTAAAGAGCTGTAAAAACGTCACAGAGGCATTCCATGCACGTTTTAGCGCTATAGCTAAGGAATACCATTACATTGTACGAATAGCGCTGGAACCAGATATATTTAAGCGAAAATATGCTTATCATTTTCCGTATACGCTAGACCTTCAAAAAATACGTCAGGCATGCTGTTATTTAGAAGGGACACATGACTTTACAACCTTTTCCTCTGCAAAAGCAACAATCAAAGGGAGCCATGTCAGAACATTATATAAGCTGAGCTGTGAAGCGACTGAAGATGGCATCCGTTTTTATCTTTATGGAGATGGTTTTTTATACAATATGGTTCGAATTATAGTGAGCTTGCTTTTGGACATTGGCAGGGGAAAAAAAGAACCAGAAGAGATACCAGCATTAATTGCAGCGAAGGACCGCAGCAAACTAGGTAAAACCATTCCACCAGAAGGACTTTATCTGCATCAGGTTATGTATAAGGAATGAATAGAGATAGATCAGGAAAAAAATAGCAAGGTTAGTGTCTTTAATTTAAAAATAAAAGTCAGGCAAATTTAAGTTTACCTAAAAATAATGATTGACATCCAATAAAAAATAGGCATTGAAA
>DAMDKS010000027.1:0-30720 GCA_032085455.1 Oceanobacillus sp.
ATCTTTAATGGATTCGCGTCCCGTTTGCTGTAATATGGCGGTTAAAAAAACGACGGTGATTTGTTTATTTTTCTCATTTCCGAAAAGTTGCTTAAAAGCATAGTCTATTTTTAGGTCCATCAGGCGATGAAGTGGTATTCGTTTCAGCAGCTTAATTTTTTTATCATCCTGGAGCTTTTGCTGGTCATTGTTGTAGTCTGATGGCTTTTCTTTCACGGTGTCATATAAGATATCGTTCAGGGGATTCTCTAGAAGCAATTCATTTGTTACTGGCATTATAACACATCCTTCGCAGTTTTGAGGACTTTCTAAGATGTGAATCTAAAGCTAGTATAACAAAAAAACACAGTTAGAACAAGTGTTCCTACTCAAAGTTTTGTGAGTTTGAGCGGGGAAATATGTGTAAAATAGTTCTTAAGTTTTTTCATCAAAATCCTAGTAAAAAAAGAAGAAAAACTCTATCATGAATATAAGCTAAAAGATGATAGATGCAAATCGCTATCATATCATTATAAAAAGTAAATGGGAGGAAATAGATAGAATGCAAGATACATGGAATTCTAAATTATATGATCAAAGTCATTCTTTTGTCTCCAAGTTCGGCGAAGATATTGTTGCTTTATTGGCTCCTCAAGATGGGGAAAGGATTCTCGACCTCGGTTGCGGAACTGGAAACCTAACGAAACTGATTGCAGATGCAGGTGGTGAAGTGGTTGGTGTTGATCAATCCAATAACATGATTTCCGAAGCAAGGGAGAAATACCCTGATATCTTTTTTCAAGTAGCGGATGCTTGCAGTCTGCCCTACCAAAATGAATTTGATGCCGTCTTCTCCAATGCTGCATTGCACTGGATTCAAGCTCCTGAAAAAGTACTTTCCTCAATACATAAGGCATTAACTCCGAATGGCCGATTTATTGCCGAGTTTGGTGGAAAAGGGAATGTTCAACAAATTATTAATGGTTTGCTGCTTCAATTTCAAAAGATAGGAATCAAAGATGGCGCCAAACGAATTCCTTGGTACTTTGCCAGCATTGGGGAATATACCTCTTTAATGGAAAAGGCGGGATTCCGCGTAACTTTTGCGCAGCATTTTGATCGGTCGACACCTTTAGAAGGGGATAACGGATTAAAAAATTGGTTAAACATGTTTGGGTCTTCTCTTTTCAGGGGTTTGACTGCGAATATACAGGACGAGGTTATAAAAGGTATGGAAGACCATCTACAAACAACGCTTCATCAAAATGGCCATTGGATAGCTGATTATAAAAGAATACGAGTAATTGGGTTGAAAGAATCTTATTAAAGCATTCGTTGTTGGACGATATGTGCAGAGAACAGATTTTGGTGTTTGTTTGATAGGATAAATGATGCCTAGATTTGTGGCTGAAATGCTAAAGGAACCCGAGTATTTTTGAAATTAGTCAAATGTTGTTGGAAAAAGGGACACAAAGATAGGTCCCTTGCCCAACTAAATTCTTGCCAGTGAAATTGTGATGGGACACGAAATCTGTTCCTGTATCTCTATCCAATTTCTTTCAAAATCACACTTACTAAAGGATGTTCTGCTCCTAGTCCAGAAACTTCTTTTAAGGTTTTCTTAATTCCTTGTTCGGCAATTAACTTTTGCAATTTCACTGCTTCTTCGTCTTGTTCATTTATAAATTTAAGGACAGTTGCAATGGTTTTGGCTAAATAAATTGGTTCTTTTCCATACGTTACTTCCATATACAAACTTGCCGGGCGAATTAGTCGATCATTGGCTCCCAGTTTGCGGATTGGACCACGGGCAACTCTTGTTACTTCATCCGAAATGTACGGATTCATGAAACGACCAATAATTTTATCGATGTATGCTTGATGTTCTTCTCGATCAAAACCATATGTTTGGATGATTGCTTCACCTGATTCAGCTAATGCACCCTTGAGCATTTCTTGCACCTTTTCATCATGCATAGCATCATAAATGGTATGATAACCTAAGTCATTTCCTACATAAGCAGGTACGGCATGTCCTGTGTTTACCGTGAATAGTTTTCGTTCAATGTAAGGTTCTAAATCCTGTACATAGGTTATGCCCTCAATATTAGGTGGATTCCCTTTGAAGGCTGGTTTTTCCACTACCCATTCAAAATAGGGCTCGACAGACACTTCTAACGGGTCCTTGTTTACCTGATTCGGTACGATTCGGTCAACGGCAGCATTCGGAAATCCATATAACGCATCAAACAAGGATTTTTCCTCGTCTGAAATGTGACCATATATCTTTTCTTTTAATAAGGAACTGCCGCCGACCATATTTTCACAAGCGATAAGGTTTAATGGTTGCTTCGTTGTTTTTGCCCTTTCACTTAATCCTTTTGCAATGAGCTCGGATATGATGGTTAGAATATTTGGACCAACTGCAGTTGTTACAATATCTGCCTTGCAAATTGCTTCCATTACTTTTTTTGGATTAGTAACACTGTTAATGGCAGATACGTTACTAACGGTAACTGTACTACTATTTTCCTCTGCTAGAACAACATTATATTTGCCCTTCTTATTGATTTCATCAACAATTTCTGTATTGACATCAACAAAGATGGTTTCGTAGTTTGCTTGTGTTAACAAGAGGCCAATGAAGCCCCTTCCGATATTTCCAGCGCCAAAGTGAACTGCTAACATTTAGTTTACCTCCGCAAAAATAGCAATAATTTCTTCTTCTGAGTCAGCATCTACTATCTTTTGGATATTTTCCTCTTCGGATAGCACAATGGCAATATTTGAAAGGATTTCTAAGTGATCGTCCCCTGTTCCAGCAATGCCAATTAACACTTTAACGATATTTCCATTACCAAAGTCAACCCCAGAAGGCACTGTAACAACGGATAGACCTGTCATTTGGACAAGACTCCTAGCATCTTCTGTACCATGGGGGATAGCGACGTTATTTCCCATGAAGGTAGAGGTTAATTGTTCTCTTTCTAACATCTTTTCCACATATGCTGGCTCAATGTATCCATTATCGACAAGAATCTTTCCGATAAAACGAATTGCCTCTTCTTTATCAGTAAATGCTTGATTTAACTTTATATTTTTTTTACTTAAAATTTCATTTGCCATGCCACGATGCACTCCTCTTATAATAGGTTTTTTTCTAACAAAAACTTTCGATATTCGTCGGATAAATACTGCTTCACCTGATCTTGATTGCCAGATGAAAATATGCGAATGCTATCCATATCTTGAATCAATAAGCTACTTAGAAAACTGAATACTTCCAATACCTCTTGTTGTGTTTCTTCTGGCGCAAGCAATAATAAGATGGAAGTAACCTTCATAGATTGATTATCCATTCCGCGAACGGTCAATGGATAGGTTAAGGTATAGATGCTCAATGTTGGTTTGATGATATTCGTTGACCTCGTATGGTATAGTGCTAATGCTGTGTCAGGGATTCCTAGTCCACTTAGCTTTTCCCTCTCTTGTAATTTTTTAATTATATTATTGACATTCTTTATCTTTTTTTCTAATTCCAATCTAGTCAAGGCTTTTTGTAAAATGGAATCGAGTGTTTGTTTGTCTGTTATTTTCTGAACATAGAGGGAGTCTAAAAGATCAACGATTGCCTGCGAGTAATTTGTTAGTGTTTCCAATGTTGTCATACTGTCTTGCTTATTGGTATGTTTGATGTTTACAGTTCCGATGTGTTTTTTTGAATGGAATGCAAGCTTCTTATGATTTATCACCTTCTTTATTTGATGTACCTCATCATTCGTTAACATCGGGGAGGTTTGAAAATAATCCCCTTCAAATCCATTAAGTGGGATGGTTGAAACAATGAGGTCATATGAATCAATACTCAAATGCTTCAAATCAAATACTGATCGATTATCAACGAATTTAATTTCTGGTATCTTTTGCATTAGTTTGGTGGATAGCATTTTTGCTGAACCTATTCCAGTCGAACAGATAACTAATGCTTGTAAATCTGACTTTCTATCGTTCAATAAAGTGGAAGCAAAATGTAGGACAAGGTAGCTTATTTCATCTTCGGGAACGTACAAATCAGGAAATGTTTTATGGACACCATCTTGAATTAATTGAAACAAGTCCATATAATCATTTTTTATATTCTCATTTAGTGGGTTTACTATCCGCATGTTTTGCCGCAAGCGGTAAATTGCTGGCTTTAAATGTGCAACTAAATCATGCAATAACTGGGAGTTGTCTGTGAGATCCACCCCAACACTGTTACTAACATATTTAATTAAAGATTTTGCTTGGAAGGCGATATCGATACTAGATTCTTCTATCTTATGATCTTTATCCACTCGTACTTTTGCTCCTAGTAAATGTGTAGTTATATAACCAACTTCATCCTTAGGGATAGAGGTTTCCAGTCTAACTTCGAGTTTTTGTATCATTTTTTTCGCAATAGCAAATTCTTTTGTTTCTTCAATTTGTTGTAAAAAGGTTTGATCAAACGTAATGGCAACTCCCTTTTGCAGCCTTTCCATAGCAAGAGCCAGATGAACAACAAGACCAATATGGGCACTATCCGCCAGCCCATAAGGCAATTCAACACGTGCATCCTCTACAACTTGCTCAATAATTCTTAACCTTTCTGGATTAATGAAACCTAATAAACGATTGGAAATCGCATTTAATTGTTGGGTTGATTCCTTCAGAATGTTCTTTTTTATTAATGAAACAAACTCAAATGGGTCGACATTCTTCGCAATTAAATCGCTTAATGCTGCCCGTTTATCTGTCTCTTTGCCCACAATTTCGATACCATACCCTCTTTTCCTAATGAGGGTGAGATCGAAGCTGGCTATTTCTATTTCCAACTCATCTAAATCAAGGCTAATGGTTGTTTCTGTAACTTTTAATTCATTTGCCAGGGCGAATAGTTTTAAAGGTTCATTTATTTCGAGAAGGGTCGCTAAAATAATGGTTCGTCGTTCTTCCGGTGAATAGTCAGCAATTGGAGCGTTGGAAAGAGCCTGTTGTAATCTTGTCTTATCCGACTTTTCTCCAATAATATGCAGTCCAGTGCCTGTCTTTTTTATTAGATTCAGGTTGTAATCAGCGAGTGTCTCTTCGATGCTTTTTAAATCACGATGGACGGTTCGCTCACTGACTCCTAGTTCTGCAGCAATTGTATGAACGGTAATATCTTTTTCCGTCTTTAATAGAAACTGAATCATTTCACGCATTCGATTGGAAATCTTCAAAAACTGTTCACCCCTTTTGTCACTATATTTCATTTTTACAGATTCACTGGCTGTAAAACACTTGATGGATGACATTTTGATTTTCCAAAAACTAAGGGGCAGTAACACCCGCTTCCAAATTGAGTAGGGTTTGCCACCCCTTATGGCCTAAGTTCATTCAAGGGTAGAAAGCTAGCTTTACCCTTATGGATGCAAGTAAAACATTTCTCCGATTGAAATCTCACATTATTTGAGAAAACGTTCTACTAGCTCATCATATTTAGGACTATTTAAGAAGTTTTCTACGGATATATGCTCGGCTGTAGCAATTTTTGCTTTTGCACGATCTGTTAAATCTTTATGTGTGATAACGATATCCGCATCATCAGGGATTTCATTGATTGCTTTATTCGTTACGGAGATATCGATATTTGCTTTCTTAAATTTGTTCCTGAGTAATGAAGCACCCATCGCACTGGAACCCATTCCAGCATCACATGCGAATATTACTTTTTGAACATCTTCTTTATTCTTCATCGTCTTTTCGGGTGCATTATCGTCTTCGCTGTCTTTCGCTAATACACTGGAAACAGAGCTCTTTTTCCCTTTCATTTCTTCCATCTTCTTCGTTGCGTCTGTTAAATCTTCTTCGTCTTTTTTACTGGTTCTCAAAATGATGGCCGAAATAATGAACGAAACGGCTGCTGCCACAAGTACCCCAAGGATAACTCCGAAATAACTATCTTTTGCTGTCATTGCCAATACGGCGAGGATACTGCCAGGAGATGATGCAGCTACTAATCCGGCATTAAAGATTTGGAATGTAAATACACCACTTATACCTCCAGCAATAACCGCTAGTATCATCGTTGGTTTTGCTAATACATATGGGAAATAGATTTCATGTATTCCACCTAAAAATTGAATAATTGCTGCGCCTGGTGCAGATGATTTTAATGCACCTTTTCCAAAAATGGAAAACGCTAACAAAATCCCTAATCCTGGCCCTGGGTTTGCTTCTACTAGGAAGAGGATAGATTTACCAGCATCTGCTGCTTGCTCTAACCCAAGGGGTGTTAATATACCGTGGTTAATTGCATTATTTAAGAATAAAATTTTCGCAGGCTCTACAATAATATTTGCCAGTGGTAATAGACCAGCATCTACAATAACTCCTACACCTGATGCAAGGATACTTGTTAATCCTCCTACAATTGGCCCAATTCCCCATAAACCAAAAATTGCTAGAATAGCTGCAAGAATCCCCGCTGAGAAGTTATTATAAAGCATTTCAAACCCTTGGCGAATTCTGTGCTGGAAGACCTGATCAATCTTTTTCATTAGATAACCAGCAAGTGGACCCATGATCATGGCACCTAAGAACATTGGAACATCTGCCCCAACAATTACCCCCATTGCTGCAGTTGCTCCAACCACACCACCTCGGAAATCATGAACCATTCGACCACCTGTAAACGCAATCAAAAGTGGTAACAGGTATTTAATCGTTGGGTCAACTAATGACGCAATGCTCTCGTTTGGCCACCAGCCATCTGGAATAAATAGTGCTGTTATAAGTCCCCAGGCAATAAATGCTGAGATGTTTGGCATAACCATTCCACTTAAGTAACTGCCAAACTGCTGTGTCTTTGCACGGATACCTTTTTTTTCAGCCATAAATAAACCTCCTTCAAAATTTAGTATGATTATTAATCCTTAATTTAATCGTAGAAGTTTTTCACCGTTTATGCAATGGAATGTTAATCGTAATTTGGCAGTATCATTGTTGACAAAATGAAATAGGGAGTGTTGTATTAGCTGGGCATGAAAACAAAATAGGTAGGGGGAGGTGAGGGATTATCTCTATAGCTAAGCTTCCTTCTATATTAGCATATCAATTTAGAGATTTTGTTATTCTGTAAAACAAAAAAAGCGCTCTGACAACTGCCCTGACATTGCGCTCTTGGTAATGTTTATTTTTTATCTGCAACAGTAAATGCTGCTTCATCGGCAATAACTGTCACATTCGGATGGTTTTTCAATATAGATGCTGGAACTTTTTCTGTCACTTCTCCATGCAACAGCTTTGCGAGTGCCTCTGCTTTACTTTCACCAGAAATTAAAAGCAAAATTTCTTTACTGTTCATGATGGTTTCTATACCCATGGAAATTGCTTGTGTAGGAACTTCTTCCATGGAGTTAAAGAACCTGGAATTTGCCTGGATGGTTGATTCATCTAAATCAGCCACATGTGTCTTACTTTTAAACGTCGATCCAGGTTCATTAAAGCCAATATGACCATTGGCACCAATACCTAATAACTGGACATCAATCCCACCGGCAGCTTTAATTGCTTTTTCATGTTCGTCACATTCTTGTTGTAAATCCGCTGCAACGCCATTTGGAACACGTACATGGTTTAAAGAAATATCTACATGGTCAAATAAATTACGCTTCATAAAATAATAATAACTATTTGGATCTGTCTTTTCCAAGCCAACATATTCATCCAAATTAAATGATTTTACTTGTTTAAATGAAATTTCACCTTGATTATATTTTTTTATTAGGCATTGATAAAGCCCTTCAGGAGTTGAACCAGTGGCTAATCCCAAAACAGGATTTTCTAAGCGTTCGATTCTTTCCGCTAAGAAAGAAGCCGCTCTCTCACTCATTTCATCAAAATCTTTAACTCTAATTACTTCCATTTATAACACTCCTTTACAAAATATAGTTCTAAACGACCTTATTATATCAAAAAAATGGACTGGAGGACAAGAAAAACCCGTGGATAAATTTACTGCCACTAAGAAAGTCCCCCTTTTTTATCGTTTATAAAAGGTATAGAAGACTATTTACAAACAACGCTTCATCAAAATGACCATTGGATAGCGGATTATAAAAGTAATTGGTGTGAAAAGGTCTTATTAAAGCATTCGCTGTTGGGCGATATGTGCAGAGAAATGATGTAGTATTTTATTAGTACTACAGACAATACCCTTAACTAAAGGAAAATCCAGTTACTCTTTTGTTAAGGGGGTATTTCTAGTCACACTGCTTAGATAAGGACTTTTGCTTCTGTTTCAAAACAAAACTTACTGTGTGATTTTTTCACTTCTCTTTTGAAAGTCAACGTTTTGATAATACGTATTTTTTACCAGTAAATTAGGTCCTAAGCATTTTACAGCTGGACAATGGCAGTTCAATGATTTCGCTGTTTTTGTCTTTAGCCAAGAGTCATAAGCTTCTAATAGAGATGTTGACTGCACATTACCTAGAGAGGGTTCGTCACCAAAGTCCGTTACAATAATTTCACCTGTAAAGATGTTAACATTTAATCGTGAACGGCCATCAGGATCATTGCGAACTGTGACATTATCTTCCTGATAAAGCCGTTTTAATAAATTCAAATCATCTTCAGAGGTACTGCAAGGGTAGAAAGGCAATGTGCCAAACATCATCCAGGTTTGCGAATGGTGATGATCTAATAATCGTTCGATTGCCAGTTTCATTTCTTCTAGAGATAAAGTTTCTAACTTGCTAGCGAAATCAACAGGATACATAGGATGAATTTCGTGACGTGCACAACCCATTTCTACTACCTCATCATGAATTTTTTCCAAATAAGGATACGTTCGTTTATTCAGCATCGTTTCAGCTGATACAAGCACGCCTGCTTCAGAAAGGGACTTGGCATTCGCGAACATCCGTTCCAAATAATTTGAACGATTTTCCCTGGAAGGTTTTCTTTCCATATTGGCAAATCCCACGTCAACATATTCATCGACCGTTCCCCAATTATGCGAAATATGCATGACATCCAGATAAGGGATAATTGCTTCATAACGACTAAACGGGAGTGTTAAATTCGAATTTACTTGTGTGCGAACGCCACGTTGATGGGCATACTGCAAAAGTGGTTTGACATACTCCCTTATGGATTTTTTCGACATCATCGGTTCTCCACCCGTAATGCTTAACGTACGAAGATGAGGAATTTCCTCGAGACGCTTTAAGAATAAATCTAATGGCAGTGCCTCTGGATCAACATCCTGCAATGTGTAACCAACCGCACAATGGGCACAGCGCATATTACATAGATAAGTGGTGGTGAATTCAACATTAGATAATACCATTTCTCCAAATTCTTCAACGTCCTCATACGCCTCCCACGGGTCATAGGCAGGAGTAATTGGCGTTAACTTTTCTTTTAGATCCATTTATTTCATCCTTTCCATTTGCAAAAAACGATTTTCATAATCATAGTAATCGATATCCGTGTACTTTATTCCTCTTTATTCAAACGATTTTTTGAAAAAAGTTAGACGATATACGATTAATTCCATACTTACTTCTCCAATAGAAAATGATTTGAATAAAGTTTCTGGGAAATATACTAATAATCTTCATCATGGTCGTGTTTTTTACACAATATCATTATTTTAACATATATAAAGCTATTGAGAGGATGTTCAAAAGGTTCGATAAAACAAGATTTTAGAGTGGCGATAGCGGAGTGGGTGACTGGCAGCTTTGGCTGGAAGGCGTGCAATATCGTGGATAGTCAGTCAAGTACTTGATATGATCTATTTACATAAATTAAGTGGCTAACTAAAATAAAAAATACCGAAAAAAACGCTCGTATGTTGAAAGATATGCGATACCTTAAGAAAAATGTGAGCTGATTGCTTCTTCCGAGTAGAAAACTATTCATTTTTTACTTGGAGATTCTTTTTGACTTGTTATCACTCACCTTTTTTTATGATAAAGTGAAAAGCAGATATTTCGATGGAAGATGGGAGTATAAATTATCTTGGAGAAAATAATCACAAAAAATGAAGCGCACTTTTTTCAAAATATATTGCCGGGACTTCTAATATGTATCGCAGTCATGCTTGGCGGGATGTATGGTGCAGAGCTGATAGGGAAAGTTTTAAAATCTGTGGGAGTCTTATCTGAAAGCAGCAAGACACCGATTTCTGGTATTTTTGTGGCCATTCTGCTTGGCATTATTATTCGGAATCTTATTGGACTTTCAGATGTTTTTGCAAAAGGGATCTCCTTTTCCATGAAGTATATATTACGTGCAGGAATTATATTGCTTGGCCTGCGCCTAAGTTTAATGGAAGCTTTGAAACTTGGGGCATTTGGAATTCCGCTCATTGTAGCGTGTATATCTGCCGGTTTGTTTGTCACTCTATTTTTGGCTAATAAATTGAACCAGTCAATGCGGCTCGCAACTTTAATTGCCAGCGGAACGGGCATTTGCGGGATAACAGCCATCATGGCTATTTCTCCGGTAATTAAAGCGAAAGAAAATGAAATAGCTTATGCGGTAGCTAATATTACCATATTTGGATTAACAGGCATGCTATTGTATCCTTTTTTAGCAAACTTTCTCTTTGCAAATGATGTAATTAAGGCTGGTTTGTTCTTAGGAACAGCAATTCACGATACTGCACAAGTAACGGGTGCAGCATTAATTTATGATCAATTATTTCAGACGCAGCAAGTGCTGGAAACAGCAACTGTTACCAAATTGACAAGAAACCTATTTATTATAGCAATCATTCCTTTTCTGTCCTATTTATTTTTCAGCAGGTCGAACGAGCATTCAAATCAAGCGGGAGGGAAGGATAACAGCCAGCCAAAATGGTATACGTTTATTCCGGTATTTGTTATTGGCTTCTTAATTCTTTCTATTTTACGCACGATAGGTGATGCAACTTTAGATAGTTCTGGAAGTGCATTTGGATTGTTCCGTTCGGACACTTGGCACGGCTTTTACACGAACCTAAGTTCGTTTGGAACGACATACCTTCTCGGAATTGCCATGGCAGGTGTTGGGTTATCAACTAATTTTAAGATGTTTAAAGGGCTGGGCTTAAAACCGTTTTATATTGGTTTTATCGCAGCGGTGGCTGTTGGACTTGTTAGTGGTGTGCTGGTTTGGACATTTGGTGGCTTGGTGCAGTTGTGATGACTAGGGGGAGTAGTGGAAAACTTCCGACACTCCCCACTATGAATTAAGTAATATCCCATTTTGCCAAATTCATAATTGTCATATCATCCATAGGCGGGTTATGAAGCCCTGCACGAACATCGCGGTAATAGCGCTGCAATGGATTTTTTTCTGACAGACTTCGGGCTCCCGCGATCCGCATAGCGAGATCTACCACATGAAGCGCTTTATTGACAACTGATAATTTTACAGCACTAAGCTCTGGTCCCATGGTTTGTCTTGTGTTTTCATCTGCTTCATCCCATTTTCTTGCCACGGAAAAAAGGAAATGCTTTGCCTCTAGCATTGTTAATTCCATTTCTCCCATCTTCTGTTTGACGTTTGGCAAATCGGAGATGGTCCCTGATATGCTGTTAGGTGAGTACGTTCTTGCAAATTGATTTGCGTATTCCTGGGCAGCACGTGCGATACCAAAATAACAAGCAGGAATATGAAGCAGCCAGCCTGCTGCTTTTCTTTTTCCATTTGTGAGGTTTTCCACGAGATTATCTTTTTCTACATTTACATTTTCGAGGACAAGGTCGTGACTGCCGGTTCCTCTCATGGCAATAGAATCCCAGGTTTCATCAATGCTTACACCTGCACTTTCGCGTTTAATTAAAAAGTTTCCGACTTCCTCTGAACCATCAATCGATGCACTTACTACAAAATAATCGAGAACTGGTGCGAGTGTCGTAAACGTTTTTCTGCCATTTATGACCCAGCCTTGCTTGGTTTTCTTGGCATAGGTTTCCGGTTTGCCTCCGCGTGTAGGGCTGCCAGTAGCTGGTTCAGAAGCGGCGTTATTCAACAAGGAACCATTTGCAACCACATTTTTTGCTACTTGTGCAAATTTATCCTCACTCCAAACCTTATTTTCACTAAGATGTTTCATTATTCCCATGTGCCATCCAATGGAAAGAGCGGTTGACCCATCTGCTTTCCCGATGATTGCTTGCAAATAAAGCATCTCACTAAGGGAGATTCCGCCTCCACCATATTTCTTGGATATTGTAAGCGCTGGATAACCAATTTCCTTAAGTTCGTTGAAGTTTTCAAAAGGAAAAGTTACGTTTTTATCATGCTTGTAAGCACGTTCTGTAAAGGGGATGACCGTTTTCCTGAGTAAATCCACTCGTTCTTCCTTCATTTCAAGTTCTGTCATTTTCAATACGTATCCCTCCATTGATTTAAGGTTCGCCCCGTCAGTTTAATTCCCATTATTTCAGTTGGGTTTATATCATTATTATGTCATTAGAGGAAAGAAAATTCAATAAATTTGCTGAGGTATGATGGCGGGTTAGCGCCCCATATTAAAACCCCATCCCAATAGAAAATTGAATCTACTGGGATGGGGATAACGGACCGCATAAAGTTTCATTCTATAGAAGGTATTTTTTCTCTAAACATTCACTTATTCATCACGCTTTCCTCTTCATAAGCAAGAGATGTCTCTTCTTTCTCGTTTCGAATTTTTCTAATATCTAGTCTTATCCATAAGGAAAGGGCTAAAGCGATGATGAATAAGATACTAAAAATCATCATAGTCAGGTCATAGCTATTGGTGGAATCATAAATTAACGATAAAAGAAGCGGTCCTGCTAAACCAGCCATTGCCCAGGCAGTCAGGATGTACCCATGAATTGCGCCTAACTGCTTTGTTCCAAATAAATCTCCAATATACGCAGGAATCGAAGCGAATCCTCCCCCATAGCACGAAATGATTGCAAACAACAAAAGTTGGAAAACGATTGGGTTACTTGCAAAAGGCAGAATAAAGAATGCAGCAACTTGAATGATAAAAAACACGGTGTACACATTTGGGCGTCCAATATAATCACTTAACGTCGCCCATCCCAGTCGTCCGCCGCCATTAAACACGCCCATGATGCCAACCATCGTTGCTGCGGCTATCACAGTCATCCCTGTGATTTCCTGTGCCATTGGTGATGCAACGGCTAGAATGGCAATCCCACAGGTGATATTGATAAATAACATAAACCAAAGAAACCAAAAACGTCGTGTTTTAATTGCTTCATTTGCCGTTAACTGAGATAAATCAGGTTTAATCCTTTGGTTACTGGATTTCTTTTCGGCAAACCCTTTTGGGACCCAATCTTTAGGAGGCGCCTCTAAATACAGGGAGGAAAGAATCATAACAATAAAGTAAAGGGCACCTAATATAAAGAAGGTGGCAGGTATACTGATTGCGTCAATTAACGCTGCTGCAAGCGGACCGGAAATCATTGCGGCAAAACCAAATCCCATAATAGCCAGTCCAGTAGCAAGGCCTCTGCGATCCGGGAACCATTTCACAAGTGTAGAAACCGGAGCGATGTAGCCAATTCCGAGCCCGATTCCACCAATAACACCATAGAATAAGTATAGTAATAGTAAGGATTCTGTTAATGCAGCCAGTCCTGAACCAGCTACTCCAACGCTAAAAAATAAGGCAGAGAGCATCCCCGACTTTTTCGGACCATGCTTCTCTACAAAACTTCCCATAAAAGCAGCTGACATGCCTAAAAAGAAAATTGCAATACTGAATGCTGTAGATACCTGTGTAGTTTCCCATCCGTATTGCTCGACCATAGGATTGGTAAATACACTCCATGCATAAGCAGAACCGATGGATAGGTGAATGCCTAAAGCTGAAGCAGCAATTAACCATCTGTTTTTAATTTTTCCCATTTAACATCCCCCTTTTTAAAAATGCAGAAAATTACTGTTTAGTTTAATATTCTTTATCTTTACTCAAAATATACAATAAATCTAAATCTTTTTCAATTTTATTCCTTACCAAGTTATATGCATGCATAAGAAAAAACCACACCTGCCAGCCAGGTATGGTTTATTTAGCGGATTCCTGTCTTTTATCTGGAAACAATAGACTGAACAAAATTCCAAATGCTGCTGCGATGAAGAAGGTAGAAAATCGAGAAGTGATGATGGTATCCAGTGGCGTGCTAATCCAAAGTACGGTGAACACAAAGCCAGAAATAATAGTCGCGATAACTCCAGTGCTGGAGTAGCGTTTCCAGAAAAACGTCATTAAAATTGCGGGGGAGAGGGTACCACCAACACCAGACCATGCCCAGCTCACGATAAGATAAACTAGAGATTTTGATGTGAGTGCAATCACCATTCCAATTATACCTGAGAGGAGTATAGTGATTTTCGATGTCCAAACAAGTTGTCTGTCTGTCAATTTCAGTTCAAGTGATTTGTGGATGATGTCCTCACTCACGGAGCTTGTCACAACTAGCAACTGGGAGTTCGCTGTCGTAATGATGGCTGCAAGAATCCCCGCCAGCAATACACCGGCCAACCACGGTGGCATCAAGTCAATGATCATTACTGGGAGTATCGTCTCCACATCGGAAAAAGAGCCTTGGCTGTAGATTGCGATTGCTGCAAGACCAATCAGAAAAGCACCTGTATATGCTAGAGCAGTCCAAATAATAGCTACAGTTGTAGCTTGCTTTGCTTCTTTTTCATTTTTCAATGCCATAAATCTTGTGCTAAGCTGCGGCTGGCCCCCTAAATAGCCGAAAAACCAGGAAAAATTATTGAAGAACAGGATACCTAATGCAAATCCTGTTGCCCCTCCAAACCATGAATTAAAAGAACTTCCTGCTGATACAAGCGATTGGCTGATGGATAAATCATTGGTAAAAATGTAAATTAGTGCAACGATTGGCAAGACACATAAGGTTAATAACATCATAATACTTTGAATCATGTCCGTCCAAACAACAGAAATAAAGCCGCCAAAAAAGGCAATAGCTATGACCACGATGGTGGAAATAATGATTCCAAGAACAGGATCCATATTAAATGAGGTCAAAAATAACTTCCCTGCCCCCGCAAATTGAGCACCGACATAAAACATGAAAAAGCTAGCAACAAGAATGGTTGCAACCCAGCGAATGATACTTGCCTTTTCTTTAAAGTTCGATGCTAAATAATCCGGGAGTGTCAATACTTTATGTTTATCGGTTTCCTGCATAAATCGTTTCGCTAAAAATAACCAGGAAAAAATAATTCCTAAACTAATCCCGGCTGCAACCCATATTCCCGATAATCCGGTCGTAAATACAAATCCGGTAAAACCAAGCAATAACCATGCTGATTCACCAGTGGCACGTTCAGAAAATGCAAGTGCCCAACCAGGGAGTTTTTTCCCGCCTAATAAGAAATCTTCATGACTTAGTTTTCCTCTGCTAGTCATGTATCCGATTCCAATAATGATGATAAAATATAAAATGAAAACGACAAGTATAGTATTGTTCATAAAATAAACATTCCCCTTTGGCAATTCTTCTATTGAAAGCGATATTGCGTGTATTTTTTAGGGGAAATTACATTATTCCCCTCCAATCATGACTTGGAATATTTATATGTTTTAGGAAGAAGAATATGAGAGGTTCATCTTTTAAAAACCAGTTTAAGAAAGATTGTCATCATATATACATAAAGTGCAGAACAGGGAATGCTATTATTCCGTACATGAGAAGATAGATGTAAAAAAGCCCTAAACATTTCCTTTGAAAACGCTGGAACAATTGTTTATGATAAAAGATAGTGTTAAATTGAGATGATAATGTGGAAAATGGATTGATAGGCTGGAAAAGAATTTTCAAAAGATATAATTCCTTGATTCATTTTGGGATTATATCTTTTTTTATGGCATAGCGAACTATAAAATTTGTGAACTGTGTATATTATCCAGTAAAAGAACCAGTGGGAACAGCGGACAATTTTGATTTAACAAGCAACCCTGGTTTAGCCGATTTGTTACTGATACAAGACTTGGGAGAACGATTAGGAGATGAAACGGTGAATTGTAACACTATAAAACGTCATTGGTTTACGTGAATAATTTAGCTTATCCTAGACTGAATGCATAGATTTGACAGAAATTAAGGATATTAAAGTTAGTATAGCTATTGATAAATATGTAAAAAGAAAAATTCCTGCAATATTAAACAAAATTACAAAGAGGATGAAGCTTTATTATGAGAAATAAAGGAAAATATATTTCCGATGTATTTATATATGCCTCCATCGTTGTTGGGATATTAGTCCTTTTAGGTGCTATATTTCCTGAACAATTTGGTGAGGTTTCGGGTGCTATTGGAGCTTGGATTACGAGGAACTTTGGTTGGTATTATATGACTGTTTTTACTTTGATTTTATTTTTTTGTGTCTTTTTAGGGCTAAGCCCAATTGGGAAACTCAAACTGGGCAGGCAGAATGATGAACCTGAATTTAAAACAATTTCATGGTTAGCCATGTTATTTAGTGCTGGTATGGGAATTGGTTTAGTGTTTTATGGTGCAGCTGAACCCATTTCGCACTTTCTGCAGCCGCCAACTGCTGATCCTGAAACAGCAGCTGCCATGACGGAAGCAATGCGCTCAACTTTTTTGCATTATGGATTTCATCCGTGGGCAATTTACGGTATTGTTGCACTTGCACTTGCATACTCACAGTTTAGGAAAAGGGAAGTTGGTTTAATATCGAAAACATTGCGGCCAATCTTAGGTGATAAGGTTGATGGTCCAATTGGTACGGTTGTTGACGTGTTAACAGTATTCGCAACTGTTATAGGTGTGGCTGTTTCTTTAGGAATTGGCGCCCTGCAAATCAATGGGGGATTGAATTATCTGTTCGGCATCCCTTATAATCAATTGGTGCAAGGGATTATTATTGTGATTGTTACGGTCTTATTTATTTATAGTGCTTGGAGTGGGCTAAGTAAAGGTATCCAGTATTTAAGTAATTTAAATATGGTCTTGGCTGGCTTATTGTTACTTGCTGTATTAATTCTCGGACCGACTTTACTCATTATAAATGTCATGACAAGTGCAACTGGTGATTATTTAAATTCGCTATTGTTTAACAGTTTAGATGTGGCACCATTGAACCAGCAAAAACGAGAGTGGATGTATTCCTGGACGATTTATTATTGGGGCTGGTGGATGAGCTGGAGTCCATTTGTAGGTATATTTATTGCAAGGATTTCCCGTGGCAGATCCATCCGGGAATTTGTTTTAGCAATCCTGCTTGTACCAACCGTGGTAAGTATTTTTTGGTTTAGTGTATTTGGTTTAACAGGAGTTGACGTGGCGCAAAGTGCTCCACAAATATTTGAGATGTCAACTGAAACGCAATTATTTGGTGTTTTCAATGAACTGCCTTTAAGCAGCCTTTTATCCATTGTTACCGTCATACTTATCGCATCATTTTTTATTACCTCTGCTGATTCCGCGACGTTTGTTCTTGGTATGCAAACATCTTTTGGCAGATTAAATCCGGCAAATCGGATAAAAGTTGTCTGGGGGATAGGATTATCAGCAATTGCTTATGTATTACTTCTAGCAGGTGGACAAACAGGTCTAGACGCATTACAATCTGCAGCAATTATATCAGCATTGCCATTCAGTTTCGTAGTGATACTGATGGCGGCTGCATTGTATAAAGATGCGAGTCAGGAAGTAAAAAGTCTAGGTTTAACAGCTGCTCCAGACAAAAGGAGAATAAAGGAATATTTGGATAAAGTAGATGATGGGCAGAGTGGAAAAGCGAAGGAGTGATGAGGATTTATAAATGATAGTATACTTTAGTTGAACTGGGGGGACATACATGAGATATGAAGTAGCAATCACATTGGAAGGAAAAATTACAGATATTATAACAGTAGATGGTGTTTATCAGGTAATTGTAAGTAAAGGTGTATATTTTCTAAAAAGTAAAAGAGGTCAACCTATCTTTACAAGCCCAATAGAAAGAACAGTTTATATTAGAGAGGTATAATAACAAAGGATCACTCCGTAAGCGTATTTCAATTGAATGGATATAATTTATTTCGGTTAAAAAGGTTTAAAATTATTGTTTGTAAGGCAAATGTTAATACAATATATAGTGTTCTTTATAGAATAGGCAGAAAGTTGGTTTCTAACAATGAAGAAACCAACTTTCTGCTTTAGTTTGTATGGATTGCTCTTTCTTCAAAAAACCTCGCACCCACTTCCACTATATTTCTCCCTTCCACAGCCATTTGATAATCTCCCACATCGCATCATCCGTTATTTTTCCAGCTAATTGATTTAAAATTCCTTCTTAAAAAAATGTACAAATCGTGGTAGACACCTCAATAAAGTCGAAAAAGTAAATAAAACTATCAACAATCTATGATATAATTTTGTATATAAAATAAACATAATGTAAATAAAAGATGTACATAGGGATAAAAGGAGTAAAAGATGAACTGGAAATTTTGGAGTAAGAAAGAACAAGACGCAACTGTAGAAAAGCAACAGGAACAGACAGAGCAATTAATAGAAGAGGCTGGAGCTGTTCGTTCAGATATAAACAAATTAACAGAACAAATAACAAAGCTCAAAAGAATTCAAGTAAAATCTAGTAAGCTAACAGAGGAAAAACTAGATAAATTTGAATCGTTATTTACTGCTTTAAATGAGCAGAATGAACGAATTGCAAGTTATGAAAAACAGCAAAATCAAATGATACAGTCAATGATTCGCTTACTTGATGAGCTTGATCATGCAGCATCTGGTATAAAAGAAAGTAATGACAGATGGTTTCAATTATTGAATCAATGGTCAGCCTCAGTAGTGAAAAATCTGGAGGAAATGGGTGTTTATCAATTAGATGTTCTAGGAAAGACATTTAATCCAGCTGTGGCTGAATCGGTGCAGGCTGTGGAAAAAGATACACTGAACATCTCTCCTGTTGTTCCATATCAGGTAGTGGATGTGATTAATCGTGGATTCAAGTACGAAAATGAACGACTACTGCGCAAAGCAAAAGTTGTAACAGTAAAGGAGAAATAGAAAGATGAGGAATGAGGCAAAAGGTAATATCGAACAATCATTTCGTCCGATTGTTGGGATCGATTTAGGAACGACTAATTCTGCAGTTGCTTATATTCATAATGGAAAACCAGAAATTCTTCCTGATAAGGAAGGTAATCCGATTATTCCGTCCGTAGTTTTAATTGATCCAAGTGGTAAAGCTGTGGTTGGAGAAACGGCACGAGCTTCCTTGGTTGCAATGCCTGAAAGAACCAAGGCAGCAGTGAAAAGAGAAATGGGTAGTGAAACAGCTATTCATCTTGCTGGGAAAGCATATTTTCCTGAGGAAATTTCAGCATTTATTTTAAAAGAAATGAAAGAAGCTGCTGATTCGGCTTTAGGTGAAGGGGAAAAAGAAGCGATAATAACTGTTCCGGCCTATTTTACAGATGAACAGCGAAAAGCGACAAAAAGAGCTGGTGAATTGGCAGGCTTTATTGTAGAGCGAATTATCAATGAACCTACCGCAGCTGCGCTCGCATTTGGTTTCAATCATCTAAAAGAAGATCGTCATTTAGTTGTTTATGATTTAGGTGGTGGAACCTTCGATGTGTCAGTTGTGGAAATCATGGATGGAATTATAGAAGTAAAAGCCTCTTCTGGAAATAATAAACTTGGCGGGGAGGACTTTGATTGGCTTCTCGTTGACTGGATGGCAGGGAAAATAGTAGCTAAGGATAAAGTAGATCCGCGCAAAGACGTACGTGGATTGGCTCTTTTGAAGGAAGAAGCAGAATCAATTAAGAAACAATTATCAACGGAAAAACAGGTGAAAATTGCCTTGCCAGTCGTGGTTATGAGGGATGAACAGCCGATTGGGCTATATGAGACAATCACTCAGGAGACGTTTCTTGCATTAATTGAACCTTTATTAAAGGAAACAATTCTTAAAGTTTCGGAGGTTATCGAAGAGGCCAATATAAAAACGGAGCATGTAGACGATATTTTATTGGTTGGTGGATCAACTAGAATCCCTCGAGTTAAAGAGCTGATAACAGAATTTTTTGGTTTAACACCTCGTAATGATATTCATCCAGAAGAGGCTGTAGCTATTGGTGCAGCCGTTCAGTCAGGTTTAAAGTCTGGGGCAATTTCTGATAGCGGATTAATCGTGACAGATGTAGCACCATTCTCTATGGGAATAGCATTTCTTAAAGAATTAAGAAGTGGTAAGAGCAAACCCGGAGCTTATAAAGCGATTATCGATAAAAATACAACTATTCCTGTAACGCGTACAGAAACGTTCTATACAGCAACTGATGGACAAACCGTCGTTAAAATCGAAGTGTATCAAGGAGAACAGAAGTGGGTGAAGGATAATCATTTTCTAAATGCATTTAACCTTGAGGGAATTCCACCTGGACCAGCAAGTTCGGAATCCATTGAAGTAACTTTCCGCTATAATTTAAATGGTATTCTTGAGGTAACAGCAAAAAGTGTGTCCACAGAAAAATCGATGACAGTTACGCTAGAGGATGCGATTGACCGCAGTTCTGAAAAAGCTTTCCAGAAAAGTATAGAAAAGATTAAAGCAGCTGACAATGCAGCTGATATGGAGGAGTTTGATCAGCAAGATATATTCAGTTTTCTGGAAGAAGATGACGATGAAGAGTTAGATTTGGACGATCTTTTAGCCGAAGCAAAACAATGGGAAAAGCGTTGTCGCCGCAGCCTAAAAGATGCCGAGAAAGATGAGCGTAATGCCTTGCGTAAAGTTATTGAAGTATTGAAGGCTGCAATTGAAGAAGAAGACAGTGATGATTTGGAAGAGGCAATTGATAAGGCAACCGATCTCTACATTGAATTAGAAATATAGGGGGCAGGTGAATGCGAATGGAAACAAAGGAAATGAAGAGTTATTATAAAATCCTTGGCACCACTGCCAATATTGGCAATTCAAGAATTAAAGAAAAATATATACAAGCAGTAAAAGAGCATCCGCCTGAAATAGATCCAGAGGGATTTGAAAGCGTGCGGAAAGCATATGAAACATTGAGAGATCCGGAAAAAAGAAAACAGTATGATCTGATGAGAAAATATGGTGGCAATGTTGAGGGCTTAATGAAAAAAGCACATATCGCAATGGAAAATGAAAACTTTCAAAAGGCAAGTCAGCTTTTAGAAATGATAGCCGCTATTGATTCGGATCGGCCAAACGTATTGACTAATCTGATGATAATGTCTGCTCAAATGGAAGATATAGAAAGTATGGATAGTTTTTTTGGCAAAGCGCTAAAGTTATTGTCTGAAACGGATTTAGAAGAAATACTTGAGTTGCACTTCCTAAAGGTAGAGATATTAATAGATAACGAATATTATGATGAAGCGTTGAAAACACTGGAACAAGGAGAAGAATTATACCCGGAAATTTCTCCTCATTTAAAATCAACCTATGCTGTTCTGTGTATGCAAATGGATCGTGAGGAAGAAGCTTGGGAGGAAATCAATGCGGCGATACCTTTATTAAAAGATGGGATATTTAATAATATCTATGTTCTATTAACATGGATCAATATAATGCTTGATTTGAATAAATGGGAGTTAAGTTCTAAAATTAAAGCGACATTTAAAAGATGTATCAAACATTTAACTGAAGGCGAGAAAGAAGCGGCTTCAGAGCTGCTGTTTGAGGAATTTGAGAAATCAAATGAAGCTGCGAGTTTCCGTGCAGCAGAACTTTTTATTGATATATTAAAGTTGTTACCAGGGAAATTTGATTCTGTAATAAAAGAAAAGTATGCTGAGGTAAAAGAACATGCACGTGTCCAAAAGGAAATTGACCGATTAAGTAGGGATCAGTCTGCGTTTCCATTACTTTTTATAAATGCAATGGAATGGTTTTACGAAGGGAATATGCACAAAGAACAGTTGCAGATGATTTTGGATGGTGTCCCAGGTTATGTAAAAGAGCAGCTGAAGGAAGAAGAACCAGATTATGCTGCAGGAATTGTATACTTGAGTAAAAAGTATCCAGCGCTTTATAAATATTTCAAAAAGAAATGGAAGAACCTGTTTGCGGAATTAACAGAGGGCTTAAATCGGGAAATGCGAAGAGAAATTGGCAAACTGCGATGAGTGCTTGAGTAATAAGCTGAAATCCCAATATAATGAGATTTGCAATGAGATTGCTTTTTAGAATGGTTGATCCTGACTTAAAAAGTAATACACTTCATGAAGTAAAAGTGAATAAATAGTAAAACAGGTGTATTTCTGTATAGAAATACACCTGTTTCATAGAATTTATCCCGAATTAACTGGCAGTAAGACCCCACATGAAGAATTTAAAGTGAAAACGGGAAGGCTAGGTGGGGGGGAACTGCCAGTAAATCCCGATTGGTTCAACTAACGTTTTATTAATTAAGCTATCAAAGGAGTGTGATCCCCCATGAAGAAAAAAGTAATTGTATATGAGCGAATTGAAGAACCAATCCTTACTGCATTACAAAACGAATTTGATGTACGAATATTTAAAGAACGTGATGCTCATGATGATCCTGCATATCTGCCATTCCTTCAAGAGGCAGAGGGTGTTATTGGATTAGGATTTCCAGGAAAAAGTGATGTTCTAGATAGGGCGCCAAACTTAAAAATAATCAGTAATGTTTCCGTTGGGTATAATAATCTGGATACGGAAGAATTAACAAAGCGAAACATCATGGGAACGAATACTCCAGATGTTTTAACGGATACTGTAGCTGATATGGTGATGGGATTAATGCTATCGACTGCAAGAAGAATGCCAGAGCTTGATCAATATGTAAAGCAGGGACGCTGGAAAGAAAATGTTACAACAGAATTATTCGGGAAAGATGTTCATCATAAAACACTTGGAATTATAGGGATGGGGCGAATAGGTCAAGCAATTGCGCAGCGAGCCCATTTCGGGTTTAATATGGATATACTCTATCATAGTCGTACAGCGAAACGAGATGCAGAAAATCTGTTTAATGCAACATATATGAACCTCGAAGATTTGCTGAAAGGTTCAGATTTTGTATGCCTCATTACTCCTTTAACCGACGAAACAAGAGGAATGATTGGTAAAAATGAATTTCGCTTAATGAAACCATCTGCTATCTTTATCAATGTGTCCCGGGGAAGTACCATTGTAGAAAAGGACCTTATTGAAGCTTTGAAAAATAAGGAGATTGCAGCAGCTGGGTTAGATGTATACGTTCAGGAACCAATAGATGCAGACAACGATCTATTAAAAATAAAAAATGTTGTAACACTCCCGCATATTGGATCGGCTACAGCTGAAACAGAAATTAAAATGGCAGAATTAGCAGCTAAAAATTTAAGAGCAGGGTTGAATGGTGAAAAGCCAGGAAATCTTGTTAATCCAGAGGTATGGGGGAAATAAACGGGAAGCAGATGTGAATTCTGGGTGTAAAGGAATACTTTTTGCTTAATTAGGTATTTAGATTATGGTGTGGAATAATTGATTATTGTCTTTTTGATTTTAGTTATATTTCGGATAATTGTATATGGTTTTAAACCCTTTTATTACTGAAAAATATATGCAGATCCTGTTTTAAAAACAGGATCTTTTACTTTCTATATAATAATTACTTAAAATTCCCTTCAATAAAAGTTAAATATAGTTAAAATTATTATTTACTTTATTAAAAAATATGTTAAACTAAAGTTAAATATTAAGAATCGAGGAAACTATATGGATATTAAAGATGTGCCCAATTGGATTTTATCCTTGGAGGAAGAAGATTTGGAATTCGTAAAGAGATTTGTTGTGAATTCAGGTTCTTTAAAAGAAATAGCAAAAATTTATGACGTCTCTTATCCAACTGTAAGGATCAAATTAGACAGATTAATCCAAAAGGTAAAATTAAATGATGATCTAGATAACGAGGAATTTATTCAATTTATCAAAAAACTAGCGATTGATGAACGGATTAATTTAGAAGAAGCAAAATTAATAATTGAAAAATATAAGAAGGAAAGGAATGAAAAGAAATGAAAAGTCTTTTATTAACAATATTATTATTAGTCCTTCAACACTTTTTATCTTCAAGAGAACGAGTATGGTTAGGGGCGATTATTCCTGCTTTTTACGTTCTTATAATTGGAATCTTATTAAAGACTGGAGAACTTGAGTTAACTTATAACCGGGATATAATATTATTAATATTAGGATTAGTAATATTTCTAAGTATATGGGAAGAAGGTCGAAGTTCTTTGAAAAAAAAGAGAAAAAAGGAATTGGAGAAAATAGAATCTCATGATATAAAATAATTTGGCTAGCGGAAAATAGAAAAGCTGTTTTAAAATTAAAACGAGAGTATAGCAGTGGTTGCTGAAAAAATAGTAAATGATACAATCAAGATATTTGCTATTATGCTTATTGGTAAAGCGAAGATAATTTTTAAACAATCTGGGATTAACTGGCAGTACCTCGATTGGTTAGGAGGGGATTACTTAGTCCCCCTCATTCTCCAAATACTCGCGCGCCACTTCCGCAGCACTTCTTCCTTCCACAGTCACCTGATAATTCATCTCGCGCATCTCATCATCAGTTATTTTCCCAGCTAATTGATTTAAAATCCCTTCCAGTTCAGGGTATTCTTCGAGCGTTTCCTTCCTTAAGAGTGGAGCACCTTGAAAAGGGGGAAAAAGTTCCAAATCGTCTTCCAATACAGTGAGATTATAGCTGCGCAGCTCACTATCTGTAGAGTAGGCATCCAATAAATTGATATCATCCTGTTCAATCGCTGTGTAACGAAGCTTTGGTTCCATTGTTACAAGGTTAGGAAATTCAAGACCATAAAGTTCCTGGATACCGAGATAGCCATCCTCGCGATCTGTAAATTCTAAGGTGAATCCAGCACTTACTTTACTTTCTAATCCTTGTAAATCGGAAATGGATTTCAGAGCATGCTCTTTGGCAAAGTCCTTTGAAACAGCTAATGTATAGGTGTTATTAAATTGCATCGGTTCCAGCAAAACGAAGTCATTATTTTCAAGTAAACCAGAGCTGGCTTGTTCATATACTTCTTGTTTATCATTACTTACTGGAGTATCATCCAAAAATTGCGTTATTGCCGTTCCCGTAAATTCTGGATAAATATCGATATTGCCTGAATCTAAAGCATTAAATAAAAAGGTTGTTTTTCCTAGTCCAGGCTTTAATTCTACGGTTAAATCTGTTTCATCTTCTATAAGAATCTTATACATATTAATCAAGATTTCTGGTTCGGATCCTAATTTTCCACCAATCACAAGCTTGTCCTGGTTCCCTCCAAGCCAATTAGGAATAAGGGTGATGCCGAATATCAGGACAGCGATGATTCCAACCGTTACGAGTGACTTTTTATAAGAAAGCTTTTGAATTTTTCGCAGCACGATATCAAAGAGAATGGCCAGTAAAGCTGCAGGAATCGCTCCAAGTAAAATAAGTTCGGAATTATTGCGGTCGATACCAAGCAGGATGAGATCTCCTAAGCCTCCTGCACCAATAAGTGCAGCTAGGGTTGCAGTTCCAATAATTAGCACCATTGCCGTACGGATTCCTGCCATAATGACAGGCATTGCAAGCGGTAATTCCACCTTCAACAATCTTTTTCTTGTATTCATCCCCATTGCCATTGCCGCTTCAATTAAAGAGGCATCCACTTCTTTAATCCCTGTGTATGTATTTCGGAGAATAGGGAGTAAAGCATAGATAACAAGTGCAATAATCGCAGGTGTTGTGCCAATTCCAAGCAAAGGAATGAATAGTCCTAATAATGCTAAGGAAGGAATTGTCTGCAGCATTGCTGCAACTCCGATGATACTCTCAGCAACGCGGTCTTTCTTTGTTAAATAAATCCCGAGTGGTACTGCAATCAAGACAGCAAAAAAGAGTGCAATAAAGGAAATTTGAATATGTTCGATGAGTGCTTGCAGCAGTTCATGCTGGCGATTTTGAAATGCATCTATAAAATTAGCCATTGCCGTTTCCCCCTTCCACTATATGTTGGGAGAAATAGTGAATCATCACTTGTCTATTCACTACACCAATGGGGATTCCATTTTTTTCAACGGAAAGATTATCATGCTCTGCTAATTGTTCCAACACTTCCGCTAATGTTGCTGAAACGGAAATAGCTGGGATTACTTGATCTGTCGGGAAAGACAGTGGACGCATGCATTGCTCCAAGTTAAAGTCAGTCCCTAAATGATTGCTATCTCCAACAAAGTCTCTGACAAAGTCATTTGCTGGCTCGTTCCGCAATTCACTGGGTGTTCCTAACTGGATAACTTTTCCTTCCCGCATTAAACAAATACGATCTGCTAGTTTCATTGCTTCTTTTATATCGTGTGTGACAAACACAATTGTCTTTTTAATGGTACGTTGCAGATGGATAATATCTTCCTGCAGTTTTTCCCGGCTGATTGGGTCTAATGCACTGAAGGGCTCGTCCATTAAAACAATTTCCGGGTCAGCTGCTAAAGCGCGGATAACACCAACACGCTGCTGTTCACCGCCAGACAGTTCATGGGGCATTCGTTCTCGATAAGTATTTGGATCCAGTCCTGCCATATCCAATAATTCCGTTACACGATCATGAATCTTTTCTTTATTCCATTGTTTTAACTCTGGCACAACCGCAATATTTTCTTCAATTGTCATATGGGGAAATAGCGCAATCTGCTGCAGGACATAGCCGATATTCCAGCGAAGTTCGTCAATCTTATAGTCGCTAATTCTTTTTCCGTTAATGTAAATCGTTCCATTTGTCAAGGGAATGAGCCGATTAATCATTTTTAGAGTAGTTGTTTTTCCACTTCCGCTTGGGCCAATTAGAACAAAAAATTCACCTTTATTTACCGTGAAATTTATTGTATCCACTGCAAGTGTGTCGCTATTGTATTTCTTCGTAACATTTTCAAATGAAATCATTCGGGATATTATCCTTTCTGCATAAAGAGTGGGTTAGTATTCTTTAGCCTAACAGGAGTTGGATGAAACCTCAATAAAAAGTAATTAGTTTTATGTACTAGCAAAAATATAAATTAAAGGAGGAGATGTACATGATAAGAAACCAGCATGGCTCTGCTTCGCGAGCCACCATCTATCATGAAAATAGAATTCTGACTATTGGAATGTATATCCCTTATCCATTAATGGGAATACCTTTAATAACAATACGACCAGATCGAAAATACTTTGGTGGATCTCTGATAGAGATACCCTGCATAAGAAACGGGTTGTGACAGTATAGAAGTACCATCTATTGTGACTAAATCACGTATACAAAAGTTTTGCAATTAACCTACTGTCATTTGTATTGTTAATTTAAAGATGAGGTGAATCTCCAATGGAAGCAATGATTGAAAGATGTGCAGGTTTAGATGTACATCAAGAAACAGTAGTCGCTTGTGTATTGTATGGGCCATTAGACAGACGACCAAAAAAATCAATTGAGTCATTTTCGACATCAACAAAAGGTTTATTAAAACTAAATGATTGGCTAGCATCATTGGAAATAACAGATGTTGTAATGGAAAGTACAGGAGTTTACTGGAAACCTGTATGGAACATTCTTGAGAGTGATTTTCGATTAACACTTGCCAACGCTAAACATGTAAAAAATGTTCCTGGTCGAAAAACGGATGTAAAAGATGCGGAATGGCTAGCGAAACTATTGCGTAGTGGTCTAATCGAAAGTAGCTTTGTACCGCCTGAAGCTATTCGAGATTTACGAGACTTAACGCGTTACCGAAAAAAACTTGTTAGTAACCGAACAGCAGAACAGAATCGTATCCATAAAATTCTTCAAGATGCCAATATAAAACTTACCACTGTCTTATCAAATATCTTTGGACAATCAGGTCGTAATATATTGGAAGCTGTTATAAATGGTGAAAAAATTGAAGAAGGTGATCTAAGTGATATGGTCCACTGGCGCACAAAAGCTAGTCTGGAGGAAATAAGTGAAGCAATTAATGGTCGTATTCGTCGTCATCATCGTGATATGTTGCGTTTTCACTGGGAACATATGACATATCTTGAGCAAACGATCAAAAATCTAGAGGAGCAAATTGATCAGCGGTTATCTCCCTACCGCAAGGAAATTGAATTATTAGATACAATTCCTGGAGTGAACAAAGATTCCGCAGCTGTTTTTCTAGCTGAAATGGGAGTAGATATGTCCGTTTTTAAAACAAGCAAGCGACTAGCCTCCTGGGCTGGAGTAAGTCCTGGAAACAATGAAAGTGCTGGAAAAAAAAGTCCAGTAAAACGACAAAAGGGAACAAAGCTTTAAAGACAATGGCAATAGAATGCGTATTAGGGACATCTCGGCAAAATAATAGAATAACCGCCCATCGAAATAGAATCACAAGAAGGCAAGGAAAGAAAAAAGGACAAATGGCTTCCGCCCATCTACTTTTAACCATAGCATTCAATATTTTAAAAACAGGAGAACCTTATCAGGAATTAGGTCCAAATTATGTAAAACAGAAATATAAGGATAAAGAGTTATTGATGATTGAATACTTGAAAAGGAAAGGATATAGTATTTCTTCTTCAGACCAACAAACGGCTTAAAAAGAAGCATTACTGACGCTAAGTAATGCACTTAAGCCCTTCAAAAAAAGTAATAATGAAGGGCTTTATTTAGTATTGTCTTTTGTAGAATGTGTTTTCATACAAAATTCTAATGGAATATCCAATTTCTAGTGAGGGGAATACTAGTAAATGATCTTCAGGAAAAAAAGCTTGAATCTGTGCCGTATGAACAGACCAATCTCGTGCAGAACTGTGGTTCCCGTGTATCAAAGAAAACCGCATGTTCAATGGGAATAGGCGCGCATAAAATCCGAATTCCCTAGCATGACCACCATGTATGCGCGGCAAACGTATATTCACTCACGGGTGTGGCCATTTCATGCTCGGCAAACCTGCTTTGATGCGTCCCTTTTTGTCGAACCCTCGTCTCAATCATGAATTCGAATACTAGTGAAGTGAAGGAGAAAATTCATTCGCTGATCGGTTCAAACTAAATAATCAGACTCTTCCCCTTCAGTTTGATGTTAACAACGAAGGTAGGATTTGAGCGTATGGCTTCGTTTTTAAATGCATTTCCATTAATATTGGACGATACGAATGCTGCACACGACACAAAAGCCTTGCAACAAATTATTTACATGTTCAGTACTGGTGCAGGGAAAATGCTGGTAGCCTAGAGAGCCACTGGAATGGAGATATTCTCGATTCAAAGAAAACTGTTTTTAAGTTCGCTCAAAGTATGACTTGGAAAGGAAAACACCCACATGTGACATGTGTAAATGAAAGCTATGAAACAGGGATCAAGGTGCCAAAAAAGGTTATGGCGGACTATGTGAAGATGATCCATCAAGCCAAAGGAATTGAGAAATGGTTTGTCGAGATTAATCCCGAAGACTGTCAACAGGTGTTAGAAATGAGTATGAAAGTGTAAAAATCCCATTTGGGGGGAATGGGGGAGCTATGCACTTTTTTAGAAAAACAATTCGATTAAACGACTTTCTTTCCGCTTTCAAAGAAAAACAAGCCAGCAATCTCACATTGTATGACCCATAAATGCATTTTTGTGAAAACTGACTTGTTATTATTTTGGATGTACCTTAGGCCTCATTCTCCTTCGAAAATTCGCGAATCTGCAGTCTTCTTTCTTTTCTTTCCTGGGCATTTTTTAATAGATTTTTTTCCTCTTCTGTTTCCGGGTTAACACCAGCAACCTCAGTTGGAATGCCTTCACTGTTCACGGCAACCATGGTTAGAATGGCAGTAGTCGTGGTTGTCCTTTCACCAGTTTCTAAATGCTGACATTCTACTTTCACATAGACCTCCATCGAAGTTCTGCCAGTGGAAATAATTACTCCTTCTAAAATGAGTATATCGCCAACTTTTGCTGAGGATAAAAAGTTCACTGTATCAATGGAGGCTGTAACAACGATTGTATTGCTATGCTTCATTGCAGTAATGGCGGCAATTTCGTCAATATGGGATAAAACAGCTCCACCGAAAACAGTACCCAAATGATTGGTATGTGGTGGCAATACTAGCTTGGTTTGAATGGTTTTTGACAGACTTGCAGGTAACTTCTCTTTCATTATGTCACTCCTCGTAAATAAATTAGACTACAAGTCTTCGTGGATAGAGAGTGTTTTGAGGAAGGTTCATTTTGACAATAAAAAAACCCACCAATGTGGGCAAAGAAATAACGTGGGGTTTAACTAGACAGCATAAATAGACTGTCTATATAGTCAGTAATTCCTCGTTATACCTTCTCACATCCCGAAGAAGATCATACGTTATAACAATGGCAGGTCTCCTGACTTATGCTTCTCCCTACTCTAAATCCTTCCCATCTAAAGACAGTGGATATATTTATTTCGTCGCATATACAGTTGCGGGTACAGTTCTGGCCTTTCACCAGATTCCCTATTAAGTCTTGCGCAGACACCGTTGTTATTGGCAGTTATCTGTATGTAGTTTTTTAGATTGATCATCCATGTTGGCTATTATTCTATTATACATGAACTTTTGCAAAGTAAAAATGGATATTATGCTCCTAAGTATTGAAAAGCATTCGGTCGCTAATAAGCTCCCTTAGCGCCCAAACTCAGAGAAATCAAGTTCATTTGGTCACTA
>DAMDKS010000027.1:30820-50619 GCA_032085455.1 Oceanobacillus sp.
AACGCCCAAACTCAGAGAAATCTATCTCATTCGGTCACTAATAAGCTCCCTTAGCGCCCAAACTCAGAGAAATCAAGTTCATTTGGTCACTAATAAGCTCTCTTAACGCCCAAACTCAGAGAAATCTATCTCATTCGGTCACTAATAAGCTCCCTTAGCACCCAAACACAGAGAAACCAAGTTCATTCGGTCACTAATAAGCCCCCTTAGCGCCCAAACTTGGAGAAACCTATCTCATTCGGTCACTAATAAGCTCCCTTAGCGCCCAAACTTGGAGAAATCTATCTCATTCGGTCACTAATAAGCTCCCTTAGCACCCAAACACAGAGAAACCAAGTTCATTCGGTCACTAATAAGCCCCCTTAACGCCCAAACTCAGAGAAATCAAGCCCATCCGGTTACTAATAAGCCCCCTTAGCGCCCAAGCTCAGAGAAACCAAGTTCATCCGGTCACTAATATCCCTCTTAGCACTCAACCCCTGCGAAATCTGTTCCGTTCAGTCACTAAGCCCAAATCTGCGCATCCGCCATTTAAACGGTCAGCTCTTTAGCCATTTTTTTCTGATATGGTTAGCAAATAGTCATTAACAATCATTTGCTATAACCAAGAACAGCAAATCACCTTACCACAACTGCAAAAACGAAAACTATCTCACTACTAATTGACGACACACCACAAAAACCATATACTGAAACAATAGAAACTGTTTTCTGAATTTGAGTTATTTCTATCTAGTTGATGAAAAATATTTTCCCTATATAGGAGTAGATTGTCGTGTCAAAAGTTGCTAAGGTTACCGATTTGATTTTTGAATTATTTCAATTACATTTTCAAGGGATAATATATACTTTAAAGGGATTTATTATAGTAGGGTTATTTCCTTCTATAGCGGCTATCTTTGCTGTTGTTAGGCATTGGCTGCTAAAAGGGAGGAAAGAGATGCTTAATAAATTGTTCAAACAATATTATAAAGAAAATTTTAAGACTGCAAATTTATTTGGCTGGAGCTTCTTATTGGTTACTATCGCAGTAATTATTAACTATTTATATACACCTTACTATCCAAAAAATATGCAATTGATCATGTATACAGCCCTTGTGTTTATGTCCGTTATGTTGTTTATTATTTGGGTATATTTATTCCCGGTCATTGTTCATTATAAGTTATCTTATCAGGAATTATTCCTTGTCATGCTGAAAACAGGCTTTTCTTCTATTTTGGGTATTGGGGTGCAAGTCATTTTTATAGGAATCCTTCTTTTGATTATATTGAAATTACCTGCTCTTCTTCTCTTTTTTGGCATTACACCATTCGCGTTTTTTCAAATGATGGCTAGTATTAAGATATTTGATAAGCTGAAATAGGGAAGGAAGCACACTTTTCTCACCTCTGCAGAAACCGATTTCAAAAAAAGTTCACTATTTGACAGAAAAGGCAGTTGATTTTTAAAGAAACATCCCATATACTTTAAATGAAATCGGTTTCTTATCGCGCTTCTTAGAAACCGGTTTCTATAAAAGTTTTTGTTTCCTTATTCGTTTTTACTTATTAATTTTTTTATAAGGAGGTGAAGAGAAGGGTAATCTATTATTAAATATCATTGGAAGTCATATGTTCATTACTCAAAAATAAGTATGGGGGTTTAAAGATGAAAAGTATGAAACGATTATTTACTCTATCATCCATTCTATTCTTAGCATTTGTCCTAGTTGCTTGCAGTAATGGGGACAAGGATAAGGATAGTTCGAAATCTGGAAATGAAGATTCAGGTGAAGATGTTACATTGAATTTCTGGACATTTGGTGCTACAGGGTATGATGAACTAATAAAAGTGTATGAAGAAGAAAATCCGAATGTAAAGGTTAAATTTAAAACCTCTGAGAATGCCGATCATCATGACTCGTTGTTTACTGCAATGTCGGCAGGAACAGGAGCGCCGGATATTGCTATGATTGAAGTCGATCAGTTAGATCGTTTTAAACAGGCACAGGATCGTTTTACTAATTTATTCGATTATGGTGCTGGTGAAGTTCAAGACAACTATCAAGATTGGGCTTGGAATACAGGACAAAGTGTCGATGGAGATTTTATGTTTGGACTTCCGACTGATATCGGGCCAAAGGCACTATATTATCGTACAGACGTATTTGAAGAAGCTGGATTACCAACTGATCCAGATGAAGTATCTGCTCTAATCAATTCTCCTGAAGCATTAAAGGATGCTGCGATAGTTGTAAAAGAGGAAACTGGAAAGCCATTTGTAGATAGTATGGAGATGGCATACAGAGCCTATCTGGACTCAGCTCCAGAATCTCATCTTAATACGGAGGGTGAATTGATAACGGACCAAGATGACAGTCTTGTGAAAAAGGCATATGACTTTGCTGTAGAATTAAATGAAGAAGGTCTGGTTGGAAATTATGAAATGTGGAGTCCAGAATGGGCAAACGCAGTAAATAATGGTGACTTTGCTGCCGAGCTTGGACCTGGCTGGCTAAAAGGCTGGATGGAAGGAAATGCTCCTGATGCATCTGGATTATTCCGAGTTGCTACATTACCATCCGAGTTCTCTGCAAACTGGGGAGGTTCATTCTTGACGATTCCAGCAGAAACAGATCATCCAGAAGAGGCATACAAATTTATTGAATGGTTAACATCTCCTGAAAATCAATTAGAATCATTTAAGAGCCATGGGCTATTCCCATCTGCTCCAGCAGTATATGAAATGGATGAATTTAAAACAAATGAAGACGAATTCTTTGGTGGACAGGTAACTTCTGTTGTGTTTGGTGAAGCTGCAAATGATATTACAGAAGCTGTCTATAAAGGTGAGAAATATGTATCCGTAAACGATGAAATTCTCACTGCACTTACAAATGTTCAAGAAGGCGCTGATGCTGATGAAGAGTGGGATGCAGCAGTAAAACGCGCGGAAGACTTAGTAAGTCGCTAAAAGAGAATGTTGTTCATTATCATGGATATGGTGCTTTCTCGAAGTGCCATATCCAATTGTTTATAGAAATGAGGTGGAAGAATGGTGTCACTTAAACAGAAGCGAAAAAGTAATAAAAGGTATTTATCCGAAGAAAAAAAGGATATGATATCTGGTTATCTATACGTCTCACCGTTCTTTATTATTTTTCTTATCGTTGGTTTGTTTCCTACATTATTTAGCTTTTATTTGGCATTTCAAAGCTGGAATGGTTTTTCACCAATGGAATTTGCCGGGTTAGATAACTTTAGAATTGTTTTGACAGATCCTCTTTTTTGGAAGTCTGTATATAATACAATTATTATGGGGGTATTAGGAACAGCGCCTCAATTAGTTGTTGGAATCATTTTAGCATTTCTATTGAACCAGGCATTGTTACGTTTTAAACAATTTTATAGAGTGACCATTTTTATGCCTTATATTACATCGATGGTTGCCGTTGCATTAGTATTCAGTGTTATATTCAGTAACCAGGATTCTTCATTGGCGAATTATATTATTGGACTATTTGGAATGGATCCGGTAAATTGGGGTACTTCGGAATGGGGTACTAAAATAGCGATTTCTCTTATGGTTTTTTGGAGATGGGTCGGATATAATACGATCATTTATCTTGCAGGGCTGCAAAGTATTTCCGGTGATTTATATGAAGCAGCAACCATAGATGGAGCAAGTAAACTTCAGCAGTTAAGATATATTACCATGCCGCTTTTAAAACCATTTATTCTATTGACTGTCTTCTTTTCTACAGTAGGGGCCTTACAGCTGTTTTCAGAGCCGACGGTATTTTTAGGTCAAAGTGCATTTACTAGAGATGAGGCAATGACGATTGTCATGTATTTATATCGTGATGCTTTCCGATTACAGTCATTTGGTACTGCTTCAGCAACAGCTATTATTTTAGTAATCTTAATTGCCGTTTTAGCAGCAATTAATTTATATGTAACTTCCGGTATTGGCAGGAAGAAAAAAAGGGGTGCAAGTAAATGAAGCAAAGTCATTTAAAAAAGTTTACATTTGGTAAGGTATTGATGTATGCATTCTTAACTCTTGCATCTCTTCTATCCCTGTTTCCATTTTATTGGATGTTTGTCATGGCGACACGTCCGAGCTCGGCATATAATTCAATACCTCCTACGCTAACACCTGGTAATATGTTAGTTGAGAATTTTCAAAAGGTATTACAGCAAATTGATTTTTTTGGTGCGATGTGGAATTCGCTCATTCTTTGTACCGTTGTAACGGTAGTCGTGCTATTTATCAGTTCCCTGGCTGGTTTTGCATTTGCAAAGTTTAAATTTCCAGGAAAAAATGGGCTATTTATAGCAATCTTATTAACCATGATTATACCACCACAGTTAGGATTAATTCCGCAGTATTTGATTATTGCCAAGGCAGGATTATTAGATACACTGCAAGGTGTTATGATTTTATCATTTTTAAATCCATTGGGGATATTTTTAATGAGGCAATATGTAAGTGAATCGATTTCGGATGAATTAATTGAAGCCGCAAAATTAGATGGAGCTTCTAACTTTAAAATTTATTGGAAAATTGTACTTCCGATTATTCTTCCAGCTTTTGCAACCTTGGGCATTATTGTATTTACCTCGGTCTGGGGAGAGTTCTTATGGCAGTTCACCGTATTGCGAGATCCAGATGTGTATACAATTCAGGTTGCTTTAGCGTCATTGAATAATACATTTAAAGTGGACTATGGTATGCTCTTGTCAGGTGTATTCTGGGCAACTATTCCGTTAGTTATTATCTTCCTTTTATTCAACAAGTTATTTATAGCTAGTATTACGGATGGTGCTGTTAAATCATAAAGAGTTAGGTATTGAGGGGATCAAATGAAAATAACAATTAAAAATATCGCTGAATTAGCCGGTGTTTCGCCATCAACTGTTTCGAAAGTAATGAATAATTATAGTGGTGTTAGTGAAGAAACGAGAAAGGCTGTAATGGATGTTATAAAAGAAAATAAATATCAGCCTACCTATACAGCACGCACATTGACTACTAAAAAGTCCAAGCTGATTGGTCTAATCTATGCGGGTGAGATTAATGTAGATTTCACTCATCCATTTTTTAATCAGGTAATTACCTCCTTTAAAAAGACAATTGGAGCAATGGGCTA
The DNA here is from genome assembly GCA_032085455.1 of Oceanobacillus sp. Classification (GTDB taxonomy): domain Bacteria; phylum Bacillota; class Bacilli; order Bacillales; family Amphibacillaceae; genus Oceanobacillus. The sequence continues at coordinate 35,955 of DAMDKS010000027.1, forward strand.
TGATATTATCATGTTTTCAAATGAAAATTTTGAACATGGAAATGGCAGTTATTTAGCCAGATGCAATTATTACCATGTGGAAGGCTGTGCCATTATCGCCGGTGATAATATAGAAGATGGAATAGAGGAATTAGTTCAAAGCGGAATTCCGTGTGTGGGAATTGATATTGAATTAATGGGTCCGAAAGCCAGCTATGTCATGACAGATAATGTGAATTTATCTACAAAAGTTGTACAGCAGTTATATATGGATGGAATTAGAGAAATTGCATATATTGGCGGTATGCGGGATTCTGCGGTTGCTCGGAACAGGAAAATCGGTTTTGTTAACGCGATGAAACAGTTAGGAATGGACATTAATGAAGCGTGGATGCAGTACGGTGATTTTTATGAAGAGAGTGGCTATATTGCGATGAAGAAACTCTTGCATAATAAGCCATATCCGAAAGCTGTTTTTGCGATTGCTGATTTAATGGCCTTTGGGGCATTAAGAGCAATAGAGGAAGAAGGACTTCGCGTCCCTCAGGATATCCGGATTATTGGCTGTGATGATATAAACGCATGCCGATATAGCAGTCCCAAGCTTTCCACAGTAAAGCAATATAAAGATAAATTGGGTAAATTAGCTGCATATGTGCTGATTGACTTAATATCTGGCAAAAAACAAATAGAGCCAGTTTTGATTGATTCCAAATTAATTATAAGAGAATCCTGATCTAATCAGTTTTTAAATGAGTACAAGAAATGAATGGAAAAAAGGGTGGCATTCTAATGTATAAATTAACAGACAAAAATAAATTTATGATTGAAGACTTTCAGCGATTTCACCCCTTTTCCAGTTTTCTTCCAGGGATAGCTGGAGAAAATGGAATACCGCTATGGGCATTTTATGTGAACCGTGGACAAGCGATGGCGGGCTTTGGTATACGAGATAAAGATGCTTCTATTACAGAATTTTTCCCGGCAGATAAATCGTATCAAATGGTTCCGCTTCAAGGCTTTCGAACGTTTATAAAAGTGCATACAAAGGATGAAACATCTATTTTCGAACCTTTTTCCTTTATTCGTGATAATGAAACAGTAAGGGAAAAGCTATCAATAGCAGAAAATCATATACAACTTAATTATGCTAATGAAAAGCGCGGACTCACGTTGACGGTGGAATATTTTACCCTTCCACAAGCTCCTCTAGCTGGTCTTGTAAGAGAAGTGGAATTAAAAAATATTTATCATGAGGTGCTGGATATTGAAATCGTTGATGGGTTAGCAGCAATTTTTCCTAGTGGCCTGCCTCATACTGCTTATAAGGAATTGGGAAACACTTTGAAAAGCTGGTTCGATGTAGAAACAATAAATCAGCAGTTTAATTTCTATCATTTACGTGGAAGCACGGAGGATAGTGCAGCTGTTTCGGAAATAGAGGAAGGAAACTTTTATGCCAGTTTAGCTGTTACAAATGAAAAAGAGGAAATCATCAAGCCACTGTATGATCGTGCGCTAATTTTTGGGAATGATCTTACGCTTCAAACCCCTGCCGCTTTTCATACGCAATCTATTTCTTCAATAAGACGGGAAAAACAAGTGCCTACAAATAAAGTGTCAGGTGGCTTTACAACCTTAGATAAAAAATTGGCGCCTGGAGATACGCTTCGTATTGTATCTCTAATTGGTTATGGAGAAAATCGGGAAACGGTAAAGAAATTTATAGATGAAGATTTCCATTATGAAAAAATAGTGAAGTATAAGAAGACTGCCAAAAACATCAGTGAAAAACTAACACATGTTGTGGAAACGAAAACTGCCGAACCCCGCTTTGATGCATATGTGAAACAAAATTATCTGGATAACGGGTTACGCGGCGGATTTCCAGTGCTATTTGAAAATGAAGAAAATCAAAAGATATTTTATCTTTATTCCCGAAAACATGGAGATTTAGAGCGAGATTATAATGCTTTCTCCATCAGTCCAACTTTTTATTCTCAAGGTAATGGTAATTACCGTGATATCAACCAAAATCGTCGCCTAGACGTCATATTTAATCCAAAAATAAAAGATTATAATATCAAGCATTTTATGAACTTAATTCAACTTGATGGATATAATCCACTATCTGTTAAGGAAACCGGTTTTCGCTGTGATGCTTATAAAATTGATTTCTCTAAATATGGCATCTCGCAGCAGGACGGCAAGAAGTTATCGGAGTTATTTTGTAACTCCTTTGCACCTGGTGATGTTTTGAAATTTATTCGTGATCATTCTATTCAACTCTCCGTCCCCTTTGCATCTTTTTTAACCGATATCCTCTCCCAGAGTGACGAAGCACTTGAAGCAGACCATGGGGAAGGTTTTTGGATTGATCATTGGACGTATAATTTGGATTTACTGGATAGTTATTTGAAAATATATCCAGATAAAGTGCAAGACTTATTTTTCCATACCGCTTATCGCTTCTATGATAGTCCAGCTTTTGTCAATCCGCGAATTGAAAAGTATACATTAACAGAAAACAGGCTTCGTCAGTACAATGCGGTTCAGATTGATAAAGAGAAACAAATGAAACAGGCAGTGAAGAAAGAGCAATGGATAAGAGAGGGCTATGGCGAAGGTAGTATTTATGAAACAAATCTTTTCTCTAAACTATTTTTACTTGCTGCTATCAAAACTTCTACAATTGCCCCGTTTGGATTGGGAATTGAAATGGAGGCTGGAAAACCCGGGTGGAATGATGCTTTAAATGGATTACCTGGAATGTTTGGTGCAAGTACATCGGAGCTGTATGAATTGAAAAGGCTCTTATTGCAGCTGCAAAGTGTTTCTGATGTTTCAGCAGAAAGGATTATTCTTCCTGAAGAAGCACGAGAGTTTCTAAATGGCTTTATTACGCTTATTCGTCAACCAGATAAAAGGACGACGGAAGCGGAAATGACCTATTGGAATGAAGTAACTACTTTAAGAGAAGCATATCGGGCTTCAATTAAAAATGGTATTAGTGGGGAAAGCATGGAGCTGTCATTAAAAGATGTACTGAAAATGGTGGATGTTTTTCTTGAACAAGTTGATGATGCCTTGAGAAAGGTTGCAAGATACACAAAACAGGAGCTTATCCCAACTTATTTTTATTTTACAGCTGAACTGAACAACGAAAGTCCTTTTAAAGTAAAAGCATTTCAGCCATATGCGGTGACTCCGTTTTTAGAAGGGATGGTTAAAAAGCTAAAGCTAAGCAATTCAAGAGAAGAAGCCCAAAAGATATATGCTGCCATTCGTCAATCAGACATCTTTGATAAAAAGCTGGGCATGTATAAGACGAGTATGCCAATTGCGGATGAACCAGTTGAACTTGGCAGAGCTAAATTTTTCACACCCGGCTGGCTGGAAAATGAATCGATATTTATGCATATGGAATATAAATATTTGCTGGAGGTATTAAATAAAGGCTTAACGGAGCAATTTTTTGCAGATATTAAGACCGTTTTGGTACCGTTTATGGATCCTTCGGTATATGGCAGAAGTATTTTAGAGAATGCATCATTTATAGCAAGCAGCGCGAACCCGGATGCATCGATTCATGGAAAAGGATTTGTTGCGAGATTAAGTGGTTCAACAGTCGAGTTTTTAAATATGTGGGTTGCAATGTTCATTGGGAAAGAACCATTTACGTATGATAGGAAGAATGATGTTCTCCATTTTCAGCTTGATCCTGTATTACCAGGCTGGCTCTTTAAGATGGATGGAACAGTTTCATTTAAACTTTTCAGCTCCATAGAAGTTATATATTGTAATGAAAATCGATGTCATACTTTTGGTGAAGCTGCTGTTAGACCTAAAAGCTATACAGTTGTTTATCAGGATGGCAAGAAGTATGAAGTATCTGCTTCCAGAATCACTGGTTCCATGGCATATGATATCCGAAATAATATGGTCGAAAAAATAATTGTAAAGCTGGAAAAGTGAAGCAGCAAGTGCATGATTTGGAAATTGTCGGTAAAGGATAAGCAGGAAATAGATGTATGTGCTATACAGAAATTTTTTTATCACTCTTCTTTCTTAAGCAATTGACAATCACTTAAAAAATGAAGCATTACATTGGGTTTCATTTAATTAAAAAATGAAGACTAACTTCTAGGAAGGAAGATAAATTTATGAATATGTATATTGCTTTTGATATTGGGGGTACAAATGTTAAACATTCCGTTTTATTAGAGGATGGAACCTTTATTGAGAAAGGAAAATATAACACAAGGAGAGCGACAATAAAAGAATTTTTGGATGATCTGATAGCAACGATTAAAGGTTATCTGGAAAATTACGATATATCAGGAATAGCGATCAGTTTACCAGGCTTTGTCAATATAAATACTGGCTATGCCGAAGACGCTGGTGCTATTACGATATTAAATGGAAAAAATCTGAAAAACCTTTTAGAGAATGAAGTTCCCTATACTGTGGAAATGGAGAATGATGGAAATTGTGTTGCGCTGGCAGAAAAATTTAATGGAAATGCCATAAACTGCAAAGACTTTGTCTGTGTGACGATAGGGACGGGGGTAGGTGGAGGTATGTTTTTAAATAACAGCATATTTCACGGTCATAAGTTTAAGGCAGGAGAAATTGGCTATATGCTGACACCGAGAAGCCGTGATGGAAGTGAAATAATGAGTGATAATGGCTCAACCTCAAGTTTGATAAAAAGCTATAAAGATTATAAAGGTTTAGACGAAGAGGCAGTCGTAGAGGGAAAAGTTATTTTTCAAGAAGCAGAAAGCAATCCAGAAGTGGCATCGCTTATCGATAAATGGATTGAAGGGATAAGCTATGGGATTTTTAATATAGCCGGCACACTTAACCCGGAAAAAATCTTAATCGGTGGAGGAGTCAGTGCCCGCGAAGGATTTGCACAAATGATAGAAGAAAAGCTGGAACGGCAAAAGGAATGGGAATTTATCAAGGTTCCGATTGAAACGTGTAAACATAAAAATGACGCAGGTATGATCGGGGCATTGAAGCATTTTTTAACGCAAAAGGATAAAAGTAAAAGTTTATATTAGAAACAGCATGAGCTTTTAGAGGTGAAAGGAGAGAGATACAGTATGCTACATGAAAATATCAAACCATTTCCCAATAACTTTTTATGGGGAGCGGCATCTGCTGCGTATCAGGTAGAAGGTGCTTGGGATGTTGATGGCAAGGGTGTTTCAAATTGGGACAAATTTGTGCGGATTCCAGGTAAAACATTTAAAGGAACAACAGGTGATGTGGCAGTAGATCATTACCATCGTTATCAAGAAGATATAAGATTAATGGCAGAGATGGGGATGAAAACCTATCGCTTTTCTGTCGCTTGGACGCGTATTTTTCCAAATGGCAACGGAGAAGTAAATCAAAAAGGAATTGACTTTTACAATCAGCTAATTGATGAATTGCTTAAATATCATATTGAACCGATTTTAACGCTCTATCATTGGGATTTGCCACAGGCATTGCAGGATGCGTATGGCGGCTGGGAGTCCAGGAAAATTGTTGGGGACTTTACAAACTATTGTATTACTTTATATAAAGCGTTTGGTAATCGCGTAAAATATTGGGTTTCCCTCAATGAACAAAACGTGTTTACAAGGCTAGGCTATCAATCTGCATTGCATCCACCGGGTGTGAAGGATGATAAATTATTTTATCAAGTCAATCATCATGCCAACCTGGCGAACGCTTCAGCAATTAAAGCCTTTCGTCAATATGTCCCGGATGGAAAAATTGGCCCAAGCTTTGCTTATTCACCGGCTTACCCGGCGACATCGAAGCCTGAAGATATTCTTGCCGCGGAAAATGCGGAGGAGCTGATTAATAGTTGGTGGATGGATATATATGCTTGGGGCACATATCCTCAAGCTGCCTGGAATTACTTAGAAAGAGAAGGCATTGCTCCACAAATAGAAGAAGGGGACTTGGATTTGTTAAAAGAAGGAAAACCTGATTTTATGGGAGTGAACTATTATCAAACAACAACCTATGAAGCGAATCCCTTAGATGGTGTGACGTCGGAAGGCCACTTTAATACGACAGGGGAAAAGGGAACAACAGAAGATACTGGTATTCCGGGCTTATATAAAACGGTTAGAAATGAAAACTTAGAGACAACAAATTGGGATTGGAATATTGACCCGCAAGGTTTGCGCATTGGTCTCCGAAGAATTACGAATCGGTATAAACTCCCGACTTTAATTAGTGAAAATGGGCTTGGAGAATATGATAAATTAGAAGATGATGGCGCAATAAATGATGATTATCGTATCCGTTATATTCAGTCTCATTTAAAAGCTATTCAGGAAGCAATCACCGATGGAGTGGAGGTTATCGGTTATTGTGTGTGGTCGTTCACTGATTTATTAAGCTGGCTGAACGGCTATCAGAAACGCTATGGTTTTGTGTATATTAATCAGCATGAAGAAGGAGAACATGATTTACGCAGAATAAAAAAGAAGAGTTTTTACTGGTATAAAAATGTGATTGACAGTAATGGAAAATTTTTAGAATAGATGAATCTATGTTCCAGCCTAGTATCGAAAGTTAACGGTGCTAGGCTGTTTTCCTTCCTTCAACCTTTTCAATATTGCCTTTCTAAGTTAAAATGTGAAGTAGATTTATTTCAAATTAACTGGCAGTAAGATTCCACTTCAAGCATTCGAGGTGAAAACGCGAATTGTAAGTAGGAGGTAATTGCCAATAAATCCCCGAGTGGTTCAAGTAACATTCAGTGAGGGATGAAAAAAACCACTGAGTGAAGTTTCACTTTATTGCAGATTAACTGAACGTGCCGCCGTGAATTGAAAATTTATTTTATTGTCGTACTAAAGAGGAAGGGAAGCATGGAGCATGTGGAGAAACATCGGATTACAAATTTGTTTTATAGCTTTTGCAACGGCACTTGCAGGTGAAATTCGAGTTGCCCCATATGGCTGGGATTTTCGATTTGGGTTGGGCAGCAGTGCCTTTTTCTTATTGCTGCTTATGTTGCGGCATGTTCCTTATATAAAAACAGGAATAATTACTGGAATTGTTGTGATGATTTTTCGTACCTTCATTAGTCCAACTTTTTTAATGGATCCTGCCACATTTTTTCAAGTATGCACCATTCATTTATCAGCAATGTTTTATTACTGGGCATTTGGCTTTGGAATGAGTATAATTAAAGAAAAATTCCTTAATGTAAATTTATTTTTATTAGGAGCCATTGTCGTTCTGATTGACGTAGGTTCCAATATGGTCGAAATATTTGCAAGATATCTGATCCTGGACATGTCACTCACAGCTTCCATAAGCTGGGTAACTACGATTGTTGTTGCAATTGTCCGTGTATACTTTGTTATTGGTGTATATGCAAATGTTAAATTGGTACAATTGAAAGCGCTGCATAATGAGCAGGAAAAACGATTAAATCAAGTGTTAGAATTTGGTTCTAATTTATACATTGAAAGTTTCTATTTAAATAAAACGATGCAAACAATCGAGCAAATTACATCACAAAGTTATCATTTATTTCGTAGATTAGATAAGCAAAATTTAAAGGAGGAAGGTAGAGAAGCATTAAAAATTGCGGAACAAATACATGAAGTTAAAAAAGATGTGCAGCGCATCACATCTGGATTAAACAATTTATATGATTCGAAAACAACTACGGAAATGGATTTATCCCATTTATTAAAGTTTATTATAAAAGGTAATGCAAACTATAGTAAATGGCTAAAGAAGGATATAAAGTTTGAATTGGAGCAGGGTATCAACTTCAAAACGAGTCACTATCTGCTTATTATTACCATATTGAATAATTTGATTGCGAATGCCGTTGAAGCCATTGAAAAAAAGGGAAAAATTATGATTAGCATTAAAAAGGAAAATGATTTTATCTGTTTTACAGTAATAGACAATGGACAAGGTATTAAGGAAAAAGATTTGCCCCTTATATTTGAAGCTGGCTTTACCACGAAATATAATGAAAAGGGCACTGCCGCAACGGGCATCGGTTTAGTGCATGTAAAAAGTATTATTAGTATTTTTCATGGAGAAATAGTAACAAATTTAGCAGATAGTCGAACGGAAATCACCATTTTGCTGCCAGCAAATCAAATTATAAAAAGGGAGTGATCGATATGCTTACTTTTGGTATTGTTGATGATGATCCGGCATGTCGACGCATGTTAGAAAATATTATTGAGGAAAGTCAATTAGGAATTATTGCAGTAAATAGTGCTGGAGGATTGGATGTTATACAAGATATTCTGGATGTTAACCCACAAGTTGTATTAATAGATTTATTAATGCCTAAACTTGACGGGATTACGCTCATTACAAAGTTAAAAGCGTCTGGTTATTCCGGAAACTTTATTATGATTTCACAAATTGATAATAAAAGTATGGTTGAAGAAGCGTATAATAAAGGAATTGAGTTTTTTATTTATAAACCGATTAATCGGGTAGAAGTAAAGAAGGTTATTGAAAATGTGAAGGGAAAATTCAATTTAAATTTATCACTTGATGCGATAAGGAATTCTTTGTCCCATTTAGATAATTCCCCTTCACACCCTCCTGCAGCTATTTCACATCACAAAAGTGAACCAGATACAGTTCGTCATGTCGTACAGCATATATTAATGGATATTGGTTTGTTAGGTGAAATCGGGAGTAAAGATATTTTAACAGCGATGGAGATTCTTATTCGGAAAGATTATTCTATGAATGATTTTCCTTCTTTAAAAGAGCTATATAAAATGATTGCGCTAGATGATAAAAAAATAGTGTCGGAAACGGAATTAAATCGTGAATTAAAAGCAATAGAACAACGTATTCGTCGTGCTGTATCGGCCTCGTTAACAAACTTAGCTTCCATAGGAATAACAGATTACATGCACCCTAAGTTTGAGTATTATGCGCCGTTACTATTCGATTTTCAAGATGTCCGTCTTAAAATGAACGAGCTGGATAGTAAATCGGCTACAAGCAGTGTAAAAATTAATGTAAAAAAATTTCTGAAGGTATTGTATATTGAAACCTTAGAAAAACTAAAAACAAAGTGAAATGCTAAAAAAGGCAAATCACTTTGTTTTTGTGCTTACGCTTGTCGTACTTCTAAACGTTTGGCTAGAATAGAAAGAATATAGTTAACCGTAAAGTACATCATTGCAACTAATAAGAAAATCGGAATAACATAATCAACACTTCTGCCATTAATGATCTGTGCGTTGTGTAATAACTCTGGTAGCGAAATCACAACAGTTAGCGATGTATCTTTAATTAATGAAATTAATTGACTAACTGTCGGCGGCACCATTCGTCTAAATGCTTGTGGTAAAATAATATGCCATAGTGTAGCAGAATAAGATAACCCAGATGATCTTGCCGCTTCAATTTGCCCCTTATCAATGGAATTTAAACCACTTCGTATAACTTCTGAAATCATTGCTGATTCAAATATAGTCAGCGCAATAATTGCAGCTGTTATAATTTCTAAATTAATCCCAACCTCAGGTAAAGCAAATCGAGCGAAAAATAGAATGAGCAGTAAAGGCAGATTCCGTATTGCCTCAACAATAATCATTAAAACTTGAGATAACACTGGAATTTTTGCATAACGAATGATTGCAATAAATATTCCAATAATTAAACTAAGTACTCCTGAAATGAGTGCAACCTTTAATGTAACAAGTAATCCTGAAAGTAAAAATTGTAAATTTCCGGCAGAGTACGCACCAATGAAATCCATATAGCAGTCCCCCCTTTAATGAGAATGAAGTAATCTTCGTTCAATCATATTTACGGCTGTACTCAGCGGTATTGTGATGACTAGATAAAGTAAAGCAACGATAATGTATACACTAAACACTTTGAATGTTTCAGATGAAATCAAATCAGCGTAATACATCAGATCTAGTCCAGCAACCACACCCAGCATCGATGAGTTTTTCACTAAATTAATGAACTGATTACCTAATGGAGGAATAACAATTTTTATTGCTTGAGGTACGATAACTAATCGCATCGTTTGTACATAGGTCAGCCCTGATGAACGTGCAGCTTCAAATTGTCCATTTGGTACAGCTAAGATACCTGCTCGAATTGCTTCGGCAATAAAAGAGGATGTATAAATCGTTAAACCCAACGTTCCTGCTGCATATCCACCTAACTTTATTCCATAAAAAAAGAAGAAAATAATGAGCATAAGTGGAATGTTGCGAATAAATTCTACATACGCTGTTCCAATCCAATTCAGTAATTTAATCGGTGCAATTCGAAATATAGCAATAATTGCTCCGAGGAAGAAACTTCCTACAAGAGCAATTAAGCTAGCAATAATCGTGTTTATAAAACCTTCCATAAACAAATCCCAGTAATCTACAAGAATTGATAAGTCAATCATGTGCAGCAACCCCCTGTTCGAAAAGATAGATTAATCTTTCGGTTTTTCACCAATCCATTTCTCGTAGATTTCATCGAATTCACCAGACTCTTTCAAATCTGCCAATATTTTATTGACTTCATTTACAAATTCTTCATCACCTTTTTTAATAGCAATTCCATAAGGTTCATCAGTGAATATTTCATCTAAAACTACATAGTTGGAATCTTGTTGCGCCATTCCATATAGGATTGAGTTATCGGTTGTTAGTACATCACCTTGACCCGCTTTTAAAGCCATGAATGCTTCTTGGTAGTTTTCGTATTCTTGTACACTAGTATCTGGAGCATGCTCTCTAATATTTTGTGCAGATGTAGAACCTTTTACAGCAATTACTTTATGATCTTTTTTTAAATCTTTGACACTCGTAATATCACTGCCCTGTTCAACTAAAAGTGATTGTCCCGCTTCAAAATATACGTCAGAGAAATCAACCTCTTCTTTTCTTTCTTCGGAAATAGTCATTGTTGCGATGATTGCATCAATGTCACCATTGTTTAACATTGGAATTCTCGTTTTTGAAGTGACCTCTGTTAATTTTATTTTATCTTCATCGCCTAAAATTTCTTTTGCAATTACTTTTGCGATGTCAATGTCAAAGCCTTCTATTTCTTTTGTATCTGGATCCTGTAATCCGAATAGCTTCGTGTCGTATTTTACTCCGACTACAAATTCATCCCGATCTTTAATTGCTTCTAATGTACTTTTATCACTATCTGAACTTTTATCACCATCTCCGCCACCGCAAGCAGCCAACAGCAGTGCGAACATTGCAAAAATAAGTGAACTGAATATAACTTTCTTTTTCATCTTCATCCCTCTTTCTTTATTTTAATTTAATACACGATTTAAAAATGCTCTAGAGCGCTCTTCTTGCGGATTGGAAAAAAACTCAGCAGGGTCACTTTCTTCCATAATTTGTCCCTGATCCATGAAAATGACGCGATCCGCAACATCTTTAGCAAAGTTCATTTCATGGGTAACGACGACCATTGTCATTCCTTCATTTGCGAGTGATTTCATTACATCTAATACTTCGCCAATCATCTCTGGATCAAGTGCGGAAGTTGGTTCGTCGAATAACATAATTTTAGGCTTCATAGCGAGTCCGCGAGCGATGGCAACTCTTTGTTGCTGTCCTCCTGATAATTGTGATGGTTTCGCATGTGCTTTATCAGGAATCCCAACTTTTTCTAAATAATACATTGCTGTTTTATCCGCATCTTCCTGAGATTGCTTCAATACTTTTCGCGGTGCCAGTGTAACATTTTGTAAAACTGTTTTATGAGGATATAAATTAAAATGTTGAAATACCATCCCAATGTCTCGTCTTAAAATATTTATATCTAATTTTTTTTCATTGACTCTGGTATCATTAACAATTAATTCCCCATCGGTAATTCCTTCTAGTTGATTAATACAACGAAGCATCGTGCTTTTGCCAGAGCCTGATGGTCCAATAACAACGACCACCTCACCTTGATTCACTTTAAAATTAATGTTTTTTAGTACATGAAAATCCCCATAATGTTTATTCACATTTTTAAATTCAATCATTTTATCCCCCCATTCTAGACAGATTTTGTACTTGCAAAGTAATTGTAAGCACTTTCAAATTTTCTGTTATATTACATACTAAAGGGTAACTATAAAATCCTACATGAACCTACAAATTGAATCTGTATTCATTCTATTTCATGCTATAATAGAATGAAATTTAGAAAGGGGAGCGGGCTGTGATGGGGAATTCACCAGATTTACTTGTTATTGCACAGAGTTTTGCAACACTGCAAACCATTGTTGGACAGTTAAATGATGTTGGCTTTTCTAACCATTGTAAAGTTACCGGTGTACTTGCAGATGATATAGGGACGCAGCCGAATCACAATCCTGATTTGATATTAGTGATGAGTAGTGAGGTGTTTGATTCAGTCAGACATTTCTTTCGTGAGGACATACCATTTATTATTGCAAAGCGATCGATTAACTTTGCTAAGATTAAACCATTGCTTTCTTTTCCAAGTGGTTCTCATATATATGTAGCTAATAATATGAAGGGTTCTGCAGAAGAGGCAATCCAGACTTTATTGGAGGCTGGGATTGAACATCATTATGTTCCATATTATGGGCAACAGGATATCGATGGGTCGATTAAAATTGCTGTCAGCCCAGGAGAAAGTCACGTGGTTCCTCCATCCATCAAGACGAAGCTGGATATCGGAAATCGATTATTGGATATGACAACCCTATATGAAATCTATGAATTCTTTGGTATTTCTACATTTGCATCAAGTAATCAGTTAACAGCCAGATACATACAATCTATTATTTCTCTTGTTAAAGAATTGAATCTCGAAATTATTCAATCACAAGGTCTGCAAAAAAGCTTGGAAGGTATTGTCGATCAGATTGAAGAGGGGATGATTGTATATGATCAATCCAATCAAATTATTTCTATTAATATCCAAGCACTGAAACTATTAAATCAATCTTACGCAGACCTGATTAGTGAGGATTTTAGTCAGATTCCCGAGGATTTTTATCAGGCATTGATGAAGGTAGAAATGGAAAAGGAAAATTTCATCGATATTGATGGGGAGTCTTACTATATTCGTAAAAGGCGAATATTTGTTGGTGCCAAAGTATTTGCAACGATTATTTTATTCGATAAAATGAAGCGAATTAAAAGTATTGAAACAAAATACCAGAAAAATGCAAAAGAGCAAGGTTTTATTGCTAAACACACGTTTTCCGATATTAAAACGAATTCATCAGAAATGCTATCATTAATCGATAAAGCAAGAAAATTAGCCCGCAGTAATTCAACGATTTTAATCCATGGAGAAACGGGAACTGGAAAGGAAGTAACTGCACAGGCAATTCATCGTTCTTCAGAAAGAAGCAGTGGCCCTTTTGTTGCAGTTAACCTGGCAGCAATTCCAGAGTCACTAGCAGAAAGTGAATTATTTGGTTATGAAAAAGGAGCATTTACGGGTGCCAGCCAATCTGGAAATGTGGGGCTTTTTGAACGAGCGCATACCGGAACTGTATTTCTTGATGAAGTTGGCGATGCTTCTGCTGTTGTGCAGAATCGCTTGTTAAGAGTATTACAGGAGCGAGAAATTCAGCGGGTTGGAGGCGGTCAGCCTGTATCTATAGATGCACGTGTTATAGCAGCAACGAATAAAAACTTAAGGGAATTAATTAAAGAAAATAAATTTAGGGAGGATTTATATTACCGTTTAAATATCCTGCCTATTCCACTGATTCCTTTAAGAAAGCGAAAAGAAGATATTTTATTGTTATCGGAGTTATTTGCTAAAGAATTTGAAGAGAAGCTGCAAAGGCAGCCCCTTCATTTTTCAAAAGAAGTAATCCAGGCTATCACTAGTTATGATTGGCCCGGAAATGTGAGGGAATTAAGAAATACGATTGAATATTTAGCCCATATTTGTGAAGATACGGTAGAATTGGATGCACTGCCGCCAAATATTATAGAGGAGCATCATGCTGCTTTCACATTGCGGGATGAAGAGATACATTTTCATACATTAAATGAAAAAGGCTTTTTAAAAGATTGCCAGCAAATTTTGCTGGTTCTTAACAGGTTAGGGAGCAGAGGGATAGGACGAGGTACACTTTTGCGTTTACTTGAGGAACAAAATTTAAGCATATCAGAACAAAAATTACGCTACCGCCTGGAAATGTTAGCTAGTATGGATTTAGTATCGGTTGAACGAGGCAGAAAAGGAACAAGGATTAATGAGAACGGGAAAAATTTCCTGCAGTTTCTTGAAAATAAAGTGATTTTATAGCAAAACGCACGCTTGGATAATGCAGCATATCATCCAAGTATGCGGTTTGCTATTCAGAGTATTTGGTCCCTAATAGCCCTTCTTAGTGCCCAAAGTATCCGTAATTCAGAGTATTTGGTTCCTAATAGCTCTTCTTAGCGCCCGAAATATCCGTAATTCAGAGTGTTTGGTTCCTAATAGCCCTTCTTAGCGCCCAAAGTATCCGTAATTCAGAGTATTTGGTTCCTAATAGCTCTTCTTAGCGCCCAAAGTATCCGTAATTCAGAGTATTTGGTTCCTAATAGCCCTTCTTAGCACCCAAAGTATCCGTAATTCAGAGTGTTTGGTTCCTAATAGCTCTTCTTAGCACCCAAAGTATCCGTAATTCAGAGTATTTGGTTCCTAATAGCTCTTCTTAGCGCCC
>DAMDKS010000028.1:0-47941 GCA_032085455.1 Oceanobacillus sp.
ACGTTCGATTTATTATTGGTCAGGGATTTACCGAAAGCAATTAAGAACAGGAATGGGTTACACGGAGTTAAATTCTGTTATCTCCATTAATCTCATGCATTTCAATATTTTCAAGCAAACAGAGCGCTTCCATACCACGTATCACTTATTCGAGGATAAGGAAAAGTTCAAGCTGACAAATGTAATGGAATTTCATTTTATTGAAATGCCTAAACTGTTAAAAGCCTGGAAAGAAGAAAGACTAGATCCATGGAATGATGTATTAGCTAGATGGCTTTTACTACTTGGAATGGTTGATCGCAGGAAAAACAAATTTTATGAAGATATTTATCATGAATTGGAGGAGATTGCAATGGAAGATAAAACCCTACGCGAAGCATTTCACGATTGGGAAGAACTCAGCATGACACCTGATCAATTTTTAGCTTATGAAGCACGGTTAAAACACATTATGGATGAGGAAGCGGCGAAGAGAGAAACAGAGCTTCGAGTGCAAAAGGCAGAAAAAAGAGTGAGAGAAGCTAAGAAAAAGGCAGCGAGAGAAAGGGAGAAGGCAGTGAAAGAAAGGGAAAAGGCAGTGAAAGAAAGGAAAGAGGCAGTGAGAGAAAGGAAAAAAGCGGTGAAAGAAACTAAAGAATTGATTGCCCAACGCCTGCTTGAAAATCATACAGAAATTCCTTATATCATGGAACTCACTGATCTAACGAAAGAAGAAGTGCTTGAAATTCAAAGGAACATGAGAAAGTAACTTTCTTCCAGTTGAAACCGTTTTTTTCTATCTCCTTTTTGAATTCCTGTCTTACCTTTTAAAACATGAAAAGTGAAAAAGGAGAACCTCCCGCTCCCCTTTTTCACTCACTTCTGTTTCCGTATCATGTCAAATGGTTTTACTGGATGCTTAACTTTCATTTTTACAGTCATCATCGCATGTGGCGCACGCTCAATTAGCTCCCCTTTTTCATTCCATATCTCATTAATGGTCTGGGTTAAATGAGTGAAGCCTGGACCGTAAAATTCGATTTCATCCCCTACTCCAAAGTTATTCCGCTGCTCAATTGTAGCAATTTGTGTTGTTTCATCATAATCTAATACTTGACCAATAAACGTATATTGTGGAATTTTACGTTTCTTTCCAAATAACTGCTCATTTTCTGTAGGGACACCATAGTAAAATCCAGATGCTAATTCACGTTGAGCAATTTTCCACAATTCATCTTCCCATTCTTGTTTAAACACAAAATGATTTGGATCAGCACAATAGGCATCAATTGCTGCGCGGTAAACCATAGAGACCGTTGATACATAATGAATGGATTTCATTCGCCCTTCAATTTTCAAACTATCGATGCCGTTTTCAACGAGATCAGGAATATAACGAATCATCGACATGTCAACCGCACTCATAGAAAACGCTTCTTCCGGCTCACCATCCAGCAGTGAAGTACGTTCTTCTGGAATATCCATATCAAATAAGCCATATTTCCAGCGACAGCTCTGAGAGCATCCTCCACGATTTGCATCACGATTAGACATGTGATTGGATAGCGTGCATCGCCCGGAATAGGAAATACACATGGCGCCATGAATAAACGATTCTATTTCAACATCCGTATTCTCACGCATTTCTTTGATTTCTTCCATGCTGACTTCCCGAGCCAAAACGATTCTTTCCAATCCTTCATCCTTCCAAAAATTAAGCGTTTCATAATTCGTCGCAGAAGCTTGCGTGGATAAATGAATGGGTAAACCAGGTGCATCCATTGCACAAATTTCAATTAATGCCGGATCTGATACAATCACAGCATGGATGCCAATATCACGCAAGGTCCGGAAGAAATCGCCAGCCCCTTCCGTATCTCCTTCATGCGCTACCATGTTCGCTGCAACGTACACTTTTGCACCATGCGCATTTGCAAATACAACACCTTCTCGCATCTCGTCATACGTAAAGTTTCCCGCCCGACTTCTTAATCCATACGCATTTCCACCAATATAAACGGCATCTGCACCATAAAGAATGGCTATCTTTAATTTCTCAAGTGTTCCAGCAGGTGCTAGAACTTCTGGTTTTTTTGTTATTGTTCTCAACGAAATTCTCCTCAATTCGATAAATTTATCACGTTTACTAATCGTATTTCTCGATTATGTATCAACGATTATTGTACTTCACTAGGATCCTTCGAATAGAATCCTTTATCTAATTCCCGCTCTGCTGGGTGAAGTGCAATTAACCGTTCATTTAACTTTTCAGCGAGCACATCCGTCCATTGCTCCTTCTCAATTGCGCTTTTTGCCTCAACAAATAACTTCGCAATTGAAACATAACGATCACCTTTCGTAAAGATTCCATCAAGCTTCCATTCGGTTAACCCTGCGTCTGCTAATGTTTTTAGCTCAGGCAACAAATTCACATCGTTCGTTGCAAAAATATGAGTACCATTGATATCTTCATAAATCGAATAATGCGTGTCTTTATTTTTCGGTTCTGAAATAAATAACCCCCGCTCTTTTCCACTATCCTCCGTGCTATCAACAAAATGAAAATAGTTCTGTACAAGCGGGCGCTTGGAATGATGGATACATGTAGCACCATAAACGAGCACTTCTGCAGGAACAGAAACCTGATCGGCAATTGCCTTTAATTCCGGATAAGTTAATTCTCTTGCAAGTATAGCACCAGCCGCCCCGCGTTTTGTCCAAAAATTAATTTGTCTTGCGCTTGTAACAAGAGTTTGTCCATCATAAAAATAAGGAATTGAAATATTATTTTTTCTCATTAACTGGACAATGCCCGGATCCCCTATCGTTATTGAGTCAACACCAGTTTCCAGTAAAAATTTTAAATAGGGAACAACTTTATTAATACGATCATTATGCATGATGAAATTCAAAGCGATGCGTACCTTTTTCCCGTGCTTATGCGCAAATTCAGTGATTTCCGCAATTTCATCCTGTGAAAAAGAAGCTGGTAAACGTAATCCAAATTCATCTTCACCGATATACAAAACGTCAATTCCAGCTGTAATCAATGCTTTTGCCTGGTCCACCGATTCAGCAGTAGCTACTAATTCAATCATTTGATAAAACTCCTTTTGCTTTTCTATTGAAATCGTATCATAAAAAGGGGTAATAAGATGTGACAAAAATAGCTCAATGATAGGAAAAGCTTAGTTAAAATCAGAAACGTCTGTTTTATTATCAGCAAAAAATACTTAAATAAGACATGAAGAAAGTTTTTAACTTGTGGATTGATCATATCTGATACACTTATTATGGTAATATTCGTATCATTATCTCCAAAGACGGTGAATCTTAGTTTGAAGTATTGCCAACACTGTAAGATAATAGAAAGATAGAAGTAATTTATTGAGAAAGGGTCATTTTCATTGAAAAGGATATTAGGTGGAAGTCGAATAATAAAAACAGGGGTAGCCATATTATTAACTGCTTGGATTTGTGAGCTGGTAGGGTGGCCGCCTGTATTTGCGGTGATTACAGCAATCGTGACGATTGAACCTACTGTTTCCGCATCCATTAAAAAAGGTATCGTTCGTTTCCCTGCTTCTGCAATCGGCTCTGCCTATGCTGTCATATTCATTTCTTTATTCGGCAATTCACCAATTACCTATACTTTGGCAGCAGTTTTGACAATAGCCACTTGTTATAAATTAAAGCTTCATACGGGATTACTTGTCGCAACATTGACATCCGTTGCAATGATAGAGGTCATTCATGGAGACCTTTTCACTTCCTTCTTGATTCGATTGGGTACTACAACAATTGGACTAGTTGTTTCAACAGTTGTGAACATGTTTGTACTCCCTCCAGACTACCGGGATGATATTGCATACAATGTGAAAAGGAGTGCAAAGCTTACAGCAAATGTAATGAAAAAGATATATACAGATATTTTAGATGAGAAAACAAATAATAAAGCTGAGTTATTTAATTTACTCGCAAAACTGGAAAGAAAAATTAAAACAAACAATACGCTAATCCACTTTCAAAAGGATGAATCAAAATTCCATCCTTTTGTAGCAAATGAAAAAGCTGTATTTAAAGAGATTGAGAAAAAGGCTAGGCTATTACAAAGGATGCATGATGATTTGGATAATTTACTCCACACTCCAATTCACAATTTAAATTGGAGTGCCGAAGAAAAAGAAATCATACGTTCAGCTGCAGACGAACTGGCGGAAAGCTTAAAATTTCCAAGTAAATATGATAACCAAATACATCATGAAAATCAGCTTCATATTACAAAAATCTTTTGGGAGGATAATGCCAGTATTACAACAGGAAATCAAAGTCATCCAACAAAGTTCCCGCCAGAATTAATCCTATTATATGAGCTGCTGTCTTTTTTTGATTTGGTGGAGAAGTTTTATGAAAATGGGTAAATTGCTACGCTTATCAATGATGGAAAGAGGTCTTACTCTTACCTTAGTTAATTTTGCTCTTATAGGTTAATGATATGAATATTTAAAAGACAAGTACATTATAAAGAGAGGTTACTCACGCGACACAATTATTTCTAAATCACCTTGAATTTCATATTTATCAATTGTTGATGGCAAAATAAAATGACTTCCCTTTTTAATTAAAAATGATTGATTGTTTACAATAACTTTACCAGATCCATTAATCACACTCATTAGAAGATAATCTGCTTCTAATGATGATGTGAATTTTCCTGATAGGTTCCAATGATATACAGTGAAATATTTCTGTTGAATTAACTTCGTTTTTACCAAGTCACCAATCTTTTCCTTAGTTTGTTGGCACCTGGATATCACATTAGGAAAATTCGTTACTTCAACTGCTGAGTCAATATGTAACTCCCGTAGATTTCCATCAGTGTCTTTACGGTCGTAATCATATACACGATATGTTATATCCGAACTTTGTTGAATTTCTAAGATTACAATTCCTTTACCAATCCCATGAATAGTTCCACTAGGGACATAAAAAAAATCACCTTTTTTTACTTTCACGCGAGTTAATAATTTATCCCACTCTTTAGTCTCTACCAATTGTTTGAATTCCTTATCTGACTCAGCTTGATGCCCGAGAATAATTTCACTATCATCCTCACAATCTAAAATATACCAGCACTCTGTTTTGCCATATGGTTCATTCTCTATATTTCTAGCATAGAAATCATCTGGATGAACTTGAACTGAGAGGCAATCATTCGCGTCTATAATTTTTACTAATAATGGGAATGTTTCATCCGAATGATGTTTACCAAATAATGAGGGGTAACTTTTCCAGACATCTAATAATGTCTGACCATTCAGTGAACCATTTGTTATAAGGGATGGGCCGTTTTTATGAGCCGAAATTCCCCATGCCTCTCCTGTAGAATCATTTGAGATATCATAATCAAACAGTCTTTTTAGTTTATTTCCACCCCAAATTTTTTCTTGAAAAGCTGGTTTTAAAAAAATTGGTTCTTTATATTCCATGTTTACCCTCCTCAATTTAATATGGATAATAAAATGCGTTTATTTATACTCTTTTATATACGATGAGTAGATAATTAAACGCATTTTATCATTAGATGGACATTCTTAAACTCTTACAAATGCCTTGATTGTTGCGATTGTTTTCCCTTCAGATTTTCCATAGGGCCGAATAGTGTACTCCTTTATATTTTCCGGGATAATAAAAGTCTCAGCATAATGAACTACAAATGGTTCGAATTGATTATTGATACTTTCAACTAGAGCTTCTTCACCCTCGACTAAATTAAAAACGTTCACACTATCATGTGTTTTATGAAAAACCGTATCTGTAAACCAATGTCTTCTTGTCTCAATAAATTCTGTTTCATGCAAGCCTGTTTTTTCTTCTGCCCAATCCTTTCCTTCAGCGATTTCTTCAAAAGGATTATTTAGATTACTCTTTACCCAATTTGTATCCCTAAACCATTGAATTGAATTGATTCCATGTTCTAGATGAACAGGTCTCGGCTCGCCATCAAGATCTACTCTCCCCCAATCCCAAAGCTTAAATGTGTAGATATTTGGAGTTGAACTAATTTCTAAAACAACTGAATTTTTACCTTGCGAATGAACGGTTCCTCCTGGAATTGAGTAATGATCATGCTTCTTGATAGGAAATTTATTAATATATTTTTCATCGTCAAATGTAATTAATCCTTGTTCTGCTTGTTGCAAGTCCTCTATCATTTCATTTTTGTCAATGCCTTCTTTAAGTCCTAAATATACTGCTGCATCCTCTTCCGCATGCAATACATAGTAACTTTCATCTTGAGTATAATGAGCTCCAAAAGTTTCTTGAACATAATCAGTAACTGGATGAACCTGTAAACTTAAATTTTGTCCTTCTACAGTATCTAAGAAATTAAACCGAATTGGAAATTCCTTACCGAAACGACCGTATACTTTGTTACCTAACAACTCTACAGGATGATTAAATACTACATTATTTGCAGGAATTTCCACTTTTGTTGTTCCGTATTTTAAATAAATGCTATTTTCTGCAGGAACACCATTAAAACTCCAAGCAAAATTTACTTCATCTGGACTTAAGTCAAATTTTTTTCTCATCCATTCTCCGCCCCATACTCCAGGAGCAAAGTAGGGTATAAGACGAAATGGTTGTGATACAACCTGTTTAAGTCCCTTGAGATAGTCAGCCTTATCTACTAATTTAGGACAGTTAGCTATATTCGTATCCAACCAATAATCTACCTTTTCAAATAGCTTCTTTTTATGTTTATCTGCGACTGGCCATTCGATAAAATAAGCGCGTTTTGTTTTTCTTAAAGAATCTTCTTGTGGATTATCAGCCTTCCAATTTGGCATACCTTGTTGGAAGCGTCTTTGTATTTCCCATCTAGTTAAATCAGCATAAATTAGAATATCTGGATCCATTACAAGCCTTGCTCCCACCCCATAAACAATTATCACTCCCTCATCGAGTGAAGTAATTAAATTTCTGGTATTCTGCAGTCGAGTTCCATCTAAGAAATCACTAAATTCATGGTTCGAAAAGATACCAAATACTCTATCATCAGTTAAATTATATTGTATCATCTCAGTTATCTTTTCACTCGAATAGTATAAATCATCCATTGAGATTACTTGTGCTGGATTCAAGGGTGTTATAAAATTATCAATCAGTTCTTCAATTTTCACACCGGGATAGCAGTCAATAGCAATTACTGCTTTTTCCTTTTCTATTTTATTTACTATTCTATTCACTATATTATCGTATCCTTCGCAAACATTTTCATTTGTCTCAGAAACGAAAACTTCTGGATACTTATCGAATGAGGTCATAATTTCAGCTCCTTATATTTTAAAGCTCTACCTAGTCTGTCGTGTATAGAAATAACTGAATAAGTTGTCTTGCTTGAAGATCTAATTCAACGCTACTATCGACAGGTACGATATCTGCTAATTTTTCCTCAAGTATATTGACAATACTTGCAGCTTTTACTTTTTTATTTAAAATACTAATCTTACAATTTGAAGACGTATTTGCTAAGTTTCTTAAAGTTACAATAATACCTTTTTTACTTTTATCTTTTCTAATGGAAAGTGGAACAACTTTTTCACTAGAAATCAACAATAAATTTCCACTTACCTCCTTTGGACAATGAACAGCAACATTCATCTCCACTGGTTTTGCGGCTGATACACCAACTTTATAAGCATCCATCTCGTTGAATGAATCGAATGGGCTTAATTCATATTTAAATTGTACTGGTCCTGGTTGACTTACCCAAAAGTTCGTATCCCAATAATTATTCATTGCCCATGCCAATAGGAGCGGATTTTTATTTCTTTTAATAGATTTACTCTCTTTCCCAAAATTAAAGTCACCAATTTGTACAAGTGGTGCATCAGGACAGGCTAATGTGATACCTTTTTGTTCATCACATAATGAAACTGTTTTGCCAACAGTAATCCAATCTTTGCTCACTGTCCCTATCTGTTCCTCATCTAGTTCTACAAACATATCAGCAGTGTCATAATAGGCACGCCAATCTTCCTGTATATTGAGTGGTAGTGCAAAATAAATGGACTCTGGTGTCTTTATGTCTTCCTTGTCCAAGAGGGCAACAAATTCTATTTTCGAATGATATACTGAAAAAGTAATTCTTTGTTCTAAGCTCCTAACACCCTCTGCTTCAAATAACATTACATAGGTTACAGTATCTTTGGTTTTTTCTATATTCCATGAAGTTAGCTGGTTTGGTCCCTTTCTTATTGCTTTCCAATCATGATTCCAAACACTAATACTTTTATTTCCTAAATCTACATCCCTCGGGAAAAAAGTTGCTCTTTCTTCTTTATTTTGCAAAGGGTCAATTGATTCTCTTACATACTCGAATAGCGTCCATTCACTTGTTTCATCCAGCATTGACCACTGTCTCTTTTTATCAAAAAGCTTTTCAATTCGGCCCGTTTTAGGATTGAAATTCATTATATAATATGGTGTTTCAATCGAATTGTCGGTTACTGTATAAGCAGGTTGGTTTTTATCTAATTTCATTTTTAGATTATCTAGTTCGCGGAATGGAATCTTTCTCCACGAAAATGGGGATAGTTTAATAGAACCATAATACTCCCCTTCTTTTGAATCATTTGCATATGGTAAGAACTGCTTCATTCGTGCAGCTGATAAATGTCTGCCTTTACTTAAATAATCCTCTGGTATGCGAATTTCAACATCCTGTTCTACATCAGAAGTATTAATAAGCATAATGCCTTCTGGTTCCTTTGATTGCAGTGGGTTATCAGCTAGTTTTTCCATCTGTTTACCTAATAAATAAGCCGATAAATCTGCAGCTTGGTAAGCCATATGAGATTTATGATTTTGTTGTGAATACACTTCAAAGTCTTCTGGATCAGTAATAGATTGAGCTGCACCCCATGTATGTTCTTCATACAGTAACGTATTTAAATTAGATTCTTCCTTTACATTGTCATAATGGACTCCAGGAGACCCCTGAAAAGCTTCTAAGAAATCTGCTTTCCTCAATTTTTCTTTAGTATTACGATTAAAACTTGTTTCCCTTGCTGAACTTCCCGAACCAAAATTCCAATAATCTGTCCAATCTCCTGCATAACTGGAGATTAATGCTGGATCAATATTTCTCACTCTTTCTAAGAGCATTTCAGGAGTTACAAAACGAATTTTATATTTATGATTTTCTTCATTATATTTTCTTATCAAACTTGCAAGCTTTGGATCTGGACAATTATTATCAAATAAAGGTGGATTCGTTGCAGTTAGATAAACGAAATCTTGTTCATACCCATTTTCTTCTAGCCGATTAACGTAATTGTTAATCCCTTTTGCCATTAGAGCCGTGTCTTCCTTCGAAGTCTCGAAAAACTGACTAAATATAGAGTAATGTTCTCCCTGGAAGGTTAATAACTTACGTTTGTCGGGAGTTTCCCAATTAAATACTGCTGGTCGTTTGAAAGGTATCCCCCCAAAATGAATATTGATTCCAGTAATATAAAAATCTATTCCAGCATCCAGCATGATTTGACTTAATGGCCATGGTTGACCATTTACATCATGGTTAATAGCAGTATTTACAGGTATATTAAATCTTTCTCGTAACGCTTTGATAGGCTGAAGCATTTTAATCATCTGATTTGTATTATTTAAAGGTGTTGAATGCATCATTAATGCTGAAATACTTATTTGACCATTTTGCAGAAAGTGTTTAAATAGGTTGACCCTTTCGTTCGGTGCTGTTTCCAGCCACTTTAATACCGGCAATGTTGCTTCACAAGTCCATCTGAACTTTGACTCCTCAGGATATTTTTCTGTTTGTAAACAAAGCTCAATCGCTTCATCAATATAATCTCTTTGCAATTCCATCAGCAAAGGCTGCGGATGAGTATAACCGATATCGAGATGACTATGATGTAAACAAAGAATTTCTTTAACACTACCCATTCATATCTACTCCTTTTTACTTTTCTGTCTCTAAAACGTCATTCAGGAATATGATTGAGAATCTTGGTTATCTATCAACGTCCCGATACCTATAAAAATACTATGTGAAGTATCCTCGGAAACTTCAATGACTGTATCTTTTTTTTCAAGTGATCGATAGATTCCACTCTCAAACAGTTCTATACTTTTAGAAATTTGTCCTCCAAAAACAATTACTTCTGGTTCAAATCGTTTTATATATTTATTTAAAGCCATGCCTATATTCCGACCAAATTTCTCAAATATTTCCCTTGCTTTTTCGTGATTATTAATCGCCATATCAGCTAATGTTTTCACTTCGTTATCAATTATTTCTACATTCATTTCCTGTGCAAGCTGTAATATTCCTCTTTTCGAAATATAATCATCAACAATGGAGTCACCAAAGGGATCCATGTATATCCATCCATCTTTTGGGACCCGATTTCCTTTCTTAACAAAATCGCCTTGTTCCATAAACGCTGAGCCTGCTCCAGTACCTATCGCTAGATAAACTGCTCTATTGTAACGTTTCCCCTTCCCGTTATTATGCTCTCCTAAAGCAAAAAGATTAGCGTCATTATCAAAAGCAATTCTAAAATCATTATCTATTTTTGTAGATATGGAACTTTCCTGTTTCATACCCTTTAATAATTCTTTACGAAGATTAACTCCGTAAAGATTATCAAATTTATCAATCCCCATAATGTAGCTAATACCATTTTCATAATCAAATGGACCTGGAAAGGCAAAGCCAATACCAATTAATTTCGCATGACTCATTTTTAATTTCATGAGCTGTTTTTTAATAATAAAGATGAAGTGGTTTATAATCCCTTCTTTTGATTCCTTAGCCTTAGCCGGAAATACTTCCAAGGTATGATAAAGCATGTCGTTAGAGTGGTTTAATATTACTGATTTTATAAATGTGCCTCCAACGTCTAACGCGATAATATATTTGTTCTGTGCAACCATTATGCTACCCCCTCTCTAATCTTTAAAACAGATTAGATTGATTTATACCTAATAACTAAATGAATACAATTAAATTATAAGATTTTAATATATTTATGTCTTTCAAAATAAATGCCATTTTTTATAATAATGAGACACGCTTAAGTTTATAATAGAAGTATGTGATATAATATTTTTAATGCTACATTAGGGAGTGAAGCCTAAAATGAAATGGGAAAAATCAATTGAAAACGCAGCAATATTGCTTAATCAAAATGTTACGTATGTTGATAACAAGGAAGTTTCTATCTTAATTCATTATTGGGGAGCAAAGCCCCTTCATTATAATAATAAGCCACACCAACATTCTTTTTTTGAACTATGCTATGTTTTTAGTGGTGAGGGGCAGTATATAGATAATGGAAATAAAATCTATATTACAAAAGACCAGCTGTTTTTATCCCGGCCCTATGTCAAACACCAAATCTTAAGCAACACTGGATTGGATATAATTTTTGTTGGTTTTGAAGTCGATAGGAAGAATACTAGTCGAGAAATATGCGATTACTTTTCACAATTAGAAAATACCGACAAGTTTATGATTAATAATGCCGAGCCCAGTCCCGTAATGAAAATATGGACTTCCTTAATGACTTTAGTCAATGAGCCGTACTTCCAGTTCAATGAAAGTCTAAATGGCCTATGTACTGCTTTTTTTATGAGTCTTATCGAACAATTTAGTAATCATAAAAGAAAGGTAAGCAGAAAAAGTAATAACATTGCAACATATTTAGTCTATCAAGCAAAGTTATACATTCATGATAATTTACATCGTCCATTAAAACTAAATGACGTAGCTAGTCATATATATATTTCAGAAAGACATTTATCAAGAGTCTTCCAATCGGAGTTAGGCCAATCATTCTCCAGTTACGTAAAAAAAGAACGGGTTAGAAAGTCTGGAAATTTACTTACCGAGACAGATTTAACAATAAAAGAAATCGCTGAGATGACTGGATTTGAAAATGTTCATTACTTTTCAAAGGTTTTTTCAACTGAAATGGGACTTCCCCCAGGCAAATTCAGATTAAAGTTTAGAGGGGAAGATAATAAATAACACACTTCAAAATAATTCATACTGAACCGTTGATAGTGATTCATAAACTTTAGTCACTATCAACATCGTTACAGATTATTCTCCTTCAGTAGATTGTTTAATTAAGTCTGAAACCCCAACAAATGTACTTAAAGTTGTATCCAAGGAATTTTGAATATGTACTTTATTGTTTTTCAAAGTGTCATAGATCCCACCAATTAAAAAGTCTTTACTCATGCTGATTTTTCCCCCAAGAATTATTGCTTCTGGAGAAAACTCATCGATATATGGATATAAGGCATTTCCAATATTCCTGCCAAATAGATAAAAAATATCCTTTGCTTTTTTATCATTGTTTCTAGCCATTTCATCGAGTGTTTCAACTAGATTATTCTTTATCGTAATTCCTGCTTTTTCAGCCAAATTCAAAATACCTTTCAGTGAAATATAATCATTGACAATCGACTCACCAAATGGTTCATTATAGATCCAACCATTTTCAGGAATATTTTCTCTATCTTTAATCAATATCCCCTGTTCCATAAATGCAGAGCCAGTTCCCGTGCCAATTCTCAGATAAATAGCTCTATCATAACTTTTTCCTTTTCCAATCATTTTTTCTCCTAAAGCAAATAAATTAGCATCATTATCAAATAAAATACGAAAGTTATGATTAATTTTACTTTGCAGCGATTTCTCTTGTCTGACTTTCAGCAATAATTCTTGCCTTACATTTACTCCATATAATTGTTCAAATTTACCAACGTTTTTAATATAGCTAATTCCATTTTCATAATCAAAAGGACCAGGAAAAGCGAACCCTACTCCCTGTATATTAATTTGTTTGTCTAAAATTCTGTTTGCTTGTTGTTTGATTCTTAAGTATAAATTATCAATTATTTCCTCTTTCGATTTATCTGATTTCGAAGGAAATATTGCAAATGAATCAGGTAAAATTTCTCCAGCACTGTTTATAATGGCTGATCTTAAAAATAATCCACCTGCCTCAAAGGCAATAATATATTTCATCATCACTATAACACCTCAACACTTCTATTCCTTCTTACATTTATATAAACGTTATACTTAAAATATATTTTTTACCCTTTTATACCTCCAGAAGTAAAGCCATCAAGTATTTTTCGTGAAAACAAAATAAAGACAATTAAAATTGGCAATACTGATAAAACAGATGCGGCTAGGGCCAATTCAATATTATTAAATAAATTATTCGTATACTTTACAATTAGTAAAGGTAATGTTTTCTTATCTTCTGCCTGTAAAAATATCAATGGAATAAAGAACTGATTCCAAATTTGAACAGAAGTCACTATTACTACTGAAAAAACAACTGGTCTTGCTAACGGGAACATAATTTTAAAAAATATCTTCCATTCTCCAGCCCCATCTATTACAGCAGCTTCATACAGCTCATCAGGTAATTTGGCAAAAAATCCAGTAAGCATAAATACAGGCATCGATATTGCTGTTCCTAAAATCAAAACAACTGAAACAAAAGAATTTATTAAATGTAGATCCTGCATTAATAAAAATATTGGTACAATAGCCAATTGAACAGGAAACATCATTCCCAATAAGAAAAATACTCTTAATGCCTTATTATATTTAAATTTATATCTGCCTAAGCCATAAGCAACCATAGAGGATAGGAAGACAAGCAAGATAATGCTAAAAATCAAGATAATTAAACTATTAAAAAAGTATTGATGAAAGCTTTGATTAACAAACACTTTTATATAATTCGAAAATGAAAGACCCTCAGGTTTTCCGAATGTATTCGATAAAATATCAGTACGGTCTCTTAGTGAAAGGTAAACCATATAACCGATTATAAAAATGATAATGAAAGAGTATAGCCACATAAATTTGTTTACTACTTTTTCAATAATTCCCTTTCTTTTATTAGTCATCGTCTTCCTCCTTCCTAACCATTAAATATATTTGAATTATTGCAACTACAAAAATAGCAAGGAATAGCACAATTGCTATAGTTGTCCCCATGCCAATGGAATTTTCACTTAAATTTCCACCTAAAGGATTATTGTCTCCAAAAGCAATACGGTAGAACATTAAACTTACTACGTCAACACTGCCATCAATTCCACCAGCAATACCACCTAGAATATAACTATAATCAAATATAGTCATCGCAGTAATATACGATATTAATGCAAGGTTAAGAATTGTGTCTTTTATCTGCGGGATAATAATATAAATTAGCCTTCTCCAATAGCCTGCTCCATCAATATAAGCTGCTTCAAGAGAATCACTAGGGACCATATTCATTGCCCCAATAAAAAACATCATACCTACTCCAAATCCAGCCCAGGAAATCATTAACCATACAATATAAATTCCTAAACTTGGCATTCCTAACCACGGTTGCGCTAAAAATTCCAGTCCCACGGATTCTAAAACATTATTTACAATACCGATATTTGAGTCTAATAATAAAGTAAACATAAACACAATTACCGGAGTTGATATAAACTGAGGAGAAAATATTGCAACTCTTAAAAAAGAATGTCCCTTCGTTTTTGTATAAATCATATATGAAAAGATCAATTGTAATGGCAATAAGATCAGTAATGAAAGGATGAAAATCTTAAAGCTATTAAAAAACGCATTACCAAGCTGTGATACCAGTTCTTTATTACTAAATAGTTCAACGTAATTTTGAAAACCTATAAATATTTTTGGCCCAATTCCATTCCAAGAATACAAGCTATTCAGTCCGGCTGAAATAATTGGATAGATAACAAATATAGAATATAATAAAAAACCAGGAGCGATGAACATTAAATAATGTTTTTTCTTTTTTTGCACTTTATCCCACCACCTATCTTAATTAACCAATAACTAAATTTAGCAATTTACTACAAAATTTAGTTATTCGGTTAACTACTATAATTGATCCTATCGTTTTTCAAGTTCTTGAATTAATAATTCTACTGCCTCTTGTCCATCAATTTTCCCTGTCATCAAACGAGGTGCTAAATCTGTTAAAAATAAATCCTGTGGCTTTGAACTTTCAGTTGCGACTTGAGCTAAAATATTATAAATATTTAATCC
The DNA here is from genome assembly GCA_032085455.1 of Oceanobacillus sp. Lineage (GTDB taxonomy): Bacteria > Bacillota > Bacilli > Bacillales > Amphibacillaceae > Oceanobacillus. Next base: position 15,113 of record DAMDKS010000028.1, read on the forward strand.
AACTTCGTCATAATCGGCCATTTTTTCGACTGTCTCATCTTTCGGAGTAATATCATCTAGCATTGGAACTAATCCTGTTTCATCTGACATAATTTGTTGTGCTTCTTGACTATTAAGAAATTCAATATATTTTACTGCTTCATCTGGATGCTTTGTTTTTTTAGATATAGCATAGGTATTATAATTAGATGGACCTGTTTGGGCATATCGCGTACCATCAAATCCTGGTAATGCAAAACTATCAATGTTTAATGCTGTTTGTTGGTAAGTACTATTATTCCAAGTACCATCTGGAATTATTGCTGCTTCACCATTCGTAAATGCCAATTTAGCACCATTACCATCAATTGCTTCTACATCTTTTCCAAAATAGCCATTCACTGAAAATTGTTTATAAGCTTCTAAAGTTTTTTCCAGATTTGAATAATCAATATCATCTTCATCTTCAACAATACTGGTTAATACGTCATTGGCTAGTGAAGCACCCATTGCTTGTAATATCCAATATCTATCAAAATCTTCATTTCCTCCGATTACAATTGGTGTAACGCCATTGTCAGCTAACGTTTTAGATATTTCCTCTAATTCATCCCAAGTGGCTGGGACCTCTAATCCATACTCATCGAAAATATCCTTATTGTAGAACATAGTCACGTATGCAATAAAAGATGGTAAAGATGAGTATACTTCCCCATCAACCGAGGCATATTCCAGTGACTCTTCAGGAAAACGACTATAATCCAAATCATAGTCACCTAATGGCAATAAATAATCATTTTGTGCCATCTCAGCCATTTTCGTTGACTTATCTCCTTGCACCCAAAACAAGTCTGGCAAACTGTCCGATTGTAATGCCACATTAATTGATTCCAATGTACCGGAATACTCATAATTTACTTTTATATTTGGATATTTATCTTCAAAGGCTTCATTTATTCTTGTAAATGAGGATTCTAATTGATCCTGATTATCACCATCTCCCCAGATTGTTAAAGTTACATTTCCTTCCCCATTTCCTCCTGAATCTGTATCACTAGAACAAGCTGCTACAACACTAAGTAAGACTGTCAATAAAACAAACAATAGTATATTTCTTTTCATTTTCTTTTTCTCTCCTTCCAATATTAAATATTATTGCCGATCTAGACTCAATTAAAATAGAAAAATGCGACGACAATTTGATTACGCTTTCAAATTTACTTAAATAAAAAAGCTTTAACACCGTTGTTAATCAAACGTAAAGTTAATTCAGTTAATACTAATTATCTTTTCATATTAATTCTCTCCTCTCATTACTTTCTGTTGGGCAAATAACTTATAATATAATGTAAAAATAAGACACCAGTTTATTCAATACTATTAAAGCACTTCTGTCTCTACCTCATTTTCAATTTCCTATATGACTACAAAAGAAACAATACCCACCTTTTTATAAGACCTTTCACTTTTAAATTATAAAAGACAAGTTATTTTGTGTCTTTCTAAAACAAAGCCAAATTTTATAAAATTAGGACACTATATAAGAAAATGACAAAAAAATAGCCCCAATAAACATTGGAGCTACCTACTCTGTTAATTAACAAATATCAAGTTTTAATCCCTGCTAAATATATCACGTGTATAAACTTTCTCTTTTACATCTTTTAGTTCTTCCGATAAACGGTTAGCAACAATGACATCTGCTTCTTCTTTAAAAGCTGCAAAGTCCTTAATCACGCGTGAGTTTTCAAATGCATTGGATTCTAATACTGGCTCATAAATTACAACTTCTATACCTTTTTCCTTAATGAAATGAATAACATCTTGAATCGCTGACTGTCTGAAGTTATCTGATCCAGTTTTCATTGTTAGTCTATAAATGCCGACTACCTTTGGATTTCGCTTCGCAATCATGTCTGCAATATGACTTTTTCTTGTATTATTGGAAGCTACAATTGCTCGAATGATTTCGTTAGGGACTCCTTCAAAGTTTACAAGTAACTGCTTTGTATCCTTTGGTAAGCAGTAACCACCATAACCAAAAGATGGATTATTATAATGACTGCCAATTCGCGGATCTAAGCCAATTCCTTCAATAAGCTGCTTGCTTTCTAACCCTTTTAACTCAGCATATGAATCTAGTTCATTGAAGAATGACACACGCATCGCCAGATATGTATTCGCAAATAATTTAATCGCTTCAGCTTCAGTTGAATCCGTAAATAACAAAGGGATATCTTCTTTAATCGCACCTTCCACTAGTAAATCAGCAAATTGTTCAGCTCGTTCCGACTTTTCTCCTACAATAATTCGAGAGGGGTATAAATTGTCATACAATGCTTTCCCTTCTCTGAGAAACTCTGGAGAGAAAATAATATTATCATTGTTAAATCTCTCACGAATTGATTTTGTAAAACCTACCGGAACGGTTGATTTAATAATCATCACAGCATCCGGATTAACTTCGAGAACATTTTCAATCACTTCTTCTACAGAACTGGTATCAAAATAATTTTTCTCTTCATCATAGTTTGTCGGTGTTGAAATAACAACATATTCCGCTTCTCTAAAAGCTAGTTTTGAATCTGTTGTTGCTTTTAAATTCAATTCTCTCGTTTTTAAAAATACTTCAATTTCTGCATCAGCTATTGGAGACCTTTTATTATTAATCATGTCTACCTTTTCTTGGATGATGTCCAAAGCAATTACTTCATGGTGTTGAGCTAACAGAACTGCGTTGGATAAACCAACATAACCTGTGCCTGCGACTGTTATTTTCATGGTGAATGCTCCTTCTCAAATAATTTATTAAATTATATTGTATCTGCTGAAGCTTTTAGAGAGTACTTACATGACTATTATACGACAAACTGATTTATTTAACATCCAAAAAACTGATATAATCAGCATACATTAGGCAAATTTAAGTACCTAATATAACACAAGAGTCAATTTGATTTTGCTTCGCTGACTATCCCAACTAAAAAGTCGAGAAACTCCTCTTGAACTTCCTCATTTTCCAGAGCCAACTCCACTGTTGTCTTCAAAAATCCAAGCTTATCCCCAACGTCATAGCGTTTACCTTGAAAATCATATGCAAACACCTTCTGTTCTTCATTCAGCATCTGGATGGCATCAGTCAGCTGTATTTCTCCATCAGCACCAATTTTTTGTTTATCCAGATATGCAAAGATTTCTGGAGTAAACACATAGCGGCCCATTATCGCTAAATTAGACGGTGCTGTACCAGGTTTTGGCTTTTCAACAAAATGATGTACTTGATATAATCGGTCTTCTTTTGTACTTGGATCAACAATACCATAGCGATGCGTCTCATTTTCCGAAACCATTTGTACTCCAACAACAGAGCTCTGTGTCTTCTCAAATTGATCAATCAGCTGCTTCAACCCAGGTGTTTCTGCTTGGACAATATCATCACCAAGCAAGACGGCAAAGGGCTCATCACCAATGAATTTCCGAGCACACCATACCGCATGTCCTAAACCTTTAGGTTCCTTTTGACGTATATAATGTAAATCAATGTCAGACGCTTGGTTTACCTTTCTAAGGAGATCTATCTTTTCTCTTTTTAACAGGGTTTCTTCCAGTTCATAATCATGATCGAAATGGTCTTCAATCGCACGTTTTCCCTTCCCTGTAACAATAATAATGTCCTCAATTCCTGATTCTATCGCTTCCTCAACAATATACTGTATTGTCGGTTTATCAACAATTGGCAGCATTTCTTTTGGCATTGCCTTCGTAACTGGTAGAAATCGAGTACCTAATCCTGCAGCAGGTATAATAGCTTTTTTTACCTTTTTCATGCTTCTGCCTCCGTTATTTTCTGTCATTCATTCATAAAATGAGTTTATGTCTATCATAAACCTTCATTTCATCAAGTAAAGTATCTCAAATCCGATTGTATTATTCAACAGGGAGCATAGATTGGGTATTTAATATCCATGCGTTTATTTCACAAGCGTATAGTGAGCCCCATCACCATCGCAATAACCGTGCAGGAAATGGAGTAGTATCGAACCGTTGATTCACAAACATGCTTCCTTTTGTTATAAAAAAGGAATAACAAGCAATAGTACATCTACTTGTTATTCCTTCTCTTCCGATTTTGCACTCCAAAAAGTAAAATTAATGACGCCATACGAGTTTACTTCTTACAAAACCCGCATTACATAACGCTAACAACCTTATTTATTATAATCGTTTAAAAGCTCTTTTGCTTTTTCACTATCCGCTTCTAATTTTAATCCTGTATCAACTAAAGGACTAAGTGTTGAGACAGCATTCATTTTATTACCTTGGTAGAAGCTAATGATTTCATCTTGGTTAATCGAATATAATACTGCTTGGCGTAATGGGACACTTGAAGAAACATCACGATCGTTCATGTTAAATGCAAGGTACGAAACGCCATTACTTTCATTTTGTTGCAATGTTAGTTTCTTATCTTCTTCAATGATATCATACTTCGTTTCAGGAACTCCGTTTAAAATATGAATCTCACCATTACGTAATGAAGATAATGCGCTATCAGGATCTTGGATAAACTTCACAACAACTTCAGAAATTTTTGCCTCATTTTCTGTATCAGGCATATAGGCAGGATTTTTTAAAAACCTCGCTCCGTAGTCGTCTTTATCAACTAAAATATATGGGCCACTCGCATATAACGTATGATCATAACTACTGCCCTCTGTTACCGTTCTTTGGTCACCGTATGCGATGTCTTTATCTACATCGTATTCTGCTACATCATACGTATTAATACTTTCCACTTGTTCTTTAGAAACAATACCAGCAGATTGATGCGCTAAATAATTTAGCACCTGTGGAAATGGATTTTCAGTTGTTACTTTGATTACTTGATAAACACCAGATTTATTATCTACTTTGGTTTTGTCCGAAACGAGTTCTGCAATTTCTTGGTCAATTCCCTCTTCTAATGATTCACGTACTGTATTACCATCCACAGTTGGTGTATCTAATTCGCTTAAATCACTTACAATAGAAATTTCTTTCATGCTCTCATGCAAGCTATATGTCCGGTGATCTGGTACTGAATCCTTATCTTTTGCACGTTCCAGAGAGAACTTCACATCTTCGGCCCCAACAAGTTCTCCTGTGTCCACAGCATTCATGTCTTCTACAGCAGCAAAGTTAATGTCATCACGCAGTAAGAAATAATAATCTGTGTTACCTTCTGCAATCGTATGATTTAACGATAATGAACCATCTGATACAACCTGGTCATCATCTGTTATATTAACTAATCGAACATACATATTCGTGTTCAATGTATTTATAGAACCATCATTCCCTTTTATCGGGTCGAGTGAAGTTAAATCTCCAATAGCTTGTTGGACAATTAAGGCTTCCGTTTCACGATTTCCTTCCTCGTTAAAATCGTATTGTTCCCAAACCGCAGCTCTTGACTTTGGCAAACGAACGGTATCTTCATTAACAATATCATGATTCACTGCTTGAGCTTTATAAGATGTATAAAGTGGTACGATATAAGCGTTGTCAAAGACAATATGCTGTTCTAATTCTTTATACGTTTCCGTGTAGTCATCTTGTAACTGTGTACTTGCTTCATTTACTAATTCGTCTGCCAAATCATCAGCAAAAAGACTATTGTCACCATCAGATGTGAACAATGAGCGTACAGCATAATCAGGATTACCTGTTACAGTTGTCCAGCTGTTTACGGAAAGATCATAGTTTCCAGCATCTTTTTGTGATGTAAAGCTACCATAATCTGGTTGAATATTTAGCTTTACGTCAAACCCATTTTTCGTGAGTTGGTCACGTAAAATACTTAAATCATCCTCATTCGTGCTCATTCCTAAAATTTCAATCGTCGTTCCCACAGATGCTCCCTCTTGGACTGCCACTTCTTCGCTAGAATCTTTAGAGGAGTCCTTTTCTTTTACATCTGATTCTGTACTTACGCAGCCTGCTAGTGCCAAGATAAATATCGCAAGTAAAATAAGTAATTGTTTCTTCATTTTGATACCTCCATTTATTTTCTATTAATCCATTTTTGGATCAAGTGAATCTCTTAAACCATCGCCAAAGAAGTTAAAGGATAGCACTAATAATATAATTGCAATCCCAGGAAAAATAGCTAAATAAGGATTGGTTTCAAGATACATGCTCCCCACTTTCAAAATATTACCCCATTCAGGAATATGTGGCTCAACACCTAACCCTAGGAAACTCAAACTGCTTGTAGCAATAATTGCACCACCAATCATTAAGCTTGCTCTAACAATAATCGGTGCTAAGGAATTGGGAACTACTTGTTTGAAAAGTATCTTCCATTCTGATTCACCTAGTGCTTTTGCGGCTTCCACATATTCTAGATTAGAAACAATCATGACATTCGCCCGCATTGTTCGAGCATATGTCGGGATTGAACCAACACTTAATGCAATAATTAAATTTGTTGTACTTGAACCAAATGCTGCTATAATAGCAATCGCAAGTAAAATACCAGGAATTGCATAAAGGACATCTAGAATACGCATAATGACATTATCCAGTGACTGACTAAAGTAACCAGCAATAGCTCCTAATCCTCCACCTATTATCAAAGGTATTACTGTTGTTAACACACCAACAATGAGTGAGATACGTGCACCATAAATAATACGGGAAAAAATATCTCTCCCAAAGTTATCTGTACCAAATGGATAAGTTAAGCTTGGCTCTAAAAGCATCGCTTCATAGTTATTTTCTGAAGCAAAGGAATATACAAACGTGCCGATACTTGTAACAGAAATAGAGAATGTAAAAGTAATAAACAAAAGACCTAACATCGCTGTGTAATTCTTCGTAATTTTAAACCAAAGTACATTCCACTTTTCTACAGACGAAGCATCTCTATTTGTAGATTTTACTAACAAACTATATCCTAAAAGGAACCCAAATAGGTTACCAGTAAAACCTGTCATGATTAACACTATGCCTAGCCACTTAAATTTATTATGTCTTTGATGTGCTACATCAACCTTATTAAAAATTACTACGAGAGCAATATCAAAAACAATAAGTAATGTAAGAACGGTCATAGAAATGATATAAGTATCGGATACATACGGTTTAAATAAATTCAATGAAGATACAGCAACAATTAAAACTTGCGTTAATAACATGTAATACGCAAGTGTATATTCAATCGAAGGTCTGCGTCGTAATACCTGAAAGGAAAATACAGTGGTAAAAACATTTCCAGCCAAAATACTTAGTAATTGGATAGCACTAAGAATTCTAGAACGTTTTTGAATCATTCCTCCTGTCCGCAAATCATTCCTTATTGAGAAAACAATCACACCTTGCAATATTGAAGTAAAGAGATAAGCAAGACTTAAGACACTCCATAAAATACTCCAAGCTTCCTCCGAAAAATCATAAGCATTTAAGGTGAATATAATCATTAATGCAATTGAAATAACAAAGGTGAATTGGACCTGTTTATATTCCTCGGACTGTTTTATTGCAAATTCCTTTTGTAGTGTCACATCATTCATCTCCATTATCAATTTTTCATTTGTGAACGAATCCTTGGATTTAAGAGAGCATATAATATATCAACAACTAAGTTTACTAGAGATATGATGATAGCAATATATACAACACCACCTAAAACAGCAGGTATATCTGGAATAAACTGTTTATCAACAATATAACTTCCCAACCCACTAATATTAAATACTTTCTCAGTCACTGCCGCTCCACCTAACATGCCGCCAAATTGAAGACCAATCAATGTGATAATTGGAATCATTGCGTTACGTAACGCATGATTAATAAAGATACGCCCTGATTTTAATCCCTTAGCTTTAGCTGTAATAATATAATCTTCATTGATGACCTCTAAAATAGAAGAACGCGTCATTCTAGCGATTGATGCTGTTAATCCAGTTCCTAATACAATGACAGGCATAATTAGAGATAACCAGTCACTAGGTGAATAGGTGGCAGGTAATAGGTGCCACTTAATAGAGAAATTCAAAATAAAAATGAGTCCTTGCCAAAAGTTAGGAATAGACAATCCAATTAAAGCAATAAACATTAGGCTATAATCCCATAATGAATTCTTTTTTGCTGCAGAAATCATTCCGATTGGAACTGCAATTACAATTGCCATTAATAATGACCATAAAGCGATGATTAAGGTCACAGGAAATTTGTTTGCGATACTTGTTACGACATCTTCATTTCCTGTAAAGGAATTTCCTAAATCAAACGATACAATCCCCCTTACCGCATCCCATAATTGGACAAAATACGATTGGTCTAAACCATATTGATAATTAAATTCTGCACGCTGTTCAGCGGTTGCAGCTTCCCCTAATATATTTGCCGCAGGATCGGTCGGGGAAAAATATAACATGGTAAAAACAAAAACCGTCACAGAAATAATGACAAATAAAGTCATTATTATTCGTTCTGCTATATATCGTACAAAGGGGTTTAAATAAACAAATAGATAGATATACATCAACATTCCTGGTACAAAGCTTACGATAAGAAACCATTTGTTATTTAAGCAATTTTGAAAGAAATGCTGATAATTCATTTCCGTAAGATCTTGATTCGTTAATTCGTCCTTTGCTAATTTTAGTATTTGTTCGTTACTAAGCCTTGTCGCCTCTTTCTGCATCTTTTCTTCATCAACCGTTTCATTAAAATAGTCCTTTTTACTCCTGTATTGATCACCATAACGTTCCATAAGCTCCATATAACCAGGTGACTGTTTCAAAGTTTGGATTGTATAATGAAGGACTTGCTCGTATTCAGTATTTCTATATTTAATTTTATAATAAATCCAACTTAAAATATGTACAGGCAGTCCCAAAATGATAAGTAACAGCCTGCGAAAAGGTTGTTCGTTTAAATGACGATAGCCTTTCTTAATACTTTCTCTCTTTAACCCATTCACTTTGGATGTCTGAGATTTCAAAATGACACCTCCTCTTCCTAAATTTGACTATTCCCAGTAGTTTAGTATACTATTAGGATTATAGTATAGAATTTTATTTACTAGAAGTCAATGGGATAACAAATCTAATAGAAAATGGGGCTTCAACAATGGAAAATCTTTTACATGTAGATAATTTACACGTATCCTTCATCTCAAATCAAAAAGTTTTTGAAGCTGTAAAGGGAATTAGCTTTGATGTTAAAAAAGGTGAAACACTTGGTATTGTCGGAGAATCTGGTTCGGGTAAGAGTGTATCCGCACGTTCCATTATGCGATTATTGCCATCCCCTCCTGCGATGGTAGACGGCAACATTGATTTTTCAGGGGAAAACATTTCAACCTATAATGATAAACAAATGGAAAGCATTCGCGGGAATGATATTAGTATGATTTTTCAAGATCCGATGACTTCCCTTAATCCGACAATCAAAGTCGGTAAGCAAATTGACGAAATTCTAATAAGGCATCAACAACTAGCCGCTAACCAGGTAAGAGCTAGCACGATTGAGATGCTAGAACTCGTAGGAATTAAAAAAGCAGAGGAGCGCTGCCAGCAATATCCTCATGAATTTTCTGGAGGGATGCGGCAACGTGTAATGGTTGCGATGGCTCTTGCATGTCAACCAAAACTACTTATTGCTGATGAACCAACAACTGCTTTAGATGTAACGATTCAAGCACAAATACTAAGATTGATGAAAAAAATGCAACAGCAATTCGGCACATCAGTTATTTTAATTACCCATGATTTAGGTGTCGTGGCAGGTATGTGTGATCGCGTTATCGTGATGAAAGAAGGGGAAATTGTTGAGCAAAATAAAACGAATCAATTATTCTCCTCACCACAACACCCCTATACAAAAAAATTATTGCATGCATTGCCACGTCTTCATGAAAAAAAAGAACCGAAACGCCAATCAAACCTGCCCGAAGATATTGATACAAACCAGCCTTTAGTAGAAGTAAAAGGATTAAAGCAAGTATTTCCACTAGGTAGTGGAGATACCTTAACAGCGGTAAACTCGATAAGTTTCTCAATCTACCCTGGTGAAACATTGGGACTTGTAGGGGAATCCGGCTCTGGAAAATCAACAACTGGAAGATTATTATTACAACTTCAAAATGCAACCGATGGAGAAATACTTTATAGAGGAATGCCTATTAATCGACTGACGAAAAAGGAAATGAAACAACTTCGCAAAGAAATCCAAATTATTTTTCAAGATCCCTATGCTTCGCTAAACCCGAGAATGAAGATAATGGACATCATTGGGCGACCATTAGATATTCACAAATTATATAAAACAAAAAAAGAGCGAAGGGCACGTGTGGAAGAATTACTAGAACTTGTTGGGTTGGATAAATCGCACGCAATGCGGTATCCACATGAATTTTCTGGTGGTCAGCGGCAACGAATTGGCATAGCGAGGGCATTGGCTGTCAATCCGAAATTTATCGTTTGTGATGAGCCACTTTCTGCACTTGATGTTTCCATCCAAGCACAAATTGTAGAATTACTAAAGGACTTACAAGAAAAACTTGGATTAACTTATTTGTTTATCGCCCATGATTTATCCATGGTCAAACATATTAGTGACCGTGTAGCTGTAATGAATACTGGGAATCTAATTGAACTTGCTGAGAGTGAAGAACTTTACAATAATCCCATCCATCCCTATACAAAATCGCTATTGTCGTCTATACCGATACCTGATCCAATTATTGAATCAAAAAAGCTAATGGAAAAATTAGAAGAAATACCAAAGTATGATTTCAATAAAAGCACATTTGAAGAAGTAAAACCGAATCATTGGGTATTGACTACGAATTAAAAACCGTACAAAAAGCGCTAGAATCCAATCCAGATCCTAGCGTTTCTATTTATCCTTAATCATCTTTTACAACTTTATCTTTATCTTTGTCTTCATTTTCAACTTCATCATCTTTTTCACTCTCGTCTGTTTCCTCTTCATCCATTAAACTATTCGCAGACGTCTTAAATTCCTGCAACGTTTGTCCAGCTGCTTTACCAATCTCTGGTAACTTTTTTGGTCCGAAAATGATTAAAGCGAGTACAACGATAAGAATTAAACCAGGAATACCTATGTTTGCTATACCCATACGATCTCGCCTCCGTATTTATCACGTTGATTTTTAAAATAAACGAGTCAATTTTTCCTACTGTCTTGCTTCTATTTAAGCGTACTATCAATGAAGACATTTGTCTAGGGAAGTTTTTTTATAATACACATAGAATATAGTTGACTGGATAAAATCATTGCGACAATCCCGATAACCACTGTATTCTTTTTCACTGACAGCAGTGATCAGACTCCATAGTTTTTATTTGAGGGGGATTGTTACGAACCCTCTATATGCAGTTAAACAACCTCTCGCAATGGATATTCTCAATTTCAATTCATCATCACCCCGTCATATGGAAGGATAGTGCGCTTTGATTGAACTAGTACTACACCATAGAATCGAGTGGTGTGTTAAATTATCAACAAATATAGAATAAAAAATACCCTTCTAGCTTAAATAAGAAGGATATTTTCGCTCATTATACATTTGCCGCTTCTATTAGCGCTTCCTTAGCTGGAATATAATGATAACTAAGAGCATCAGCCACCGCTTGAAAAGTTACCTTTCCATTGATTGTATTAACACCAGAGCGTATCGCTGGATTTTCTCGAATGAGCTTCGCGATATTTTGTGTAGCCAGCTGTACTGAATAAGGAATGGTTACGTTTGTTAAACCAACTGTTGCGGTGCGTGGTACAGCACCAGGGATATTAGCAACTGCATAATGCACGACGCCATGTTTCATAATGGTCGGATTATCATGGGACGTTGGTGTGTTAATCGTTTCGAAGTTCCCACCTTGATCAATGGCAACATCTACAATAACAGAACCATGCTCCATCGATTGAATCATTTCTTCGCTAATAAGTTTCGGTGCTTTTGCGCCAGGGATGAGAACGGAACCGATAACTAAATCAGAGTTCTTTACGGCTTCGGCAATATTATAAGGATTAGAGATTAATGTTTGAACTGTTGAACCAAAGATGTCGCTGAGTTCACGTAATCTGAACGGGTTCAAGTCGATAATGGTTACCTTGGCTCCAATTCCGGCTGCGACTTTAGCTGCGTTCATACCAACGACACCACCACCAATGATTGTAACGCTTCCCTGATTTACACCGGGGATGCCCCCTAGCAGAATGCCTTTTCCACCTTTTGAATGCTCTAAAAATTGTAGTCCAATCTGTGTTGCCATACGGCCTGCGACTTCGCTCATTGGTGTGAGTAGCGGCAGAGTATTGTTGACAGTAATTGTTTCATAAGCGATGGCCGTTACTTTATTATCAATTAATGCTTGGGTTAGTTCCGGTTCTGCAGCTAAGTGGAGATAGGCAAATAAGATTAACCCTTCACGGAAATATTTATATTCTGATTCTATCGGTTCTTTTACTTTCAAGATCATTTCTGCCTTTTTCCAAACGATTGAAGCATCATCTATAATCTCCGCTCCAGCCGCAGCATATTCCTTATTTGTAAAGCTGCTTCCAGTACCAGCATCCTTTTCGATTACAATCGTATGTCCTTCTTTAGTTAAATGGATGACTCCTGCTGGTGTAATAGCCACACGCTGTTCATTATTTTTGATTTCCTTTGGTATTCCAATAATCATGTAATTCTCTCCATTCTATATTTTATAATTAGCATATTTCTTTATCTCGTATCCTCTTTATTTAAAAGGAAAGAAGTTAATCCGAATCTGCTTACAACGTTCCGTTCCTAACCTGCATTTATAACCTGAAAGTGCAAGGGCTTTAAAATTCCTTTTACTTTACCATTTCTTTTAACATTGGTGGATTCACTTTCTGTTTATATCCTTCTTTATACTCTATTTTAAACCCTGCAAAACCATAGATAATAGCAATTAAAGGACTAATTAAACACAGAAACGCAAATGGCAGATAACTTAGTGTAGACACACCTAATGTAGTTGCCATAAATGCTCCACAAGTATTCCATGGTACTAGAGGAGACGTCATCGTTCCAGCATCTTCCAATGTCCGTGATAGGTTTTTCGATTTCAGTCCTCGCTTATCATATTCGTCCGCATACATTCGACCTGGAACAATAATCGACATATATTGATCACATCCGACAATGTTCGAAAAAATACAGGTAACTACTGTTGCCGTTATCAGACTGCCAGTTTTTTGTGCAAATTTAATTATCTCCTCAACTAGCACTTCAAATATTTTTGTTAATTCAAGAATACCACCAAAACACATTGCAATAATGATTAAGGAAATTGTATACAATACAGAATCTATTCCACCATTATTTAATAGATTATCAACTACTTGGTTACCAGACTCGATGGAATATCCATAATATAAAATATTAATCGCATCACCTATTGGTACCTTTTGTACAACAATCGAGCAAATTGTTCCTAGAATGGAGCCAATAAGTAAACCTGGCAGTGCTGGGATTTTAAAAATCATCATGATTATGATGAATAAAGGTACTAACAGCAGCCATGGCGAGATGCTATAAATATCATTCAATTGCGTTTGCAAAATCTGTACTTCTGAAATACTTGCACCTTCACCAGAATATCTAAAATCAAGAATTGAAAATAATATTAAAGAAATAATCAAACCTGGTATCGTCGTATAAAGCATATGTTTAATATGCTCAAATAATTCACCACCGACAATGCCTGGAGCAAGATTCGTTGTTTCAGAGAGTGGTGAGATTTTATCCCCAAAATAAACACCTGAAATAACAGCTCCCGCAACCATAGCAGGGTTGATACCAAGTCCGTGTCCAATACCCATTATTGCTATTCCAATTGTTCCTGCTGCTGTCCATGCATTTCCAGAAGCAATCGATACAACACAGGAGATTAAACATGCTGCCACAAGAAAAAAGCTTGGCGAAAGTATATTGAGCCCGTAATAAATCATCGTTGGTACAATTCCACCTGCTATCCAAGAACCAATGATTGTTCCGATGACTAAAAGAATAACAATCGCTTGAAGAGCTAAACGAACAGCATCCAACATACCTTTTTCAACTTCGAACCATTTAAAACCAAGCTTAAAGGCTACTATGGCTGCAACTCCAGCACTTAGCAATAATGGAATATGTGGATCAGTATCATATACAAAAATGCCAATTACTAAAGCGACAATCATGAATATAATCGGAATTAAAGCTTCGAATAAAGTTGGTTTTCTAATTCCTATCTGCTTATTTTCCTTATTCATTTACACCTCTCCTTACTTCACTTCCGTTCAATCAGCCTGCCACATCATGAGCAAGATAATGATCGAGACAGATACCACGAATCAATGAAATTACTCACCATAGTAAATAATTATATACGCTCAGTTGTATGCGTTTTCATAGTTGATTGGCTCCAAGGATTATCACAGTTGAAGGAGCTTTATTCATTCGTGAGATTCTAAAATATCCCCCCCTTTAAATAAGTTATTTTTAAGCAAACTATTAATAAAACTAATGCACAGTTTGAATTGTTTTAGGGTATGGAGCCATAAAAAGGTGGCTCCATGACAATAATGATATAGGTAACTCTTTTGGTAATTTAGTTTGATTTAAATTCTAGTAATCTCATTATTCATCTATAAAATCTGGGTTATGCCATTCCATTAATGTTGCATTTGTAAGCGATTCTTTATCTCCCATCAAATAGTTTCGCATTACTTTTCTTAATTGAAAGCCATTTTTAAGTTGAAATGTAAGAACAGAATCATAAATTTTTTCTTTTCTAACTTCCTCTACGTATTCCTCAGGTGTCAATTCAGTCGCATATTTATAATAATTCGGGATACGCCCACCTATAATAATACTTTTCAACCCCAGCGTTCTACATATCTTTCTGCGAGCATAATATAGATGCTTTCCTATTTTCACTTTTCTGAACTCTGGATGAACGCCTACTTCTATTCCATAAAGATTACTACCATTCGGATTATGGTTTCGTATATATCCACCGTCAGAGATCATCGTATAGGAATGTTCTTCACCATAATTTTCAAAATCAACAATTAAACTACACGCTGAACCTACGATTTTCCCTTCATATTGCAGACAAATCTGGCCTTCTGGGAAAATCTCTAATTGACTTGCCAAATTTGCACGTGTCAGGGACATGTCCGGTCCAAAACATATATAAGATAGTTCTGCAACTTCATCAAGATCTTCCTGTTGAATCTTTCGTATTGTCATATTTTCTCCGAGCTGGATTGATTTTGTTTCTGACATTATTCTTAACACCTCTCCTCTTTCACATCACTTTGTACTAATAGAGACAAACTTTTCTTCCAAGTATTCTTCCAATCCGTATTTTCCGCCTTCTTTACCCATTCCACTTTCCTTCATACCGCCAAATGGCGCCTGAACTACAATTGGCAGTGAATCATTAATACCTACGATGCCAAAGTCAAGTTCCTTCATCATACGTAATCCACGCCCTAAATCTCTCGTATAACAATATGCGGCTAGTCCGTACGATGAGCCATTTGCCCGTTTCACCACTTCCTCTTCCTCTTGGAACGTAAAGATTGGTGCGACTGGGCCAAAGGTTTCTTCTGTTGCAATTTTCATATTTTCATTCGCATATTGAATAACAGTCGGTTCATAAAAATAACCTTTTAAATCACTTTCTTTGTAAACTTTTCCACCACAAAGCACTCTTGCATTATTTTTTAACGCATCTTCTACTTGAGTTTTTACTTTCTTTAATGCATCTTCATTAATCAACGGGCCAACGTCTACGTCAGTTTTCATTCCATTTCCTACTTTTAGTTTCTTTGTTTGTTTCGCTAATTTTTCTCCAAATTGTTCCGCTATACTTTCCGACACATAAATACGGTTAGTGCTGATACATGTTTGCCCAGTATTTTTAAACTTGGACTGCATGACTCCACGAACGGCCTCGTCTAGATCCGCATCTTCAAAAATTATAAACGGGGCATGTCCGCCAAGCTCCATCGATGCTTTTTTAACGGTGGAGGCAGAGTCACGAAGAAGCCTTTTACCAACAGGGGTTGAGCCTGTAAATGTAATCTTTCTTACATCTGAACTGCTAGTCATTTCATTGCCTATTTCCTCTGCTGGTCCAATCACAAGATTTACAACCCCTTTGGGGATTCCAGCTTCATGAAAACATTCAAAAACCTTTATTGCTGATAAAGGTGTAGCAGGTGCTGGCTTTAATACAACCGTACATCCTGCAGCCAGTGCTGGCGCAAGCTTTCTTGTAATCATAGATAGTGGGAAATTCCACGGGGTAATAGCAGCACATACACCAACGGGCTGTCTAATTACCATGAGGTGTTTTTCCATTTGTGATGCTGGTAAAGTTTCACCATAAACTCGTTTTGCTTCCTCGGCATACCACTCCAAATAGCCAATTGCACCGGCAACTTCGCCTTTCGCATCCTTTAATGACTTCCCATTTTCCTTCGTAATTGTTTCTGCTAATTCTGTGGATTTATCTTCCATTAATTGAGCCACTTTTTGTAAATAAGCACCTCGCTCATTACCTGTTGTTTTTTTCCAGTGTTTAAAAGCTTCTTTTGCATCTGCAATTGCTTTTTTCGTTTCTTCTTTCCCACCCGTTGAAATGGTTTCAATTATTTCATCTGTTGCAGGATTTACGACCTCCATTTTTTCATCTGTTTGTATCCACTCACCATTAATATATAGCATTCGAATTCCTCCAGCTGATTTCTTCATATTTATTATTATCAAGAGATTTTCCGACCCGAAGATATGCTTTTCTTTTTGACAGATTCATCACGATGGAAAAAACTGTCTCCATTCTCCGGTGTTCTGGTGCTCTCTTGTTTTCATAGTGGTTAATAGAATTTGGTGCATTAAATTCATCTGAAAGCCATATTTTAAAAGCTTCCTCGTCTATTGGCTCCTTATTTGCTATTGTTGTATTGATAAGCTGTTCAGCTCTCTTTTTGCGAAGCATCGAATCATCAAATCTGAATTCGTTTATATCTTTTAAATTCTGTTTAATGTATGGTGATAGGAGATGGTTTGTATGTACTAATTTTCCGCCATCCCCTCCAACATAGTCCATCCCAAATGGTGATACCTCAGGATTAACAGCTATTCCATTTCCATTTCCTTCATCATAACCAATCAGGAAACTGGCGGCAGAGGCCATTTGTGTCCCTTTGATTTTTGAAATAGCTTCTGTTAGAGAATAAGAATTAAGAACTGCCCGTAACCCTAAATGGATTGGAACTTCATTTGACTTTTTATCCGTAATTAATGCGTTGAAGCATATCCCGATACCGGAAGAATTAAAACCAATTTTCCCGATTATTCCCCCTTCCGTCACCATCGTTATATCCGGCTTGCCTTCATGCTGTATGTTCAGCATTAAAAGACTATTTATTTGCACCGGTTTCCAGTCCCAATTCTGACCAATAATTGTTTCTGATACAGTTGGTTCTGTAACTGCTATTGCCGTACAGCCATCTGAAAATGAAGTTCCTTTATATCCAGCAAGGGCAATTTCACTACGTGCATTAAGAGCTAATATATCCTCAAAGTCTACACCCGCACCTGCTGCAATGCCTTCCATTTCTTCAATCATCGTTACATCGTATTTTTGGATTGCTTTCAAATGTGTAAGCGCGCGCTCCCTTGCTTTCTTCCAATCAATTTGCTGATAGCCGTGAAATAATTTTTCATATGTTTCCAGACTTTGTAAAACTTCTTTTTTTCCATATGCACCGTGCTTATACCCAATATCTTTGGCTGTTCCACTTAATACGAGTTGGTTAATCATTATCTTCCCCCGCTTATCATACTTACCTTTCTATCAATAATTGGTTTGTAAGTCCCAAAAGTCTCCGGATGGATGTGGGGACTTTTTGAACTTCCGTATTACTGGATTGTCTTTTTAAAAGCAGTGATAGACTCATCAATTATGTGAATCACGTCGTTAATTTCTTGTTTGTTAATAATTAGTGGTGGTGCGATAGCAACTCGGAAGTCTCCAATAGCTCGAAGAATAAGCTTGCGATTAAAGCATTCATCAACCACTTTCGCCGCAGCTTGTAAGGATGGATCGAAATGTTCACCAGTTGCAGGATTATAAAGTTCAAATGCGGCAAGCAGTCCAATAGAGCGACTATTTCTTACAATGTCATGCTTTTCCTCCAGATATGCCAATCCTTTTTGTATTTCTTTTTCCATTGCTTTTGCATTTTCTACGATACCGTCACGCTCGATAATTTCAATGTTTTTCAGTGCGACCGCACATGCTGTTGGATGTCCGCTATAGGTAAAGCCATGAGCCATTACCCCTTCGTAATTTACGATAGCTTCCCTTACAGTATCGTTAATCATAACGCCTCCCAACTGTGAGTATCCACTTGTAATCCCTTTAGCAATACACATTAGGTCAGGGACTACCTCCCAATTTTCAACACCAAACATTTTTCCTGTGCGGCCAAATCCACAAATCACTTCGTCTGCGATAAATAAAATATTGAACTCATCACAAAGTTTTCTAACGGCCTGTAAATAACCTTCAGGAGGAACGTTTACACCGCCTGCTCCTTGAACTGGTTCGATAATTATCGCTGCAATTGTATCTGCTCCTTCTTTCTCAATAAGATATCTAATCGAATTCTCATAATTTAGATCATTTTTATCGCCCAATTCACAATTTGTTAAGTGTGGTGTTGCATGGTAAAATCCTTCCACACTAGCTCCTGCGAACTCATGTGTTGTTGGAATCCCAGTAGCACTCTGCGCAGCCTGTGTGACACCATGGTACCCGTCTCTCATTGCAATAATTTTCTTTTTTTCATTTTTTCCTTTTAATGACCAATAAAATCTCGATAACTTGAAAGCGGTATCGTTCGATTCAGAACCACCTGAAGTATAAAATACTGAATTTAAATCTCCTGGTGCGATAGATGCTAATTTTTCAGCAAGTTTAATAGCTGGTACATTCGAAAAGCCTTTAAATGCTGAAGCGTAAGCAATTTTTAACATTTGCTCATTCGCAGCCTCTGCAAGTTCTTTTTGACCATGACCGATATTCACATTCCAAAGCATTGACATTCCATCAATATAAGCTTCACCTTCTGAATTATTAGCAAAGATACCTTGGCCGTCAGAAAAAATAATATCCGGTCCATCTTTTGCACCTTTTTCAGGTGCTGAGGTAGGATGAATAAAGTGCCTTTTATCTAATTCAGCCAATTCATAAGTTTTAGATTTTAGAATTGAAACATCTTTTACCATAATTAAAACCTCCAATTTTAGTATTCAAATAATATATAGCAAATTTCATGCCAATTTTTATTTTTTTAAAAAATAGGGTAATATATGATGATTTGGCTCTTAGATTAGTACACTTTTTTTGATAAGCATTTTTACATGACTTTTTTATTCATTCGTGCATAAAATTATGCACGAATGAATAAAAACCAACTTTTGTATGAAAGTTGGTTTTTAATGTATATTATTAATTTTTTCTTTGTAAAATTAGATGGTATTTTCGACTAACTGCAGATTGGCTAATTCCAAGCGCTTCAGCAGCTTTTGTTGTTGTTTTATGTTTTTTTAATGCCAATATAATTAATTGTTCCTCTATTTCTTCCTTTGCTTGTTTAAGGGGAATAATCCCATTAATTAATGGGAACGGCTTACTAACCGTTTCATGCGACAAAAAGTGTTCTACTAATTCTGCCGTTATTACTTCTTCATCAACGGTAACAAACAGTCGTTCAATTAAATTTTGTAATTCACGAATGTTGCCAGGCCATGAGTAGCTTTCTAATAAATTTAATGCTTCTGGTGAAAGGTAGCAATTTTTATCATATCTGTAGTTCAACTTCTCAAGAGTATGATAAGCCAGTAATGGAATATCTTCTGGTCTTTCTCCAAGAGGTGGCACATGAATTGGAATAACATTAATACGATAATATAAATCCTCTCTAAAACTTCCGTTCTCTACCATCCTTTTTAAATTTTTATTCGTTGCCGCAACAATCTGTACATCAATGGGAATTGGTGTAACACTTCCTATGGGAACAACTTCGGCCTCTTGCAACACCCTTAACAATTTCACTTGTAATGACATGGGCATATCGCCAATCTCATCAAGAAACAACAAACCACCATTTGCTTGTTCAAAATATCCTTTTTTCCCTTGTGAATCAGCTCCAGTAAACGAACCTTTTGAATACCCAAACAGTTCGCTCTCCAGTAAATTCTCTGGGATAGAACCGCAATTTATTGTTAGAAATGGTTTATCTGATCGGTTACTCTTCGTGTGTATCGCACGCGCAATTAATTCTTTTCCTACTCCTGATTCCCCTTGAATCAATACGGTGGAAGAAAAGTTGGCTATCTTTTCTATTTGGTTTACAACTTTTTGCATCTTTAAACTGCCATAGATAATATCTTTCGAGGGGTCTTCTTTATTTTTCAGACGATTTAGTTCTTGCTCATACTTTTTCGTCATTTCCTTCGTTTGCTTTAGTTCAGATCTCAACTTCGTATTTTCTGTAATATCTCTTGAAGCAACAACGATTCTTTGTAAATCCCCTGCACTATTGAAAATCGGATTTCCCACAGCTAATATTTTTTTCCCGTTTATTGTTTCTTGAACGACGGTAACCTTTTCTTTCTTCTCTAGGACCAACCTTATGACAGAAGGTGAAAAAACACCCTCATTCTCCAACTCCAAAATATTTTCACCTACCAGTTCTTTAAGCGCTCTCGGCCAAAAACCTTTGATGTAATTTTCACTATGTCGGATAAGTATTCCGTTGTTATCAATCACTAAAAGTTCATCATAGATTGTTGACAGAATGGCATTCATATCCCTGTTCAAATCTTTAACTGCTTCCATTTCCAGTGCCATCTCTCCCACTTTCGGAAGATCCTGTACAATAATGATAGCGCCTTCAACATTTCCCTGTATTGACTCTATTGGGCTATAATCGACCAATACACCCATTTCATTTATAAAATGAATTTCGTTTAACAAAATTGCCCCTGTCGAAAACACGTTATTCAACTTTTCCTGATTAAAAATATGGCCTGCATCGCTTCCCATAACTTCACTGCTTGCAGATTGTATCATATTCAGACCAGTTTCATTACAATTAATAATTTTTTGGTCATGGTCAACTACAAAAACCCCCATCGGTATCGAACCCAAGAGTAACTTAAGGATATTAATATTTTTCTCTTTACGAAACATACCAATTAGCATGTCCTCTCGGGTAATATATCCCATGAATTCATCTTTATTGTTTTTAACTAAAACAATAGGGTTTCCGAGAACTTTGAATACAAATGACATGGTTATTTCCTTGCCCGGTTTGAATATCTCTATATTTTCTATAGATAATGCACTGGAACGTATTTGTTCTACATGTAAATCTTTATTCGTTTTCCCGGATGTTTTCAAATCCCTTAAATCTACGTACGCACTTAATTTGTTATTCTTCATAATAAATACATAAGGATCCATGCGATTTGCTATTTGCTTTGAAAGACATACTTGATCAATGTCCATTGAAACTGCAAATATAGGTTTTAATTTACTAGAAATTGTCTGATTCAATTTAACCCCACCTTTTTACAGATTAATGCAAATTGTATCACAATACTCGAAATAATCGTAATGCTATCTCTATATTAGTTATCTTGACGTGTCTTCAAGTTTAAAATTGCATCAAAAACTATATTTTATAGAGTAGTGTTTTGACGTAAAATGTTTCAATACAAAATACCTTAAACTTCAAAGTGTCATTTGCGTTGTGGAACTAAATCCCAAGGAAATGAATCCTTGCAGTGAGACATTTTAAAGGTTAAGGTATTGTACAATTCACTTATAACAAGAAAAGATAAATCAGGCAATTTGAAAAGGTAATGCAATTCTGGAATACCATTATTTTACACAGCCTTATCTTTATCCATCTCCGGAAGCTTCTTTCTAAATCCCTTTGTCAAAATTAATAAATATAATACACCAAGTCCAAACCAAATACTGCCTAATATTTTAGAATATATGTCTAAGTTGAATAGGAGTAAAATGTTTAATAAACATCCTATGAAAGGAATAATAAAGTACATGATAATCCCATGAAGAGAGCGCTTTCTTTTCTTGCCAAAGTATAGAACAATAACCGAAATATTTACAAAGGCAAAGGCAATCAAAGCCCCAAAGTTAATAAAGGACGCGACTAGGGTCAGACTTAAGAATAAAGCTGATAAAGATAATATACTAATGAGTAAAATATTATTAACTGGAACTTTGGTTTTCTTACTTAATTTCCCAAAGAAACTTTTCGGTAGTTGTCCATCCCTTCCCATTGCATATAAAACACGGGAAGCACTTGCCTGCGCAGCAGAAGCAGAACCAAATACAACAATAGCAGTCACAGCTAAAAACGCTGATTCTAAAACTCTTCCCCCTACAAGTGCCATGATTTCATAAGATGCAGCATCAGCATTTTTAAAGCTACTATAGTCTGGCCAAACATGATGAGCGAGATAGGAGACAATCGTAAATATTACCCCTCCAATGATAGTTACTATCATAATGGCACGTGGTATATTTTTCTTTGGATTCTTCACCTCTTCTGAAAAAGTTGAAACGGCATCAAACCCAAGAAAAGAGAAACAAAGCAGTGCGGCCCCAGCAATAACATAGCTAAAAGATTCTTTAGAGTTATAGATAGGTTCTAAGTTTAAAAGCATTTCTGTCCCTGAACCTTGAACGATTGTTTTAATAGACAAAATGCTAAATATAATCAAAAATAACAAAGATAAACCCAAAACTAGTATATTCGCCCCTGCCCCAACTTTCACCCCTTTCACATTCACATACGTTACTACGACCAGTAAGACTAATATCCAAAGTTGAATCGGTATCTCAGGAAAAGCTGCTGAAAAGAATATCCCGAATAACAGAAAGTTAACCATCGGAATAAACAAATAATCCATTAAAATTGCCCAACCTATTAAAAAACCTACGTAAGGGCTGATAGCTTTTCGAGTGTACGTATATGCAGAACCTGAAACTGGATAGGCCTTTGCCATTTGCCCGTAGCTATAAGCAGTAAATAACATGACAATCAAAGCTAAAACATATGATCCAGCTACCATCCCATGGGATATTTGAGATGCTACACCATACGTGCTAAACACTGTAGTTAGAGCCATAAATGCAAATCCATAAGCTATAATTGAAGTTAAAGTGAGGGATCTTGATAATTGAACATCTTCATCCATGATAACTTCCTCCTGTACGCTATTTCCCTTAAAGCAGGATATATTAAGTAACACATTTTCTGAAGATGCATTTATCCGGTTGTTATATTGCGTTCTACTTCATTTCCTGTAAAAACAACATCGCCGTCAACCATGGTTAATATCACTTTCATATCACAAATATCCTCTGGACTAGTTTGAAAGATATTTTTATCAAGCACGATGATGTCAGCTAACATTCCTTCTTCTAATGTTCCTAATTCATCTTCTCTAAAAACACTATAGGCTGATCCGCTAGTATAAGCTTTTAATGCTTCAGCTAGGGATACTTTTTCTTCCGTATTCCACCTATTTTCTCCCGTATAATCCATTCTGGTTATCGCAGAATAAATTTCCAGCATCGGATCCAGTACAGTAACTGGAAAATCTGTACCAAAGGATAACTTGATTTCTTCTCCTTGCAATGACTTACAAGGATATATATATGGATGCTTATCTTTTCCAACTCTTTTTGTATGGCTTTCTATTGGCATAAGTGCTAAGTGAGATGGCTGAATGGAGGGAACAATCCCTAGCTTTTTTAACCTTGCTATGTCTTTGGGATTAATAACTTCAATATGTTCTAAAGCATGACGAGCATCTCGCTCCCCATTAGACATTTTTGCCTCCTCAAAGATGTCTAAACTAAAGTTAATCGCTCCATCTCCTATCGTGTGAAAACGGATTTGAAAACCTTCTTTATCTGCTTCCAATGTACGCTTTTTTATCACATCTTTAGGCAAAGACGTATTTCCTTTTGTTTCACTTTTATCGATATAAGGATCAAGCATATAAGCTGTATGACTTGTTACGACACCATCGATAAACTGCTTTAAACCTGTATGTTTCAGCATTCCTGTATTGAACTTCTCCCGTAATCTCTTAGCATCCTCTAAATCATCATCTAACTTAGAATAAAGGTGTATACGCGCAGATAACCGGCCTTCTTCTTCAAACTTCTTAAATAAATTGAATAGCTTCTCACCATGCATTTGTTCAACACTATTGATATATAAATCGTTCACTGACGTAATTCCTAATTTAGCTGCATCTTTTAAAAATAATTCCAGCAATTCTTCTTGTGCTTTCTCAGACATTATTAATGCGTGATCTGCTACTAAGGCTGTTGCAGTTTCTATTAATATACCAGTGGGTTCGCCTTTTTTACTTTTCAGTATTTCTCCATTGGGTGGATTTTTCTTTTGATTTGTTACCCCGGCAATTTCTAATGCTTTACTGTTAACCCATGTATAATGAAATTCTGCATGAAATAAGAATACAGGACGCTCGCCGATTACCCAATCAAGCATCGAGCGATCTGGAAGCTCTTCTCCCCAACTTTGATGATCCCAACCATAACCAATAATCCACTCCTTCTCTCCGTTTTCATTTGCAAATTGCATAATTTGTTCTAGCGCCTCTTCGGATGAGGTAGTACTTGATAAATCCACACTGCCATGAGTTAATAAAGCGCCTAGCATAAGGTGAAGGTGAGCATCATGAAAACCAGACATAATCGTCTTATTTCCAAAATCATATTCCTTTGTATTCGGTCCTACAAAAGGCTGAATTTCTTCTAATGAAGCAATTGCAATAATTTTATTTTCTTTAACTGCAATTGCACCTGGTTTGGCATCGTCATCTACTCCGGTAAACACAGACTGACTAACTAACACTTTATCAGCCAACAATATAAATCATCTCCTACTCAAAATTATTTAAATATTCATTATGCAAAATTTATGCCAAAAAAAGACCATAATCAAAAAACACCTAAAATGTATCAATTACTACTATTTTCAGAAAGGGGCATTCAAAATAATGTCAATTGTCTATGCAATAACGCATAAGTATATATTATTATTCATAAATTTATTTAAATATCAAGATCATGAGCATATACTGGACGGATATTGCGACATGCGAATTGCTTGTAGACGACCCAGGACTATCAATGAAGACGTTTGTCTAGGGAAGTTTTGATTAAATACAACAGAATAATGGTTAGGAAGATAAGAACCTAATGTTGTGAGCGTTTGGAGTGCCTTTTCTATAAATAAAAAAAGCTCAATGAGAAATCCTGCTACCGTTGCATTTGCACCTCACTTTCTCTATAATGGGAATATAAAATTTGGTTGTTTAACTGCATATAGAGGGTTCGTAACCATCCCCTCTCAAATAAAAACTATGGAGGAATGTATAATGGAAAAGGCAATTGTTGTATTTAGTGGCGGACAGGATTCGACCACATGCTTGTTATGGGCATTGGAAGAATTCACTGAAGTAGAGACCGTCACTTTTTTGTATGGACAAAGACACGAATCAGAGGTCGAATGTGCGAAGAAAATTGCACAAGATCTCGGTGTTAATCAAAAAGTAATTCAGATGGACCTTCTGAATCAATTAACGGAAAATGCTTTAACCAGAAAAGAAATGGAAATTGAGGAAGGAACCATACCGAATACATATGTAGAAGGCAGAAATCATATCTTTCTTTCATTTGCTGCCATTTATGCCAAAACAATGGGTATAAAAAACATTATCACTGGCGTCAGTGAAACAGAATCCAGCGGTTATCCGGATTGTCGCAATGATTTTATTCAGTCATTGAACACCACATTAAATCTCGCAATGGATTTCCCATTTCAATTCATCACCCCGCTCATGTGGAAGGAAAAGTCAGAGGTTTGGGGAATGGCAGACGAAATGGGGCACTTGGATTATATTAGGGAAAATACATTAACATGCTATAACGGGATCATTGGAGACGGCTGTGGTGAATGTCCTGCTTGCAAACTAAGAAATAACGGACTAGAAACGTATCTAGAAAGACGGCAGGTATTATGATTCGGATAGCCATCTATTTATTATCTATCATTCTAGCAAACGTCATTACTGCAAGGTTCGCTCCCTTGGAACTAGGCCCACTCATTATCCCGTACGGTACCTTATTGATTGGATTAACCCTCGTCATGAGAGACATGGTGCAAAATAGATTTGGCCGCTTGCGGACATACCTGCTAATTGGATTAGCACTGCTGCTATCAGCACTATCAAGCTATTTATTAGGTGATCCATTATGGGTTGTTTTTGCAAGTACATTAAGTTTCATTATTTCGGAGACAGCAGACACAGAAATTTATACAAGATTTAAACTGCCATTTATAAAAAGAGTGATGTATTCCGGCATCGTTGCTGGCTTTTTGGATTCAGCAATCTTTGTCATCGTTGGGATTGGACCACTTGGACTGAAATTTGTATCCTGGAATTTAGTGCCCTATGCTATTTTAGGACAATGGGTTGCTAAAGTACTGATGCAATTAATCGTTGCTGGCGGAATCCGAAAAATTGTTATAAAAATGGGCTTGTACGAACCGAATATTACGGATAGAAAAGAAAAGGAGAATCACACATGCGAAAAAGTGACACAAACGATTTAACATTACTGGGAAATCAAGGTACTGGCTACAATTATGAATATAATCCCGATGTTTTGGAAACATTTGAAAATCAGCATCCGGAATACGATTATTTTGTGAAATTTAATATTCCCGAATTTACAAGTCTTTGCCCGATGACAGGACAACCTGATTATGCAACAATATACCTTTCCTATCTGCCTGATGTAAAGATGGTGGAAAGTAAATCACTAAAACTCTATATGGTGAGCTTCCGAAATCATGGCGGTTTCCATGAAGACTGTGCAAATACCATTATGAAAGACTTAATCGCTTTATTAGATCCAAAGTATATCGAAGTCTGGGCGAAATTTACCCCACGAGGCGGGATTTCTATTGACCCGTATTGCAATTACGGAAAGCCAAACACCATATATGAAGAAATGGCAAGAGAACGATTGTTTAAGCATGATATGTTTCCAGAAAAAGTAGACAACAGATAGAGATAAATCATACGATAACAAACTAATTTGCTAAAATCGAGCAGGAGACTAACCACTTTTGGTTAATCTCCTGCTTAATTTTCCTTATTTATTTATAAACAAACAGTTCAATCAGATCAAGTGGCTTTTCTATCTTATAATTAAAATCATCAGGCAGCCCAAAGCCATAAGACGCATACACAAAAGGAATTCCAGCAATTTTTGCTGCCTCATAATCCCTCTGCGTATCCCCTACATATACAGTTTCTTGTATGTTATTCCTCTGCATTAAGAGAAGAATGTTTTCCCCCTTGGATAAACCAGTCCTCTCGGCATTTTCCTCGTCCGTAAAAAATCGTTGGAGATTATGGTATTTGTAAAAAGTTTCTATATATCCTTCCTGACAATTACTTACAATATAGAGTCGATAATATTGCGAGAGCTTTTCTAATACATTTTCCAAATCTGGATAAAGCTGTCCACCATATTTCAGCAGTTCGACCTGTTCCTCTTCAAAACAGGATTCAATCATTTTTGTTCTTTCTGGTTCCCCTAGATAATAGAAAAGGATGGAAGATATCTCATCTTTTTGTTTTCCCATCACTTTAGCTAAATCCGCTTCACTAATATCTCCTCGGCCTAAAGGGGAAGCTTTCACAACTTTTGACCAAGCGCGAGCCAATGCCTTTCTGGAATCCCATAACGTACCGTCCAAATCGAAAATAATATCCTCCAACATGGTACCCCCTATTCGCAAATACACAAATCAGCTCAATCTGAGCAACTTATCAACCTTTTATTCGAATTATAGCAAATGCAATTAGCGGATACCAATCGGAATAGAATATGAAGAAAAAAGCATAGAAGAGCAATTCTACACATACAGTTGTAGCACTTTGGCAACATTTCGAGCGGTATTCTCTAAATAGACCTCACTATTTTCTAGTGCGTGCTCTAATTCTTCAGGTCCGTGTGTAATGCTAAAGGCAGCATCAATTCCATAATCAAAAACAGCTTCATATCCATTTTCTAACGTGCCACATAAAGCTATGACCTTTGAACCTGTTTGCTTTGCTGCTTTAGCAACGCCAATTGGTGTTTTTCCGTAAATCGTTTGTCCATCCATTTTTCCTTCACCGGTTAAGACGACGGACGCATCTAGTACACGCTGATGAAAATTCGTCTCTCTTAAAACAATCTCAATTCCGCGTTCTAACTTAGCATTTAAACAAGCCAATAAGCCATATCCCAGACCTCCCGCCGCACCGGCTCCTGGTACATTTGCAACATCTTTTCCCGTTTCCCTTTTTAGTACACGATGAAAATTCGCTAATGCTAAATCTAGCTTGTGGACCATTTCCCTTGTTGCACCTTTTTGCGGGGCATAGACTTCACTCGCTCCATTGGGCCCAAGTAACGGATTCGATACATCACAAGCAACTACAATCTCAATGTCTGCTAAACGTGCGTCTAAATTTCGTAAATCAACAGTAGCAAGGTCTAGTAAGGCTAAGCCGCCACGGGATAGAGGCGTTTGATTTTTATCAAAAAATCGTCCCCCCAGCGCCTCAAGCATTCCGGCTCCTCCGTCATTTGTCGCGCTGCCGCCAATTCCTATGATAATTTTTGATACATGATGATCTAATGCTGTCCTGACTAACTCTCCTGTTCCATATGTCGTTGTAAAATACGGGTTCCGTCTTTCAGATGGAACCAGCGCAAGGCCAGACACTTCTGCCATTTCAATGATTGCAGTGGATTTATCTCCAGACAGGGCATAGGTTGCCTTTACAGCATCCCCCAGCGGACCAGTGACTGTTTTTTCATACGTGTCACCCAAAAGGGCATCAGCGAGGGATTGCATCGTTCCTTCTCCACCATCTGCCATTGGAATGATGTCTAATTCGACAGTGTCTTGAAAAACAGACCTGACTCCCCGGGCAATTGCATCAGCCGCTTGTTTTGCAGTCATACTTTCTTTAAATGAATCTGGTGCAATAACGATTTTGTTTATTTTATGTCATTCCTTTCGTAAGGATTGGCAATGATGCTATGTAATATAAAGTGAAACTGTGTTCAGTGAGGAGGTACTTTTCATCCCCCATTTACCATTCTCGTTTTCACTTCAAACTTTTGAAGTGTAGAGTCTAACTACTAGTTCATTCTGGATAAAAAAAACTAGAAAGCAAAATAACTTTTTCGATAGATACAGTGGCTCTAGAATCAAATATTTAAGTTCTAGGCTATTTTTTATTCAACCTCCGAATTCTGATTATATTATATTTATAGTTTTTTCAGTACTTCAAGTATATCATGTGAATGGATAATCTAAAATGAGTAAAGTTCCTAGGGTTTAAGTTGTATTCTTTAAAAATTTATGCCTCGAGCTATTTACCGCTTCTTCACCACCAATTTTAATTTTTTCTTTTCTATCCTTATCTTCTGACACTTTTCTACCTCCTTCAATCTATCTTGATTTTCTCTTACCAAATACTATAATGATAGCGCTATAAAACATTATTTTCTAGCTCCTCGCTATTTGTACTTTACGTTTATCCCCAAAAGTCATTTCTTCGCGGTCAGGTTCTGAATAACTTTCAGAAGAATAAGGACTTGAGGAACCACCGTTTTCTATAACGTCGTTCAAAAATGCTTCGATCGCGGCATTTTCCTCTTCAGATATTACATTTTCCATTGCTAGATCTTGATATGTTTCCGTTTCTTTTATAGTTACCACAAAATTAACCTTGAAAGATACTTAATCATTCAAGGTTTACTAATGATTTCCCAATTAGTCATTGCTTCCTATCTATAAATCATCTCCATCTCCAGTTAATTTCCCCATCACATCCGGTGTTCCTGCGAGGGAAGAGTTTCCACCAAGTACTATACATTTTTCTCATGAGAGAATTTGATTTCTGAACCCATCATACAAAAAAACTTAAAATAGTTACCTTAAGATTCATAAATAAGAAAGTATTTTTTCTATTTCTTTGTCATAATTATTGGTTCTACTATTAATTTCCATTAACAAAGAATCCTCATCATTTGCAGGTTCGTTACCAATTATAACTTTTGGTATTTCATATTTCTCCTGCAAAATAACTAGAAAATGGACGAGCTTTTCCAACCTTAACTTATTATCATCCATATCGTTCTTTAATATCTCACTTTCGGAAAAGTTAAATAAGATATCACCGTCCTGCTCATCAAACGAAAAAACGATTAGAACGTTATTAATTAAAATACCTAACTGCAACTCTTCTAAAAGTATATTTCCTGTTCCTTTCGGTGCTAAAACTTCCTCTATATTTCCGACTTGAGAAAAAGTTAAATCTTTTTCCAAAATGTTATTATAAAAATGTGATGAACTAATTTTTAATGTAGGTAATTTAAGTTCCTCATAAATTAATTTATCAATTTTTCTTTTATTAAAATCAGTTAATATAATCTCTAAATTTTCCACTCAGATTCCACCTTTTACTAATCAATAAATCCTTTAAAGCTTCCATCAAGATTTAGTCGTACTCCACGCCCATCCGGTAGTTTTTTCTCCAAAAATTCTATCCCTCTATGGTTTTCAATTTTTTCAAATACCCCAGGTCCTTCTATTAATTCCTCAAGATGTTTCAATGCTGTTTGATTTATTTGGTCGGAGCCACCTTTAATCTTTCCTCAAATGTTTGGATTTCTTCCAGCATGCTTCTGTAAAGCATGCCCCACTACAGTCTCTCCACCTTTTTTGGGGGCAGTTGCAGTAATTATTATAATTTCATTGTTAACTTTAACAAAATTTCCCGCACCCTTAGCAACCTTCTTCCCACCACTCATCACATCATCTATCGGCTTCAATACCTTCAATGGTTTGACAATTGGTAAGAGCAGTGCTAGTGCGAGACCTCTTTCACCTGCTGTCGCATCTTGGCTGTTCAGTGTGCCAAAGTCTTCTGTGAAGAAATCAGCGACTACAATAGCTGGGGCCTGCCAAGCCGTCGGGTGCGTCGTTCAAAAATGCTTCGATTGTGGCATTTTCCATTGCTAGATTCCATGCATTTGTTCAATCAATGCGGATAGAGTTTTACCAGTCAACATTAGAAACAGTATGCAAAGTGTTAGACATCGCCATTCAGGAGTTAATCGATGTGGAGTAGTCTCATTCTAATAATCGTTCTATGAACGTAAAAGTTGCAAAAAAATTAAAAGGTTGGGGAACTTAAATAAAATATGGAAGGTAATATAAAAAACTAAAGAATATACCTAAAATAGAAAACAAATATATTCCAATTAGAATTGGATTTAGTTTTAAGTTAAAAACTTTAACCTTTAAATCTGATCTATCTATATATTTATAACTTGTTGATTATTGCTACTATAATTACCAAAGTATGAACTGTTCCACGCTAGAATCATTATTAAAAAGCAGGAAACAAAAAGAGTATCAACAAAAGGAAACTTGTATATAATAGAAATAGACCAAATTGCTGTTAACTCTACTAGCATTGTTACCAGTATTATTATTCTTTTTCCAGCATTTGTTTTTACCTTATGTAATTTAAATTTATCTGCAATATAATCCCATAAAAATGCAAGACAAATGACTATGCCTATTAAAATTATTGTTATTAAAACTCTTGTATAGTAATTCATTAACCCCCCTTGTCCTACTACTATTACCATCTTGGCACAAATTCGAAGTTATAAAAGGTTAATAATCCCCCATGTAGATTAAAAACTATATGTAATATAATAGACGGTATAATTGATTTTGTTTTATACCATAGAAATAGAGAAAGCAATGCAAAAACACCAGTTAATACGGGCTTTTGTAAATGTAATAAACCAAAAATAATTGCTTGTAAAATGACGCTGGTCCAGACAGGAAAGAATCTGGTTAAAAAAACAACAATACATACCCTGTGTACCAGTTCCTCCCATGCTGGGAAAAGTAAGCAGGATGTCAAAAGATACAAAGTAAATTCCCTAACAGAAATCTCAGTATATCTTATTCCCATTATAATTATTAACAAGCAAATCATCCATGAAGAAACCATATTTAAAAAATAATCGATTTACATAAAAGAGAACAATGTACACCAATACAATCCAAAAATATGTTGAGGTTTTTTTCATTACAGACCATACAAGTACTCTCGAATAAAGTTTTCTAGTTGGAGTGTAAAGAAAACTTATTAGTAATATAATGATTGCTGAAATAACTTTAAAAGTATTTGGATATAAGTAAAATGAAGAATTAAAAATATCTCCCAAACTAAAAATAATGAATACTAAAGTTAAATATAACAATAGAGAAACTGTTGAAACATCCTCGCCTATCTTCTCGAAATTCATGTTATCACCACCGCAATTATCAATTATCTATCATCTTACCTTTTATATTGAGATTTTCCTTCTGGTTTTGAAACATTTAAAGAATTTATAATATTTATGTTGCAAATTGATTGTACTACTAATACTTAAACGACCACCTGCTAAAGCAGGTGGATTTGGACATAAATGTCGACGACTAAAGTCCTTCTACAGGCTAAAGTCCTTCTTAAAGTCCTTATGCTTAAGCACACTTCAAATTTGACTAAACTCAATCATCAAT
>DAMDKS010000029.1:0-47320 GCA_032085455.1 Oceanobacillus sp.
GAATAAGTGTTGACCTTGAAAAAGTGCAATATAGGACTTTGACTGTGAATAGTAATGTGCAATCCATACAAGAGATGTGGAGCGTGGTGCCGAGCTTGCGAAACGAATGGACACAGGGATGATTCATATCAATGATGGAACCATTAATGATGAGCCAAACGTTGCTTTCGGTGGTGTCAAAAACTCAGGAATTGGCCGGCTGAATGGGGAATGGAGCTTAGATGCATTTACAACAACAAAGTGGATTTCTATTCAGCACACAAAACGGGTTTATCCTTACTCTTAAAGTGAATAGCTGTATCGTATGAAAATAAATTTTATCATCCTAAAGAATCATATGAAGAACAAAAAGAGGACTGTTAGACAGCAGCAGTCCTCTTTTTGATGTTTACATTCTATTCTATTTAATGCGTTTAAACAGTATATTATTCTCTAAATGAATATGCTGAAAAGTATTTGCTTCAAGTTCTGCTAAACGGGCATAGGTTATTCGATAAGTATTACATGCCTCAGCTGGTGGGGAGTAATCATTGGTGATTTCCCCCATTTTTCTTAAAATATCTGTTTGTGCTTCATGTTCGTGCTCTAACCCTTTATTTGCTTCATGAATCTGCGATGCGAGCTCGTGACTTGGATTTTTTTCGTACTCCTTCATTAAAGGAAATATTTCATTTTCTTCTTTCGACATATGCGCTTCTATACCTGCTTTTAAACCAAGGTATAGTCTGTACAATTCTTGAAGATGTGGCTGGGTTGCTCCATGCCTGTGAAAAACTCTTGTTACAAACTCGCCCAGCGGGGAAAGCTCGTCTTTTAAAAAGCTATGGTGTGTATCGACGATATGATCAATCAATTTAGAAAGTGGAATCTGATCCCAATCGACAATCTCCGGGTCTTCCTTGTTCCAGGTTTCGTACGCTGTATTTAATTCTGTTAAGACAGCTGCCTCATCCAGACCTTGTTCAATAAACACTGTGTGGAGCGGACGATCTCCGCCACAGCAAAATTGTATATGCTGTTTCTTAAATAAATCACTTGCCTTTGGAAAAACTTTTACAATTTCTGCAGGTGTATGTTCAACAGTAAATCTATTCATGATACTCCTCCTATTTATTGTTCTATTTTCATGATAAACGAGAGGGACGGATTTTTCTGTGATTGAAATCACTTAGACAGGAAAAGTTGAACATGCGGAGAAAGGGAGCAGAGAATGCTTCTTTTCTCCTGAAAAAGTAGAAACTGCAGTTTACAGGTAATAGAAAAGTCCTTTTTTCTTTTATAGGGAAAACAAAGTACTTTTCTATTAAAATTTTATAGGTATTTTTACTTGTTTATATGCAGGGATTACTTTTTTGATTGTATAGGAATAAACGTAATATGTTTCTCCCTCCTGTAATAAAAGGCTCTTTTGCTATCCTCAATAGATAAGAAATGATGTAGGAAATCAGGAAAAGCTGTTACTAATCTACCAATATGAAGAATTCAGGATTATATTCGACATTATTCGACAGGAATAAAGTGCATTTTCTACTATACTAGCTATCAACGATAAAAGAGTCTTTCAAGAATTGAATTCAAAAAGGGAGGAATAGTTTTGCAAAAAAAGCGTTCATTTCCAATAAATATTTTTAGTTTGATGATGACAGTGTTCATGATTTTTTCAATCGTCCCTTCAGGTTTTGCTGAAGGGAATCAGCAGGGGAATGTGCTGCATGAAAAGAGTATTCATCCAACGGTCAAAATAAATGATCGTCTCTTAGATCAATGGGATGATGAAGAAAAGGTGACATTCCTGGTTAAGTTTAAAGGAAAGGCAGATACTGGGAAAGTAGCAAAAGAAGCAAAAAATAATTCGCAAAAGAAACAATTATCGGCTCAAAAGGCAGTATTTCAGCAACGCTCTTCCGTAATTAATGCATTAAAAGAAACTGCATTAACCGAGCAGAAAAATGTCCTTTCTCTATTAGAAAAAGAAAATGTGGACACAGTTCGTTCCTATTTCATTGTAAATACTGTGAAAGTGACAGCGACAAAAGACATAGCGGAAAAAATTGCTGGTTTTCCGGAGGTAGAGAAGTTGCTCCCCAATGAAACAAGATATTTGACTGCACCGATAGCTGATTCTGAACTTTTGACTGAATCTGAACCCCACCCACAAATGGAACGGAAGAATGTGGAGTGGAATGTAGAGAGAGTGAACGCACCGGATGTATGGGATATGGGCTATGACGGATCAGGGATAGTGGTGGCAAGCATTGATTCGGGAGTGGAGTGGGATCACCCGGCATTAATTACCAAGTATCGCGGGTATGATGAAGAAACGGGTGAGGTTGATCACGCTTTTAACTGGTTTGATGCAACCGAATCAGAAGCAGCACCATATGATGATCAAGGGCATGGTACGCATGTAACAGGAACGATGGTTGGGAGTGAGAGAGACGGGAGCAATCAGATTGGTGCAGCTCCAGGCGCGAAATGGATTGGGGTAAAAGCATTTACCGCAGAAGGGACAGCGACAGATGCTGATTTGCTTGCTGCTGCCGAGTGGATTTTAGCACCGGAAGATTCAGAAGGAAATATTCGAGTGGATCTTGCTCCAGATATTGTTAATAATTCCTGGGGCGGCGGACCTGGTTTGGATGAATGGTATCGTGATGTCGTAACCGAATGGCGGAATGCAAATATCTTCCCGGTATTTGCTGCGGGTAATGTTGATAATGAGAATAGTGGTGGTCCTGGTTCCATTGCAGCACCTGCTAATTATCCAGAGTCATTTGCAGTAGGGGCTTTAGATGTCGGGGATGATCTTGCTAGCTTTTCACTCCTTGGTCCCTCTCCATACGATGAGATTAAACCCAATGTAACTGCACCTGGTCAGGGAATCCGCTCATCCATTCCTGAGAGTGGATATACAGGCAATGATGGTACGTCCATGGCGGCGCCTGCTGTATCAGGAGTAACTGCTTTATTACTGCAGGCAAACAGTAATCTTGATGTGGATGGAATAGAAGAAATATTAATGAATGCAGCTAAACCTTTGACAGATGCAGCGTATCCTGATAGCCCAAATAATGGGTATGGCTATGGGCTAATTGATGCTGAAAATGCGGTGCTGGCTGTAGAAAATGGTGTGGGAGCAATCGAAGGAAGCGTTGTAGAGAAAGATACACAGGTTCCACTTCAAGCTGAAATAAGTATTCTTGGGACAAATCGTTCGGTGAAAACAGACCCAGAGGATGGCACCTATTTTATTAGGTACGCTGCAGATAAACTTGTTCTGCAAGCTGAATCCTATGGCTATCATACAGTTGAAAAAGAGGTAACGTTAATTGAGGATGAAATAGCAGAATTAGATTTTTCTCTGGAAAAAAACCCTCAAATAGTCGTTTCTGGAGAAGTAATAGATGCAAGGAATGGAAATCCAATCGAAGGAGCATACGTGTTATTGACAGAGGACGCGAATGTTGAGCCTGTACAAACCAATGAATTCGGTGCATATGAATTTACTGCTTATGAGGGGGAGTACACACTGCGCGTTTCTGCCAGCGGTTATACTACGGAAGAAATTTCAATATCAATATCTGATGATAATCATACGTTTAATGTGGAACTTGGGCCGTTTTTCAGCTATTCTGGCGGTGAACTTGCCTATGATGACGGCACAGGTGAAGGGGGAAGCTGGTTTCTTGAAGGAGGCAATGCTTGGGGAGTAAGAATGTCACTTGAAGAGGGAAGAAAACAGGCATTAGTAACAGAAGGGAAATTCTTGTTTTCTGCTGGGGGCGGTGACCATTTTCAAGTTGTCGTAATGGATGCAAATGGTCCAAATGGTGCACCTGGTGATATAATTGCTGGTCCATTTGATGCCACTGCAGTTAAAGATGGCAGCTGGACTACGATAGATTTAAGAGATTATGGAATTTTTGTAGAAGAGGAATTCTATATGGTATATCTTCAATCGGAAGGAAGAGATACAGCTCCGAGACTGCAGAATGACAAGGATGAATTTACTTATCGAAGCTGGGAGATGTACAAAGATTTCTGGTATCCATTAGAACCGGATTTTCTGACGGGAAATAAAATGATACGTGCAGTTGTTGATTATGAATTAGATGAGGCAGTCATTACTTCTCCAGAGGATGGATTGCTTACAAATAAGGCTGATATAACTGTAAATGGTACGGCTGCGCCAGAAACAACAATCAAATTATTGCAAAATGGATCAGAGACTGGTTCTGCTGAAGTTGGCGAGGATAGAAATTTTGCTATCGATGTGGAACTTGGGGAAGGGATAAATGAATTGATTGCAGTAACTTATGCAGATGGGGAGGAAGCTAGTGCGTCTAACCCTGTAACGGTAACACTGGATACGAAGGCACCAGAGTTAAAGATTGAAAGTCCAAAAGATGGTGAAAGGACAAACCGTGAAACAGCTACAATAGAAGGGATGGTAAATGAAAAGCATCTGGATACAGTTACTGTGAATGGACAGGAGACAGCTGTTTCAAATGGAACATTTTCACATCGTATTCTGCTTGAAGAAGGTGAAAATATAATTGAGGTTATTGCTGCAGACACTGCTGGTAATAAAACTACAGAAACAATAAGCGTATTTGCTGATTATACAGCTCCGGAAGTTTCTAATTTGACACCGATGGAGGACCAATATCTGGAAACTGGGCAATCAGTCAAAATTGAATTTGAAAGTGAGCCGGGATTGCGTTCAAGTTTTTTTGTTTATATGCCATTAACAAACGTTGGCACGCAAGCTGCTCATGCAACGGAACTTCCAATGATTGAAACTAAACCAGGAAATTATGTGGGGTACTATACAGCGCCGTTCAACACCTCTGCTGACGGAGCAGCAGTTGCAGTAAAAGCTGTCGACGACTTTGGGAACGAGACTCGCGAGCAGACAAAAGGGAAGCTGTTTATTAATTTGGAGTAGTGGGTAAGGGGCAAGGCGTTCTCTCGGAGAAAAATAAGTGAAATCAAGAAAAAACTCCGAGAGGAACGTTCTCTCGATGAAAAATAAAGGACATACCAAATAAAAGCAAGTTACACTGCGATAAAATAACCTCCTGCGTTCCTAATTTTAGTTTTAGAGGCTAATCATAAGAATAAATCTTTTAATGCATAAAAAGCAATCCCCCCATGTTTCAAGCAAATCCCTGTTTCAGGTATTTTAAAAATTCATTTTCAATAATCGAGACATGTTTATTTTTAGGAAGCAGATAAATTAAAGACAGTGTCGAACTTTCTCCAAGTTCAAATGGGATTGCAACAATATCCCCCTTCTTTATTAGAGGATCTTGTTTCACCCAAAAATCGGTGTAAATGCCAATTGCTAGATTATTAGCAATCACATTTTTAAGGACTTCATTGTTATTGGATATTAAAAAAATATTTGTTTCCCCGCTTCTTGAAAGGAGGCTTTCCCAAAAGTTCCTTCCAGGACTTTCATTTCGAAGGGCTAGCGGATATTGCACTACTTCTTTCGGGGTGAGTTTTGAATACTGAGTAAGAACGGAATTTTTACTGACACAAACTTGAAATTTTGTTTCAAGTAAAGAACGATAGGTTAATGCAGAGTCGATGTTGTTTATATCTTTTGAATTAATATAAGTGAGACCAATATCGATTTCGTTGTTTCTCACGCTTTTTTCAATATCTTCTACATAATCTTCACTAATAAAAAGCTGTACATTTGGGTAGACCTGTTTGAATTTATAAAGAACTTTCGGAAGTAAGGTTGTAAAGAAAATGGAGGAGGCAGCAATTTTTAGAGTACCTTTCATTAGAGAGCTGTTGTATCCTAATTCTTTTAATTCTTGTACCTTATAATAAACCTCATATGCTAAATCTAGCACTTTTTTTCCTTCCTCAGTACAGATCGTTCCAGAACGAGATCTTTTAAAAATAATTAATCCGAGTTCTGATTCCAAACTTGATAAGGATTGACTAATTGCGGAGTGCGAAACATGCAGTTTTTCAGCGGCTTTTGATATTGTCCCTTGCTTAGCTACCTCTATAACATATTCAAGTTGCTCGATATTCATAATAATGCTCCTTTATATATTGTATTCTGCTAAAATGAATCAAATCTCTATTCCTGCACGTAAACATCGCGCTGCGCTTTCTAATTATATAATATACTAATATTAAATAATATTCAAAATTATAGCGGGTATATCCTTGCTTCCTTCTTATTGTTAATTTTTTTTACAATGATGTATTAAATACTAACTTTACTATTTAGTAAATTCGTAATAGGGTGTAATTAGTTAATATTTAAATATATTGTATAGAGATATTGGTTTTAGTTATCTAAGAAAGAATAATATGAAAGCGCTGTCAAACACTTCGAATTTAATGAGAAAAAATATATGAAGATGAAGGAAATGAAATACATTGCGCAAAAAGATATTGTCGCATTTGCTGGAATTAGCAGTTCTTACCGATATAAAACAGCTCAGGTTAAGTTAATCATAAGAATTTCATATTATGATCAGCTAATCTTTTAATCTAAAGCTTATCACATCCTAGTTTAGTAAAGCTGTAAATAAATTCAAATAGAAAGGAGGTTCCGATAGCAGCTAGGGATAAGAAGCGTTTATGTTGAAAAAGGAAAATGGCAGGTGGTAATCCGATGTCACAGCATCTCTATTGTATTTTATTATGTACAGCTAACAATTTAGATGGATTATTCCTCTATTTTTAACAAAGGTTAGAAAGAGTCATCAGGAGATAACATGGTGTTACTCATTAGGAGGTTAGTCTATGTTTACTCAAAAGAAAAGGTTGATGTTTATAGGTTTATTTATCATCTTTTTACTGATCCTTAGTGCATGCTCAGAGAATACAGAAAAAACAGGAGAAGGGGGAGAACAATCTTCGGATTCAGGAGTAGCTGAATCAAATGAACCTCAGCATGGAGGAACTTATACCATGTTAAATGCTTCCGATATTGATACACTTGATCCTCATTTGGGAAGCTCTGTAGGTACCCATTTTCCAGCTGGGTTTATATACAATAAACTTTTAACCTATGATACTGGACCGGATGCAAGCTATGACGATTATCAGATTGTTCCTGATTTAGCGGAGGATTGGGAGATTTCTGATGATAATTTAGTTTATACTTTTCATTTACGAGAAGCTTATTTTCATGATATTCCACCAGTTGACGGTCGCAAACTTGTTGCGGAAGATGTTGTTGCAACAATGAATCGAATTATGGAATTACCAGGGCATCAAGTGGACCTATTGGAGCCAGTTGAAAAAGTTGAAGCACGTGATGAAGAAACGGTTATCTTCACTTTAAGCGAGCCATTTGCTCCATTTCTATATAATCTGGCCAACCATTTCATGTGGATACTGCCACAGGAAGTGCTTGATGGTGAATTTGATTTAGCAACAAATGCGATTGGTACGGGGCCATTTATGCTGGATGAATGGGAATTAAATGTAAAAAGGGTTTTTACTCGCAATCCCAATTATTTTGAAGAAGAAAAACCTTATCTTGATGAAGTGGAGTTTTTGATTGTACCTGATCAAGCAGCACATATATCTGCATTTCGAACTGGAGAAGCAGAAGTCATTGACCGGCTAACACCAAGTCAATTGACAGCGGTTGTAGATTCTAATCCAGATGTTACTGTTTGGGAATCATTAATGGCTACCCATATTCAAACATTAATGAATGTAGAAAGTGAACCGTTTGACGATTTACGGGTACGTCAAGCAGTCAGTATGGCAATTGATAGGGAAAGTGCAGTGGAAAATATTTTTGGTGGTGGGGAACTGAGTGGACCAGTAAATCCGACATTAGGTGACTGGGCACTGCCACTAGAAGAATTGGAGACATTGTCACCATATGATCCAGAGCAGGCAAAAGAATTATTAGCAGAAGCAGGCTACCCAGATGGTTTTGATACAACCATCTTAACCACTGAAGCTACTGGTCCTCAAGTTTCCAGTTTTGCTGAGTGGGTAGCGGAGGATTTAAGAGATATTGGCATTCGTGCAGAAATTCAATTGGCTGATGGACCTTCGTTTATTGAGGGATGGACGAGCAGCAATTTTGATATCGTTGTAACGTTTAATAATTATTATCAAGAAGCTGATGAATGGTTATATTCGCAATATAAAACGGGACAGTTTTGGAATACTTCGGGAATTAGTGATCCGAAGCTAGATGAAATGCTGGATGAACAACGTAAGATTCTTGACCCCGAAGAGAGAGAAGAAAAAGTTCACGAGATTCAACGCTATATTCTAGAAAACGTTGTTACTGCAGTGACAGTCTCTCCAGAAATACAGACGCTATATCAGCCATATGTAAAAGATATCTATCCGCATGCTTCATATGGGGGAGGATATTTTAAAGATGCTTGGTTGAGTGATTAACAAATAATATTTTAAAAAATGATTACTTTTCATTCTGTTTTATCGTGAGATTTTACGTAAAGGAGCTATATAAATGGAACCATTCTTAACAGATGCTTTTGCACATTTTTCCGATGCGGAAATGGCTGACAGATATACAAAGGTACGCAAGAAAATGAAGGAAAATGACCTTGATGTATTACTTGTTCATGGCAGTCAGGGGATAGGCAATAGTCCAGGGCAAGTGAACCTTACTTATCTGACAGGTTATGCAGCAGTGATAGAAACCTTTCTTGTCGTACCTTATGATGGTGAGCCAACCATGTGTCTTGCAGTACCTTTTCACATTAGAAATGCCAGAGATTTTTCCTATGTGGAAGATATTCGTTCCGGCTGGTCTTTAGGGGAAGCCATAGGGAGGATTAAGGAGCTAAAGCTGGAAAAAGGGAAAGTCGGTTTAGTGGGACCCGGTGGATCTAGTGGTGCAGGAATCACATTGTATTTTGAAAACTATCAAACAGTTATTTCTATGCTTCCAGATGCGCAATTGGAAAATGCCACGAATTGGTTTGATGATTTGCGTCTGCATAAAAGTGAGGAAGAAATTGCGTATTTAATGAAATCTGCCAAAATGAATGATCTTATTATGGAAGATCTAATTCATTATGTAAGACCAGGGCACACCAATCGGGATTTAAGACGCAATGTAGATGTAATGGCGGCACGACATGGTTTAACTTATCCATTTGCACATCTTAGCGCGATAAATATGCTTAATCCTGAAGATTGCTATCCTGAATTTTATCCTTCAACTAGACCTGTGCTCGATCAGAGCATTATTTTGACAGAATTTGTTTTCGGTTATGGGAATTATTGGAATAAAATATGGGGCAGTTTCTTTGTTGGCGAGCCGACAGATGAATATTTGCGTATGTTTGAAACGGCATCAAAAGTATATCAAGATACGATTTCCCGTCTTAAACCTGGCATGACAGGAAGGGAAGTAGATGCATTACTTCACCCGATTGAGGAAGCAGGATATGAACAGCCCGCATTTTTCCTTGTCAGTGGCTGGAGTGCGATGGTTACTCGTCCTTTTATGGGAACATTGCCTAGTAATCAATTAAGCAGGGCTGCGGCTGAAGGTGATTTGGATTTTAAGCTGACACCAGGACTAGCACTAACTGTCAATGTTTGGATTCGCATCCCAGAAACGAATAAAGGTTTATGGGTAGGTGCGTCAGGTGTAATGACGGAAAATGGTTTTGAAGTTTTAAATAAGTATCCTGTTGATAAGTTACACATAGCAGGAAGATAACTAGAAAAAATAATATTTTGAGGAGGATT
This sequence comes from Oceanobacillus sp., assembly GCA_032085455.1. GTDB lineage: Bacteria > Bacillota > Bacilli > Bacillales > Amphibacillaceae > Oceanobacillus. The sequence goes on from DAMDKS010000029.1 coordinate 9,736, forward strand.
ATCATGGGAAGATTTGCTGTAAGTGATGCTTTTCCATATTTTTCAGATGAGGAACACGAAAGTCGCTTTAAAAAAGTCCGTGAGAAAATGGCGGAAAATGATATTGATATTCTTTTAATTCACGGTGCTGGGAACGTAGGTAATTCTGTCGGACAGGTAAACCTTTCATGGTTAGCCGGGTACGCTTGGAGTATGGAAAGCTTTTTAGTTTTTCCTTCTGAAGGTGAGCCAACACTCACTCTAGCTGTCCCGATACAAATTGAGAACGCATTACATCTTTCATATGTGCAGGATATACGCAGCTATGCAGAAGGGGGACCAGCATTATTAAAAGCTTTTGAAAGAATCAAGGAGCTTAAAGCGGAAAGAGGGCGAATTGGCATAGTAGGACCGGGAAACACAAATGCGGTAGGGTATACGCTTTATAAGGAGCAGTACGATTTGCTGCTGCAAACGTTTCCGGATGCAGATATTGTGAATGCTACAGTTTGGTTTGATGATTTGCGTCTGATAAAAAGTGAAGAAGAACTGGATGTCTTAAGAAAAGCGGCAAAAATAAATGATTTAGCATACCATGAGCTCGTGCAAACAACAAGACCAGGACGAGAGGAACGTGATTTGCAAAGAGCAGTTTTCGCATTGGCTGCCAGACACGGTGCAACGTATCCATTTATAAGTGTGGCTGCTAAGGATTCATTCAATCCGCCTAGCTATGATCCGGCATTTTATCCAACCAATAATGTTATTAAAGAACATAATCTAATTCAAGCGGAGCTTACGTTAGGTTATGGAACAACATATTCGAATAAAATGTGGCCACTATTTTTTGTGGGTGAACCGGATAAGGATTATATTCGAATGCAAGAGACAGCTGCTAAGGTCTACCAAGACTTGCTGGCAGGTCTTAAAGTCGGCATGAAAGGACATGAGGTAAGTAAATTTTTGCAGCCGATAGCAGATGCAGGCTTTGAACAGGCAGGAAACACGGTAGTAGGTGGATGGAGTAATCAGATGCACCGTCCGCAAATGGGAGTATTACCGGGAAGCTGGAGTGAGGCTTTTGCGGAAGCAGACAAGGATAAGACATTAGAAAAGGGAATGACGATTACACTTCATGTTTGGTTAAAAGTACCGCATACACAAAAGGCATACTGGATGGGGTCTACAGGTGCTATGACAGATAACGGCTTTGAAACATTTAATAAGTTCCCTGTGGATGAGCTGATCATTCTGTAATGCAGAAAAGAGTATGTTTGCTTTGGAGTCTATATTTTATTTCACCTCACGTCAAGTAAGATATAGCCCTATAAAGGAATGAAAAATGATGGAGGCTGGAACATAACTAAAGTGTCTAACTCAAAAAACGAACAGTGTCCTATTTTCCCGGAGCGATTAATCGCCCAAGTCTGTTCGGATTTGCTGGGCCAAAATGGTTATGTCCCAGCCTTTGCATTCTAATCTCACAAAACATTCAATCGTGTCATTTAGAAAAGGAGGGGAAAGAGTGGTAAAAGATTCGGCAACATTGCTGCAAGTTAATGAGATGTCGACCGTTTTTCAAACTCGGACAGGGAGCCTCGAGGCAATTAATAATGTATCTTTCAATATTGCTAAAGGAGAGACAGTTGCGCTTGTTGGAGAATCTGGGTCAGGAAAAAGTGTTTCCGGTTTATCTATTTTAAGATTATTAGAAAATACAGGGGAAATATCATCAGGAACGATACGATATAATCAAGCAAATCTTACGAAAATGACGGATGAAGAGATTCGGAATATGCGGGGAAAAGATATTTCTATGATTTTTTAGGATCCTATGACATGTCTGGACCCGGTTTATACAATTGGAAATCAAATTATTGAAGCATTAAAGGTCCATGAAGATCTTTCAAAGCAAGCGTATAACCAGCGTGCAGCAGAATTATTGCGTCTTGTTGGATTTCCTGATGTAGAAAGCCGCTTACAAAATTATCCGCATCAATTATCTGGTGGACAAAGGCAAAGAGTGATGATTGCGATTGCATTGGCATGCCGTCCGAGCTTATTAATTGCCGATGAACCTACAACGGCGTTAGACGTAACTGTTCAGGCGCAGATCATTGAACTCTTAAAAAAGTTACAGTCAGAATTAGGTACGGCCATTTTTTTAATAACCCATGATCTCGGGGTAGTTGCAGAAATGGCAGATCGTGTTGTCGTGATGTATGCAGGACAAGTCGTTGAACAAGCTGACGTGAAATCACTATTTTCTCAACCTGAGCATCCTTACACGCAAGCATTGCTGCAAAGTATCCCAAGATTAGAAACAGATAGAAACGAAAGACTGCAAACGATTAAGGGAAGTGTTCCAAGCTTAACGGATTTGCCAACAGGCTGCCGTTTTCATCCGCGATGTCCATTCGCAAGTGAAAAATGCCGCATAGAAGAACCGCCAATATTTGCTGCAGGTGAAAACCATATGAGTAAATGCTGGCTAAAGGATCCGAAAATTGCTAAACAAGAATGGATTCCAATCAACCAAACTGCAGATGAGGAAATGGCATCTGTTTATGAGGAAACTTATCCAATGCAAGATAAACAAGAGGTATTACTAGCGGCGACAAACATCAAAAAGTATTTCCCAATTACAAAGGGGATATTTTCGCGTACGATTGGTCAAGTTCGTGCTGTTGATGGTGTCTCTCTTCATATTTATCCAGGAGAAACACATGGTTTAGTCGGAGAATCTGGATGCGGAAAATCAACGGTAGGACGTTTATTGATGAATTTACTCCATTTGACAGAAGGAGAAGTTACATTTTCTGGACAGGATTTAAGAAAAATGAAGCATCAGCCATTAAAAAAGTTTAGACAGCGTACGCAAATGGTATTCCAGGATCCATACAGTTCATTAAATCCACGTATGATGATAGCGGATATTATTGGTGAACCATTAGAAGTACATGGAATAGCAAATGGGCAAGAAAAATATAAACGCATTGCTGAATTGCTAGAGACAGTTGGCTTATCCAGGAATGATATTCAAAAGTTTCCCCATCAATTTTCGGGAGGGCAGAGACAACGAATTGGGATTGCCCGCGCATTGGCTACGGAACCAGACTTATTAATTTGTGATGAGGCTGTTTCTGCGCTCGATGTATCCGTACAAGCCCAAATTCTTAATTTATTAAAGGATTTGCAAAGAAAAATGGGTCTTTCCTATTTTTTCATTTCGCATGATTTAAATGTAGTAAAGTATATATCTGACCGCATATCTGTTATGTATTTAGGAGAAATTGTTGAAGTAGCAGAATCAGAAACGTTATTTCGTAAACCTTTACATCCGTATTCACAGGCGCTTATTTCAGCTGTTCCTGTTCCGGATCCAGATGAAAAACGAGAGAGAATGATTTTAGAGGGAGAAGTTCCAAGTCCATCCAATCCGCCTGAAGGATGCAAATTTCATACGCGCTGTCCGCTGGCAATGGATGTATGTAAACAAATCAAGCCCGAATTAAAGGAAGCAGATCCAGAACATCTTGTATCTTGTCATCTATATTGAAAGAGGTGAGCGACTTGGTAGAGTATATTTTTCGGCGATTACTTTATGGGGGTATCGTTTTATTTATCATGGTGATATTTATCTTTGTTGTCATGAGAGCAATCCCTGGTGATGTGGTTATGCTCCAGCTTGCAGATGCCAGTAATGTATCAGAAGAGCAGATTGCTGCTTTAAAAACAGAGTTAGGATTGGACAAAAGCATTGCTGGTCAATTCATGGATTGGTTAAAAGGTGTATTTCAAGGTGATTTTGGACAATCCCTTTGGTCCAGTCGATCGGTGTCGGAAATGATTGCAGCTCGTCTTCCGGTTACGCTGGAGCTCACCTTTCTGTCGTCGATAATCGCAATTTTGATAGGGATTCCTATTGGAGTGATTTCTGCAGTAAAACATAACACAATGACCGATCACTTGTTACGGATTGTATCGATAGGGGGAATTTCCATACCTAACTTTTGGATTGGTTTAGTCGTACTGCTGTTTCTATCATTAGTATTTAATTGGATTCCACCACTGGGCTATCAATCTTTCACAGCAAATCCGATTGTAAATATGCAACAAATGTTCCTTCCTGCTTTTTGTTTGGCGATTACACTTTGTGCCAGTATTGTACGAATGACACGCTCATCTATTTTGGAAATCATGCATTCAGATTTTATTCGTACGGTTCGTTCAAAAGGTGTAAAAGAAAGTATTGTAGTTTATAAACATTCCCTTCGAAATTCTCTCATTTCAGTTATTACGATTATTGGTTTACAAATTGGGACCCTTTTAGGCGGGGCGGTTGTTATTGAATCTATTTTTTCTCTTCCCGGTTTGGGAAACTTGATTTTTGAATCGGTAAATTCTAGAGATTATCCAGTTGTTCAAGCTTCCGTTCTCATCTTTGGTGCAATGTTTTTACTTGTGAATTTACTTGTAGATATCACTTATGGCTGGATTGATCCTCGAATCCGCAATCATTAATCAATCCGCATTTATCCTAGAGAGGAAGTGACTTATGCAATCCGTTCAAATTGAAACGCAGCAACAAGTGATTGTTAAAAAGAACACAAGACTTTTGAAATTTTTTCATGATTGTAAGCGTTTCATTATTACCCAAAAAATTGGTTTTGTTTCTATTCTCATTATACTCGTGATGATTGCAATTGCTATTTTTGCTCCGGTGATTGCACCATATGATCCAGTCTCGCAAAATCGGGAGGCAATTTTGATGGGACCAAGTGCAGAGTACATCATGGGAACGGACGATTTAGGACGTGACGTCTTTAGCCGAATTATTTACGGTGCTAGAATTTCAATGCTCGTTGGCTTTGGTTCTATCCTGCTGGCATTTGTTATTGGCACCACGCTAGGTTTAGTTTCTGGATATTTCGGCGGTGTGATCGATATGATGATTCAACGAATAATGGATGCAATTTTGGCAATTCCTGCATTAATTTTGGCGCTGTTTATTGCTTCGCTTTTGGGTCCTGCGGTGCGAAATGTGATTATCGCAATTGTAATTATCTCGATACCGCAATTTGCAAGAATTGTCCGAGGGGAGATGTTGAGAATCAGGGAAATGAATTATGTCGAAGCTTCTCGAGCGATTGGAGCTAACCCGTTTCGGATTCTTCTAAAGCATGGACTTCCCAATATGCTTGCTCCAATTATTGTAGTTGCAAGTCTGGGGTTTGGTGCTGCAATTATTGCTGAGGCATCATTAAGTTTTCTGGGAATTGGCACGCCGCCACCCAATCCTTCCTGGGGATTGATGCTTAGTCATGCAAGTCGTTTTATGGAAACAGCACCATGGCTTGTTATTTTTCCGGGCTTGGCACTTGCTCTGCTTGTTTTAGCGTTTAATTTGTTAGGTGATGCCTTAAGGGATTTTTTAGATCCGAAGTTATCATTGTGATTGCATCACGAAACGCTATCGTTAATTTTATTTACAACGATGTATATTTATTTAACTTTACTATTATATAAATTCACAATAAAATGAAATTTAAGTAATATTAAATAGATTGAAGAGGAGGAAACATGTATGAGGTTTGTAACATTTAAAAATCCTCAAGAAGAAATAAGGGCAGGTTTATTGGCAGGTAATGGCATTATTGACCTGCATTTGGCGAGTAATGGGGAAGTACCAGGCAGTATGCTAACGTTTCTGCAAAAGCAAGAACAATACACAACAATTATCAATAGCATGAAGCTGGCAGAAAAGGATCCACACTTTGCATTTGATGAAGTCCAATTACAAGCTCCATTGCCAAACCCGCCGAGCTTTAGGGACTATATGGCTTTTGAAAAACATGTCGATAATTCAAGAAAAAAGATAGGAGATCAAGTGCCCGAGCAATGGTATAACATTCCTGTATTTTATTTTTCAAATCATCGTGTCATTCTTGGTCCAGATGCAGATGTTAAGATTCCTAATAAAACAAAAAGTCTTGATTTCGAGTTGGAAATTGCCTGTGTGATAGGGAGACAAGGTATAAATATAAAAGCGGAAGAAGCAGATGACTATATCTTTGGCTTTACCATACTAAATGACTTTTCAGCCCGTGATTTACAGGGACAAGAAATGTCAGTAGGTTTAGGACCCGCAAAAGGGAAAGACTTTGCAACAACAATTGGACCTTATATTGTTACGAAGGATGAAATAAAGCAATTTAAAAGTGGTAAAAGCTATGATTTAGAAATGAAAGCAAGTGTAAATGGTAAACCATATACTTCTGGGAATTGGAATGAGATTCACTATAGCTTTGGGGAAATGATTGAGCGGGCATCTGATAGTGTTACCTTGTACCCTGGTGATATCATCGGGTCAGGTACAGTAGGCTGGGGTTGTATCGGAGAATTACCTGAAGGTGAACAACGCTGGCTGCAGCCGGATGATGTCGTGGAACTAGAAGTGCAACAGCTGGGGAAATTAAGAAATCAAATTGTTTAAATCATAAAACAGTAATTTAAATGAAAGCGTTTCCTTTGTGGCGAAGACGATGAATGGGGATGAGAAAATGAGTAGAGATGCATTGCGAATTATTGATTTGAGTGTACCGTTAGATGTTGATTCTAAAGAGCCAACACCACCAGAAATAACTTATTATGATCATGAACAAGGAGCAATTGGCGCTGCAGCTGCCTTCAGAGTCGAACCAGAAGATTTTCCTGAGAAAAAAGCTTGGGCTGCAGAAATGGTTCGCTTGGGTACGCATACAGGTACTCATGTTGATGCTCCGTGGCATTATTGGCCAACTTCTGAAGGGAAACCAGCCCGGAAAATTGATGAAATGCCATTAGAGTGGTTTTACGGTGACGGGGTAGTGCTGGATTTTTCGGACAAGCCTGCAGGGTATGAGATTTCATCAAATGACCTTCAAGAAAAATTAGACGAGATAAACTATCATTTAAAACCTTACGATATTGTCATGATTCGGAGTGATGCGGATAAGAAGTTATATGAAAAAGACTATGCGATCAGTCACGTTGGTGCTTCAGCAGAAGCAACCCATTGGTTAATTGATCAAGGGATCAAGGTAATGGGGACAGATGGCTGGGGATGGGATGTTCCATTTAATGTGCAAACTGCAGAATATAAAAAGCATCCTCGCTCGGGAGTATTATGGGCTGCCCACTATGTAGGAAAGGAAAAAGAATATTGCCAAATTGAAAAATTAGCGAATTTAGATGCCTTACCGGTTTCTCATGGATTTAAAGTTGCAGTATTTCCTATCAAAATTAAAGGTGCAAGTGGTGGCTGGGCTCGTCCAGTAGCAATTTTCGAAGGGTAACAACATACGATTTCAAAAAAAATTATAGGGGGGATAAAATGTTTAAATTTAAAAAGGGATTTATGATTAGTCTGCTGCTCTTATTGATTTTGCTGCTTGCTGTTGGATGTTCAGAATCAGATGAGGATTCAAATAGTCAGGGGAATAATGATACGGAAGCAGATGAAAATGCAGAGGATGGGGATGCAGAGGAAGCTGACGCTAAAGCACCGCAAGCAGGCGGGGAAGTAGTTATTGGTGTGGCGGGAGACTTTATTAATTTAGATCCAATTTTATCGACGAGCGGAGACGACTATCCATTTGTATGGGGTATTTACGATACGTTAGTCACCTATGATTCTGATTTAGAAATACAACCTGGCTTGGCGGAGTCATGGGAATTTCCAGATGATACCTCGATTGTTCTTCAGTTAAAAAAAGACGTGAAGTTTCATGATGGAACGGATTTTGATGCAGAAGCCGTTAAATTTAACATCGAGCGTGCAAACTCAGAGGATTCCGTAATCCCAGACTTAAGACATGTGGAAGAAGTAGAAGTGATCGATACACATACAGTAAAATTGCATTTATCTGTACCAGATGCCTCTATTTTACTAGCTTTGACCGAACGTCCGGGCTTAATAGCTTCTCCAGCAGCAATTGAAAAAGATGGTGAAGAATTCCAACAAAACCCTGTTGGGACAGGGCCATTTAAATTCGTAAGTCATGTTCCCAATGGAGAGCTAATTTATGAAAAGAACGATGATTATTGGAAAGAGGAAGAACCATATATTGATAAATTGATTTTTAAAGTGATGCAACAGGAAACGACACGTATCAATGCCCTAAAATCAGGTGAGGTGGATATTATTGCGGGCATTTCACCGTTTAGTATAGATAGTTTAGAAACAGCGGAGAATATTAAGCTTGAAATGCCAAACTCTTCTCATCGCAGTAAAGGGATTGTTTTCAATGCCAGTATGGAACCTTTTGATAATTTAAAGTTTAGACAGGCAGTTACCCATGCAATTGACAGGGACATCATCGTGGATACACTTTCCAATGGCTATGGTGAGCCATTGTATCAGATTTTTCCGAATGATTTTTGGGCTGCCGATCCAGATTTGAAAATTGAATATGACCCTGAAAAAGCAAAACAATTATTAGAAGAGTCTGGTGTTGAGGATCCTTCGTTTACGATGCTCGTCAGTCAGCAGGATTTCTATGAGCCGATGTTTACAGATATTATTACGGAGCAGTTAGCTGCGATTGGCATTACAGTAGAAACGGAAACATTGGAAGGAACTGCTGCTTATCAAAAAATGTGGGCTGAGAAAGAATCGCAAGCTATGTCGTCAGGGACAGCTGGTAAACCCGATCCGCACTTATTAATGGAAATCTGGGTAATTGCAGAAAGTTTCTTTAATGCTGGGGAACAGACGACCCCCGAATTTGATGAATTAATTGTTGCTGCGAATTCAACCAATGATCAGGAAGAACGAGCAGAATTATATCATGAAATTAATCGCATGCAAGCACTAGACGAGGTAGTAAACATAATTCCAGTGATGTCCGTTCCAATTATATATGCCTTGAATGAAAATGTTCACGGATTTGCAGCAAATGGATTAGGAAAGTCAAATTTCAATAGTGTTTGGATAGAAGAGTAACAGGCCTGATAACGGATGCACAATTTTATTTAAAACATCCGCTGCGATTGTAGAAAACCATATTGCTGCTGAAAGGAAGCGGGGAAGATGTTTGCTAAATATTTATTACGACGACTAATCTACGTGATTCCAACATTATTAATTACTACCTTTGTCGTATTTTCGCTCATTCTTTTAATTCCAGGCGATCCAGTGGTAGCTTTGCTCGGTGAGAATGCAACTCCTGAAAAAATTGCACAGCTGCAGGAGCAAATGGGATTAAATAAACCGATCATTATTCAATATGGTGACTGGCTTTTAAATGCTGTTCAAGGGGATTTAGGAAGGTCACTATTCACAGGCGAATCTGTATTTGATGCAGTAATAGGAAGATTAGGAGTTACGCTGCAGCTGGTAGTGATTTCAACGATTATTTCCGTAAGTTTAGGAATGTTATTTGCCGTTATATCCGTCTACTTTCCAAATAATTTAATAGACTATCTTGCACGCTTTGTTTCGATTATCGGTGCATCCTTTCCAAACTTTTGGATAGCCATGCTGCTTGTCATATTTTTTAGTTTAAATTTGGGCTGGTTCCCATCTACAGGATTTACGAATATCACGGATAATCCGGGAGGTTTCTTTAAAACGGTTATGCTGCCGGCAATCTCCTTAGGGGCTATTGGTATGGCTGTTATTACGCGGCATTTACGTTCTTCTTTATTGGAGACGATGGAAGCAGACTATGTTCGTACTGCATACTCAAAAGGCAATAGCAGATGGAAAGCGATTTTCAATCATGGGCTGCGAAACGCAATGTTACCAGTAGTGACTACGATTGGGATTGGATTCGGCAATGCAATTGGCGGTACCGTTGTTATCGAAACGATTTTTGCTATTCCAGGTGTGGGACAACTAGCTGTCAATGCAATTTTACAAAGGGATTTTATGATTCTTCAAGGTGTTATCTTAATTTTAATTATGTTAGTGATTATCATTAATTTCATAACAGATATCATCTATGCCATATTAGATCCGCGCATTGAATATTAAATTAGAACGGGGGGTATCGGATGAGTATAAAAGAAGTCATTCATCGATTTAGGCACGAACGTATTGCTTTTATAAGTTTCATTTTTCTAGTAATACTCTCTGTCGTGGCAATATTTGCTCCTCTCATCGTACCGTATAATCCGAATCAGCAGGATTTGGCCAATGTATTAGCTAACCCAAGCTTTGTGCATTGGATGGGCACCGATAACTTGGGAAGAGATATTTTTAGTCAGGTTATTATGGGTACGAGAACAGCGATTCAAGCGAGTATTTTTGCTATCCTGATTCCACTTTTTATTGGAGTGCCATTAGGTATTATGGCAGGTTATATTGGCGGTCTGGTTGACGATATCTTTATGCGAATCATAGATGCAATTATGGCAATCCCAGGAATTCTGCTTGCCTTAGGGATTACCGCCGCTTTAGGAATTAGTTTATGGAATGCAATGATTGCGATTGGTATTGTTTCCATTCCACAATTTTCACGTTTAGCCAGAGGACAGACATTACAGATTCGCACTGAACCTTATGTAGAAGCGGCTAAAATTTCTGGAGCTGGACCGTTTTGGACAATGTATAAACATATTATTCCTAATATTTTGCCCCCTATACTCGTTCAAGCTTCCGTTAACATTAGTTTTGCTGTTTTAGCTGAAACGTCACTTAGCTTCTTGGGAATGGGTGCGCAATCTCCACAAATTAGCTGGGGAAGCATGATCGAACAGGCCTATAGTTTGATTAATTTAAATCCGTGGTTAATCGTGTACCCGGGTATTGCCACAGCCTTGACAGTGATGGCAGGTAATTTCGTTGGTGATGGGCTGAGAGTGGCAATTGATCCTAAATTAAAAGGATAAATTGAAAGGCAGCACATTATTCATAGATGTTGGAGGGGGCTAAATTGAAAAGCAAGGAAGAAACGCAATTATTAGAAGTGAATGATTTACTCGCATCGATTCCAACACCTAAAGGTGAAATCAAACCTGTCAATCACATTTCCTTTTCGATTCATTCAGGGGAAATTGTAGCATTAGTAGGTGAATCTGGCAGTGGAAAAAGCCTATCTGCTTTATCGATTATGCGATTAAATGCACGAGAAGTGAAGTATGGGGAGCAAAGTACGATTAAATACAATGGGATAAATCTATTCGATTTAAGTGAAAAAGAAATGAGGAAGTTGCGCGGAAATGATATTTCGATGATATTCCAGGATCCGATGTTCTCACTCAATCCCGTACATCGTATAGGGAAACAGATTGCAGAAACGGTAAAATTGCATCGTAAAGTAGACGCGCAAGAAGCCAAGCATATTGTTTTGGATTTGTTAGAAAAGGTTGGTATTCCTGACCCGCAAAAAAGAATGCATCATTATCCGCATCAATTATCAGGTGGAATGAGGCAAAGAGTCATGATTGCCATTGCCCTGGCTTGTCAGCCTAAACTGTTAATTGCAGATGAACCAACAACTGCCCTTGATGTAACGATTCAGGCTCAGATTTTAAATTTAATTCGTCAGCTTCAAAAGGAGATGGGCATTTCTGTTTTATTGATCACACATGATTTAGGGGTTGTGGCGGAAACTGCAGATCGCGTTTTAGTGATGTATTGTGGAAAAATTGTTGAAAAGGGAACGGTTGAAGAAATATTTGAAAATCCACGGCATCCATACACAAAAGGTTTAATGGAAAGTATACCAGCTTTATCCGGACCATCTAAAGAGCAACTGGAGGCGATTCCTGGAACAGTGCCCAATCCATTGGAGCTGCCGAAAGGATGTAATTTTTACGATCGTTGTCCGTTTGCTGCTGAGAAATGCCGTGAACAGGAGCCTATGTTGACTAAAAGTGCAACAGATTCAGATAGACAGGTGGCCTGCTGGTATCCACTTGACACGAAAGAGGAGATGAACAAATATGCAAAAGCCTCTACTATCCCTGAGTAATGTTAAAAAGTATTTTCCGATGGGAAGCGGTTTATTTGGTAAAAGAAATCATTGGGTAAAGGCAGTGGATGGAATAGACCTTGATATCTACCCTGGTGAAACAGTAGGTTTGGTTGGAGAATCGGGATGTGGAAAGTCTACCGTTGGCAGGATGATCGTCGGCTTGGAGACACCAACAGCTGGCGAGATTCTTTTCCAGGGAGAAAACCTTATCCATCATCGGAAAAATCGCAAAGAATTAGGGAAAAATTTGCAAATGGTCTTTCAAGATCCTTATTCTTCATTAAACCCGCGGATGACAGTGGCAGATATTATTGAAGAACCACTCATTCTTCATAGAATAGGGACGAAAAAGGAAAGAAGAAAAAAAGTTGATGCGTTATTGGAACGGGTAGGGCTTGCTTCTGATTATGGAAATCGTTATGCAAACCAATTTTCAGGCGGGCAAAGACAAAGAATTGGCATTGCACGTGCTTTAGTGCTGGAGCCCAAATTAATTGTTTGTGATGAACCAATTTCTGCTTTGGACGTATCGATTCAAGCACAAATTTTAAATTTATTAAAAGAAATTCAAAAAGAGATGGGATTATCTTATCTGTTTATTGCACATGGTATTCAAGCAATTAAACATATTAGTGATCGAGTTGCTGTCATGTATCTGGGGAAAATTGCTGAATTATCGGCAACAGATGAATTGTTTAATAGACCTTTGCATCCGTATACAAAAGCATTATTATCAGCAGTGCCTGAACCAGAACCAAAGCATAGGGAGCGTGAAAGGATTCTATTAAAAGGAGATTTGCCAAGTCCGACGAATCCTCCAAAAGGATGTCGCTTTCATACACGTTGCCCGGTAGCAATGGATAAATGTAAAGAAATCGAACCGCAGTTAGTTCCAACTTCGGAACAAGGTCTGACAGCATGTTTATTATACGAAGATAAAACCGCAGCCAATCTGTAGGTTTTGAAAATTATAGGAAAAGGGGATGCATTATCATGACAGAAGTTGTGATTGTTTCAGCCGTTCGTACACCAATTGCCAAACTAAAAGGGGCCCTAAAGGATTTGGATCCAGCGATATACGGTGGTCTTGTTATTCAAGAGGCAGTTAGACGAGCAAAAATAGAAGGAGAAGAAGTGGATGATGTTATTTTTGGAAATTGTCTGGCTGGAGGCGGAAACATGGCTAGACTCGCCCTGCTTGAAGCAGGTTTGCCTGTCAGTGTGCCCGGTTTGACCATAGATAGACAGTGTGGATCGGGGATCAATGCTGTTGCACTAGCAGCAGAGCGGATTAGTGCAGGAGGAATTGATATCGCTGTTGCTGGCGGTACGGATAGTATGACAAGAATTCCTTATTTAATGGAAGCTGCCCCAACAGCGTACAGTTTAATTCCGCCTAAATTTACAAAGAGACCGCTTGCACCAGAAAGCATTGGCAATCCACCAATGGGAATCACCGCAGAAAACCTGGTTGAACAATATGGAATTTCCAGAGAAGAACAAGATGAATTTGCCTGCAGGAGTCAGCAAAGAATGGCTAAGGCTATGGAACAAGGACGCTTTGATGAGCAAATTCTGCCGATTCACTTACAAGGAAGAAAAGGAGAAGAAATTATTTTTGACAAGGATGAACATCCGCGTCCAAATACATCTGTTGAAGTATTGTCAACGTTAAATCCAGCGTTTAAAAAGGGTGGATCTGTTACGGCAGGGAATGCTTCTGGAATGAATGATGGGGCAAGCGCACTTGTATTAATGAGCAGCAAAGAAGCAGAAAAAAGAGGTTTAGAGCCCTTAGCAATCGTAAGAGACGTTGCGGTTGCAGGCGTTGATCCCAATATTATGGGTATTGGTCCTGTACCTGCGACACAAAAGGTTCTAGAAAAGAACAGCATGTCCCTTGAAGATATCGACTTAATCGAAATTAATGAGGCATTTGCTGCTCAAGTTTTAGCCTGTGATCGTGAGCTTCACTTTGATATGGACAAAGTAAATGTAAACGGTGGTGCTATCGCGCATGGTCATCCTATTGCTGCAACGGGCGGGATGCTGATTGCAAAATTAATTTACGAGATGAAGCATCGCGATGTAAAACGTGGACTTGTTACTGCCTGCTGTGGGGGTGGTCAGGGGATTTCCTTAATTATTGAACGCTGAAATACGAATTATCGGAGGGAGAGGGAAGCATTGAATATCGAAGACTTAAAAAATATAACGGTTGTAGGATCTGGAGCAATGGGGTCGCAAATTGCAATGGTTTGTGCCTTAGCTGGCTATCACGTTACATTGCAAGATATCAATCATGAGAGTTTGGAAAAGGCAAAAAGCGCATTAAAAGGACATATGGAGAATCGAATCAAAAAAGGGCGGCTCTCACAAGATGAGGTTAATGCTGCATTTGACCGTTTGCAATTTGAAGTAAATTTAGAAACAGCTGTAAAAGATACGGATTTTGTGATTGAAGCGATTATAGAATTATTAGATGAAAAAAGAAAATTGTTCGCACAGCTCGATCAACTTGTATCGGATCACGTTATTTTAGCAACAAATAGTTCAACTTTCGCTAGTTCCCGAATAGCAGATGCTACGAATCGTCCGGAAAAGGTATGCAATATGCATTTCTTTAATCCAGCATTGGTAATGGAACTGGTTGAGGTTGTGCAGGGTCCGCATACATCCGAAGCAACAGCAAAAATAACCGTTGATTTAGTAGAACGGATAAATAAAACACCGATCTTATTGAAAAAAGAAATAGATGGGTTTGTCGCCAATCGTATTTTGGCAGCACTTACGAATGAAGCGATTTCTTTATATGAGAAAGATGTTGCTTCAATTGAGGAAATTGATTTAGCTTGCACAAAGGCTTTAAATCATCCAATTGGACCTTTTGCGCTGCTCGATTTAACAGGAATTGATATTAGTTATTATGTTGGTATGCAACTTTATCAAAAGACACAGAATGAAACGGATAAACCAGCAAAAACAATTATAGATAAATTTGAAAAAGGTGAATTAGGCAGAAAAACGGGCAAAGGTTTTTATGTATATAACTAGTTTTACGATGGATGAACGGGGTCCATTTAACTTGTGGTTAGGAGGCTAAGCAAAGGTGCAAGAATATATTCGTGATTTGGAAAAACGAAAAGCGCAAGCATTGCAGTTGGGCGGAGAGGCGAAGATAAAACAGCATCAGCAATCAGGCTTCTATACTGCAAGAGAACGCATCGACAAGCTTGTCGATAAGGATAGTTTCATTGAATTTGGGAAACTAAATCATGCAGAAAATCCTGAAGTTGCCCATAAAAGTCCAGCAGATGGAACCATTGCTGGGCTAGCCAAAATTAATCAGCGTCCAGTAGTCGTTCAGGCGATAGATAAGACAGTGCTTGCCGGGACGGGAGCAGCTGTAAATGGCAGGAAGTCACACTTGATTACTAATTTTGCAGTAAAGCGTGGATTGCCCATCTTTAATCTGGATGAAGGTGGCGGACTGCGTATGCCGGATGGGATGGGCTCAGATGGGATTAGCAGTAAAATGATGTCTATGAATTTATTAAAGCACGGCCGGCAAGTACCAATGATAACGGCAATCTTGGGAGATAGTTATGGCAGTCCTACCTGGAAGGCTGTTACGTCAGATTTTGCAGTTCAATTAAAGGGAACCTGTCTAGCTGTTTCTGGTCCGCGAATGTTAGAAGTCGCTACGGGAGAGAATGTTAGTCCAGAAGAATTGGGCGGATGGAAACTTCATGCAAAGACGACTGGACAAACAGATCAATATGGAGAGGATGAAGCACAGTGCTTTGATTTTATGAAAAACTTTTTTCAGTATATGCCATCCCACGCGGATGAAGAGCCGCCATACAAGGAAACAGCTGACGATCCATATCGTACCGTCCATGAAGTGATGGAGATTGTGCCTACAAAAAGGAATAGAGCGTACGATATGAAAAAGTTAATTCATGTTCTTGTTGATAAAGATTCATTTTTTGAAATGAAGCCACTTTATGGTGAAGCTTTAATTACGGGGTTTGCAAGATTAAATGGCAGAGTTGTCGGAATCCTTGCCAATCAGCCAATGAAATATGGTGGAGCAGCTGGACCACAGGAGTGTTTAAAAGCTACGGAATTTATTTGTTTATGTGATTCCTACCATATTCCGCTTATTTTTCTTCATGATATTCCTGGTTTTCGTGTAGGAAGTACTGCAGAAAAAGCGGCAATGCCAACTAAAATTATGGTTTGGAATCAGGCGTTAGCTTGGTCAACAGTCCCCAAGATTTCTGTCGTCATTCGAAAAAGCATTGGCGCCGCATACAGCAATATGTGCGGTCCGAATATGGGAGCCGATTTTGTTGTTGCCTGGCCAACCGCAGAAATTAATTTTACTGGTCCAGAAGTTGGGATAAATGTTGTATATGGAAGAGAATTAATGGAAGTTGAAAATCCGGAAGAAGAAAGGAAAAAACTGCTGGACCTTTGGGAGTTTGATAGTTCTCCTTATAAAGCAGCTGGAAAACATTTAATTGATGATGTGATAGATCCTAGAGATACACGGAAATTTTTATGTAAGTCTCTAGACTATGCTTGTTCTCAAAAAGGGACGAAAAGTCAACGCTTATTAGCAAACTGGCCGACGGGATTTTGAATGAATGTTTACGTTACAGAATTTGAAATTCATTTCATAAGGGGTGAGGGAAATTAGTGCAAAAGCAATTTGGTATCCCACGGAGGAGACAAAAGAAGCATCATCGCTTTATCAATGGATAAAAGAACTTGGATTTAACAGTTACGATGAATTGTATGAAGCGTCGATTCGGGATATCTCATGGTTCTGGGGGGAAGCAGAAAAGCGCTCTGCAATCGAATGGTTTAAACCGTATCATCAAGTGGTTGATTTGCGTAATGGAAAAGCTTGGCCATCGTGGTTTGTCGGTGGAAAATTAAATTTAGCTTACAATTGTTTAGATCGTTGGCTTAAAAACCCTGAAAATGCAAATCAGCTAGCGTTAATCTATGAGTGTGAAGATTTTCATGTCGAGCAATATACCTTTCAAGAATTAAATGATTGGGTGAATGAAGTAGCGAATGGATTGAAGAAGCAAGGTATTTCAAAAGGGGATCGAGTTGCGATTCATATGCCGATGATTCCCGAAGTCACTGTAGCGGTATTAGCGATTATCAAATTGGGCGCCATTTTTGTTCCAAGCTTTTCTGGCTTTGGCTCGAATCCGATTGCTAAAAGATTAGAGAGTGCGCAGGCAAAAATGCTTATCACGGTTGATGGATTCTTAAGAGCGGGGAAAACGATACCCGTGAAAGAGGAAGCGGATGAGGCAGTTTCCATGGTTTCCTGCGTAGAAAAGGTAGTTGTAGTAAAGCGAATGCAGCGGGATATTCCATGGCAGGAAGGAAAAGATTTAGATTGGAACGAGCTTGAAACGGGCATCAAGGATTTTGCTGCAGAGCCAATGGATAGTATGGATCCCTTTATGGTTGTGTTTACATCGGGGACAACAGGAAAACCAAAAGGAACTGTCCATACCCATGGTCCCTATACTGTGAAGGGTGTTTTTAGTAATGGGGACAAAGTGGAGCCAGGTGGGGTCAACTTTTGGGTAACTGATATGGGCTGGATTATGGGACCTTCCCATGTATTTGGCAGCTTACTAAATGCGACCACGATGGTGCTTTATGAAGGTTCACCTACACATCCAAAGGCAGATCGTTTATGGGAGCTGATTGATAAACATCAGGTTACTTCTTTAGGGATTGCGCCTACTCTAATCCGTTCATTAATGCAGTATGGAATAGATCCCGTTAGAAAACATAATATTTCAAGCTTGCGTGTCATTATGGCAACTGGGGAACCCTGGAATCCGGAACCATGGAACTGGTTGTTTAACAAGGTAGGAAATAAAAAAATTCCAATTATAAATTTTTCCGGCGGAACGGAAACGGGTGGTGTCATCCTGACAAATACGCCACTTAAGCCAATCGCGTCAGGAAATTTTAACGCTCGTGGTCTGGGGATGGATGCAGAAGTGTATAATTCATCTGGTGAGCCGGTAGTAAATGAAATTGGTGAGCTTGTATTAAGACAACCCTGGTTAGGGATGACGCATGGTTTTTGGCAGGATCCGGAACGTTATGAAGAGACCTATTGGAGTAAGTGGAGAGATACATGGGCGCATGGTGACACAGCGATTCGGGATGATGCAGATTTCTGGGCCATTACAGGTCGATCGGACAATACATTAAATGTTGCTGGAAAGCGTATGGGACCTGCGGAAATGGAGTCGATTATTACCGATCATCCTGCCGTTTTGGAATCAGCAGTAGTTGGGATTCCAGATGCATTAAAAGGAGAAGTGCCTGTTTGTTTTGTAGCACTCAATCAAGGATATTTACCGGCAGCGGAACTGATTGATGAACTGATGAAGCTAGTAACGAAGCGGCTGGGAAGGGCTTTACGTCCCAAAGCGATTTATGCAGTAGCAGAATTGCCAAAAACAAAAAACGGGAAAATTATCCACCACGCCATTCGCAATGCATACTTAAAGAAAAAGCTTGGGGATTTAAGCGCATTGGATAATCCGGAGAGTATAGAAGAGATAAAAAATATTGCTCCATCTTCTGAATCTGTTAAGAAATAACGAAAGAAAGGGCTATATAGAATGGTTATATGAATGTCAACCATCTAGCTTTTTAATGGGGGGATACAGGAATATGCTAAAAAAGCAGATGAAATTCACGATGCGGTTTTTTTGTATATTTACCATATTAGTAGTTGCTGCTGGATGTTCTTCCGATTTAGAGTCGGAGGAGAAGCAGACGGAAGCAAACCATGCAGAGCCACAAAAGGGCGGGGAAGCAACCGTTGCTTATTCAGTCGATATCAGCAGTTTGGATCCGATAAAAAGCAGTTCTGGCTCTGATCATCCATTGTTATATCCTGTATATGACAGGCTTATTTCCTTTAATGCTGAGCTTGAGCCGCAGCCTGGATTAGCGGAAGCATGGGATATACCAGATGATACAACCATTATTCTCCACTTAAGAGAAGGAGTGAAATTTCATGATGGAACTCCTTTTGATGCGGAAGCAGTAAAATTTAATATGGAACGCTTTGACTCAGAGGATTCCGTTCATGCCAATGGAAGCTTCAACTCTATAGAAAATATAGAAGTTGTTGATCCTTTGACTGTAAAACTCCATTTAAATGAACCAGACGCCACTTTATTATTAGCATTAACAGAACACGGCGGAATGATGGTTTCACCAGAAGCTGTAAAAAAGTATGGAGATGATTATGCACAGCACCCTGTTGGCACAGGACCATATAAATTATTGAAGCGAGTGCCTAATGGTGAGCTTGTTTTTGAACGTTTTGACGATTATTGGGATGAGGACAACGCACACTTAGATAAACTAACAATAAAAATTATGACAGAGGAAAATACACGAATTAATGCGCTTAAGTCTGGAGAGGTGGATTTAGCTACTCGTTTGAATCCCGTTAGTATTCCAAGTTTGGAAAAAGATCCTGATCTTATTCTGGAACATCATATTGCATTACGGTTCAATAAAATATATCTCAACTCACTTATTCCGCCTTTTGATAATAAAGCTGTTCGATTAGCGGTTTTGCATGGGATTAACCGTGAAGAATTAATCCAGTCCGTCAATTTTGGTTATGGAGAACCAGCTTATCAGCCGTTTCCTGAAGGATATTGGGCAACGAATGAGGATTTGGCATTTGAATATGACCCGGAAAAAGCAAAAGAGATTTTACAGGAAGCAGGACTTGAAGATGTTTCATTTAAATTACTCACGAATAATTCTGCATATCAATCTAGTTTAGCAGAAGCGATTCAGGGACAGTTAGATAAGGTTGGCATAAACGTTGAAATTGAAACACTAGAATTAAACGTAGCTGTTAGCAAGTATTATGATGAACAAACAGTACCAGCGCTATTAACTTCATGGGTCGGGTTGACAGAACCACAATTGACGATGCGAGGATTATATTCAGATACGAGTTATTATTTCGTAGGTGAAACGCCATCAAATTTAGAAACACTGCTTGCACAGGCAAATGTGACCTATGACCAGGAAGAGCGTGCGCAATTAATAAAAGAAATGAGTAAGATTGCTGTAAATGAAGAAGCGTTAAATATTCCGCTTTTCTTCAATCCAGAAGTTTATGCAATGAATGACCGCATCAAAGGAGTAGAACAGAATTTAGCGGGTAGAATTATATTTTCAAAGCTTTGGGTTGAAGAGTAAAAGTCTTGAGGCAAAGAGGGGGGAGGATGTTGGAGGAAAAGCAATATTTGAGTAAATTACAATATCTTTGGGATAAAAATTGGCCAGCTTCATTGCCAAGAGAACTGGAATATCCATTTGGTGAAGTATTGATTACGGATTATTTACAAAAATGGGCAGAATTAACGCCTGACAAACCATGCATCATTTGGTATGGAGAAACATTAACCTTTAAACAGCTAAATGATGATAGCAATCGCTTTGCCTCTTATTTGGCTGACAAGGGGATGAAGAAAGGCGACCGAATAGCCGTATTTATGCCGACTTGCCCGCAATTTCTCATTGCTTTTTACGGCATATTAAAACGGGGGTGTATCTATGTCCCTGTCAATCCGATGTTTAAAGAACAGGAATTGCTATATGAATTAAATGATACAGAAGCAAAGCTGATTATTGCACATGATCAATTATTACCATTAATTGATGCAGTAAAGGATAAGACAAGTATTCAAGAAATTATCACAACGAGTTTACAAGATTTTCTCCCGGAAAATCCAACCATACCGGTTCATCCATCACTGCTGGAGCCTAAACAGCAATTTGCAGATATAGCCGATTTACTGACCATTTTGGATAAGCAAAGTACCACCTATCCGGATACAAAAATTCATTTAGATGATATCGCTGCACTCAATTATACCGGCGGGACAACTGGGATGCCAAAAGGCTGTGCACATACACAGCGGAATATGCTCTATACCTGTGCATCAATGGCGACTTTTTCAGGGTCTTCTGATTCTAGAAACATTGTCTTAGCCTATCTGCCGGCATTTTGGATTGCTGGTCAAGATGTGTGTCTTCTAAGCCCTGTATTTACTGGCAATACCTATGTCATTCTTAGCAGATGGGATGGAGCGGCGATGCTTGAAGCGATTGAGAAATATAAAGTAACGCACACGGGAGGTGTCTTAGATAACTTTGTCGAATTAATGCAAAGACCAGATGTCCACGACTACGATTTAAGCTCTTTAAAAACTGTAACGGTATCTTCGTATGTCAAAAAACTGAATATTGAGTATAGAGGGCGCTGGAAAGCATTGACTGGAAGTATATTAAGAGAATCTTCTTATGGCATGACGGAAACACATACATTCGATACCTTTACAAGTGATATGAATAAAGGGGATATGGATTTAAAAGGAAAATCAACTTTTGTTGGTTTTCCAATCCCAGGTACAAAGTTTAAAATTGTAGATTTTACAACAAAAGAACTTCTCCCGTTGGGAGAAGAAGGTGAAATTGCCATTTGTACGCCATCTCTTTTCAAATGTTATTGGAATAAGCCGGAGGAAACAAAGCAGTCGCTAAAAGATGGATGGCTGTATACAGGCGATATCGGCATGCTAAATGAAGAAGGCTATCTTTATTATTTAGGCCGGAGAAAAGAAATGATAAAAGTGAAAGGAATGAGTGTCTTTCCATCAGAAATTGAGGCTATTATTGGTCGTCATTCTGCCATTACAGGATGTGGCGTCATTGGGATTGCCGATGAAGAAAGCGGAGAACGGCCAATCGCATTTGTCCAATTAGACGCAGCCTGTAAAAGGGAGCTGACAGAGAAGGATTTGCAGCACTGGTGTGAAAGGCGAATGGCTGTATATAAAGTACCACTGATAAAGTTTATCGATAAACTTCCTTTGACTGCAACGGGTAAGGTTAAAAAGCAAGCATTACAAGCATTTGTGTAAGCTTTTGTCACAGTGTATGTGGAATAAAAGCCATAGCTCACATCATAAAATGCATCATAGCGAGTGATTGATGTCCATCGTGATCAAAAAAACGAATAAAAGGGAGGAGTTTTTGTATGGAAAGACCTTGGTTAAAACATGTTGCGAAAGGAAATCCAGCTGAAATTGACATTCCTGAGATCTCATTACCCGAATTATTACGTGCATCCGTTGACAAATATGCAGATAAGATAGCTATCACTTTTTATGAAAAAACCTATTCGTATCAACAAATGGCGGTGGCTGTAAGAAATGTTGCCAGCTCATTAGAAAACCTTGGAGTGAAGAAAGGGGATAGGGTAGCGCTTATGCTGCCAAATTGTCCCCAGTATGTCATTAGTTATTTTGCAATAATGCAATGTGTGGCGACAGTTGTACAGGTTAACCCAATGTATCAGGCAACAGAATTATTACATGTATTAAAGGACTCACAATCCAAAATTCTTATTGTGCTTGATTCGTTACTTCCGATAGTGAAAAAAATAGAGAAAGAGACGCGTTTAACAACTGTTATCCCGGTGTCTTTTGAAAAAGATTGTGCGTTCAATGATTTACTGGTGGATAATGGGTTACCAGTTCCGAACATAGATATTGATCCACAGGAAGATGTTGCAGTTTTACAATATACAGGTGGAACGACAGGACGATCAAAAGGTGCGATGTTAACGCATTATAATATTGTTGCGAATACGCTGCAAAGCTATGCAACATCAGTAAGTGAAACAAAATTAGGAGAAGAACGATTATTAGCGATTGCTCCGTTATTCCATGTTTATGGCATGACAAGTTGTATGAATATGTCTATCTATACCGGTGGGAATTTAATCTTGGTTCCTAAGTTCGAAGCAGACCAGACGGTGCAAATCATTGAACGAACAAAGCCTACCATTTTTCCAGGCGTTCCGACGATGTTCATTGCATTATTGAATTACTATAAAAAGAAAAAATTCGACCTGAGCAGCTTGCGGACATGTACAAGCGGATCTGCGCCATTGCCTGTTGAAGTTATCCGTCAGTTTAATCAGACCAGTGGAACAGAAGTGGCAGAAGGCTATGGCTTATCAGAAGCATCCCCTGTTACACATCGAAATCCAATAAATGGATTACAAAAGGCAGGAAGTATTGGCATTCCAATTCCTAATACGGATGCATCCATTGTCGACATTGCAACAGGAGAAGAAGCATTGCCAATCGGTGAAGTGGGTGAGCTAATTGTCAAAGGACCACAAATCATGAAAGGGTATTGGGAAATGCCAGAGGAGACGGAGCAAGTCATTCGAGATGGCTGGCTTTATACTGGTGATCTTGCCAAAATGGATGAAGATGGGTTTTTCTACATTGTGGGAAGAAAGAAGGAGCTAATCATTGCCAGCGGGTTTAATGTTTATCCCATTGAAATTGAAGATGTTATTTATCAGCATCCAAGCGTATTGGAGGCAGCGGTAATCGGTATTCCAGATGCCTACCGCGGAGAAACGATTAAGGCATTTGTTGTTTTAAAAGAAGGAGCAGAACTTGCTGAAGAAGAATTCCTTTCATTTTGCCGGCAAAGCTTAGCAACATACAAAGTGCCCACATCGGTAGCATTTGTAGATGCATTACCAAAAACATCCGTTGGGAAAATATTAAAACGGGTACTAAAGGAGCAAACGGCAGGTTATTCCACTAAATAAAGCTGTATTTAACATCCAATTGAAAAAATAGAGGGAGAGAATGTTATGTATTTACGACTAACAGACGAACAAAAAATGGTTCAGGAAACGATTCGAAAATTTGTTGAAAAGGAATTGCTTCCTCTTGAAAATGAAGTACTCCGAAATGAGAGGGAAGGAAGAGAGAGTTTACCAACAGAAAAACTGGAAGAGCTCCAATTAAAGGCTAAAGAAGCAGGGTTTTGGGGGATAAATACACCGGAGGAATATGGAGGAGCGAATCTTGGACAAATGATGCGGGCAATCGTTTCTATAGAAGTAGCAAAAACCTTTGTGCCTTTTGACTTTGGCGGTTCAGCAGATAATATTCTCTACTATGGAGATGAGAGGCAGAAGGAAGAATATTTAATCCCAACGATAAATGGGGAAAAAAGATCCTGTTTTGCTATGACAGAGCCTGATGCTGGATCAGATACTAGAAATATAAAAATGACAGCTGTTAAGGATGGAAATGAATGGGTGCTAAATGGAGAGAAGACATTTATCACGGGGGGAAATGAAGCGGATTTTGTCATGGTTATTGCCATTACCGATAAAAAACTGCATCAGCAAACGAAGGGACGTACTGGTGTGACCTGCTTTATTGTAGACCGCGAAATGTGTCGTCACTACTATGTGAACACAATTTATTATCCTCGTTGACTGTATGTGAACACAATTCGTTAGATGTTTTTGTATTTTCTTTTTTCGCATTTCTTCTTGCAGGTTTAAATTTTTCACCATCGAGACTATTACTTAAACCTGTTTTATATACAAACGTAATCATAGCAGGATCTTTATTTCCACCTTCATCTACCCCACCTACAATTACCTTGTCAACGACACTTTCAAATACATATCGATCAAACGTTTCAATCACTTCATTTTGTTCCAATACTTTTTTGAAAGCTAACAAGCGTTTTTTAATATCCTTCTCTTCTTCCAAATTTGATAAGGACTTTTCTCTTGTTTGCACTTTCTCATTAATCTCTTGCATGAGTGCATTGTACTTTTCTTCGTACGTTTCTTTATCAATAATTTCCTCTAATCTCATATCCACTAATTTATTCTTTTTGTTTTCTAGTGACTGAATTTCTTTTTCTGTTTTTGATATTTCTTTATGAACCGTATTGGAACTCAATGTATCTTCCATTCGTTGCAAAAATTCTTCCAATACATCTTTGTTATTATTACACATAATTCGGTAACTTTCTAGAAAAGCTTTTTCAATAGCTTCTTCGGGTATTCCTTTACTATCTGGACAGAACTTTTTTCCCTTTTTTGTACTTGTAACACACTGCCAAATTGTTTTGCTATATTTCGTTGAACTATGCCATCTGCGTCTTGTTAATGTACTTTCACAATAACCACAATCAATCATACAGCTAAACGCATATTTACGACTATACTTCTCTCGCTTCCCACCATTATTTTCTACTGTATTTCGCCCGCGATTTCTTCTCATCCTGATTTCCTGTGCTTTATCAAATATTTTCGCACTGACAATTGGTTCATGGTGATTTCGTAAATAGTACTGATCTTCCTCACCAAAGTTTTCTAACCTTCGTTTTGTAATGGGATCTAATGTAAAGGTTTTTCCCATCAAAATATCGCCTTTATATTTTTCATTTTTTATAATTCCAAGTACAGTTGTTTCAGCCCACGTTGGAGTACCTCTCTTTGTTTTATAGCCTAAATTCTCTAACTCCCTTGAGATGATACTACCTCCTACTCCTTCAACATACCTTTGAAAAATATAACGAACAATTTCCGCTTCTTTTTCGTTTATTGAAATACTTTTATCTTTCGGATGATAGTCATAACCAAGACACCCTTGAAAACCGACTAACTCTCCACGTTGCATTTTCATCTTTAATCCCTTCTTAACATTAGCAGAGATATTTTCGACTTCCTGTTGAGCAACTGAACTTAAAACAACAAGTAACAATTCACCATCCATTGTCAGCGTATTGATTTTTTCATCTTCAAAATAAACGGCTATATCTCTTTCTTTTAACATGCGAACATATTTCAACGTATCTAATGTGTTCCTTGCAAATCTAGATATTGATTTTGTAATAACCATATCAATATCTCCATTCATACAATCATTGATCATTCGTTGAAAATCTTCACGTTTCGTTACTTGTGTACCTGTGATGGCTTCATCTGCATAGATATCAGCTAACACCCACTCTACATTTTTCCGAATTAAATCCGAGTAATAAGAGACTTGTGATTTATAGCTATTTAACTGATCTTCCGAGTCTGTACTTACCCTACAATATGCTGCTACCCTAAGCTGTTTTATTTCTTTTCCACGTTTCTGGTTGGCTAAGTCACTATTGGCACGAATCACTTCTACCTTTGACATAACAGTTCCTCCTTTTGTGTTCCCTATCTACTTTCTATTGTATCGCCAATAGAAACACAATTCAGCCTGTAATATCAGAAATGATTCCATATTCTTTCATTAATTTATTTTTAACCATGTAATATTCTTTCTCGGTAATCAGTTTACGGGTTAGCAGTTGTTTTAACATAGCAATTTGCATACTATAAAGAATCAAATTCTGTTTCAAAAAACACGCCCCCTTATAATTAATCAATTAAAAATCAGACGGCTGTTGGTGCAGCTCCACGGGAATTTCACCCCTGCAAGTATTCCTTCCAGCTCTACTCATAGTTTGCGACGCTTTGAACGCTCGAACCATGACTGTAGAGGAGTATCATTATCCTATCTGATGGATTATCGCTAACAATCTACCACAATTGCATTAGATTCATAGATAATCGCTCATTTCTATTGAAAGTCATGGCGTATGAATCAAGTAGCTTACCATCAGAAGAATGTATCTGATTTTTTTGATATATAGCACGGGGTTATCTTCCATGCTTTCTTTGTCAAAGAACAATAGATATGTGAAAGGGAAAACCTAACCATGTAATCAAATCTTGAAAGCTAAAATGGCTTGCATAAGCTTTAAACGTAAAAAATCACGTATCTCTCCGTCAGCACCTCAACTAGACATATACTGATAACCCAAACAAGCCCTATGCATGTAACCTTGAAATAATACTTATGTCAAGAATTTAAACTTTTTTCTCAATAAGACTACGCTTCTTGCGTGGTAAGTCAAAATACTTGTTTCAGGTTGTTACGATAACTTTCCAATCTTGATATCAACAGGTTTATTATGCTTGCAATTTTTCTTCATATTGTTGAAAAACAAGTGGCGAATTCCCCTTTCATATCCTTCAACTATTTTTCGGAGAATTTGCCAAGTATTTAAAAGAATTTCTTTGGAATAATTTTCTCTATTATATAAATCAGCCAAGTAATAGATGGCAATCAAAGCAAATCGTGATAATGAAATTTCTTTTGACCACTTTAACTTTCACACATTTTAAATTTAATTAATAGAGTACGTTCATGTTGTCATAGCTCTAATATTTAGCCAGCAATTTAAGCATCGATAAAGCAAACATAAAATAAGCAACGATGTGATAACTTAAGTGCCATAATGAAGAATACATATAAACTTACATCTTTGAAAATTCGGTCACTTTAATACATAATAAACGTAATGAATAAGTTTTAAAGAACTCCCATTGTTTCGCACAACTTTATAATATGTCGCCAATAAACTACAAAATCATATTTTAAGTGTTAGTCAATACGATTACTTTGATAAATTTATTTATTCTTTAATTTCAGTTAAGATTCAATATTCAGATCAAAGATGATTTTAAAGCCATTACATCCTTATTACAGTAAAAGAAAAATTTGTATCTGTCATAAGAGGAATTATGCAAAAGATATAAATCTTTTATTAAGATAAAATTCAATAAATGAATATAAATCAATAGAAGTGGAGGAATGTTAAAATGTGTTTAAAAGAACAGATTGAAAAAATTTTTATGGATAACACCAATTATATAAATCCTAGTCAAGCAGTTAACCAAGCTAGTTCACTAAATGCATTATCAAGTGATTTATATACGGATTCAAATCGATTCATATATGAGCTTTTGCAAAATGCAGATGATTCTTGTCAGAATGGTGAAGTAGTAAAAGTATGGATAAAAATCTTTGATGATAACTTAGTAGTTGCTCACTCAGGTAAACCTTTTACTAAGCGGGATCTCCAAGGTATTTGTAATGTAAACAATGGCACTAAAAAATCAGATTTAACAAAAACAGGCTATAAAGGCATTGGCTTTAAATCAGTATTTGGACAATCTGATAAAGTGACTATATATACTAATTACGAGTATTTTAAGTTTGATGCAACCCACCCATTTGAATGGAAGTGGAAAGAATCAAAGGTTGATTGGGAAGAAAGTAATGATAGGGAGTTTCAGTTTCCTTGGCAAATTATCCCTATATATACCGAAATAAAGGAAATTTCAGAACCGATTAATCAATTCATTAGAAATAATAACGCAAACGTTGCAACAATTATCCAATTGAAGAATGTAAATGAGACAAGCCAGACTATTCAAAATTTATCTCAAAATGTAAATCTATTTTTATTTCTAAAAAACATTTGTGAAATCCATTTTGATATAGGTGGATCAAAGACTATAAAAATTGACCGAACAAAAAAGAACAAAGTTACTCTACAAAAAGGAGATAGTTCGACAAAAACAGAGTGGTTGATAAATACCCAACAACTAACGGTCCCTCAAGATGTGAGAGAAGAGCTGCAAGATGAAAGAAATATTCCAGAGAAGTTACTTAATGCTACGTCTATAGAGTTATCTTTAGCAGCAAAAGTTGGTAAGGATGGTATTACTAATCTTTCTCAACAAGAAAAACTTCTTTATTCATATTTACCAACTGATGAAACTAAATATTCTTTACCCGTTCTAGTTAATACTAGTTTCCTAACTTCTGCTAATCGTGAATCACTTCATACTGATTCAAAATGGAATCAGTGGATTTTTAAAACAATTGCTGTTGAGATCTTTAAGTGGATTTCAGTATTAGTTAAGACCGAGTTTCAATTTCAAGCATATCAATTAATTCCTGAAAAGACTTTTAATGATGAATTGGGAAAAAAGTTTAACGAAGGAATTATTGAGGCACTAAAGAATATTCCATTTGTTATATCTAAAAAAGGACAGTTGCTTAAAATCGATGATACAATAATAGATTTTACATATCTGTCTGAGAAAAAGTTCATAGGTGATGAGCCTATTAAAAAGTTCGTTGAAGAAAACAAAACGAAAGAATCAGCTCACTCTAAACAATTCGCTAAAAGCAATCATTTTTTTTCCGATTTTAAAAGACTTGGTGCTTCATGTTTTGAATGGAACGATTTACAAGCTTTCCTCTCCTCTAAGAGTTTTATCAATACGCATACACTAGATAATAATATTAAATTAATAAAACATTTTAGAAAGCTTTGTACATCGGAGAAAGTTAGTTATATTTCTGAGAATTCACTTAGAAATCTTCCATTTATTTGGGACCATAAGAACTTTATAAACTATCCTAGTCAAGTATGTTTTCCTGCAGCAAATGATGATAATTGGAATAACCCTAACAACGAATTATCCTTTGTTCATGAAGAGTTACAGGTTTGGCTACTTAAGGACATTGATAGTAGACTTTGGTTGGAGGGTCTAGGGTTAAAAGAGAAAACAGATATCACTTATATTACTCAGAATATCATACCTAATATCGACATTTATATTACAAAAGAAAATGCTTTAAAAGCAATAAGAGATTTATTTAGTTTATATAAAAAAGGGGACTTAAAAGAGGAACTGATCAAACAGCTAACAAGATTAAAACTGCTTACTTCAGATGGTAGCTTGCGTCCTGCTAAAGATTGTTTCCTTTCAAATTATTATAATCCAAGGTTAAAAAGTGAAAATATATTAAAAAGCAATATCTTTGTCAGTGAAGATTATTCTACAGCCCCCTTAGAAAAAGATGAGTGGAAGCGCTTTTTCAAAATGCTTGGAGTTCAAGAAGGAATATCGACAGTAGTCCATTCAAATAAAATTTCTAATTCACAATTAATCGACGCAGATATTAAATCTGGATATTTTGAAGATAGAGATAAAAGGTTTACTCCTTATCTAAGTACTTTTAAAGCTGATGCTTATAAAAACATAATAACTATGAATTATCTTAATCATATTGAAGATAATCCTGAATTTTCATCTATCTTTTGGTCTGATTTTATTGAAAATCATACTCCTGATGAATTGCAATTACCAGCAATTGCTTATTGGGGTCACCATGGCAAACAAGGTCAAACTACTGGAAGCGAAGTTGAAAATTATGTTCCATGGGTTATTAAAAATATACAATGTATTCCTACCCTTTCAAAAAGATGTGAAAGGTCTTCTGATGTATTT
Source organism: Oceanobacillus sp. (assembly GCA_032085455.1). Taxonomy (GTDB): domain Bacteria; phylum Bacillota; class Bacilli; order Bacillales; family Amphibacillaceae; genus Oceanobacillus. The sequence continues at coordinate 39,799 of DAMDKS010000029.1, forward strand.
CTGAATACAAAAGAAATTAAAGATATTTCAGGTGGTTATTTACCTGTCTTTAATGGACCAGACCTATCACCAGATTGGAAAGCCTTTTTTAATTTTAAAACCAATTTAAATTTAGAGGATTTTTTAGATATACTAAGCAAAATATCTACAGACACTGATAAAAATAGAAATATAAAGAGTGGTAATTATGAAAGAGTCCAATCAATCTATTCTATATTATTAGATAAATGTGTTAATTGGGACACTGATGATATTGAAACAATTGGAAAATGGTCTGAAACTAACCACTTGCTGAACACAAAAAATGAATTCACAGAATGTAGTTCCCTTAAATACTTTTTAGATGGTAATGAATCTATTTTTCAAGAACAGTATCACTTTATAAACTTTAATGCTGAGAACAGAAAAAATCCAAACCTAAAAAAATTATTGACACATTTTAAGATAAAATTATTGAAACAAAATGAGTTCGAATTAGTTCACACTCGTACGGAAGAATGTATAGACTTGAAAAATAAACTGAGTATTATTATTCCGTACCTTAAGGTATGGGTTACAAGTGAAGATAATGATGAAAATACAACAATTAGCTTAAATAATCTACAAAATAAAATTGAAGAACTAAAAATATACCAGTCCGAGAATCTTAAAATCACTTATGAGGGAATTAACTTTATTAAGAATGTAAATAATCATTTTACAGAAAGCAGTCTATATGTAACTAGTCCGTGGAATGCAAATAGTGTTTTGTTAAACTTGTCGGAAATTTTATGTAGATACTTCCAATTAGCTGGACATGATAAAAAATTAGATTTTTTACTTAGAACTACTAAAAATGAAGTTCTAAATTATTTTGAACAAGAAGAACTAGAAATTCCAGAAGAAATTTTTGAGGTAGGCGACAGAGCTTTGGAAAAACAAAAAATAACTTCTTTCGCAGATATTGAGACTGCGGTCAATGAGAAAGAGATACCTCCAGAATTTTTTCATTTGTCAAAATCTGACTATGATGGATTAAAATATGTAGAGAGTCTTATTTCTAGATCTGTAAGTAATGTAATGGACCATTTAAGAGAGCTACCAGAATACGATTGTTCAAATTATTACAAAATCGCAGATAGTATTATTGGTGGGATAACTAAAAATGGAAATGAAATCACTGTAGTAGCTAGGCCATCGGATAATAATCAAGTACTAATATATTATACTTCGGAATTTGACGTTCTTGATTATGTAGATGCTGAACTTTGGTGTGAAGATGGTATTAGCATTCCGAAACAAATAACACTAGGACAATTGTTTAAAAAAACAGGTATAAATAGAATTCCATTAAAAAACATTAATTTTACGGAATCTGAAATTGAAACTTTAGTAAGTGAAATTAAGTCAGTAGAGTTAGAATTTAATGCTGTTCCATTTGTTCCACAAAAAACTGCAAAAATTATTTCATCGTTTGCAAATGCGAATGGGGGGACGCTAATTTTTGGACTTAAGGAAATTATGCCTGCTTCAAATGAAATTGTAGGAATTAGTTCTGATTTTCAGGTTGTTGAAATTACAAAGAGAGCAATTTCTTTATTATCGCCAATACCTGATGTAACTTTTGACTGGGTAAAAAATGGAAAGAACTCTATTTTTGTAATCAAAACTGAGAAGGCAAACGAAGATGTATTATTTGAAGGCCAAAAATATATAAGAAAAGGTCCACAAAGTGTTTTAGAAGATAAATCGAGTAAAACAGCTCACTTAAGTATTCCTAATTACAGTAGAACTCTTGCAGTGATTATTGCGATAGAAGAGTATTCTCCTAGGAAAGAAAATCAAATATCTAGTGTAAAATATGCCAGTAATGATGCTAATGAATTTAAAGATATGTTGATAAAATCAATAGCAGTAAATGAAAGCGATATTCATATGATTATAAATGAAGATGCATTAAAAAGTAATTTAGAATATGATTTGAAATCTTTATTTTATTCTTTAACTGAACAGGATCGTTTGATTTTCTATTATGTTGGACATGGTTTCCATGATGGAATTACAAATTATTTGTCCACGTATGACACGCATCCATATAACATCACTGAAACAGCAGTGTCATTACGTAAACTGTTGCTTGATCCATTATTAAAGTCTAAATGTAAAAATGCTCTTGTTTTTATAGATGCTTGTGCAAAAATATTTCAAAACGAAAATGAAAGAAATAATATCACTGATATAAATGATGAAGAAATAATACTGTTAACACATGATTTTCCATATTACGCAATGTTTTTATCCTGTCACCCTGGGGAAAGTTCTTATTCAAGTGACATATTAAAAAATGGAATATGGACTTATCATTTGGTTAAAGCAATAAACGGCGATGCATTAGAAGCACTCCATGAAAAAAAATACCTTACCGATGCTTCACTACAAGGCTATCTTTCTAAAAGTGTATCAGCTTATACCAAACAAGAACTTGGATTTAATCAAAACCCTAAGACAATTTTGGATTCAAGTCACATAAATGTTATTGTAGAAGCTAAACAGTACCATGAAAATTCTAAGTAATTATCCAATTTATGTTTACTTTAATTAGTTAAACAATGGGGACTTATCTCCTTATTTTAGTAAAAGCTGTGAAAATCTAATACACTATTACAAATGTTTTTAAATTAATACCTTTTGAAACATATAAAAGTACATCTGAAAACGTTAAAATATATCTTAATGTTTTCAGCCACTCTTTATTGTGTGATGCTGATTCCATTATCAAATTGACAATGAACTTAATGTGAAATAATATCTTACTAGTGCTTTTTTATTATTATAAATAAAAATTTTGTATGGTACACTATTGTGTCCAAACCATTTAAATATATACTAACATACGAGAGATTAATCGCTGTCATATTTGAATATGATGGGTCAATTCCAAAGTAAATCGGTAACCAAACAAACAAAAAACCTTTTATATAATATGTGTGTCTACTAATTATATAAAAGGTTTTGACCGCTAAACAGTTTAGCAATCTACGGTAATTTTCTGGACATTTGATGACAAGGCTATTCACTATAAAAGTAGTTATCATTATATTTATAAATTAACTTTATCAGGTTAATTAGCCATTCTCGATTCTAAAGAGTTTATCACTTTCAGATAGTCTTAGTACAATGTGTTTATCATCATTTAACTCTTCAGGTATTTTATCATTTAAAATTGAAAAAACGAGTTGAATATTTTTATCCCATGCAAATTTATTCACTCTCAAAAGTTGATTACCATGCATTAATTCTTTTTTATCATTTAAAATAAAGTCTAGACTTGGAATGTTCTCACTTCTAGCAAATAATATATACGCAAGGTCGAAACACAAGATTTCTCCTTGTTTTTTGCCTGAACTGGTATTTAGATTGAAGCTCTCAAAAGAGTAGTATTGTTGTTTGGACTTTTGCTCTTCTTTTATTTGATATGTGATACCATACTCTTCCCCATAAAGTTCTTTTGAAACATCTGTAAAAAAACGATTGAATTTTTTTAATTGTGCTTTAAGCACCTCTTGAAAATCTTCTGTAAATCGATTCCCATCTAATAATTTAATTTCTTTTTCAACTTTTTCAATATTTTGTTCTGCTCCTTCAATTTTAGAAATATTTCCTTCGAGCTCTCCTAGTTTCCTGTGATTTTCAGTTAACTCAGAAATTATTCGCTCTAAATCACCGAAAGTATCACTCGAAGAAAGTTTCTTAGTCAATTTTTGTTCAGCATACAGTTCTTTTGTCAATTCCTTGTTATACTTATCTATTTGTATTTCCAAATCCGGTAAATCTTGAGTAATATATTTTATCTTTTCCAATACCATATTATTGTGGTATTCAACCATTTCCTCAAAAGTTACCTGAATATTTTCGATATTTTTTTTGCGATTGTATATAATTCACGTAAATCTTCAAAATCAACATTAGAGAAATCCTTTTGCAATTCTAATTCTGTTTCTTTTAGTAACTCTTTTCTTAAGGATAATTCACTAACTTTAGCGCTTAATTTACTTATCTTATACTTAAGATTATTAAGCTCCTGTAATTCTTCTTCATATTTTTCATTTATATTTAAATTGTTTTTTTGCTTTTCTAATTTTGATATATTGTCTTTGATAATGTCTAATTGAAGTTCTAATTCTGTTTTAGATTGCTGTTTTTCAAGTTTATTTTTGAACTCTTTCTCGACTTTGAGTTTCTTAACAAGAGTAGTTCTATCTAAAACAGGCAATCCAAACATGAATAAATAAAGAGTTTCATATTCAGTACTAGATGTGAAGTTATTCAAAACTTTTAAAGTATTATTTATTCTTTGATCTTTATATCTTATATTATGTGCAATTATTTGTCTGAAACTTGGTTTTTCTTCTTCTCTTTCACCCAATACTAGTTTATTGAGTTTTTCGTCAAAATCTTTCCCACGATTTTTGGGAAGGTTTTCTCCATTAATTGACATTATTTTTTGGTTTCTCTGTAGGAAATTACGTTTTATTATAATTTCTTTTGAATTTTCATTAAGTAAGTCTTTTTTTAAAGTTAATGTAATTAGTACTTTGTTGTCCACTAAATAATTTTTGACAAAAGCTATTTCTTTTTTGGTTTCCGGATCTTTATAAATTTGATCTGGGTCTCCCCCTAAACAATAGTCGATTAAAGCAAGAACTGTAGTTTTACCAATATTATTTCCTGTTTCTGTTGTTTCTAATTTATTTGTTTCATCAACAATTAAGTTTGTACCGATATGAAACTCTATATTCCTAATGACTTTTTCACTTGTTTCAATCGTCATTTCCTTTAAGTACATAGTGACACCTCCCCATTCTCGTCGATAATTGCAGCTTCAATTAAAAATAGCCAATCTAAACAATAAGAATACATTTTTAATGAAATATGATACTTTTCTTTTACATTCTTATAGAGCGACACAATATCGTAATTTTCTTTTTCCTTAATTTCTTTAATAATTAAAGACGCATAATAGTATATACTCATATCTGGTTTAATATCATTCAGTAACAACATGAGTATACCCCCTCGGATTTTTAAAAATTTTACAGCGAATAAAAGCATCAACAACAATTATTCTCACGCACATCTCAATTTCTTCTTCTGGTATATTATTTAAATAGCCACTATTTATAACATAGTCTTGTACTCTTCCGATTATGTTAAAAAATTTCTCTATATTCGATAAATCCTTAGAAATAATTTCTTTTTCATAAAATGAAGTAATTTTATTAAATACTGATACAGTTTTATTTGTTCCTTGTCGAATAAACTCTTGATAGATTCTATCAAGAGTACCATAATATATTTTATATTCATCAAAAGTTGATTCTTTAATATCCAGTAACTCGTTATATTCGATTTTTTCTTCAATGCCATAATCATTTAACTCAATTACATGTTTTACTTCATTTAAGTCCTCACTAGCTAAATAATTGATAATTGACACAAGATTAGAACTAAGGTTTGAGGTACTCGGATTTTCACCAAATTCCTTTTTTGTAAAATCATATACATCCACTAGCGGACCTATTTCCAGTTGTAAAATTGTTTCTAAAATACTTACTTTATCTATGATATCTATTGAAGGTTCAAACTTAATATTATGTATATTATTGTATGTTTTTTTTCTTAAATTATCTGCATGGTCTGAAATAAATACAAACTTTAAATTATACTCGGATTCAGCAAGTTCCTTAATCTTATCCTTTTTTAACGTATCATTAATTTTAGTAGTAGTTGCCGTGGCAGTGACTTGAACAACTAATTTATTATCTGAATCAACAAGATCAATAGCTTCATAGTTAGCTGTACCTACATTTGCAGGTTTTAAATAATAACTGTAAATTAGATTCAGAAGATCTCTAAAAAACGTTTCTGAATGAATATTTAACCCCAATAAATTTAATTTTCCACCAGTTTTTATCCTAGTAGCAAGTATTTCAATTTTTTCTGCAATATAATTATAGTAAATTTCTCTAATCATAAATATCATTCCAATCATTTATTTAACATTATTATACACTAAAAAACATCAAATTACTGGCCGTTGAGTGAGTTTAGTTGAGCGTTATTACCACAGTTTTCTGTTTTGAAATGTATAGTTTAAACTGAGTATCGAATGGAAGGTGAAAATATTTATGAAAAACTTATATGTACGAATTCAGTTTGGCGTGTGAAGAGTATATATTAGCATTAAAACGTTACTGTATGTAAAAAGAAACATAGGTACACTTACTCTCTAAATTAATGGTAAGTTGAATACAAAAAACATCTCATATAAATTATGTGTTGCTTTACTCTACTGTTTTTCAAGTTAGCTTTTCCATTTTTTCTCCAAGATTTTCACAATCACCAATAAATACTTAACTAGACTCAGGATAAAAGATTTAATATATAATTTAACATTTATAATAGAATTATCCAAGCAACCACTTTTAATGTATAGTAGCTTTTATTTTTAAGGTTTTATTTTAATAGTTCAAACCATTTTTTCTTTACTAACTGAAAGGAAAGCAGAATTTCCTTTATAATTTTATTGTAATTCCTTATTAAAGCATACAGGAACAGGTTTCTCATCCGTTTTACATTACACATCTGTCCCTACGCTCCTTAAGTTATTAGAATTGGACGTTACAGGCAATAGCAAACAGCTAAAGCTGCGACTTTAAATTTTCTTATTTCATTAAAAATCATCAAAAGTATTAATCAAATTTTGAATTCCACAAATCTATTACTTCAGTAAACTTATTCATATTATATAACCCTTGAACTTTCTCAACATAGTTTTGCAGAGTTTCCTTATTTTCTTTGTCTTCACAAGGTACCGATTGTATATCTTGAAGATATTTTTCTACTAGTTTGATTCTCTCCAAATATTCTATATGTTCAAATACTTCTTCTTTGAGAATATTTCTTTTTTCATCAATCTTTGCTTTTAATTTTTCTTGTTCTTTAGCAAGTTCCTCAGTTTCATGCCGAGCTCTTATTAATTCCTGTTCTACTTCATTTTTTCTTCTTTCCTCACGCTTTTTATCTCGTATCGGCAAATATTCTTTCCTTAAATCTAAAAAAATTGCTTCAAGTTGGTTAACTAGAGATTCCAATTCATCTGTATAGATTAATTTATTTTTATTTTCTAAATTAATTAATTCTAACCTTAAAATTCCCGAATGTTTTTTTCTATATATTGGTTGCATAATCCCTTCTGTGTTTCCTCTTATCTTTTGCTCAATCAATAATATTCTCCAACTTACATGCGGTAATTGTAGCTCAGTATAATAATCCTTTTCATGCCCGATGTAAATTTGGCCACCTAACAATTCAGTCCCTCTTAGTAACCTATTAATAAATGTGTATGCTAACTTCCTTTTTGAAGGAGAAACATGTAGGTTTAAAATAGTCTGTTTTGGAATATCCTCATAATTAACTTTTTGCTTTTCTTCTAATTGCAAACTAAATGGAAGTTCCTCAATATAGCTATATTTCTTATTTT
>DAMDKS010000030.1:0-47185 GCA_032085455.1 Oceanobacillus sp.
TAAAAATTCTGCAGGTCTGTGCATTTTGGAAAAAAGCAATTATGAAATTGATTCACCTATTTAATGTATACCAATTTCGCATATATTTTAACCCTGTATGGCAAAAATTATTTTCAAAAAAATGGGTCAGGTAAGTTGCGTGCAAACAAAAGACAGGCAAACGTGTTTTTGACATTTTGCCTGCCCGTTGTAGCTGTAACGATTCCGGTCGTTTCAGCCTTTTATTTCCAGTTCAGCTGCAGCTCCTAAAGCTTTAGCCATTTTATTTAATATTATATTTCTTCTTGAAGCGATCAACACGGCCGCCGACTCTGTCAGCTTTTTGTTTGCCAGTGTAGAAAGGATGAGAATCAGAACTAATTTCAACTTTGATTAGTGGATAAGTGTTGCCATCTTCCCATTCAATTGTTTCAGCTGAATCTCTAGTTGAACCACTCAAGAATTTGAAGTCTGAACTCGTATCAAGAAAAACTACTTTACGGTATTCTGGATGAATATCCTTTTTCATTTCCTTCCACTCCTTTTTGCCCTGATTCCTTTGGAAACAGAGTTATTGTAAGAGCCGTCATAAGTGAAAAACCTTATCAAAACTCACATAAAAAGATTATAACAGTCCGCGTATGCATTTGCAATCATTTTTTCTAATTACTACAATTTTGTACTGGTTATAAAACAAATGCTTTTTGGTTAGCATATTGACTTTAAACGAAAGAAGCTGGTGATTAGTTTTGATTAAGAACTGCTTTACCTTATCATTGAAAGTCCGCAGTCCGAATACCTCTCGCTTTCCGCAGGCGGCTGATGAGCCCTCTTATCCCGCAGGAGTCTTGAGTTATTCGGAATGCTCCCTGGTAAAGATAAATTATTTTTCATTAAATGGTGCAAGAAAATATGCATGTTACTTAATCTAAATTTTTTTATCCATTCTGTCATGTTTTAGTCAAAAGTTCAAACTATCGTTTGTATTCTTATTTTATCGAAATAAGTTGTTTATCCGTACTGAACACTTATCTTTTCAATATTGAGAATGCTTCATTCCTTTGCGTTTCATTTCTTCATCCATTTGTGCAAAGAATTCTTCATTGGATTTTGTCGCTTTCATTTTCTTTAGGAAGCGTTCAAAAAAGTCGTTCGAATCCTGCATTGTTTTACGCAACATCCACATCTTATCCAGATGACCCTTGTCTACCAACAGTTCTTCCTTACGCGTGCCTGAACGTAAAATATCAATTGCCGGAAAAACTCTGCGGTTTGCCAAATTACGATCCAGATGCAATTCCATATTGCCTGTTCCCTTAAATTCTTCATAAATAACGTCATCCATTCGTGATCCCGTATCAATAAGTGCTGTTGCTAGAATGGTAAAGCTGCCGCCTTCTTCAATGTTACGGGCCGCTCCAAAGAAACGTTTTGGACGATGAAATGCTGCCGGGTCAATCCCACCTGAAAGCGTACGTCCACTTGGCGGAATAACCAGGTTATACGCACGAGCAAGTCTCGTAATACTATCCATTAATACAATCACATCGCGCTTATGCTCTACAAGACGCATCGCGCGCTCTAATACGAGCTCAGATACACGGATGTGGCTCTCAGGCACTTCATCAAATGTAGAACTGACAACATCTACATCTGGTGCTACAGAGCGTTCGATATCAGTCACTTCCTCTGGACGCTCATCAACAAGCAGAATGATTAACTTTGCCTCTGGATGATTCTTAGAAATACTGTTAGCGATTTCTTTTATCAGCATGGTTTTACCAGCTTTAGGAGGAGCGACAATCAGTCCTCTTTGTCCAAAACCGACGGGAGTCATTAAATCAATAATTCTTGTTGATAATTGATGATGTTCTGTCTCGAGCTTCATCAGACGATCTGGGTAAAGCGCAGTTAATCCTGGAAAGTGCACGCGCTCTTTTGAAGAGTCAGGGTCTTGACTATTTACTGCATCCACATGCAATAATCCATAATAGCGTTCATTTTCCTTTGGTGGTCTTACTTTCCCAGAAACTTTATCTCCATTACGAAGATCGAATCTGCGAATTTGCGAAGCGGAAATATAAATGTCCTCTGCACTTGGTGAGTAATTAATCGGTCTTAAAAAACCAAAACCTTCGGAGGGAATGATTTCCAATACACCATCCATAAACAAGAAGCCGTCTTTCTCAGCCTGTCCTTTGAGAATTGCAAAAATAAGTTCTTTTTTTGTCAGCTTTGCATAGTAGGAAATCCTGTATTCCTTTGCAAGAGCATATAATTCTTTTAAAGTTTTTGTCTCCAATTGAGAAATTGTTAATCCTGCCATAAAGTTATCACGCCTATTCTTTTGTCATCTTATATATTATTATTTTTTAATTTCCATTTTTTATTTTGAATGAATTTTCCTAGAGATGAAGAGTAATTGGAAGCATAATGGAAGTATATGAAAGACTGTTTATATCTGTATTTTACTAGAATAACCAAGTTCATCATTCAGTAAACATCTATTATATTACACTTTTACATGTAATTATTCAACATCAACTCGCGTATTTCCTTGTTTTTTCACAGAATTTTTGTTATTGGAGAAATGTTAAAGCAGGAGGCTGGGACAAAACTTCAGTAAATAAATAAGAAAAAAGGCGTTGTCGGATTCAAGGGGTCCGCGCGGATTCGACAAAAGAGCGCGCGCACTTGCGGGTTTGCCGCGCATGAAAAGGTCAACCCCGCGCATGAATGTTGGCTAGCCGCGCATAGATGGTGGTCATGCGCGGCTAGCCCTGTTTCGTGCGCGGGTAATACCATTTCACGCGCGGCCTTTTCTGTTTCATGCGCGGCTAACTCGTTTTCATGCGCGCCAATTCCCATTTCATGCGCGACTAATCCTGTTTTACGCGCGCCTGCCTGGTTTTCTCCCATTTACCATCTAATGGTCCTGCCCCCGCTAGCTAGTTATGCCCCAGTCTCCTATATATTGGGAAAATATGAATCTATTCGTTGATTACCAGGTTTGGTTTTTTTAGGAGACTATGCTCACCCTGAACAAATCTGACTGTACCACTTTTTGCACGCATTACCACGGTCTCTGTTGTTGCTTTTGATCCTTTGAACTGTACTCCTTTAAGTAGCTCGCCGTCTGTTACACCCGTTGCGGCAAAAATTGCATCATCGCCACTGCAGAAATCTTCCATATGGAAAACTTTGTTTATATCTTCGATGCCCATTTTTTTGCAGCGCGCTAACTCCTCGTCATTGGATGGTACTAATTTTCCTTGCATTTCACCGCCAAGACATTTCAAAGCTGCTGCGGCAAGTACACCTTCCGGGGCACCGCCGCTTCCTAGAAGAACATCAACACCCGTGTCATCAAATGCCGTGTTAATCGCTGCGGCAACGTCTCCTGCTGGAATCAATTTAATGCGTGCACCTGTATCGCGAATCTCTTGAATTAGCTTTTCATGGCGCGGACGATCCAATACAGTGACTAGCAGGTCTTCCACTTTTTTATTTTTTGCTTCTGCTACTGCTCGTAAGTTTTCAATAACTGGTGCATTAATATCCACTTTTCCTACCGCAGCTGGACCTACAGCTATTTTGTTCATATACATGTCTGGAGCATGCAGCAGGGTTCCTTTATCAGCAATAGCTACAACCGCTAAAGCGTTCCATGATCCTTGAGCAACAATATCTGTTCCTTCGAGAGGATCAACTGCCACATCTACGCCTGGCCCCTCACCTGTGCCTAATTCCTCACCGATGTAAAGCATTGGTGCGTGATCCATTTCACCTTCTCCGATAACAACGACACCTTCCATTGGAATTGTATCAAAAACAGTACGCATCGCAGTGGTCGCTGCATCATCAGCATCATCTTTTAATCCTCTTCCCATCCAGCGGGCAGATGCCAAGGCTGCTGCCTCTGTAACTCGAACTAACTCCATTGATAAGCTTCTTTCCATCAGTTGTTCTCTCCTCTTATATATAAAATAGCCTCATCCCAAAAAGGATATTTTATATGAAGTTAAAAGCTTGGGTGTGGTTGAAAAAAGCAGCTATGAGTTTTGGATTTGAAGGATTTCTTCTTCTGTTAATTCTTCGCGCCAAATTTTAGCACCAAGCTCAGATAATTTTTCTGTGATGTTTTCATAGCCTCTATCGATATGGTCGACGCCAGTTATTTCTGTAACGCCGTTTGCTATTAAGCCTGCTATAATCAAGGATGCACCTGCTCGCAAGTCAGATGCCTTTACCTTTGTACCCTCAAGCTGTACAGGACCTGACACAATAACAGAACCGCCTTCCACTTTAATTATAGCATTCATGCGCCTTAATTCATCAATATGTTTTAAACGAGCAGAATAAATTGTATCTGTGATTACACCTGAGCTCTCAGCCTTTGTCAAAAGTGTCGTGAACGGCTGCTGTAAATCTGTTGGAAACCCAGGATATACTAATGTTTTAATATCAACACTGTCAAGTGGTTTATTTGGCTTGATGAAAAGCTGTTCATCGCTTTCCTCAACACATACTCCCATTTCACGAAGTTTCGCGATAAGCGACTCAATATGCTGTGAAATGACATTGTCGATAATGACTTCCTCACCCTGTGCTGATGCGGCAATTGCATATGTTCCTGCTTCAATGCGATCTGGAATAATTGTGTGTCTGCAGCCATGTAAGCTTGGAACACCTTCGATACGGATAACATCGGTACCAACACCTTTGATTTTTGCTCCCATATTATTGAGAAGTGTTGCTACATCAATGATTTCTGGTTCCTTAGCTGCATTTTCAATTACGGTTTTTCCTTTTGCTTTTACAGCTGCAAGCATGATATTTATCGTTGCTCCTACGCTGACTACATCCAGATAAATTCTTGCCCCATGCAGTTCATCTGCGCGCAGATAAATCGCTCCTTGCTCATTGGTTACTGTAGCACCTAATGCTTCGAAGCCTTTAATATGCTGATCAATCGGACGCGGTCCCAGATAACAGCCACCTGGAAGACCAATTACGGCCTTTTTAAATTTCCCCAGCATTGCTCCCATAAAGTAATAGGATGCTCGTAATTTCTTCACTTTTCCATTTGGCAAGGGCATTGCAACCATATTTTCCGGGTTAATGGTGACATTTTGACCAGACAAGGAAACACTGCCGCCAATTTCTTCAAGCAGATCGCTTAACGTATATACGTCTGAAATATTTGGCAAGCCCTCAATCGTTACTTCGGTATCAGCAAGAATGGATGCTGGAAGTAATGCAACCGCACTGTTTTTTGCACCGCTGATTCTTACTTTACCATTTAACGGATGGCCACCTTCGATTAAAATTTTTTGCATTTGATTCGCTCCTAATGAGGCTGTTCATCGTTTATTTATGAGGTGAGGATATTATCCTCACCTCCATCATGATCTTTTCAAATGTACACCAGGAAATTATAAAATTTGTGGGCTGTATAGCTAATTACCGGAACAACCAGCAGGTCCACCTTTGTGTTTAATATTAGCTATTCCCTTCTGTTTCATGCAATTATTTTGCAGCCTTATTCCAATCAGCAAGGAAACGTTCAATTCCTGAATCTGTTAATGGGTGTTTTACAAGCTGTTCGAGTACTTTGTATGGAATTGTTGCTACATGAGCGCCGTTTAATGCAGCGTCAGTCACATGTAATGGATGACGGATGGATGCTGCAATAATTTCTGTTTTAATACCATGAATATCAAACATTTCAGCAATTGTTGCAATCAGTTGCATTCCATCATGACCAATGTCATCTAAGCGCCCTAGGAATGGAGAAACATAAGTTGCACCTGCACGTGCTGCGAGCAGTGCTTGATTTGCGTTAAAAATCAGCGTTACATTTGTTTTGATATTTAATTCACTAAATGCTTTCACTGCCTTTAATCCTTCAAGCGTCATCGGCACTTTCACCGTGATATTCGGCGCAATTGCAGCAAGTTCTTTTCCTTCTTCAATCATTCCTTTTGCATCTTCTGCGATAACCTCTGCACTGACTGAGCCTGATACTTCCTCTGTAATTTCTCGTAAACGATCATGGAAAGAAATGCCTTCCTTTGCAACAAGTGAAGGATTCGTCGTTACACCAGCCAAAATGCCTAACTCATTTGCAGCGCGGATTTCATCAATATTTGCTGTATCAATAAAAAATTTCATTTATTTTCCCCCCCGTTTTGATTTTAAAGTGCTAAGGTTCTATCCCTTATGCACGATTGGAAGAACCAAATTCCTGCATCTTAGATTTAACGGTTGCTTTAATTGCTTCTGTACCAGGCCCTAAATATTTACGTGGGTCATATAATTCCGGCTTTGCTTTTAATACTTCACGAACCGCCTGTGCCTGTGCAATCTGGTTCTCTGTATTTACATTGATTTTTGCAGTACCCAACGTAATTGCTTTCTTAATATCTGCTGTTGGGATGCCTGTTCCGCCATGAAGTACGAGCGGGACTTGTACAAGTTCAAGAATTTCTGCCATTTCTTTAAAGCCTAAATTTGGCTCACCTTGGTATGGACCATGAACAGAACCTAATGCTGGAGCCAGACAGTCAACATTTGTTTCTTGTACAAGCTGTTTACATTCATTTGGATCAGCATACATAATTCCGCCAATTACTCCATCTTCCTCGCCGCCAACTGTGCCAACCTCTGCTTCAACAGATACTCCATGTATATGAGCAAGTTCAACTACTTGCTTTGTCGTCTTTATATTTTCTTCAATTGGTGAATGAGATGCATCAATCATCACGGAAGTAAAACCGGCATGAATTGCTTGTGCACAAGCCGTAAAACTTGAACCATGATCAAGATGAATTGCTACAGGAACCGTTGTACCATATGTTTCCATTAATGCTTTTACCATTGCAACGACTACTTTATAGCCTCCCATGTATTTCGCTGCTCCTTCAGATACTCCCAAAATAACTGGAGATTTTTCTTCTTCAGCAGCCTGCAAAATAGCTTGAGTGTATTCTAAATTATTTAGATTAAATTGACCAATTGCATAGCCATTCTCTTTACCTTTATCAAGCATTTCTTTCATAGATACTAACGCCATTGTATTTCCTCCTCTAGTTGTTGTGACAAAATTTCGATTTGATTTAGAGACAATCTCGTGATATGTAAAGTGTATCCTTTGACTGGTTAAAATCCAATCGACAGTTCTAGTATAAGAATACCAACTCCTGCTGGCTGGTGCAACTTCTTGGAGTTTATTCGTACATTTTTCTTAACAATTTATCGAATATTTATTTATATATTCCCCCTGTTTTTCTTAAACAGTTCTATCTTTATAAATGACATACATACTGCTAATCATTAAAGTCCTGAATGATGCGTTTTACCATCGCGGGAATCTCCTGGATGTTAAATGGTTTCGCTAAAAGCTCTTTGACTAAGGGATAGCTTTTCATATCCTCTTCAATTTTTTCTGCTAAGCCGCTCATAACGATTGCTGGAAGTTTTAGATTCTCTTTTTCTATTCTTTTCAGCACGTCTACTCCATCAATAACGGGCAGTTTATAATCAAGCAAAATTAAAGCAAATGGCTTTTCCTGCAGTTTGTCCAAGGCTTCTTTTCCCGTGCTCGCGGTAGTAGTATTATAACCTGCGTCGGACAAAATATCCGTTAAAAGAAGCCGAATTCCAGGCTGATCGTCAACGACTAATATTTCTTCTTCCATTTTTTAAAATGCCTCCCCCCAATTATAATCCCTAACCATATTTGATTTCTCTATCTTTACTTAGTTTTCCTGCTTTTTTTCTTTAAATTTCGAAAAACATTCTAATTTATGAACAAATTGTGAGTAATTACCTAAAATGGTTCGTGCATGCTAGTGACTTCAATTAAAACTAGGTCTCTACTGATATCCGCAGCCTGCTCACGCTTTGCCTTTCGTGGACGGCTGGTGCGCGGGGGGTGGGGAGGTGGTGTGTGGGCCGCGCGCATTCGACAAAAGTGCGCGCATCAATGTCGGTTGACCGCGCATGAATCGGGATTTGCCGCGCGTGAATGATGGTTGGACGCGCATGAGAGGGGCTGACGCGCGGGGATTCTACTTTCATGCGCGGCTACACCTGTTTCATGCGCGGAGATTCCTAGTTGACGCGCGCGAAATGATGGGGCTTGCGCGGGGCCGCGCGCATTCGACAAAAGTGCGCGCATCAATGTCGGTTGACCGCGCATGAATCGGGATTTGCCGCGCGTGAATGATGGTTGGACGCGCATGGCAGGGGCTGATGCGCGGGGATTCTACTTTCATGCGCGGCTTCGGGCGGTTCATGCGCGGCTACACCTGTTTCATGCGCGGGTCTGGCGGTTTGACGCGCGGGTAAAAACATTTAACGCGCAGCTCGACAAGAAGCTATTGGAAAAAGTTGGACTATATAATAAAAAAGCAGAATGCCGCTTTTTCCAGGCGAGCATTCTGCTTTTTTCTAAAGCTTAACTACTATTTTTCATTATTTCACTGATGCGTCAATGAAGCCTTTAAACAGGGATTGGGCACGGGTTGGGCGTGATGTGAATTCTGGATGGAATTGACATGCAACAAACCATGGATGATCGCTAAGCTCGATAATTTCCACCAGACGTCCGTCAGGGCTTGTCCCTGAGAAAACAAAGCCTTTTGCTTCAAGTTGTTCTCGATATTCGTTGTTGAATTCATAACGATGACGGTGACGTTCTTCAATGATTTCTTTATCGTATACTGCTTTTGCTTTCGTTCCATCAATCAGCTTACATGGATATGCGCCAAGACGGAGTGTTCCGCCAAGCTCATGTACATCCCCTTGCTCAGGAAGCAAATCAATAATCGGATGAGGCGTATTTGGATCAATCTCTGCTGAATGGGCATTTTCCAGACCAGCAACATTTCTAGCAAATTCAACAGTGGCAAGCTGCATACCTAAACAAATACCTAAGAACGGAATCTTATTTTCCCGTGCATAACGAATTGCTTCTATTTTTCCATCAATTCCACGGTTCCCAAAACCACCTGGTACAATAATACCATCAACATGCGACAATTCCTCTTCAATTGCCTCTTTCGTTAGCGTTTCAGAATTAATCCAATGCACATTAATTTCTGTATCAAAATCATAACCAGCGTGCTTCAAGGATTCGACAACAGAAAGGTAGGCATCTGGAAGCTCAACATATTTTCCTACAAGACCAATTTCTGTTACCTTTGAAAGATTTTTCACTTTAACTACCAGCTTTTTCCACTCCGTCATATCTGCTTCTGGATAAATGAGCCCAAAGTGGTCCATCACAAGCTGATCCAAATGCTGCTCCTGCAGGGAGATTGGAATATGATACAATGTGTCCGCATCAGGCATTTCGATTACCGCTTTTTCGTGAATGTCACAGAATAGAGCAATCTTTTCTTTCTGCTCCTTGCTTACCTTTTCTTCTGTTCGTAATACGATAATATCTGGCTGAATTCCTAATGAACGTAATTCCTTTACACTGTGCTGTGTTGGCTTTGTTTTCATTTCCCCTGCCGCTTTAATATATGGAACAAGGGTGCAATGTACATACATGACACTATCTCTGCCAACCTCATTCTTTATTTGACGAATCGCCTCAAGGAAAGGAAGGGATTCAATATCTCCTACAGTACCGCCAATTTCTGTAATAACAACATCTGCATTTGTTGCTTTGCCTGCACGAAAGACCTGATCTTTGATTTCATTTGTAATATGCGGGATTACTTGTACCGTACCGCCAAGATAGTCACCACGTCGCTCTTTTTTAATGACACTGGAATAAACTTTTCCAGTTGTAATATTGCTGTATTTGTTTAAATTAATATCAATAAAACGCTCATAATGTCCAAGGTCTAAATCTGTTTCTGCTCCATCATTTGTGACAAAAACTTCACCATGCTGATACGGACTCATTGTTCCCGGATCTACGTTAATATAAGGATCGAATTTCTGAATTGTCACCTTTAATCCACGGTTTTTTAATAGTCGACCTAATGAAGCAGCTGTAATCCCTTTTCCTAATGAAGATACAACGCCACCTGTTACAAAAATGTATTTTGTCACTTTTTTCCCTCTTTCTCTCCTGATAGTCTATTTGGATCAGGTTGCCCTTTTCATAGCTGGACAAATACGTATGCTATTAAATATTGTCCCATAAAATAAATAAAAGCGTCTTCCCAATCTATACTGGGAAAACGCCTGAAATTGAATTTAAGGAGCCCAAATAAAATTCTACTCATTCTTAAATAAAATGTCAAGAGACCTTTATCTATCTTCCTCGTCTTCATCTTCGTCTTCTTCATCATCAAGTGCTAAATCTTCGTCAATATCTTCCTCATCGAGGTCCTCATCGTAATCTTCTTCCTCTTCGTCATCATTCGGTTCGGCTTCATCCTCTTCCTCATCCTCACCTAATTCTAGCAGTTCTTCCTCTTCATCATATTCTACTTCTTCTTCTTCGTAATCGGTTCTCTTCTTTGATTTACGTTTTGTTTTAGCTGGTTTGGGAATTACCTCATCTGCTTGTTCAACTGGGTACCACTGCTTTAGTCCCCAAACATTTGAACCAAGTGTCATGAAACGGCCATCTACATTTAATTCTGTGAAAAATTGGGCAATGTTTTCTTCTTTTCCCTTTTTCGTAAAGCTTTTGCTTTCAGCTATTTGATCATAAATTTCTTGAAATGACAATGCTTTTTTTGCATCTTTTAAAATAAGACTTGCTAATTCAAGCATTGATTTCTTTTTTAGTTCTTCGTGGCTAAAGTTATTTAAGCTCACGTTAACGCACTCCCTTTATAATATATTAATGAATGGCTTTTGCCTTTTTCAGCTTGCATTCTGGGTTCTTTTATCCCGCATTAACTGGCAGTTAGACCCCCACTTCAGGAATTCGAGGTGAAAGCGAGATTTGTTAGCGGGGACAACTGCCAGTAAATCACCGATCGGTTCAGCTGACATGCAGCGGAGGATGAAAGAAACCCCCACTGAATGAAGTTTCACTTTATCGCTTGCCCCTTGTTCGTAATTCGTTAATAATTCATCAGCAAAGGATAAACATACCTTTCATTATATACAAGATGAAGGTGTTTATGCTAGGGATTTACGATAAAAATTAAAAGAAAGTCAAATTTGTGATAGCAAACTGCTTTTTGGGGATTAGGAAAGAAGGTATTTGTCACTTTTCGACAAATACCTTCTTTTCAAAATTATTTTGTGCTTAACTGCCACAGACAGAATACATTCCGCTTTCCACGAGCACGTGGTGAGCCACTTGTGCTGACGAACTCGCTGTTTCAGCCTATCGTTCTTTTCCCATAAGCGTCTTCGTGCATTCTGGCTGCTCATATGCAAGCTTTATTACTGTTTTATTATACTCAAAAACGCAACATCGTTTTCTACATATTTCTTCTGTATTGTCCGCCGACCTGGTAGAGGGCGTCTGTGATTTGGCCAAGACTGGCGACTTTTACAGTTTCTAGAAGCTCTTCAAAGATGTTGCCTCCAGAAGTTGCTGTTTGTTTTAGTTTGTTCAAGGCTGCCCCTGCTTTATCTTCATACTGTTTTTGGAATTGGCGCAGTTCTTTAATTTGATGCTGCTTTTCTTCCTGCGATGCACGTGCGAGCTCCATGGAATCAATGTCTTCATCAGAAGCAGGATTTGGATTGACGTATGTGTTTACCCCAACAATCGGCAGTTCTCCAGAATGCTTCTTATGCTCATAATAAAGTGATTCTTCCTGGATTTTCCCGCGCTGATATTGCCGTTCCATCGCACCTAATACGCCACCGCGATCATTCATCTTTTCAAATTCCTTTAATACAGCTTCCTCAACAAGATCTGTCAGCTCATCAACGATAAAGGAGCCCTGGATGGAATTCTCATTTTTTATTAATCCAAACTCTTTATTGATAATCATCTGGATTGCCATGGCCCGGCGGACAGATTCTTCAGTCGGTGTTGTGATTGCTTCATCGTAAGCATTTGTATGAAGCGAATTTGTATTATCCTGAATCGCAAGCAAAGCCTGTAAGGTCGTACGAATATCGTTAAAATCAATTTCCTGCGCGTGCAGCGAACGGCCTGATGTCTGAACATGATATTTCAGCTTCTGACTGCGTTCACTTGCACCATACTTTTCTCGCATGGTGATGGCCCAAATTCTGCGAGCTACGCGACCAATGACCGTATATTCCGGATCTAATCCATTTGAGAAAAAGAAGGACAGGTTTTGTGCAAATTTATTTACGTCCATCCCGCGGCTCAAATAATATTCCACATAGGTGAAACCATTTGCCAATGTAAAGGCAAGCTGTGTAATTGGGTTTGCTCCTGCTTCAGCAATATGATAGCCGGAAATGGAAACAGAATAATAATTACGAACACCATTATCAATAAAATACTCCTGAATATCCCCCATCATCCGCAGTGCAAATTCTGTTGAGAAAATACAGGTATTTTGACCTTGGTCTTCTTTTAATATATCTGCTTGCACAGTTCCGCGAATGACAGTAATGGTTGCTTTTTTAATTTCTGCATATTCCTGCGGGTTGGGCTCCCGGTCATGTGCTTCTTTAAATTTAGCGATTTGCTGGTCAATTGCCGTATTAAAATACATTGCCAGTATAATCGGAGCAGGTCCATTAATCGTCATGGAAACAGATGTTAACGGATCTGTTAAGTCAAATCCTGCATACAGCTTTTTCATATCATCAAGTGTACAGATATTTACGCCGCTTTCGCCAACTTTTCCGTAAATATCAGGGCGTTCTGCGGGGTCTTCTCCATAAAGCGTAACAGAATCAAATGCAGTAGATAGACGTTTTGCATCTGAGTCCTTTGATAAATAATGAAAACGGCGATTCGTTCGCTCCGGTGTCCCTTCGCCTGCAAATTGGCGCGTCGGGTCCTCACCTTCTCGTTTAAAAGGGAATACTCCTGCTGTAAATGGAAATGCACCTGGAACATTTTCCTTCATCATCCAATGCAGCCGTTCTCCCCAATCCTGGAAACTTGGGAATGCCACTTTGGGGATTTTCAGGCCGGAAAGTGATTCTGTTACAATTTCAGTAACAATCTCTTTGTCACGAACCTTGAATGTGATGGTCTCCTGGCTGTATTGTTCCTTCGTTTTATCCCAGGATTCCAGCAGTTCCCTGGAGCTGCCATCCAGCTTTTTCTCATATTGATCAATCGTTTGTTTGATTAATTCCTGTGCTTCCTTGTCTTCCATTACATCCATTACTCCATAGAGCTGATAAAGCTTTCTGGCAATTTCACTTTGTGATTCTATCTTTTGATTATAATTGCGGATATAGCTTGCAATCTCTCTTAAATAATGCCGGCGGTCTGCGGTAATAATCTGATTTTGTTTTTCAGAGAGAACATTTCTTTCAAAATCAATCTCTTCTTCCCAGCCGTAACGTTCATTTAATATATCAACAATTCCTGCAAATAAGGAGTTTGTTCCTTTATCATTAAACTGACTTGCAATGGTGCCAAACACTGGAAATGTTTCCTTATCTTTGCCAAAGAGCATTCTGCTGCGCTCATATTGTTTACGCACGTGATTTAATGCATCTTCAGAGCCTCGTTGTTCAAATTTATTGATTACAATAAAATCAGCATAATCAATCATATCAATTTTTTCCAGCTGTGATGGAGCACCAAATTCTGCTGTCATGACATACATTGATAAATCCGTCACATCGGTAATTGCAGCATTCCCCTGACCAATCCCGCTCGTTTCAACAATTGCAAAATCATATCCTGTCGCGCGTACAACGTCGAGCACATCATTAATTGCCGCAGAAAGCTCATCACGGGATTCTCGTGTTGCCAGGGAGCGCATATAAATCCGCTCATTAAAAATCGCATTCATGCGGATGCGATCTCCGAGCAGGGCACCACCTGTTTTCCTCTTTGTTGGATCAATAGATATAATAGCAATTTTCTTATCGGGGATTTCATTCAGAAAGCGGCGAATCAATTCATCTGTGAGTGAGCTTTTTCCTGCTCCGCCAGTTCCCGTTATCCCAAGGACAGGAAGGTTTTTGTTTCCCTTTTCACGGAGTTCTGCTAATAGCCTTTGTCTTTTTTCTGAATGATGGTCCGTATTTTCCATATACGTAATAAACTTTGCAATTGCGTCTCGTTCCCCTTGGTAGAGACGTTCTTTATCTTTTGTTTCATCGATTGCTGGCAAGAAATCAGATTGCTCCATTATGCGATTGATCATTCCTTGCAAACCGAATTTCCTGCCATCCTCAGGTGAGAAAATCCAGTCCACTCCATAATCATGCAGCTCTTTAATTTCTCGTGGTATAATCGTTCCGCCACCACCGCCAAATACTTTAATATGCTCTGCTCCAAGCTCTTTCAATAGGTCAACAATATATTTAAAATACTCCACATGTCCGCCTTGATAAGAAGATATAGCGATTCCTTGCGCATCCTCCTGGATTGCTGCATAAACTACTTCTTCAACGGAACGATTATGTCCTAAATGAATTACCTCAGCCCCAGTTGACTGCAGGATTCTGCGCATAATATTAATCGATGCATCATGACCGTCGAATAAACTGGAGGCGGTAACAAAGCGGACTGGATTTTTCGGCTGATAAATCTCTACTTGTTCCATAAATCTTTCTCCCCCTTTTAAAGAATAAATTGTTCTTGTAAAAACTTTCCAAAGTGATTACCCACAGCCCGTATACACGCTACTTTCCATTGTGGCTGGTGAAAGTAAACGGACCGTGGATTCCCACTAAAAACTGTAATTTTTCACTTCTTCCCAGTAATCCCATGCAAATTAAGTTCAATTTGCAGTGCTGCATATTCCTCAACGGTGTATTGCTTTTGGAGAATCCAGCGGCGGAATGCCCACATATGCCCCTGGACAAAGATATTATTTGCCACTAGTGCTACTGCTTTGTCAGAAAGGCTATCTGGGAAGCAGGCCTTAATCACATGCTCAAGCATGGCTACTGTATCTTTCTCCTTTTGAAGAATGTATTTACGAGTTTCTCTATTTAAACCTTTAACCTCTTGATAAAGCACAAGAATTTCTTCCTGCATTTCATCCATTAATTTATAATAGGTCACCATGATTTCTTTAAGGCTTTCCAGGGATGGATTTTCCATCTGCATTGCAAAATTTAATCGTTCACCCATTTCCTCATAAATATCATCACATACGAGGAAAAGTACATCTTCCTTCTTACGGATGTATTCATATAATGTTCCAATACTAAACCCGGACTCCTTCGCAATTTCTCTTGTTGTCGTGCGATGAAAGCCTTTTTCTTTAAATAATGTCATTGCACCTTTTATCATTTGATCACGGCGTTTCTTAATTAAATCCTGATCTTTGACGGAGGAGAGAATTTCACCTTTCTGCATTCCCCTTCCAGCCTCCTTCCTGTTTCCAGCGTGCATACCAATCTCTTGCCAGCTGATACGGGTCTGTATCCGCTTCAATCGGCTGGATCGCATGTCTTTTTTCAATAAATGCTTGCACATCACGCCAGATTTCTTCACGGATTAATTCATACACCTCAAGCTCCTGCTGGAAAATTCGTTTCTGTTTTCCTTCTTTGGTACTGTATAAGTATTGATGATGGGTTTTCAGCTTTTCCCAGAGTTTATCAATTCCCTTGTTTTCTATGGTAATCGTTTTTACAATTGGAACCTCATAATTATCTGTAGCAGTAATCATTACTAATTCCTTCAGCAGCGCCTTGAGTCTGCCAAAACCATGGAGATTCGCTTTATTAATCACGAATAAGTCAACAATTTCCATAATGCTGGGAAAAAACATCGCTCAAAAGCTCAAGCTTCTCTGGATGATCATTCTCAACCATCGTGATTGCTTTTGCTAGAGCACGAATATCCTTTCCATTCATTCTTTCCACTAATTCATGCATATTGGTCTTCCTTTCTTTTAGAGAATGTTCCATAAAATGAACACTTTTGGTGTCGCATGAATGCTTACTATTTCGTTAGCATTCTGCCAATTACGAGACGTTGGACTTCGTTTGTTCCCTCATAAATTTGTGTAATCTTTGCATCACGCATATAGCGTTCTACTGGGTAGTCTTTCGTATAGCCATATCCGCCGAATATTTGTACTGCTTCTACGGTAATGCGCATTGCTGCATCTCCTGCAAACAGCTTTGACATCGCAGATTCCTTGCCATAAGGCTTACCATTGCTTTCCAGCCAAGCTGCTTGGTAGGTTAGAAGACGAGCTGCCTCAACCTCTGTTGCCATATCCGCAAGCTTAAATGAAATTCCTTGGTTATGTGCTATTGGTTTGCCAAATTGCTCACGTTCCTTCGCATAATCAACCGCAGCATCCAATGCTCCTTGAGCAATCCCCAATGCTTGTGCAGCAATGCCATTTCGACCGCCATCTAATGTCGTCATCGCAATCTTAAAGCCTTCCCCTTCTGCTCCAAGCATGTTCTCTTTCGGGATACGGCAGTTTTCAAAAACTAATTCTGTTGTTGGAGAGGAACGAATACCAAGCTTTTTCTCCTTTTTGCCAAAGGAAAAGCCTTCTGTCCCTTTCTCAACGATAAAGGCACTAATCCCTTTATGTTTTGCGGCTGCATCTGTCTTTGCAAAAACAATGTAAAGATCAGCCACACCGCCGTTTGTAATCCAAACCTTGTTCCCGTTTAAGATATAGTCGTCCCCATCTTTTTTAGCTGTTGTTTTCATGGCTGCAACATCACTTCCTGCACCTGGCTCTGATAAAGCGTATGCTCCTAGTGCTTCACCTGTTGCAAGCCGGTATAAAAAGCTTTTCTTTTGCGCTTCATTTCCATAAGTAAAAATTGGCCAGCTTGCTAAGGAAAGATGGGCTGACAATGTAACACCGGTTGAAGCACATACGCGTGATAATTCCTCTACCGCAATACAGTAGCTTACATAGTCTGCTCCAATTCCACCGTATTCCTCTGGCCAAGGTATTCCAGTCAGACCAAGTTCAGCCATTTTATCAAAAATTGCTCTATCAAAACGTTCTTCCTCATCTCGTTCTGCTGCCGTTGGTTCCACTTCCTTTTTTGCAAAGTCGCGAACCATTTTCCGCAGCATTTCCTGTTCTTCTGTTAGTTGAAAGTTCATCGTCTTCTCTCCTTAGCCCAAAATATTTTTTGCTATGACCATATGCTGGATTTCATTGGTGCCTTCATAAATCTGTGTAACCTTGGCATCGCGGAATAATCTCTCCACAGGATAATCCTCGGTATAGCCATATCCTCCGTAAATCTGCACTGCCTCAATTGCTGTTTTCATTGCTGTATTGGATGCAAACATTTTTGCCATGGATGCCTCTTTTCCACAGAGAATATTGCGTCCAGCAAGATCTGCTGCCTGATAGACTAATAGTCTTGCAGCCTCAACCTGTGTCCCCATGTCTGCAAGCTTAAAGGAGATTCCTTGGTTATGTGCGATTGGCTTTCCAAACTGCTCTCTTTCTTTTGCATAGCGGGCGGCATGTTCCAGTGCTGCATCAGCAATTCCGAGAGCTTGTGCAGCTATTCCAATTCGCCCATTATTCAAATTGGCCATTGCTATTTTATAGCCGCGTCCCTCTTCTCCAAGCAACTGTGACTTCGGTACTTTACAGTTGTCGAAGCTCAGCTGCTTTGTACCAGAGCCATGAAGTCCCATTTTTCGTTCTGGTTTTCCAACCTCAAATCCAGGTGTATCCTTTTCAATAATGAATGCACTAATATCTGCTGCACTATCTCCTGTTCTGGCAAAAGTAATATACGTATCTGCCGCTCCACCATTCGTAATAAACACTTTGGATCCATTTAATATATAATGATCCCCATCAAGCTTTGCTTTTGTCTTTAAACTGGCTGCATCTGAACCTGCTCCTGGTTCTGTAAGCGCAAAGGCACCCAGATATTCTCCCGAAGCAAGCTTAGGAATATACTTTTCTTTTTGTTCCTCTGTTCCAAAGTATAAGATTGGATTTGTACCGACGGAAGTATGGACAGAAAGAATAACCCCTGCTGCGGCACTGACCTTAGAAATCTCGTGAATGGCAATAATATACGACATATAATCCATTCCGCTGCCGCCATATGATTCAGGAATAGGTATTCCCATTAAGCCGAGCTCGCCCATTTTTCTTACGATTTCAATTGGAAAACGGTCTTCCGCTTCCATTCTTGGAATTTCCTTTGCTATTTCCTTTTGTGCAAAGTCACGCACCATGCCTCGCATCATTTCCTGTTCTTCTGTAAACGTCAAGTTCATCGCGATGTTCCTCCTTGTTGTATGAAGCTTTCCTTAATTATATTGGTAAAAGCCACGCCCGGATTTCTTGCCAAGCCATCCTGCTTTTACATATTTTCTTAATAACGGGCATGGACGATATTTACTGTCGCCAAAGCCTTCATACAACACTTCCATAATATAGAGACATGTATCAAGTCCAATAAAATCCGCAAGTGTGAGCGGTCCCATTGGGTGATTCATCCCGAGCTTCATCACCGTATCAATGTCCTCAGGTGAAGCGACTCCTTCATATACGGTATAAATTGCTTCATTAATCATCGGCATTAAAATTCGATTAGCAGCAAAGCCTGGAAAATCTGCCACTTCTACGGATGTTTTATTGAGTTCCTCTGTCATTTTCGCAATCGCTTCATACGTCTTATCACTTGTTTGAATGCCGCGGATTACCTCAACCAGCTTCATGACTGGCACGGGATTCATAAAGTGCATCCCAATCACTTGTTCAGGGCGCTTGGTTGCAGCCGCAATTTCTGTAATTGGAAGGGAAGATGTATTGGTTGCCAAAATGGCATGTGCTGGTGCAATTTGATCTAATTCCCGAAATACCTTTGTCTTCACTTCCATATTTTCAATAATAGCTTCAATCACTAAGTCACAAGTTGCTGCATCATCCAATGTTGTTGAAGCTGTTAAGTTCGCAAGTGTTTGCTCCTTCGCTTCTTCTGTTATTCTTTCTTTTTCGACAGCACGTGTGAGTAATTTACTAATATGATTCATTCCTTTTTCAAGCGCAGCCTCATTCATATCGTTAAGCAGCACTTCAAACCCTGCCTGGGCAGTAACCTGGGCAATCCCGGCTCCCATTTGTCCTGCTCCAATAACCATTACTTTTTTAATTGACATCTGTCTTCCTCCCTGCATCTAAAAAGAATTATTTTACTTCGATTAAAATGGCATCGCCCTGACCGCCGCCACTGCAGATTGCAGCAATTCCCAAGCCACCGCCACGACGCTTTAATTCATGGATTAATGTTAAAATAATCCGGGCGCCACTTGCTCCTATTGGATGGCCTAATGCGACTGCTCCACCATTGACATTCACTTTGTCCATGTCAATGCCTGCGATTTCTCCACTGGCCAGTGAAACAACTGCAAAAGCTTCGTTGATTTCAAAGAGAGCAATATCTTCTTTTTTATAGCCTGTTTTTTCTAGTAATTTATTAATTACAAGTCCTGGTGTTTGCGGGAAATCTTGTGCTTCAACAGCTACCTCCGCATGTCCGAGAACAGTGGCTAATGGTGTTTTTCCCAGTTCTTCTGCTTTATCCTCGCCCATCACGACAAAAGCACATGCTCCATCATTCACTCCAGGGGCATTTCCTGCGGTAATTGTCCCGTCTTTGCCAAAAGCTGGGCGCAGCTTTGCAAGTACTTCTGTGCTTGTATCCTTGCGTGGTGCTTCATCTGTATCAACAACGATTGGATCACCTTTCCGCTGTGGTACTTCTACCGGAAGAATTTCATCAGCGAATTTACCTTCTTCAATCGCTTTTACGGCAAGCTGATGACTGCGGTAGGACCATTCATCCTGCGCTTCCCGGCTTACGTTGAATTTTTCAGCGGTTACATTTCCATAGCTCCCCATATGAACCCCTTCAAAGGAACAAGTAAGACCATCATGAACCATCATATCAACGACAGCTTTATCGCCCATCCGGTTGCCCCAGCGTGCGTCAGGCAGATAATATGGTGCATTGCTCATACTTTCCATGCCGCCTGCGATGATAATATCTTCATCACCTAATCGAATAAGCTGGTCTGCAAGGGTAACACTGCGCATGCCTGAAGCACAGACCTTGTTAATCGTTTCTGTTTTGACTTCCCAAGGGAGACCAGCTTTTTTTGCTGCCTGGCGTGAAGGGATTTGCCCCTGCCCGCCTTGAAGAACGGTTCCCATAATTACCTCATCAATTTGTTCTGCTTCTAATTCTGCTTGTTTTACCGCCTCTGCTATTACCTTTCCCCCAAGGTCAGATGCTTGCAAATCCTTTAAAGCGCTGCCAAATTTGGTGAATGGGGTTCTAGCCCCTGAAACGATTACTGATTTTCTCATGTGAAACTCCTCCTTAGATTTGTTTATATATAAATGAAGTGCCTAACTCTGTAAAATAGCGACAAGAAACAGTCTTGATTGAACGCTCGTTCAGTTCTGTTTTGTTAAGGAAGGGTATATGCTTGATATACCCTTTTTTTCGAGGCTGGAACATCGCTTGATTGCCCGTTTTGTTGGCACGCCGCGCGCCGAACGGCTGAACCCGCGCATGAAACACTGCTACCCGCGCGGCAACCTCGCATTTGCGCGCATGAAACGGGATTACCCGCGCATGATCGCCATGTATGCGCGGCAAAACTTGATTCATGCGCGAGTTTGGTCACTACCCGCGCGGCAATCCCGCATTGATGCGCGGTGTTTTGTCGAATCCGCGCGGCTGAAGCCACGCATCAATTCGAACTAGCGTGACTCCCGTTCATTTCATGTTGCTCCAGCGCATTTTTATTTACTGGTGGAATTTTCCCCAGCCTCTTTATCACACCCGGAAAATCATGTGCGCATTTATGCGGTTTTTACTGCTTCCTCTGCAAATACCGATTTTGCTAGGATTTCAGCTACGTCCAACGTGCTGATATCTTCATCTACTTCTTTGGCTTTTGTTCCGTCACTTAGCATCGTCAGGCAGTATGGACAGCCAGTGGAAATAATGGACGGTTCAACTGCAAGTGCTTGTTCGGTACGAGCAACGTTGATGCGGTTTCCTGTTGTTTCCTCTGTCCACATCAGACCGCCGCCTGCTCCACAGCACATGCCATTTTCTTTGGAACGTACCATTTCTACCAATTCAAGACCTGGAATAGACTTCAATATTTCTCTTGGCGGATCATAAACACCATTGTAACGGCCTAAATAACAAGAGTCATGATATGTTAGCCTTTGATTAATCTGCCCCTTTGGCAAGAGCTTGCCATCCATAATTAAATCGAATAGCAATTGCGTATGGTGATACACTTCTGCTTCGAATCCGAGATCAGGATATTCGTTTTTAAAAATATTATATGCATGGGGATCAATAGTTACAATCTTCTTCACATTATTTTTATTAAATTGTTTTATGTTCTTTTCAGCAATTTCCTGGAAAAGAAACTCATTCCCGATCCGTCTTGCGGTATCGCCAGAGTTTGCTTCCACATTTCCTAAAATTGCAAAGCTTACTCCTGCCTTATTCATTAATTTTGCAAAAGCCAATGCAATTTTCTGGCTGCGGCTGTCGTAAGCACCCATCGAGCTTACCCAGAATAAGTATTCAAATTCTTTATCTTCTTTTTTCAATTCCTTCACTGTTGGAATATAAACTGTTTCATCTTCTTCACGCCATTTCACGCGGTCCTTTTTCGACAGTCCCCATGGATTTCCCTGCCGTTCGATATTTTGGACTGCACGCTGGATGTCAGAATCCATTTTTCCTTCTGTCATGACTAGATAACGGCGCAGGTCAATAATCGTACCAACATGCTCGTTATTTACTGGACAGGCATCTTCACAATTGCGGCAAGTTGTACAAGCGGACAGCTCTTCCGCCGTAATTACGTCCCCAACCATATTCATGTTCTGGATTGCAGCTGCAGCCTCACCACCGCCACTTGCCTGGTTGCCTGCAGTACTTGAGAATGCATAGGAAGGTACCCAGGCAGACTTCCCGGTTACTGCTGCCCCTTTTTCCGTTAAATGGTCACGAAGCTTAATCATGATATCCATTGGTGAAAGCATTTTTCCTGTTCCTGCAGCCGGACAAACATCTGTACAGCGTCCGCATTCTACACAGGCATAGAAGTCAATCATCTGATACTGTGAGAAATCCTCTACTTTTCCTACTCCGAAAGCAATCTCTTCTTCGTCGGCTTCTTCATCAATATCAAAATCAATTTTTTCCAGCTTTCCTGCTGTCTTTTTACTTAAGAAAACATTAATTGGTGCTGCGATTAAGTGGGCGTGCTTAGACTGAGGTACATAGACTAAGAATGCCAGCAGTGTGATTGTATGAACCCACCACGCAATAAAAAACAGAACTGCCGCCGCATTTGCTGAAAGAAAACCGAATACAAGAGCTACTAAACTGGCAACTGGTGCTGTCCAAGAAAGTGGTTCTCCTTCCCAAAGCATCAGCATACCGTTTCCGAATAATACAGAAACCATTAATGTACCAATAAAAATCAGAACCAGCCCTGCTTTAAAGCCACGTTTCAAGCGAACAAGCTTCTCCATGTAGCGGCGATAAAATGCCCAGGAAACTGCGACAAGAATCATTAATGAAACAAGCTCCTGGAAAAATACAAAGCCTGGATATAATGGACCAAACGGCAGGTGATTACCTGGTGACAGCCCTTTAATAAACATGTCAATTGCACCAAATTGAACGAGGATAAAACCATAGAACATCATGACATGAATGGTTCCTGATTTCTTATCCTTTAATAACTTTGATTGGCCAAATACTATTTTCCATACCCGCTGCAGCCGTAATTTTATTTCACCATCAAACTCCGACTTCTTTCCAAGCTTGATATAAGCAATCCTCGTTGTCACAACCTTAGCAAATAAATAGATTGCATAGATAGTTACAATTAAAAATGCGATCCAGTTGATGGTTAGAAATGTATCCATTTAAATGCCCCCCTTTATCTATTTTAAATTGACAGCGATTTCATATTTCATTTTAAAAAAGCTTGTCGTTCTTTTTCTAAAGGTGTGTTTTAAAATACGTAAAGAAAACACTTTTAGAAAATTCTATAATACTACCTTATATGTGAATGACCATTCAGTCAATAGATTTGTTAAAATAATTTTTTATTTGTTGAGCAGGAAGCGCGCGCATTCGACAAAAAGCCGCGCAGCAAAGCTGAGTTGGCGCGCGTGAATGGGGGAGCGGAGAAGGCACTGGCGAGGGGGCCGCGCGCGTTCGACAAAAAGCCGCGCAGCAAAGCAGGTTTACCGCGCGTGAAAAGGCTTTTGCCGCGCATGAATGGGAGTTAGCCGCGCATACATGGTAGCCATGCGCGGCTAACCACGTTTGACGCGCGGGTAGCTCCATTTCATGCGCGGGGATTCCACTTTTATGCGCGGGTTAGGGAGTTTGACGCGCGGGTGTGGTTTCATTTTACGCGTGCAGAACATGATTCACGCGGCGGTCAACCCGCAAGTGCGCAGCCTTTTTATCGAATCCGCGCGTTCCTCCCCTGGCGCGCCCGCAACATCCCGCTAATTCGTTATAAATAATAAATAAAAAAGGCGGGATGCTTACACTATTTTAGTGTTAGCTCTCACGCCTTCTTTCTTATTAACCGGATTCCCAGTCCTTTTTACATTTTTGCAGGTGCGGTTACGCCAATTAAGTTTAATGCGTTCGCAATGGTGACGCGTACTGCTTTCATAAGGGCAATTCTTGCATTTGTTCTTTCCTTTGCAGCTGTATCCAGTACTTTTTCAGCATTGTAAAAGCTATGAAGTAATGCTGCAAGCTCAAATACGAAGTTTGTTACACGCTGCGGGGCGTGTTTTTCTGCTGCATCGGCAACAATTTGCGGGAACTCGCCAAGCTTTTTTAATAGATCATGTTCTTTTTCAGAGGTTAATAAACCATCATCATAGGAAGCATCAACGTCAAAGCCTTTGTTCTGCGCTTGTTCGAGCATAGTACAAATTCTTGCATAGGCATATTGAACATAATAAACTGGGTTTTCGTTCGATTGTGAACGGGCGAGATCGATATCAAAATCCAGCTGTGAATCATTGGAACGGGCAACAAAGAAATAACGCGTCGCATCGATGCCCACTTCATCCATCAACTCGCGGAGGCTGACTGCTTTGCCTGTCCGTTTACTCATACGCACCTTCTCGCCGCTTTCAAACAGATTTACCATTTGAATAATTTTTACATCTAATTTATCTTCCGGGTAACCTAATGCTTGGATGGCGGCCTTCATTCTTGCAACATAGCCATGGTGATCGGAACCCCAGACATTAATAATTTTATCAAAGCCGCGTTCCAGTTTATTTTTATGATAGGCAATATCTGGTGTTAGATACGTATAGCTGCCATCCTGTTTAATGACGACACGATCCTTGTCATCACCAAATGCAGTTGACTTAAACCAGGTTGCCCCATCCTTCTCGTAAATAAAATCTCTTTCTTTCAGTTTTTCTATTGCTTCTGGAATTTGTCCTTCCTTATAAAGCGAGCGCTCGGAGAACCAGTTATCAAAGACAACATGAAAGTCCTTTAAATCTTTTTCAATATTTTTCAGTGATGCTGCAAGACCAAATTCTTTCATATAATCAAGACGTTCTTCGTGTGTTTTATCCAGCCATTTTTCACCATCTTTTGCAATAATTGCTTTGGCTATATCAATGATCACCTGACCACGATAGCCGTCCTCTGGCATTTCCGCATCCCGGCCAAGCTGCTCGAGATAACGTGCTTCTACGGAAAGTCCGAGATTAACAATTTGGCTGCCGGCATCATTAATATAATATTCACGTTCTACACGATAGCCAGCTGCTGCAAGTAAATTACATAGTACATCACCGTAAGCTGCGCCGCGCGCATGTCCTAAGTGCAGGTCACCTGTAGGATTTACAGACACAAACTCTACTTGGACACGTTCACCCTTACCTGCATCTGTTTTCCCATAATCCTCGCCCTGTTCAAGAATTGCAGGAATAATCTCACGAAGAAAATCATTTTTCATGAAAAAGTTAATAAAACCTGGTCCCGCAATATCAATCTGCTGAATGGAAGCTTTCTCCTGGTTTATTTCTTTTATAATTGCTTCAGCTATTTGCCGTGGTGCTTTCTTCGCAATACGTGCCAGTTGCATTGCAATATTTGCTGCAAAGTCCCCATGGGATTTATCTTTTGGTTTTTCTAAAATAATCTCAGGAAGATCTACTGATGTAACTAGTCCTGCCGCAATCGCCGCCCGGCCAATTTCTTCTTTTAACTTGATTTCCGTTTGTTCTAATGTGTTCACTGGGAGTCCTCCTCTGTAAATAATAGCTCTAATGTATGATTTCTTTCATTTTGCCCATTTAATTTAACGGTATATGCTAAGCGCAGTCGTCCAGGCTGCTCATCAGGGGCACGATATACGATTTCATTCGTAAATGTCTCCATACGAAAATTCCCATGCGGGTGCTGATAGACACTCTCTGTAAGTTTTCTCATTTGAAACTGCTGGTGCATCGATACGGCGCCTGCACGTTTAATTGCCACATGCTCGGGCTGGATAGTAATAAGTGTATTTATATCCCTATCCCCTTCCACGCGCTCGCTGTACGTCAGCACATCCAAATGATTCCTGGAATAAAAAGTACCAGTGGCTTTTAATTCGTTCTCTTCTTTCTGACCCGTATCATGAATAACCGTTTTCAGGTGAATAGCTACCTGTTTTTTCGGCTGAATCATCCCTATCGCCTCTTAACTTTATAATGTCCTTATTATAGCGGTAAACCTGTATGTTTTTCAATCATTTTCCATGTTTCATATAGAAAAATAAATATGAACCCCCTTCTGTTTAATTCCTTGATTCTTTTCCCATACTAAAAAGAAAAGAATTGTATAGACGATGTTCGAAAAACTTGTAAAAATAACATTCCGAATTTCGTAAAGCACACTTGATTTTGAACCTGTATTCAGGGAGGTGGACCTGGTTGATTAAAAAAATTCGTATACTGACAAAAAGCTTTCTCTTTCTAATTGGAGCTGCAGTCATTTTCACTGCTTGCTTTTTTCTGTTTATTTTTCTGATGGGTCCCCCCGAGATGAATCCGGAAGAAAATACAACACTTTATAGTGCAAACGATGAAATAATTGGTGTGGAAAAAGGAGTGGAGAATCGGAATTGGGTAGAGAGGGATAATCTGTCTAAAAAAATAGTGACAGCTGCTATACTGCTGGAGGATCAGCATTTCTACGATCACTACGGCTTTGATTTAAAAAGAATTGGCGGTGCTATTTGGAATAATCTGCGGACACTTTCACTTAAAGAAGGTGCAAGTACCATTACACAACAGCTGGCAAGAAATCTTTATTTAACACATGAAAAAACCTGGATGCGAAAGCTGAAAGAAGCTATTTATACAGTGCGGCTTGAGATGCATTATACAAAGGATGAAATTTTGGAGGGCTATTTAAATACGATTTACTATGGACACGGTGCATATGGTGCGGAAGCGGCGAGTGAATACTTTTTTGCCAAATCTCAAGAAAACCTCAGCTGGGCTGAGGCGGCAATGCTTGCTGGAATTCCTAAGGGTCCTACCTATTATTCTCCATTAAACAATGAAGCAAATGCCAATGCACGAAAGGATATGATTCTCAAGCTATTATGGGAGAATGACAGTATAACAGATGCGGAATATGCGGTGGCAAAACAGGAAGCATTCAATTATGCAGCTGCAGCAAGTACAGCTAATCTTGAAACGGCTCCCTACTTTCAAGATATTGTTTTACAGGAAGCTGCTCAGCTGCTTGATTTAACAGAGGAGGAAATTCGTTCAGGAGGCTATCAAATATATACGACTTTAGACGAAACGCTGCAGGCTGAAACAGAGAATACACTGAAAGAAAAGATACCTTCAGAAAGTGAGCTTGAGGCGGCAGTCCTTTCCCTCGAGCCGGAGACTGGTGCAATCCTTGCGCTCTCTGGCGGCAGGGATTATAGCCAAAGCATGTTCAATCGTGTCCGTTCAGCAAAGCGAATGCCAGGTTCGAGCTTTAAACCGTTTTTATACTATGCAGCACTGGAAAATGGCTATACACCCTTAACAAAGCTGATGAGTAAGCCAACTACGTTTACATTGCCAAATGGAGAGAGCTATCAGCCAAGTAATTTTAATCATTATTATGCAAATGAGCCGATTACACTCGCTCAGGCTATTGCTTTATCAGACAATGTCTATGCGGTCAGGACCCATCTTTATTTAGGACCTGAAACGTTAGTAAAGACAGCAAGCAAGTTTGGCTTTGAGTCACTGCCAGCAGTTCCATCGCTTGCATTAGGGACCGCTGCAGTTTCTTTAGAAAAATTAGTGACGGCCTATGGCATGCTGGCAAACGGCGGCAAGGAGCTTTCAGCCTATACGATTGAAAAAATTACCGACAAAAGTGATAAAGTTATTTTCACAAGAAAGCCTGGGAAACAGGAGCAGGTATTGGATGCTCAAAGCACTTTCATGCTGACACAGCTGCTCCAAGGTATTTTTGACCCAAAGTTGAATGGCTATATGCCTGTGACTGGTAGTAATATCGCAAGTGAGTTGACAAGAGCCTATGCGGGGAAGTCTGGAACAACGCCGGCTGACAACTGGATGATTGGCTATAGTCCAAACGTTGTCACTGGTGTCTGGACAGGCTATGATGACAATCGTAAAATTGAAAAGCTTGCTGAAGCAAACTATGCAAAAGAGGTATGGGCTCAGGTAATGGAGGAGGCGCATAAAGGGAAAAAGGAGGAATTCTTCAAGGCTCCAAAAGGGGTTGTTGGCATTCCAATTGATATTGCAACAGGCTTAAGGGCAGCACCCAACTGCGGGGAAAATAAGATGATGTACTTTATCAAAGGAACAGAGCCAGAAGGATATTGTGAGGAGTTGGCTATTCCTGAGCAGGAGGAGGATTCGGATACCGGGTTATTTAAAAAATGGTTTCAGCTTTTCTTTAATGAGTAAACGTAATCTCCTCATAGGTACACTGCCTATACGATAACTCCAGCCCGACTGGCAGAGACCCTTATAACAAAAGCAACCAACAGCCTGTGAATGTCCAGTTCACCAGATGTTGGTTGCTTTTTTGTCCTAGCAATTCATGAGATAGCCCATGTAATTATCATTTTACAAAGTTCTCAAGCAAAGTACAACTCTTTAACGCGCATTTAAACCTCCGTCACAAAATGTTCATTTTTGAGCCATATTAACGTTCACTTTACTGCAAGTGCTTTTTTCAATTCATCTGAAGAATTATTCCACATTTCTTCATTATACTCGATAAGATAGTCGCGCAATAATCCTTTTGAATGCTCGTCCATATGATCAAGCACAATTTTATTTTTTAATGATTTTTCCATATGGTTAACATGCTCAGCCATTGATTTGTATGCACGCTTTATTTCACGGTCGACCCGGATTTCACTTCCAGCCACCCCTGCATAATACATGCCATTTTCATTACGGTCAACATTCACCCACACAATCCAATAAAGCTTGCCATTTGGTACTTCATCTTTATTCGGAAGCCACTTCACTCGACGCTCCACATCACTCCGCGCATGCATCGCTCCCATATCAACATATGCCTTATTTTCAGTTGGATCGACAATAACAGAGGACATATTTTCTAAGCTGATTGCTCCTGCTCCAAAACCACCATGACCATCCGTTGAATCATCCTTAATAATCGTAAACGCATTTTTCTTTTTCGGCTGTTCATTACTCATTTGATAAAACCCCTTTCTATTTTGATTTAATGTTGGATTTGTTGAATAAAATGCAATGCTTCCTTAATTTCCTGATCTGCAAAATTCTGCTTTGGCTTCATCTGATGAAGCTTCGCAATTTGTTCATGCTCCTCCAGGTAATCAAAATAAAGCATTGTAGAAACAAGTTCGAGAAATCGGGCGCTTTTTTCTTTAAGCAGCTCTATCTTTTCTGTCATTTCAGGTAAGTCGATGGAGAATTGCTTTAGAAATTCCTCACCTGCTGTTGTGATTTGATAACGATATTGATAATAGCTTGTCTTTTCCTCACGTTTTTCCATTAAAAAGCCAAGATTACAGAGCTCTTCCACCCTTAATGTCAGCTCTTCAGAATAGGGACCATAAAAATGAAATTGATACTTTTCTTCAAATGGTATATTGCACTTTTGTAAAATATAAATCATCTTTTGCAGTTTTTTTCGTCCAGTAATCTCATTGGCAATCTGAAAAAAACGTATTAATTTTGCATGGTTAATCAACATTCTATCTCTCTCCCTGACCAAAAAGAATTTCCAAAATCGCTTGTTTCACTGCCTCATCTTCTAATTGATTTAACTTGTCCAGTGGAAAATACAGCTTGTGATCTGTCCGTTTTTTCCCGGAAATCGCTTCTACAATATCGGAATGACGTGAAAGCTCCTTTAAACTGCCATCCGGCATCTGCAAATGAATTGGCAGACGTTCCTCTTCTTCCCCTGGTCTGTAAAAATCGTACGGGAGATCGGAGGAAGAGTCAACAACGAGATAATATTCCGTGTCAATTCCCGCCTGCTCGAATAACTGGGTCAGCTGCAGCCAGTCATTCATCTGATGATACGGGTTAAACTCAATATATTTAAATAGCCAGCGATTGATAAAGCGCTCACAGAGGTCGCGAATTATTTCATCCTCTTCTTCCTGCCAAAGCTGAAAATAATATTGTACAATATTTTCATCTAATTTAATATAATCCTCAAGCACAACATTCCCCTCAAAAAATGAGATAAAATGCGTAGGCTCCAGTTTAAAAGTATAGTCTGGTGACTCGTACAAATATTTCGCCCGATGGAGTATTTTTGACAAAATCACTTCTGCGCTGCGCGTGACTGGATGGAAATAAACCTGCCAGTACATTTGATAGCGGCTCATAATATAATCTTCCACTGCATGCATCCCAGTCGATTTAATCACGACTTGATCCTCAATCGGGCGCATCACACGAAGGATTCTTTCCATATCAAAGTGCCCGTAGCTTACACCAGTATAATAGGCATCTCTCTGCAGATAATCCATGCGGTCTGCATCAATCTGACTCGATATCAGACTGACTACTAATTGATCTTCATAGGTTTTTGCAATCACATCAGCGACTTTTCGGGAAAAGTCCTGCTCCACCCTTTCAAGAATTTCATTGATTTTCGTATTGCCCACAATAATTTCCTGTGTAAAATACTCGTGATCCAATTTAAACACTTTCTCAAAGGAATGAGAGAATGGACCATGTCCCAAATCATGAAGGAGGGCTGCACAAAGACATAGCAGGCGTTCTTCATTATTCCAGTGAGGACGGTCTTTAAAATTATATAAAATTCTGCGGACAATCTCATATACACCGAGCGAATGGTTAAACCGGCTATGCTCTGCACCATGAAATGTTAAATTTGTTGTTCCAAGCTGCTTAATACGCCGAAGCCGCTGAAATTCTGGTGCCGCAATCAGATCCCAAATGACACGATCCCGCACATGTACATAGCGGTGAACAGGATCTTTAAATACCTTTTCCTCAGATAATTGCTCATTTTTATATGCCATTCCAATATCTCTCCATCCGTTTCTTTTCGGTGATTCCTCCATTCTAGTATATAATAGATAGACCAATGAAAAAAGGATAAGGAGAAAAGGATGAAGAATTGGGAAGAAATCATTAGACATAAAACCTTTCGTTATGTTGACCATACAAATATAACGATGTTTCAAAATAAAAAATATACGGCAATGACTTCGTTTGCGATTGATGATGCCATTGCGACTGCAGTCAGTGCAAGAGAGTCTCCTCCTGCTTTCCGTTTATGGGCACACCCAAAAACAATTGTACTCGGGATTCCAGATGCCAAGCTTCCGTATATTGATGAGGGAATCACCTATTTAATGCAAGCAGGCTATGAGGTCGTCGTCCGTAATTCCGGTGGTCTGGCAGTTGCTTTAGATCAGGCTGTTTTAAATCTGTCATTCATTATTCCAGATGTACAGCAGCTTTCCATTCATGATTGTTATGAAGCAATGGTGCGGTTTGTTGAATATATGTTGCGTGATCTCACTTCCGAAATTGAGGCATATGAAATTGTCGGTTCTTATTGTCCAGGAGATTATGATTTGAGTATTGCCGGGAAAAAGTTCGCAGGTATTTCCCAGCGCAGAATCAAGGATGCAGCTGCCGTTCAAATTTATCTGGATATAGATGGTGACAGTTATGAACGGGCCAGTCACATCCGCAGATTCTATCAGCTGAGCAAGAAAAATGAAGAAACCAAGTTTGTATATCCGATGGTTACCCCTGAAGTAATGGGTTCTTTAGCACAGCTGCTTGGGGTTCCATTAACCATTAATGACATGATTCACCGTGTATATCACACACTGGAAACCTTTAGTGAAGAAATTGTAATAACAGACTTTTCTGCCGCAGAAGAAGAGACATTTGCGAAAAGGTATGAGCAGATGGTAAAGCGGAATGCAGTAATTGGAGAATCAAAGTAGGGTGGGCGGATTCAATTAGAAAAACCTGGTTATTGTACAGAGGGAGAGCTGGCAGGCGCGCGTGAAACAGGTTTAGCCGCGCATGAAAACGACCTACCCGCGCGTAAAACGGGCTTACCCGCGCATGACTACCATGTATGCGCGGCTAGCCCACATTCACGCGCGGCGAATCTTGATTCATGCGCGGGCAAACACCTTTGATGCGCGCTCTTTTGTCGAACGCGCGCGGCCACCTCGCGCATGACCACCATGTATGCGCGGACGCGGCCTTTTCAAGCGCGGGTTCGGTCGTTTCACGCGCGCCTTTTTAAGAGCAAGGCTTCCCCACCCCCGGGCACATCTACTTATCTTCGCTTATTAGCGGGTCATAGTTTGTCGAAAATAAATGTGGGAGCGGTTCTTCAGGAGTGATAAATTGTTTCACCTGATTAACTGCAATCGGACCCTCATTGAATCCGCCAGCAATTAAACCCAGTTTGTGGGGATATACGGCAATGTCACCGACAGCAAAAATCCCAGGAATGGAAGTGGACATCGAGCTGTCAACTGTTACCATGCCATCCTTCATTTCCATCCCCCACGCCGCTATTGGACCTAGATCAATCTGAAAACCATGATTGACAATGCACGCATCAACCTCAAGCTCGTTCATTTCTCCCGTTTCCACTTGCTTGACCGTAACCCGATTTAGCTGTCCCGCCTGACCTTGCAGGTTGACAATCTCATAGGGCTGCAGCACCTCCACTGCAGAATCCATCATCTGCGTTATGCTGCTCTCTATTCCCGTAAACTTTGGCTTGCGATAAACGAGCATTACTTTAGCTGCGATAGGTTCCAATTCATTAGCCCAATCTACTGCACTATTTCCCCCGCCAGAAATCAGCACCTTTTTTCCACTGTACTCAGAAAGTTTATGAATGGAATAAAATAAACTCTGATTCTCAAAAGCTGCAGCCTGGGTCAGGTCCAGCTTGACAGATTTAAGCGCGCCAAACCCTGTAGCGAGTATAATTGTTCTTGTATAATGTTTTGCCCCATTATGACTCGTTAATTGGAAAATTCCATCCTGCCTTTTTTCCATTGCCACCACTTGCTCTTCCAACACAATCGTTGGGTCAAATGTCATTGCCTGTTCAATTAATTCCTTTGTAAATGCCTCTCCAGAAGCCTGTTTCACACCGCCAACATCACGAATTATTTTTTCCGGATAAAAATAAGGAACTTTGCCCCCAAGATATGGCAGATATTCAATCACTTTTGTTTTCAATTCCCGCATACCACTGTAAAAGGCGGTAAATAAGCCGACTGGCCCGCCACCAACAATGGTTACATCAAAAATATCCTCTTGTTTCTCCATTGTAACCCTTCTCCAATTCAAAATTAGTTTGCTTTCATTAATAGATAGACAAAGTATGGCACACTGATAATTGCTACAACTATACCGACTGGTATTTCCGATGGTGCTAACACATTTTTGCCAATTGTGTCAGCAACCATTAATAATAATGCACCAATAAGTGCGGAAATCGGAATAAGATATTGATGCAGTGGTCCGATTAATCTTCTGGCAATATGCGGAACAACCAAGCCTAAGAAAGCAATTGCTCCACCAGCTGCTACAGAAGCACCAGCCAAAGCGACTGCAATCAGCAGTAATATTCCCCGTTCTTTTTCAACACTTGTCCCTAATCCTGCCGCGATCTCGTCGCCAAGGTTGAATACATTCAGGGCCCTTGCCTTTTGTAAAGCAATTGGTATGAGAATGAATATCCAAGGTGCTAACGCAAGCACGAAATCCCAATTTGCATTCCAGATATCACCTGACAGCCAAATTGTTACAAAGCGATAATTTTGCGGATCCATTTTTAATTGCAGGATCGTTAAAATTGCTCCAAAAGCGGCATTTACCCCAATTCCAACCAGGACAAGCCGAATTGGATTTACACCTTTTTTCCAGGCTAAAACATAGATTAAAAAAGCGGCAAACAGTGCTCCAACCAGCGCGGCAAATGGCATTAGAAACGTCGAGAGTGTATTTGCTTCCGGAAAGAACTCTCTCAGGAAAAAAATAAATAAGACAACTGCCAAGCCTGCTCCCGTATTAATCCCTAATATACCAGGGTCAGCAAGCTCATTTTTTGTTATTCCCTGAAGAATTGCCCCTGATACAGCCAAACCTGCGCCAATTAATATCGCAAGCACCATTCTCGGCAGACGAAATTCAAATAAAACAAGCTCTTGTCTTTCTGTTCCTTTTTGGAGCAGTGTTTGTATCACTTCTTTTGGTGAAATGTGAATGACACCGATACTCAGGCTAATAAAAAACAGTCCAATTAAAAGCAGAATAAGTACCATGATGATAATGACAAACCGCTTTTGCTTTACTTTCTGCATTATTTCCCACCTCCACTTCCTCTAGCTAAATAGAGAAAGAAGGGTACCCCAATTAAAGAGGTAATTGCCCCGACTGGTGTTTCAAATGGTGCATTCACCATTCTTGCTGCAACATCTGATAAAACGAGAAGCAAGGCTCCAAAAAGTGCAGAGGTTGGAATAATCCAGCGGTAATCGGTTCCCATAATAAATCTCGTAATATGAGGTATAATAAGTCCCACAAACCCAACAGCCCCAGCAATGGAAACAGCCACACCTGTCAAAATCAATACCGCTATGATTCCTAAAATCTTTATAAATAGATTATTTTGTCCTAATCCTGTTGAAATGTCGTCCCCTAAACTAAGCACCGTAATCGACTTAGCGATTAATAAAGCAACTAGCAGACCAGCAGTACCAGCAAGAAGCAATATTTTTACAGATGACCAGCTTGTCCCATCTAATCCGCCTGCAAGCCAGAAGCCCATTTCCTTCTCTAATTGAAAGTGCAAAGAAAAAATTGATGAAATGGAACGGAGCATTGTTCCAATCGCAACACCTGCTAATGCCAATTTTACCGGTGTTAAGCCGCCTGCAGAAAGGGTGCCAATCGTGAAAACTAATGTAACTGCTGCACCAGCTCCTATGAAGGATGCAAGCGTCAAACCGAAGTTTGAAATATCAGGGAAAAAGGCTAACATCATTACTAAAGCAAATGCAGCACCATCCGTAACCCCCATAATTGATGGAGATGCCAGGGGATTTCTCGTCATCCCCTGCATTACTGCACCGGATACAGCAAGAAAAGCACCAACTAATCCTGCCGACAATGCACGTGGGAGACGCAGCTCCTGAATAACCTGATGTGTTGTTAAGTCTGGATTAAAATGAATAACAGCCTGCCAAACAGTAATGAGTTCAATGTCGGTTGCTCCATAAGAAATGGAAATACCTATCGCAAAAAAAATAAGAATCATGGCTGCTAAATTAATACAAGTTCTCCACACTGCAGACTGATGAATGAATGTACGCATAAAAGTCTCCTATCCAAATCTATGTAAATAACAAAGTGAAACTGCGTTCAGTGGGGCTTCTTTTCATCCCCACTGAAACGTTAATTGAACCAATCAGCCCGTTACCAGCTGCCCGTTCTCCCACCTAGAATTAAAAATGTCTCCTTATTTCTTGAAGTGGAATCTTACTGCCAGTTCCACTGCGATAAAACGGCTCAAAATAGCTCTTTTCGAGATTGACATCTTATATGAAAGTGATTATCATTATCAATGAAGTAATGAATATAAATTATACCATAAAGGGGTAAAATAATGCATATTGATAATAGAAAAAAACTAATCTTTTTTAGTCTGCTTTGTACTACTTTATTTATTCTTTCTGCATGCGGAAGTGATAAGAGCAATTCAACGACAGATGCAGCTGGATCAGATACGAAGGAAACAACGATTAAATCTGGTTTAGGAGATGATTTCACAATCCCTGAGAATGTGGAACAAGTGCTTGCACCATTTCATGAAGATGCGCTGTTAGCAATTGGTGTGACTCCTGTTGCAAAATGGGCAATTGGCGAAAGCTTACAAGGACATCTTGAAGCACAGCTTGCTGACCTTCCTAAAATCGAGTGGACATTGCCTTTAGAGCAAGTCATGAGCTATGAGCCCGACCTCATCATTTTAGAAAACAATATGGAAAATTATGAAGGAACATTCGAAGAGTATAACAAAATTGCCCCTACTTATGTAATGAGTGAAGAAACGACCGGGGACTGGCGCGAGCAAATTGAAACATTTGGCACATTGCTTGGAAAGGAAGATGCTGCCGCCACTGCATTAAACGATTATGAGGAAAAGATTGAAGCAGCCCGTGACGAACTAGCTGACGCATTGGGTGATGAAACAGTTGCAGCAATATGGGTAGTTGGCGGGAAATTTTTCACATTTGAAAAAGACCGTCACAGTGCAGAAGTAATGTATCAGGAGTTAGACGTAAATGTTCCTGACCTTGTCGATGATTTAGGAGACGCCTCTGCAACCTGGGATGCCCTTTCCCTTGAAAAACTTTCTGAGCTTGATGCTGATCATGTGTTTCTCTTAGCATCAGAAGGTGAAGAAGGATTAGAAATATTGGAAAACAGCGAAGTATGGAAAAGCATTCCTGCCGAACAAAATGACCATGTGTATGTGCTGTACGAAGCTGGAAACTGGACAAATGTAGGATTAAACGCCTCGGAACAAACAATTGATGCTCTATTAGATACATTAGTGAAATGATTGATTCTTTAGAGAGAATATTCAAAAAGTCCGGTAAAAATGAAATTTTTGATGGAAAGAATTCGCATTGACTATTGTCTATCAAGGAAATACAATGAGTATGAATGAGTACCTTTATTAACATAGTTATTTATTAATATCCGCTTTTTAAGGAGCGATACAAATGCAAACTTTATCTGCGAACCATTTAACACTCGGGTTTGGTGAAAAAATAATTATAGATGATTTAAGCGCAGAAATTCCTAAAGGGAAAATCACTGTATTAATTGGTCCAAATGGCTGCGGCAAATCTACATTATTGCGGTCTTTAGCTCGCCTTCTAAAGCCTAAAGAAGGACAGGTAATTTTAAATGGGGAAGCTATTTCAAAAATGCGCACGAAGGATGTTGCAAAGCAGCTCGCCATTCTTCCACAAGGGCCAACTACTCCAGATGGTTTAACTGTCTATGAACTTGTGAAACAAGGAAGACATCCATATCGCCAGTTTGTTAAGCAATGGTCAAAGGAAGATGAAGCAGCAGTGCAGGAAGCTCTGCAAGCAACGAATTTAACAGACCTAAGCGATCGTCCTGTAGATGCTTTGTCTGGCGGACAGCGGCAGCGTGCCTGGATTGCACTTACATTAGCACAGCAGACTGATTT
The DNA here is from genome assembly GCA_032085455.1 of Oceanobacillus sp. GTDB lineage: Bacteria > Bacillota > Bacilli > Bacillales > Amphibacillaceae > Oceanobacillus. The sequence goes on from DAMDKS010000030.1 coordinate 36,865, forward strand.
AATTTTATTGGACGAACCGACAACCTATTTAGATATGACACACCAGATTGATGTGCTTGATTTACTATTTGAATTAAACGAAAAAGATGGCCGCACCATTATTATGGTACTGCATGATTTAAATCTTGCGAGCAGATATGCACATCATATTATTGCAATAAAGAATAAGAAGGTATTTGCTCAGGGGAAACCTGAAGATACAATTACGTCTGAGCTTGTATTGAATGTTTTTGACATGAAATGCAATATTGCCTGCGATCCCTTCTTTGGCACACCAATGTGTATTCCCCACGGCAGAGGGAATTGTATATTTGCAAATCAAAGGCAAAATCAGCTGCATTCTGTTAAGTGAAATAAAGTTCCAGGTGTTCCCCTTTGCAGGCGGAATACCTGGAACTTTTCTTTTTTCAGTCCACTATTCTTTCATTCACGCTTCCAATGCTTGAGCTGCTGTAATAATTGCTAAATGATATACATCCTCTGCACTGCATCCGCGGGACAGGTCATTTACAGGCTGATTCAAACCTTGAACTATTGGCCCCACTGCCTCAAATCCTCCTAAACGCTGAGCAATTTTATAACCAATATTTCCTGCCTCTAGATTAGGAAAAATAAAAACATTAGCCTTTCCCTTCAGCATTGAATCAGGTGCCTTCTTCTCGGCAACACTTGGGACAAAAGCTGCATCAAACTGGAGTTCGCCATCAACCACAAGTGCCGGATTCTTTATTTTTGCCAGCTCTAAGCCTGCAACCACCTTCTCTGTTTCCTCAGAGACCGCTGAACCCTTAGTTGAAAAGCTAAGCATCGCGACACGTGGCTCAATATTGAATAAGCGCGCAGTTACAGCACTTTCTACGGCAATTTCTGCTAAATCAGCTGCATCTGGAGAAATATTAATCGCACAGTCAGCGAATACATATTTTTCCTCTTCACGGGTCATAATAAAGACGCCAGATGTTTTTTTAATTCCTGCTTTTGTCTTAATTAATTGTAATGCTGGACGCACTGTATCAGATGTTGAATGTACAGCGCCACTTACAAGACCATCTGCTTTGTTTAAGTAAACAAGCATGGTCCCAAAATAATTTTCGTCCTGTAAGATTTCTCGGGCAGCTTTTTCTGTTGCCTTTCCTTTACGGCGCTCAACAAAAACAGCAACCATATTTTCAAATTCATGATATTTATTCGGATCAATAATCTTGCATCCAGAAATGTCTAACATAAGTTGAGCTGCTTTTTCCTTTACACTCGCTGCATTGCCGATTAAAACCGGAAGAATTATTTCCTCCTTGCTTAGCATGCTTGCAGCTGTAAGGACACGCTCATCCAGGGCTTCTGGAAAGACAATTCTCTTATTTGCAGAGGATATTTTCTTTGTTAATGTTTTAAATAAATTACTCAATGATAAACAACCTCCATTACTCATTTTATAGTTAGTGTATCCAAAAAGATTTAGCAGTATTTTTACCAGACTAAACGAACACTTGGAGTATTATGTCTTATTTTATCTAATAACATGATCAAATGAAAGTAATCCAATCATTTGCTGCAGATAGTTTGACAAAGCTATGACAATCCCCTAAAACATGATGTTCTTAGATGAATCCGTTTAACCGTTTATGCTATAGTTAAAACTAGTTGTACATATTAAATAAAAGGAGAGATTTGAATGGCTGAAGCAGTAGTAACAATGGACGGCTGGTGTAAGTTGCATGACACACGCACATTTGATTGGCCAACATGGAAATTGACATCTGAAGAAGAAAGAAAAGCTGCTATTGATGAATTTCAAGCACTCATAAAAAAATGGGATGCTGTGGAGGATGATAAGAATGGCAGTCAATCTCTTTATAAAGTAATCGGCAATAAAGCTGATTTATTATTTATCTTTCTGCGTCCAACAATGGATGAACTCGAAGAAATTAAACGGGATATCAATCGTTCGAAGCTAGGTGATTTTCTGATTCCTGCTCATTCATATGTTTCCATCGTAGAAATGACGATGCATAACCCGATGGATGAAGGTAAGGATCGTGCGCTTTCTCCACAAGTAGAAGCACGTTTGTATCCGATTCTGCCTAAATGGGAATATGCATGCTTCTATCCAATGGCACGCCGCCGTGAGCCACATGCTAACTGGTTTGAAATATCAAAAGCAGAACGCACGAGATTACTCTATGAGCATGGAACGACAGGACGCAAATATGCTGGGAAAGTAAAAGAAATTATCAGCGGTTCCATTGGACTTGATGAATGGGAATGGTGCGTAACTTTATTCGCTCATGACCCATTACAATTTAAAAAAATTGTTTACGAAATGCGTTTTGATGAAGTAACAACAAAGTTTGCTGAATTCGGTGACTTTATGATCGGGGCGTACCTGCCTGAAAACGAATTTGCAAATTATTTCAAGCTGTAGAAGCTGTCAGTCCCCTGGACAAAGGATCAGCAGGCTGCGGTATATAGAATAAACAATTCCAGCCCTTCTAGCTTTCACTTCGAAAGTTAGGAGGGTTTTTGTCATGATTTCATCTTTCCGACATACATATAATTAGTGAATAATTGATTGCTTTTAATTGTTTTAGAAAAGAGGGATTAATGGATGGCGATTGTCGCACATAACGAGAAAGAGGTTGAACTTTTAGCTCGGTTAATGCGTGCAGAAGCGGAGGGGGAAGGCGAACTCGGAATGCTGATGGTTGGCAATGCGGGAATCAATCGTGTCCTTGCTGATTGCTTAGATTTCATTAACATCCGTACGATTAATGACATGGTTTTTCAAAGTCCAGGAGGGTTTGAAGCGACACAGAAAGGATACTTTTACCAGCGTGCCAGGGACATAGATATGCGATTAGCAGAAAGGATTCTTCAAGGAGAACGGCAGCATCCGGCAACAAATTCTCTGTGGTTTTTCATGCCAGCTGCTGAATGTCCGGCACAGTGGTATGACCAATGGAATGTGGGCAGGTATAAATCTCATTGTTTCTATGCCCCTAACCCTAATGATTGCCCAACCGTTTACCGTTAAAAACTTAAGAAGATAAGGAGGTTTTGTATTTGAGTGAAGAAAGAGAAGCTAACCAGCAACAAGGATATCCATTTGCATACCAGCCACCATTTTACCCACAAGCCGCCCCATTCCCATTTCAGCCAGTATATCAGCAATATAGACAGATGATGCCCTCAAATGGACAACAAGCTGGTGATAATCAAGACATGCTGCCAATACAGCAGTCGTACATTGAAAATATTTTACGGCTTAATCGGGGGAAACTCGGAACCTTTCATCTGACGTTTGAAGGGAGTAATCAAAGAACATTTACTGGTTTTATTGAAGCAGCTGGAAGAGATCATATTATTTTAAGTGAGGAAGGGACTGGACGCCGCATACTACTATTAATGATATATCTTGATTATGTAACATTTAATGAGGAAATTAATTATGAATATCCGTATAACAATGGTCAATTGGATACTTTTTCTCCACGCTAGTTTAATCATTCGCTAAAAAGAGATTCTACACATAAAATAAGGATGGCAGCTTGATTCAGACTTGCCATCCTTTCATGCTTGAAGGGGGTCTTCCGCAATGAGACATTCATACGAAAAGATTATACAGCTTGAGCTGATTGCCCTTGGATTATCTATACTTATTGGAATTATCGCCCTCATTCAAGCTTCTGTTCTATTTATCACACTAGCAATATACCTTATTATTGTCAGCCTAGCCTGTGATGCCTTCATACACAATTTTACTGCTTTGGCTGCTAATCGTCAGCTGCAAAGCCTTAAACAGGCAATTCGTGCAGGTATCCTGTTCCTTCTTGCAACGGCTTTAATCTTTCTTTTTTGAATCTCTCATCACTTAAGCCACAAGATTCCTGACGTCATTATAAATACTTCATAATCGCTGTCCCAAGCAGTATCCAGCCAATTAGGAAAGCAACTCCGCCAATTGGCGTAATCATTGCAAATGTTTTAACTGAAGTCGTTGAATAGATGTACAAGCTGCCCGAAAATAGAATGATTCCTATCAAGAACATCCAGCCTGCTCCAGTAAGACTTCCGCTTTGAAACTTCGCCATAACAAGCCCCGTCACAAAAAGAGCAACAGCATGGAACATTTGGTAGTCGACTGCCTTTTCCCATGTTGCCAATTGTTTTTCTGTCACTTTTCCTTCTAATCCATGAGCGCCAAAGGCTCCTAACGCAACAGCCAAGAATCCATTAATTGCACCTAAAAGTAAAAATAATTTCATTTCTTTCTGCCTCCTTCTATGTAATCCTTTTGTTAAAAATCAAATATGGAATCTCCATTTGCATCTTCATGGTCAGAATGATTTTGCTTTATCTTCTTTTCCTCACGATGGTAATTCTCTCCAAGCATTGCCTTGATTTCTAGCTCTGAAATTGCAGTGGCAGGTTTTTTTGGAGGTGCTGTTTCTGTTGCTTCATCCTCCAAAAATAATTCACATAATAGCTGTACATTGCTGATATGCTTCAATACTGCTTGTTTTTGTTCTTGCTCTTTTGCTGCTTCAAGCTCTCTAATCATTTTATTTATCACTGTAAGATTATCCACCGTTTCTTGTCACTCCTTCGGTCATCTGTTAGCCTTCATATTATAACATGAGTCTTCAAGCAATTAACACTTCCCGAACAAAAACAAACCTTAGCAGTTATATGCTAAGGATGTTCAGATAAATTCATCATGCTTTTTTACTTTTTGCTTACTTGCTATTTCTTTAATATGACGATCATAGAGCCAGCGAAGAAATTCTACTTCATTATCCTTCAATGCTCTTCCTAGTTTACCTTTTGTTTCCAAGCAGAGTTTTTCAAAACCGCACATTGCTCGCAGCCTCCTCTTAGTAAAATAGCATGTTAAAGTTTATTATAAAGCACAATAAAACACTGTTCAAGAACATGAATGAAAAGAACCGGCCAAAAAGGAAGCCAGCTCTATGCAATTATTGTTCTTGATTATTCAATTTTATTTCTAATGCAGCAAGCCTATCTTCAAGTGCAGAGGCTTTTGCCTCAAGTTCAGCAATATCTTCCTTTGTAGCAATACCAAAGTCCGCTGCCCACTTTTTCGCTTGCCCTTTCTGTTTTGCAGACCATTCTTCCTGTTTCATTTCACCCTTATCGATGAAATCATTCATAACTTGTTTTGCTTGTTCTTGCGATAATTCATTTTTATCAACAAGCTCATTTAACTTTTTCTCCAGCTTTTCCTTGCCACTTATTGCAGCACCAAGTCCAAGCAGGAATCCTTTTTTTAGATAATCACTCATCATCTACACCCCCTTCTTCCTGTGGCTTCGCATCATTCTGCGATGAAAAATCAAAATGACATTCAGCAAAGTTAGAAAAACAACAGTAATTCCTAAACCAATATAGCCAAAAAGAGGTTCTTGTGCTTTAAAATAATAGAGACTTGTTACCGTCCCCACTACTACCATAATAAAGGAAAAAACCTCTAATAGTAAATAATAATGATGCCTCATTTGCAAATTAAATTTTTCTTTATCCCAAGCGCGATCGCGTTCACCACTATCCAGAAAGTTTAACAGTGCACGTGGATAGTATAAAAAAGGTTCGGCTGCATTCTTCACATATTGTTTGGCGACGGATTCTGCAATGCTGCGCGTACCAAACCAATCCTTAATCTTATCCTTCCCCCATTTTACAATATCCATGTTCGGATTGATTGCAAACAGAATACCGACAACAATAGCGATTGCTCTAAGCAGGTAAGTATAATCTGCCGGCATTTGAATTGGCTGGTCTTTAATGACTGCAGTAATCTCATCAAAGAGCTGATTGACCGTTTGTGAATCTAAGTTTTTTAATGAGCCATCGGAATACATTTCAACTGTATCCTGGATTACTTCTTTAATTTTTTTCTTATCTGCATTTGGCAAAAGGAAATTCATCTTATCAAGTGCATCAATGACAATATCATAATTATCAATAATAAAACCTTGTACTAACAGTTTAAAGTATTCTGTGTCCTGTTTTTTTATTTCACCAATCATCCCAAAATCAAGAATGGCAATTTTTCCATCCTTTTGAATTAGAATATTCCCTGCATGTGGATCTGCATGAAACTTCCCTGGATTAAGAAATTGGTCTATGTAAAAATCAAATAGACTCTTGGAAATTGCCTCGCGATTAATACCATGCTGTTTCATAAAAGAGATATCCGTAATTTTCTCACCGCTCATCCATTCCATAACAAGTACACGCTTTGTGCTCAATTTCTCATAAAATTTCGGAATGCGGATGTTCTCAAAGTCTTTATAGCGTTCATTGAAATATTGACCAAAGGCAAGTTCCTGACTGTAATCAAGCTCTCTTTCCATCACACTAATTAATTCGCCATAAAGTGCTTTTAAATCCGCTTTTTTCCCAAAGCCTGTAAAAACCTTCAGAATCCAAAATACCATCCGCAGCGCTATAAAATCCTTATGGAAAATTTCATCAATTCGATGCCGTCTTACTTTAATTGCGACCTTGCTGCCATCATGCAAGACACCATAAAAAACTTCACCAATGGATGCAGAAGCGATGGATTCTCTATTCATATCCTTAATATAATGAGAGATGTTTCCTTTCCAATCTTCCTCAAGAATCTTTTCAGCATGTTCATAGGGCATCGGGGGAACCTGGTCCACTAGATCTGTGAGCTCCTTAATAAATACATCGGGCATAAAGTCAGTCCTCGTGCTCAGAAATTGTCCTACTTTAATTAGAACACCGCCAAGCCGTTCTGCCTTCACACGATATTCCTTAGCCAGCTTCTGTAGCATATGCTGCCATTTCTTATTTGTTTGTTCATCCCACACAGTATGCGTATATAGGAAAAAGTAAATCTTTATAATAAATTTTACTGCAAGCCAGACAATAACTGTCCAGCGATAAACTAAATTATATTTGAGCAGCTTATGCAAAGTGACCACCTCTACTATTAAATCTTCCCTATTTCCACCTTAACCTATCCGTAAAAATTGCACAAACCTAAAAAACGGAAAAGGTCTAAAAACAAATTGCATATTATTTCGCGGGGTTGTATAATTATTCAAGTACAAACGGATTATTTTTTGGGGGATATTTATCATGTTAAAGGATTATACACTAAAGAACTATTTACTTTTTATTATTCCTTCACTTATTGGGATACTTTTATTTATTACACCTGTTTCAACCGGTGATGGAACAACAATTCCAATCGCATTACTTGCTGGATGGGTTGAGAATCTGCTCGCTTCCTATTTATCATTCATCATGATGATGATCATTGTCATTACAGCTATTTGTACATTAATTGGCCGGCTTTCTAAAGGAAAGGCCTATGAAAAAACACCTTTCTTTAAAGGGTTGTTTACAACTAGTACTTTTTGGACGATTACCCGTGTGGCTGCTGCGGTGTTTGCTGTACTTGTTTATTTCCAGCTTGGACCTGAAGCAATTTATAGTGAAGATACAGGTGGCACCTTATTAGACGGACTACTCCATACCTTGTTCGCTGTTTTTCTATTTGCCGGCTTACTTTTACCTTTATTGACGAATTTTGGATTATTAGAGTTCTTCGGTTCGCTTATGACCAAAATTATGCGTCCTGTATTTAAGCTTCCCGGACGGTCAGCAATTGATGCACTTGCTTCTTGGGTTGGAGATGGGACGATTGGCGTGCTGCTGACAAGTAAGCAATATGAGGATGGTTTTTATACAAAACGTGAGGCTGCAGTCATCGGAACAACCTTCTCCATTGTGTCAATTACTTTCTCCTTAGTAGTTCTTACTGAGGTTGGTCTTGAGCGGATGTTTGTTCCTTTCTACATAACCATTGTTATTGCTGGTGGAATTGCAGCGATTATTATGCCGCGTATTCCACCACTTTCCCGCAAAAAAGACAGCTATGTGAACGGTAGTACGGATGTTATCAACGAATCTGTTCCCAAAGGCTATAACACAATTAATTATGGATTAAAAAATGCCTTAGATCGCGCAAAAATGGAAACAAGCATTTATAAATTCTTTAAAGAAGGCTTCCAGAATATTTTAGATATGTGGATGGGTGTAGCACCAGTTGTAATGGCATTTGGTACGATTGCACTTGTAATCGCCGAATATACTCCTCTTTTTTCCTGGCTGGGAACTCCATTCATTCCATTGCTGGAATTAATGCAAATTCCATTTGCAAAAGAGGCATCGGAAACGATTCTGATTGGTTTTACTGATATGTTCTTGCCTGCAATTATTGGCTCAGGCATTGAAGCTGAAATAACAAGATTTATTATTGCAGCACTATCTGTAACACAACTGATTTATTTATCGGAAGTTGGTGGACTGCTGCTTGGTTCAAAGATTCCTGTTTCTTTCTTTGATCTCGTTATTATCTTCCTTTTGCGTACAATTATCACACTACCGATTATTACGCTAATCGCACATTTGCTTTTTTGAGAAAAAGGCGGAGTGCCCAGGTATTGCTTGGGTGTGGGCATTCGGTGGGAATGCTGGATTGCCGGCACGTACTTGGGGATTGAGGTGTGGGAAGATGAGGGGGGCCAGCTCAGGAAGCCGGGGACCGCGCGGGTTCGACAAAAAGCCGCGCATGAAAGACGTTTACCCGCGCATGAATTATGATTTGCCGCGCGTGAAAGTAAGTTTGCCGCGCATGAATCATGGTGACGCGCGGGTAAACATGTTTAATGCGCGGGGAATTGCAATTCATGCGCGGCATTTCGAGATTGACGCGCGGGGAATAGGATTTGATGCGCGCAGATTGTCAATTACAATAAAAAAGGCGTGGTGCTTACACTATTTGTGTAGCTCCAACGCCTTCCTTTTTATTTCCTGAGGCTTTGTTCTGCCTCTTATGAGTCTGTTTGTGTTTTATCACGGCTGAATTTATTCTTTAGCCAGGTGATTTTACCTTCGATCAGCGGCTGAGAAATTCCTAGGATTGGTTTAGACGACAGCAGATAGACAAGTGCCGCAGAAATTGCTGCAAGTCCGATTACATCGATTAAATGATCGACTTTAAATAATTCAATTTGCCGAAAGTATTGGATAAAAAATCCATGCAGTAAATATACATATATCGTTCTTGCACCAAGACGAGTAACACCTGGAATTTTATTTTTAGGAATCCAGGCAAGAACACTTACTGTCATTAACCCGGAAGCAAGATATATAAATATGCGCATTAAGCCACCGTATTCCGTTATTCCTAAATCACCATAGGATTTGGAAGCAAGTACCCAGCCTGTATTTATATCAGGCAGGAAGTAAATCAGAACGGCAAAGACTGCCATTGTTACAACCCCACCCAACATCACTGTTTTTTTCTTCACAAGCATGATTTGTTTTTCCGTTAATAAGTAACCAATCAGGAAAAACGGAAAAAATACGAGTGTACGAGATAAACTGAAGGTATGCCCTATTTCACTAAAATAACCAACGCTAACTCCGATCGCAAGTGCAAGCGAGATACTATAGATTGGTTTAAATCTTTTGAAAAAGTACAGCAGGATATGCCAGCTGAATAAACTAAATAAAAACCATAGTGACCAATGCGGATAAAATAAACTTGTTTGCCAATCCGCTTTTCCGATTAAGAAATAATAGCCTGTATAGATTACTTGAAAAATTACATATGGCATCAACAGTTTTTTAGTAAGATTCCAAATATATTTTTTATCGCCAGCGCCTTTAGCAAAAAATCCTGATATTAGAATAAAGGCTGGCATATGAAAGATATAAATCCAAGTGTATAATGTATGAATTTCATTTGCATTTCCAATAAATGGCTGAATCATATGTCCGAAAACGACTAAGAAAATCAATATTACTCTAGCATTGTCAAAAAACGCGTTTCTCTCCATTATGCTTCATCCTTCTGTAAATATTTATATTACAATTCTTATTCTATCCTCTTTTCTTAATTAAAATGGCAATAACACTCGAATTTCACCATTTTGTTAGTTCGCTGTAACTGAGATGAAAGAAAGTTATCGTTTTGTAACTAGAAAGTAAAATAACTTTTTAATAAATTGGCGCTTATTCAAGTGATTATTATTTAATATTTTTCTAGGGCTCGTCTTTTATTTTTTCAGATGTAATGTCTGCACGATGTTTATTATTTTTAGACGGGAGTGGGGATTCTCTCGGACGTTTTTTTGGATTTTCGTTATTTTTGTCCGTGACAGCCCTTCTCTCGGACGTTTTTTTGCATTTTTGCTATTTTTGTCCGTGACAGCCCTTCTCTCGGACAATTTTTTGCATTTTTATTATTTTTGTCCGTGACAGC
>DAMDKS010000031.1:0-34385 GCA_032085455.1 Oceanobacillus sp.
TTTTTTCTAATATCTGCAATAATACTTCGTGACAGCTTCTCTCTCGGGCAATTTTTTCTAATATCTGCAATAATACTTCGTGACAGATTCTCTCTCGGGCAATTTTTTCTAATATCTGCAATAATACTTCGTGACAAGCTCCCTCGTGCAAAAATAAAGGATGCACCCAATAAAAGCATGCCAAGTAAAAACTAATCAATTTTCACTTGACATGCTTTTATTTTTTTAACTAGTGCTAGTGCTCCCCTAGCTGCTATGATTAATTTTCGCCCCAGGCGTCCCATCACACAAGTTTTCAATTCAAGCTAAACTGCATGAATTTGTAAATATTCCTCAAGTCCGTGTTTACCAACGGCTCCACCGATTCCAGATTTTTTCGTGCCAGCATGGAGAACTTACATTGCTTAAAATCTTCTCTATTAATATATGCTTTACCAAACCATACACCGAGCCTCTAACTATGACGAAGAAATCATCATAGCATGTCGATGTACAAGAAGATTAATATTCTGAATGTAAATGTCTTTATTCCTTTTTCAAGTGATTCTGTTCTAAATCAAGATAATATGAGTTAGTTTGCTGCACCTTTTTCAGCAATGTCCTATCTTTTGCCAGCGACGTATCAAAAGAAGGGACCATTTCTTTTATTTTTGGTTTCCATCGGCTTATATAGTCTGGAAAATTCTTGCGTAAAACGTCTAACATAATGGATACAGACGTCGATGCGCCTGGCGATTCTCCTAATAACGCTGCGATAGAATTATCTTTTGATTGAACAACCTCCGTACCAAACTGAATATATCCTCTTCCCGAATGATCCGTATCTTTAATAATTTGGATACGTTTCCCAGCAATAAGTAAATCCCAATCCTCGTTCTTAGCGTCAGGGACAAACTTTCGCAGCTCTTTCATCCGATCTTTTTTAGTCATCAATACTTGCTCAATAGAATATTTAATCAATGGCATGTTTTTGCAGCCTGCCGCTAACATGGTTAGCATGTTATTTGGTTTAATGGATTTTGCAAAGTCTAAATTGGAACCGCTTTTTAAAAACTTTGGCCCAATCGCAGCAAATGGACCAAATAATAAACGACTTTCATCGCCAAAGTACCTTCTATCAAGATGCGGAACAGTCATAGGCGGTTTTCCAGGAGGTTCTTTCCCGTATACTTTCGCATCATGCTGGTTAACTATTTCTGGCTTGTTACTGATTAAAAATGCACCACTGATTGGAAATCCGCCAATTCTTTTACTCTCCGGAATATTCGTTTTTTGTAATAAAGGAATGGCATTTCCACCAGCACCAATAAAAACAAAATCTGCTATATGATATTCAAGTGTATTATCTTTAAAATTTTGGACTTTTACCTCCCATTTCCCGTCTTCCTGACGATTAATATCTGTTACAGTGTGCTGATAAAGAACTTCCGCATTGCCATGTTGTGCTAAATTATTTGTAAGCTTCCGTGTCAGTTCACCAAAATTGACATCTGTGCCAGCGTTTACCTTTGTTCCAGCAACGGGAGTGGTTGATGCGCGCCCCCTCATCATTAAAGGAATCCATGTCGATAATTCCGCGTGACCCTCAGTAAATTCCATGTCTGCAAACATAGGCAGCGTGGATAGTGCTTCGAATCGCTTACGTAAAAAGTCCACATTTTCTTGCCCCTGTACAAAGCTTATATGAGGCAGTGGACGAATGAATGCTTGTGGTGCCTGAATCTCTTGCTCTTTAACCAGATATGCCCAGAATTGTTTGGATACCTCAAATTGTTCGTTTATCTCGACTGCTTTACTCGTATCAATCGAACCATCTTCTCTTTCGACCGTATAATTTAACTCACATAGTGCTGCATGACCCGTTCCAGCATTGTTCCATTCATTTGAGCTTTCTTCACCAGCGTTGTCCAGTTTTTCGAATAATTTAATATTCCATTGCGGTTCTAATTCTTTTAACAATGTTCCTAAAGTCGCACTCATAATCCCAGCGCCTATTAGGATAACTTCTTTGTTTTGATGATCACTCATTAACTTGCTCCCCTCCTAAGTTTGATTTTTCGTAACAATCTACTTAATAGATTACAGTATTGAATAGTTTATGTGAAAGAAAAGAACGTACTGGTGAAATTTTGGAGTAAAATATGCTCCTATAGATACGCTTTCATAGGATTTTTTCTGAGATATTGCTAAAAAATATGATTTTAAACTCAGATAAAACGATTGTATTATGTGATGATAGCAAATTTGAAAATCACATTTAAAATCAAGTACTGCATCATCAACAAGCAAAAATACGAATAACAATAACAACAGTAGCAACACGACACCAGAACAGGTAATTAAATTGTGTTTCGAATGAAAAAAATTAAATGGAAATTAGAAGGATTTTTTTAATGAATAAACCATTTTTAATTAGACACTATTTTGTATTTTATAATGATCCCCATATGATTCCAGCGAATAGAACAGTTACAAATGCAGACTGTTTTTGCTCCAGTACCGATTATTATAAAAAATGCATATGGCCTGTGACAGAACCAGTAAAAAGCAGCAAAAATAAAAGCTTCCAAGTAAAACCATTAGTTTTTACCTGGAAGCGTCATTACTCTACAGATTTCTTAGGGTATTTTTTCATCGAGAGAGCACTTCTCCCGATACTTTTTCTTGTCTCCAGCCACCCCCGCGCATGAAACACCATTTCGCGCGCATCAAACGGGTCTACCCGCGCGTCAATCAATCATAGCCGCGCGTCAAACGTCGTTACCCGCGCATCAACACCCCTCATGCGCGGCTATCCCACTTTCACGCGCGGCTAAGCACCATCCATGCGCGGACAAACCACTTTCATGCGCGCAGTTTTGTCGAATACGCGCGCCCCCGCCGCTCCCCAAACCGCCTCCCGCGCCACTGCCCACCAATCACCTACACCCCAGCCCCGACACTAAACAATTTCCTTCCTCTCCCTTTCCTCACGCTTTCATTTCATCTTATCTGGCAATTGCTGGATAGAATCAATAAGCAGGTTCAGCTTCCCCTCAATGCGGTGCAATAAATAGAAAGTCACCGCAATTGGAAAGCCAACCTCTGCTATGAAAGTATACCAGGCATCCATAACATAACCTCCTTTGATGTGGAAGTGAGGGTTTATTCCAATCCCAAATAGTCCTGTAGAATTCGCCCCCTTCCCCCCACTCACTCTAAACTCGAAAGCAAATCCTCGTTGTTAATGTTAAATAGCGAAGACCAGCAGATGGTGCTGCTGGTCCTCTGTTACGGGTTAATTAATTTCAATCTCTTCGATGTTTTGCTCAACAACTCGTGCGCTGGCTTTTGCGACTAAATCGCCGCCATTTGTTGAGAAGATGTTTTGGGCAAGGATTTCATCCATTGCTTCGCTCACCGCTTCTGGGTCAATTGGATCATTTGGATAGTCCAGACTGTAAGTGACGATTTTGTCTTCCTGGTTTTTGAATTTCAATTCAAGCTTCTTCATGCTCTCCCCTCCTCTCTTTACCATTTTCATTCGTGTGGGTGTCCATGAATTAATTACTTATTCCTCTTCCTCATCTTCATAGCCATCACGAATTTCAGAGTTGTCTCTGCGGTTGATTGCAGAGAGAGTGCGCTCTTGCAGTCCTTCGAAAGCAAGTGCGACAGCGTAAAGTTCATCTGCTGTTGCTGTTGACTTCACATTAGTAAAGCCCTTTGTTTTGAACATTGGCTTGCCTGTATCAGGATTTGTTCCATCATGGAACACAAGCTGCAATGTGGTTTGTGTTACATCTGCTACTGCCATGGGTTTCACCTCCCTTTCAACTCTATAATCGAAGGGAGCTGCGAAAAAGGGGGGGAGAAGAATACATTCAATTGTATTTGATACATGAAAACTATATAATATAACTACTCTATGATTACTTTTATCAGCGAAAATGAATTCAATACAGAAAGGTAGTATTACCATGAATTTATATGAAAAATTGCAAATGAAGGAAGAAAAAATAGCAGTCATTGGCTTAGGCTATGTGGGTCTGCCCTTAGCAGTCGAATTCTCCAAAAAATTTGATGTCGTTGGCTATGACTTGAACGAAGCGAAGTTGGAAAAATACAGAAGTGGGATTGATGTAACAGATGAAGTTGGTGACAAAGCAGTTCAACAGACTGCAATGAAGTTTACAAGTGATGAACATGATCTAAAAGACTGTAAATTCCATGTTGTTGCGGTGCCGACACCAATTAATTCGGATAAAACACCAAATTTAAATCCAGTGATTAGTGCCAGTGAAACAGTTGGCAGAAATCTGACGGAGGGTTCAATTGTTGTATATGAATCTACAGTTTATCCTGGCACCACCGAAGAAATTTGTATTCCTGTGTTAGAAGAAGTATCTGGTTTGAAATATGGAATAGACTTTAAAGTAGGGTACTCCCCAGAAAGAATTAATCCTGGTGATAAAGTAAATACTTTAACGAAAATTATCAAGGTTGTCTCTGGCTCGGATGAAGCAGCACTTAAGGAAATATCCGCTATTTATAGTGCGATCATTGAAGCTGGCGTATACGAGGCTGAGTCAATTAAAGTTGCCGAAGCTGCCAAGGTCATTGAAAATTCCCAAAGAGATATCAATATTGCCTTTATGAACGAGCTGGCTATGGTATTTGATAAAATGGAAATTGACTCAAAAGCAGTGCTTGAAGCAGCAAGTACGAAGTGGAATTTCCTGAAATTTACTCCGGGCCTAGTTGGTGGTCATTGTATTGGTGTTGATCCATACTATTTCACCTATAAAGCCGAACAGCTTGGCTATCATTCCCAAATCATTCTTTCTGGAAGGAAAATTAATGATGATATGGGGCAATTTATCGGAAATAGCGTCATTAAACAAATGATAAAAGCAAAACAGAATATTGATGGTGCACGCGTAGCAATTCTTGGACTTACATTTAAAGAAAATGTTTCCGATGTCCGGAACACAAAGGTTATAGATGTAATTGAAGAACTGAAAGAATACAATATTGACCCCATCATCTATGATCCGCAGGCAGATCCAGGAGAAGTATATGAAGTCTTTGACATTCGCCTGTCGGAAAAAGAGGGCATTAAAGATGTTGACTGTGTTATTCTGGCTGTTCCGCATAAAGAAATTCTTGAGGACTTCACACTGGATGAGCTTCATTCATTATACAGAAGTAATAAAAAGATTTTAATCGATATTAAAAGTATCTTAGACAGAAAAGAATGCGAAGCGAAAGGATTTCAGTATTGGAGCCTTTGAATAATACGCAATAGCAATATAGAAACATTAATAAAACTTGAGGCTGCCTTCCAAATGGGGGGGGTGGCCTCAAGTTTTTTTAAAGAGCAACTCCAGTATTTTAAAAAACGGCATGTTCTTCTTCTTTTACATCCGTAATAAACATATGTCCAGGTGAGTGGGTAATTACCAGGTCTGGCTTGCTTGCCATTACTGCTGCCTGTGGAGTCACTCCGCAGCCCCAGAATACAGGAACTTCATCTTCATAGATTGTAACTGGATCGCCGAAGTCGGGGTGGTTCACATCATGAATCCCAATTTTTGAAGGATCACCAATATGGATAGGTGCACCATGGACAGATGGGAATCTTGATGTAATTTGCACGGCTCGAATCGCTTCCCCTGGCTTCATTGGTCGCATGCTTACAACCGTTGGACCTTTAAATATACCTGCAGGCTCACATGAGATATTGGTCTTATACATCGAAACATTACGTCCCTCTTCGATATAACGAATTGGAATATCATTTTCCAGCAATGGTTTTTCAAAAGTAAAACTGCAGCCAATTAAAAAGGATACAAAATCATCCTGCCAGTAATCTGTAATATCCGTTACTTCTTCCATTAATTCCCCACTTTTGTAAATACGATATTTAGGAAGGTCGGTACGCAAATCTGACGTTGGAGCTGTTTTATTCGGTACAGGAAATCCGACATCCGTCACTTCTATTAATGGACAGGTTTTGGGATTGCGCATACAGAACAGAAGAAAGTCGTACGCATATTTTTTTGGTAAAATAACGAGATTTGCCTGCGTATAGCCTGATGCTTGACCAGTCGTCGGTTTATCCCAGACACCCGTTCTGATTTTTTGTCTTATTTGTTTTACCGTCTCCATCATCCAATCATCTCCTATAAGAAAGAATAATACGTTTGGCAAGAATAACCAGCCTTGACCAATAGCTTTCTGTAAATAATGCCATTTGTGTGATAAATCCTAATCCTACCTCATATGTTACCATAAAATAAGCAACACCCATGAGAAATATTCGGCAGACTTTTTACTCTTTTACGGAAAACATACCATTAATTTCATTTGAATTCTGCATTGTTCTCCTTTATACTAAAGCAATGAAATTGATAAAAAATTGTCGGAATTATGAAGAATTTATCGAAGCATAACTGGACGCGTGATTCCTGTTTTTGGAAAACTTGATTGTCACCATGCCTTTCGGTCTATGCAAATAGGAAAGTCTACCGAGAAGTCAGACACATCAATTTTAAGCGCGGGTGCAGGTAACAAACAACAGCCCAAACGGTTCAAGCTAATGTTCATGTGGGATGGAAAGCCCCCATGATGCAGTTTATATCCACATCCATTTCAGAACCAATGCTTGATAACGAAGAAAAATCCATTTAATCAATAAATAGATTGTCCTATTCTAGGAAAGATTGTCTAAAAATCAATACTAATCCTTTCAATCTATGTTATTATAAAATATGTATGTACGATAAAAATAGTTTTATCTTAATCTTTTCAAAAAATATGCATCCTTTTCGGCTGTATTTCGTCTATATATAAGTATGATATATTTTTCATTGGTTTGTTACGAAAATTTAATATGCGGATTATCAGTTTTATAGTAAAATGAAGAAAATCGTGTCTTTACGTTACATTGAAAATAAGGAGTTAAAGAACATGTCTTATAAAAAGAATGTACAGCTAGTCAGGGTAAAGAAAAAAAAGAAGAGAATACGGAAGAGAGTCTTATTCATATTAATCCCCATCTTAATTACATTTCTAAGTTTGCTTGGCTATGGTGCTTATCTATATATTAAAGCAGATACTGTTTTATCTGAATCCTACGAGGAAGTTGAACGGGAAAAATCCCCATTAAGAGATGCTGAAATTGATCCAAATATCGATAATGTCTCTATACTAATCATGGGTGTAGATTCAAACATACACCGCGATAATGCGGAAAGTGCTCGAACGGACACACTTATGGTCGCAACGTTTAATAAAGACAGCAAGAGCATTAATCTGGTAAGTATCCCACGGGATTCCTTAGTTTATATTCCTGAAGTGGAACGTGAGGATAAAATTAATCATGCGCACTATTTTGGTGGTACAAAAGCAGCAATTGAAACAGTAGAAAGCTTGCTGGACATTCCAATTGATTATTATGTAAAATTAAACTTCCATGCTTTTGTTGACGTTGTCGATGCACTAGATGGAATCTCTGTTGAAGTCCCTTACGAGTTTAAAGAATCCAACTCAATGGATAAACGTGATGCCATTCATCTTTATCCGGGTGTTCAAGAAGTAGATGGTGAAGAAGCACTTGCACTTGCAAGAACAAGAAAGCTTGATAGTGATATTCAGCGCGGTCAAAGACAGCAGGAGATTATTAAATCTGTCATCGATAAAGCAGCATCCGTCAATTCTATTTTAAACTATGACGATATACTTGAAGCCGTGGGCGATAATATGGTAACGAATATGACATTCAAAGATATAAAAACATTTATTTCTTACGGAACAAGTGGTAGTAAACTGAAAATCGATACGTATACACTAGAAGGAGAAGATTACCAGCCTACCGGGGTTTACTACTATGCGATTGATCACGAAGCATTAGAAGAAACGAAAACAATGCTGCGGGATCATCTGGATATCTCTCCCGCTACTGCAGATGATAATGAAAGTAATATTGAAAGTGATAATGAATGGACACAAGAAGATACAACAACTGAAGGATATTAATAAGATCAGAATACAGTCAGCCACTTTAGTGTTAGTGGTTGACTGTATTTTTTATGGTTCATTACTAACACATAACGTCGCCAATTCTATCTTAGATTCTTCTAATTTTATAATACTATTAACATTTAAAAAGAGTTTTATTAATTGCTCTTCCCCTAAAAGACATTAAGTGCAAAAGGACCAGCTTAAAATTAGATTTTCCTTTCTAATTTTAAGGTGGCCCTTTATTTTTGCTAAAAATAGATATACTTATCGATATTGTGGAATGTCTAAGTGAGCATCAGTTATTCCAATTTCGCTATATAAATTGTATATTCTAGCTGTTTGCTTCGATGCCCAGCCTATATCAGTTGCATATTGATGTTTTGCTGCTTTGTCCGCTGCCATAGCTGCCGGATTCCAACGCATTTTATATAATGTATTTTGTCCAGCTTTTATATAATTACTTCCTATAAATCTAGCACCACCAATTATTGCTTCTTCAGGAGTAAACCACCCTTCATTATATGCACGAATTGCTCCTCCTTCTAGAGCATTGTTATCAACAGCACCAATACCAAACATATTATATGTGGTTTTTATATGCGATAAATTTTTTCGATTGCTAGATGTAACTAGAACTGGTTTACCAGATGTATCTACTCCAACTTCAACACCTTTAGCTAGTTGGGATAACCCATTTCCTGTTTCAAGTAGTGCATGTGATAATAAATAAATATCATTAACTCCATGTTGACGACTGGCAGTAATGAAAGTTTGTCCATGTCCTTCAAGGACACCTTTACCCTTAAGGTAATTATTTAACAACGATTTTGTAACTCCACTTGATTTTGAAAGGTTAAGAAATTGGAACCTTTGTTTAGCATCATCTATGAAGTTTGTTGGATCTAGATAATACAGAACATCTTTTTTACTAGAATTAACCCATGCGGAGCTGTTAAATTCTATTCGATACCAACCACTTACTTCTTCCAATATAGTTACATTATTTCCCTTGCGAAGAGTTCCAATTACCCTGCTAGAGTTTCCTGGACCAGATCTGACATTTAATGCATCAGCAGTCACCTTATTCTGATTATTTATATACGTTTTAGAAACATATGCGTAATTCTTATCTGTTTGAGGTGATGTCTTCATTTGAATTGCTAATGCATCCTGCAAAGTTATATTATATGGTGAATAATTTATTGATTTTAGCAGGTCTTGAATTTTTGCTAGAGTCACCTTGTCAACTATACCACTAACTGGCAAATTATATGTGCGCTGAAAATCACGTACAACATTCTCAGTATCAGCTCCGTAATAATTTGTTGGATGGGTCCAATGAATTCCAAACCCTAATCTATACAAATTATTTTTCATCTTTTGTACTTCTTGGCTATGAGCTCCAAGCTTTAAAGGACTATTTAAAATTTCATCAATCTTAGTCAATGTATACTCATTTACTACTCCAGTTGCAGCTAAACCGTAAAATGATTGAAATTCTAAAACAACACTCTCTGTGTCTGAACCAAAATAATCTGTTGGGTTGGTCCAGTGGCTGCCAAAGCCAAGTTTATATAAGTCATTTTTCACTTTCTGAACTCTATCACTTCTTTGACCTTTTCTTAATAGATTAGAAGCTTCATCCTTGATTTTTGCCAAGGTTACCTCATCTACAATCCCATTTACAATTAAGCCATAGTGTTTTTGGAGATTCTTCACTACATTTTTAGTATCATTTCCAAAATAATTCGTTGGGTTGGTCCAATGGGCTGCAAAACCAAGATTAAAAATATCTAGTTTTACCTTTAAAACTGAATCACTGCGTTTTCCTAACTGGTATGAACTCGATAATGTTTCTTTAATCTTTTTTAAAGTAGATTCATTTCCTACTCCATTTACAGTCAGATTAAAATAACTCTGAAATTTACGGACAACTTTCTCCGTGTCTGGACCAAAATAATTTGTTGGGTTAGTCCAATGGGTTCCAAAGCCTATCAACATTAAATCCTTCTTAAAGTCTACTACGTCAGCTCTTCTTAGACCTAATTTTAATGGTGCATCTAGTAATTCATTGATTGTGCTTAACGTTATTTCGTCTACTATCCCATTTATAGCTAATCCATTAGCTTTTTGGAATTCACGTACAACATCTTCTGTGTCTGAACCAAAATAGGTTGTTGGATTTTTCCAATGGGTTCCAAAACCTAACGTTACTAGATTAAGTTTTATCTCTTTAATCTTTTCACTTCTGCTACCCAACTGATTTGGACTAGACAATACTTCAGTAATTTTTGATAAGGTTGCTTTTCCCCCTGTACCGTCAACAGATAATCCGTAATAATTTTGAAATTCGCGGACAACCTTATCTGTGTCTGGACCAAAGTAATTCGTTGGGTTAGTCCAATGGGTTCCAAAGCCTAACGACATTAAATCCTTCTTAAAATCAACTACATCGGCTCTTCTTACACCTAATTTTAACGGTGCATCTAGTAATTCATTGATTCTGTTTAACGTTATTTCGTCTACTATCCCATTTATAGCTAATCCCTTAGCTTTTTGAAATTCACGAACAACATCCTCTGTGTCTGAACCAAAATAGGTTGTTGGATTTTTCCAATGGGTTCCAAAACCTAACGTTACTAGATTAAGTTTTATCTCTTTAATCTTTTCACTTCTGCTACCCAACTGATTTGGACTAGATAATACTTCAGTTATCTTTGATAAGGTTGGTTCATCACCGAACCCTGTCACACTTATACCATAATACTCTTGAAAATCTCTTACCACATCTTCTGTATCCGACCCAAAATAATTTGTCGGATTTTTCCAATGGGTTCCAAAACCTAATTTAAGAATGTTTAACTTCATCTCTAAGACCTGATTATTGCGATCACCTAGTTTTAGTAGATTAGAAGTTTCCTGTATTTCCTTTTTCCTTTGATTTTCATCCGTAGTACTTTTGTCGGTATGAACTTCAGTTTCTTCTTCCTCATTCGGTATTCCTTCTGAATTTGAGAATTCCTCGGGATTATCCAATCCATCGTTATCCTCTATATCTTCAGGCTCAACAATGTCATCAGCTTGATTTAGCTCCCTTTCCTCATTATCCATAGATTCATTTTCATCTGTTCCATTGTCTACTGTCGAATCTTCTAGTGTATCTCCGTTATTATCAGTTGAAGTGTCGTTAGCTAATTCTTCGATTGTCCCCTTACTCACAGTATTATCATTATATTCTTCTGCTTGAATTATTTGTGGACTAAAGTGGACAAGAACCATTGCAGTAAATAATATAAAATAAATTCTTTTCTGCACTTTAGTTTCACCTCCTTATTTTTAGGTATCTTTTACTATTATAATATCGGTCAATTTTATTTACTTTCAATACTATTTTGCATATTTTTCTA
Source organism: Oceanobacillus sp. (assembly GCA_032085455.1). Taxonomy (GTDB): domain Bacteria; phylum Bacillota; class Bacilli; order Bacillales; family Amphibacillaceae; genus Oceanobacillus. The sequence continues at coordinate 11,412 of DAMDKS010000031.1, forward strand.
TTCTTCCATTACTTTTGTACTGTTACGCTATAAAAGATAGTAATTATTAAATAAGAATAGACATTTTTTAATAATAAACTTTGCGCATTGTTGTCCTGAAAAATGTACTGCGATTTTTCAGTATATAACTTTCTTTATTTTTACTTGATGCTCACAACTCTCTAGTTAATCCATATAAGGAGAGACAAATAACGGAAATTTTATCTTTCAAAACTATTATCTTCTTTTTAAATTATAAGCAGTTTTACAAATATGACAAACAACATATATAAGACGAGTATTTAGTTGCTTTTCTTTTATCTCAAAAAAATATTCATCAATCTTTCTTAAGATAGTAATCAAGAACCGCACCAGCCATGTCTCTTTCTTTACCTTTATAAGGAAAATGAGCAAAAGGGGCTGGGGAATACTCTACCTCTCCCACAATATGATTAGAGGAAGTTGGTTTAGCAGTGATGTCAGTTGTTATAATATCAACCCCCCCATATTCTACTCCCGGAATAGATTTTATGGATTTTATAGCAATAGAATTGAATTCTGGATGCACTTGCTCAGTTACATCAATACTATCACCACCTGCTGAGAGATTGGACTGGCTGCGAAGTGTAACTTCCTGACCAGCATTTGGTATGCTTTCTAGATTTAATCCATGTTCATTTAGTCTATCAAGGTATTTTAAACTCTCTGGAATTAAATAATCTGATAGGTACGGGTTTTTAGACCTTTCATTATTTTTCTGCTGGATTAGTTCTAAAAGAGTTGAGGATCCATCACCAACAACATTTGCTCGCTTTCTATGGGAAGCAGATATTACCCTATCACCTACTACAAAAAAGCGGTAATCTTCTCCTTTTACATGACGTTCAATTAATAAACTACTTAAGTTTCTTTTCTTTTTATATGCCGAGATTCCTTTTTCCCATGCTTGATTAAAACTTTCCATGTCTTGAATGTTAGTGGTAATTCCTCGCCCACGAGATAGGGTAGTTGGCTTTACAACAACTGGAAAACCTATTTTTTTTACATACTCCACAGCTTCATCATAGGAAGTAATATAGAACTTTTTAGATTCAACGACGTTTATCCCATTCTTTTTAAGAATATCTCTTGAATCATGCTTGCGGTCACAAATATACTTACCAACTCTACTCGAACTATTTCCATTCAAATTATGAAATGCATAGTTAGTGCCATTATGTGATTCAACTACTAGTAGTCTTGATGACAGACGATTAACTTTCAATTGTCTTTTTATAGCTGCGTATTCAATTAAAGATGATTTAATACCAATATTTTCAACCTTTCGTTTTCTAACAAATTCTCCTTCTAAGTCCATACTTTCCTTTTTATCTTCAAATAAATTGTCTCTTTTACTTTTATTGAAAAATGATAGTATTTTACTCATACTACACCTCCATTTTTTCTTTAACAACTGTTTTACTAAAACTACCCGTAATCCATATAGTTGGAGTATTTAAGGATAAAGTTATCTGCTTTTTAATTCAGAAACTCTTCTGTTAAAGTAATCCTTAGTACAAAATCAATTATTAAATTTTCTGCTGAGCTTTCTTAAAGGAGCGGTAACATTCCAAGACTTGCTATTTTTAAGTTGATTAATCTCATTCTCAAGTTCTTTTATTTTCTTACTTTTTTCCTCTATAGATGACAGCAATTCATTCTCATTCATCAGTGTTACAGCATTATACTCAGGATATTTATTATTAAATGTATAGCCTAACCTAACCCCTCCCTGAAAGCTTTCATCCTCAACATTATTAATAAACTTCTTAGATTTTAAAAAGTCAATAAATTGCTCAACATCTTGGTAATTACCAGCTACAATTAATTCATATTTATTTGTATCAATTAAATTCATTTCTCCATTAAATTTCAACTTATGGAAGTTCCTTCTTATCAAATTCTTAAGTTTAGTTAAATCGTATCCAGATTGGAATCTTATTATTTTTGAAATTAAATTCGGTTCATATGGATGAGATGGAAGTGTAAATTTCTTTAACCTATTATTTAGTAAGTACTCCGTAACAAATAAGTAATCAAAGTAATATTTAGGCGTTCTCTCACTCAAATAATTTCCCTCTGTCTCTGGGAAATAGTAATCAATGATTGCTTTGGGTATTTCATGAGCATTTCCTTTTATAGGAAATAGGTGATTTCTAATCGATGGCTTAGTATTTATTTCTAAGATTGCGTATCTCTCTGTTTTTTTATCATATATGATATCTATTCCCCCTTGGGTTAAACCTGGAATAGCCTGAACAGCCTTGACCAGATTGTCTTTTAATTCTTCCGATAGTTCATCAGTTGCGTCAATTGGATCTCCACCCGAAGATACGTTATTTTTTGTCTTTAATCTTACAAATTGTTCCTTTTTTGGTACTGATTTTAGAGTCAAGCTTTGTTTTTTTAATTCCCTTTTGATTTCTTCATTTATTAAAACCCTCATATTATATGTGCCTGGAATCTTAATTCTTATATCATTTTTTTCTTTTAATAATTTTTTTATATTTTTTTTCCCATCACCAATCACATGAGGAGGGAGTCTTCGGAAGGCTCCAATTACCTTATCTCCAATAACAAATACTCTATAATCCTCCCCTTCGATATACTCTTCAACTATGATTTGATTATAGTGTAACTTTCCATTCACGTATTCTATATTTTCCAACAACTCTTCATAGCTATCAATTCCTGTAATAACTCCTTTTCCACCAGCACCATCGAGAGGCTTTACTACTAAAGGAAACCTTAAATCACTTATATCTTTTTTAATTTTGTTTGGATCGAGACTACTAAGGAGGAGCCCCTTAGGTACAGGAACGTTTTTCTTTTCAAGTGTTTTTCTAGTAAGTTGTTTGTTTAAACATATACCAATTGCTTCTTTTGAAACGAGATTAGGTCTAGTATGATTAAATTTTACCATGTTATCCTTATTATAAATTGTATATCTTGGAGTGTATTTTCCTTTTTTATGATAAACATTTTCGAAGGTAATATTCAGTCCTCTTCTCCATGCTTCATAAGCAATTGAATAGACACTAATGGCATAGCCATATGCTTCCTTTGGCACTATACCCTCTAACTCTGATAGCCATTTATATTCTCTTTCCATCTAATCAAATCCTCCAGTAAATCAATCTTTAATTTCCAATAAATTTTAATAATAACCTATCTATAAAATTAATAACTTCTTATATAGATGGAATTTACTTATTAAACACTCACAGTTGTTCAAAATAGAATTAATCAGAATCCTCTTGAAAGCATCTGACTAATTTGCAGAGTGACATGGTGACGGGGTTACATTACTCCATAATTTAGTTTTTTAAGAACTCATTCTATATAATGAATCAATAAAAATAATGAATCAATAAAAAACTAAATAGTTTTCACTAGTGTTGAGTTCCCTAGTCTAACTGCTTCCTTAGCTAATAGTAAAATGGGATCTATTACTGGTAAATTAAAACTCTCTTCACTCATTACTAAGCTTAGTTCTGTACAACCTGCAATAACTGCCTGAATCTTCTTTTCTTTTACTTTACTTACGATATTATTTAAATCTAAAAGAACTTCACTTCCTGTATTACCTGATTTAATTCCATTATCACCATAAATCACATTCATTAATTTCTCTTGTTCAATATTAGTAGGAGTAATAATTTCTTTTGATATATATTGTCTAAACACCCCAGAATTAACGGATCCATTAGTAGCAAGTAGTCCAACTTTTTGAATGTCTGGATAAAAGTTTTGAAGGTGTTTTTCAACTAACTCAATTGCATTAACTATTGGGATAGGAGAACTTTTTTGCATTTCAGAGATAAAGGAATGTGCCGTCATACACGGTATTATAGCAGTATCAGCACCTGCCTTGTATAATTTATTCAGGTTATTCACCATTCTCGGAACAGGATTTTCTCCATTTCCAAATATAAATTCTGTTCTATCAGGTATTTGGGGATCATTTATGATTACCGTATTAATATGATCTTGATCTGTCTTAGCAGAAGTGTTTTTTACAATCCTACTAAATAATTCTACAGTTGCAGCTGGACCCATTCCTCCTAGAATACCTATTACTCTTTTTGACATTGTTAAACAACCTTTCATTATATGAGTATTACAATTAGTTTAGTCCATAATTTATTTATCATATTATCACAACTACTCTAAGATGTTGTAGCAACATTCTACAACATCTTTATTATCCACATTTACAATTTAAAAAATACAACATTTTGAATAAAACGCCTTAACAATTTTTGAAATAATTCAAGGGATTTTTAGTTAACCTAATGCTTCTTTTTTAGACTCTTTCGAATCTCAAATCCAACTTTTATTTGCTTATCCCACAAATATTCCTGAATATCTTCCACCTCAGCTTTTGAGGGTCCCTCATAACAAACCTGCTTAAATCCATCTACTGCACCTTTATCAACTGCCCCAACAACAATCACTACTTTACCATTGTTTAAATTCCTAGTATAACCATGCAAGCCCTTCGCAATTGCTTGCTTGCGAATCCATTTTCTATATCCGACTTTTTGCACCTTACCGGAAATAACATATCTCTTTGCATATAGTTTCCCAACTGGTGCATTAGTCACCTCTAATTGTTTAAGCGAATGGCTTCTTAGTAACTCAAGGATATTTTTGTAATCAAAATAAATGGTTTTACTATTTTCTGCCACCCCTTTCGTTTCCGGAAAATAATAATCTACAATTTTTTCAGCAACATTTCGGGGTTTCCCATAAAGTGGAAAGGTATGTAAAGAGATGCCAGCTGTTGTATTAATTTCAATAATAGAGGCTGAGTCTAAATCCTTATTCACAACTAAATCTAGACCAGCATGGTGCAAACCAGGAATTGCCTTTATCACTTGAATAGCTATGTCCCTTATGGTGTCTGTTAGTTTATCCGTGACATCAATTGAGTCTCCACCAGAAGAGATATTACTTTGCCCTTTTAAATATATAGTTTTATCCTTATCTAGAATGTTATCTAGATTTAATCCTTGTTGAGTTAGATAGTTTTTTAACGCTATATCTTTCTTAATTAGACGAGTGGAGGTATGCGGATTGTTCTTTCTCAAATCATTCTTTTGGTCAATAAGTTCCCCAATCGTATGATGTCCGTCTCCAGTGACATTTGCTGGAATACGTTTAATCGCTCCTACAACCTGATCCTCAATCACATATAATCGCAAATCTTCCCCCTCAATATGACGTTCAATAATAAATTCTTCATAATCGAACTCAGACAATACATAGGTGATGCTATTTTTTAATTCGTCTTCTGTTTGTATACCCGTAACGACCCCCTTTCCAAGACTGCCAAACGTGGGCTTTAAAACTAGCGGAAAACCAAGTTTAAAAGCTTTTTCAACAACGTCACTAACCTCTGTTTCCCTATTAAAAGTAAATCCCCCAGGTGTAGAAATACCCTTTTCAGCTAAATACTGTTTTGTTCTTGCTTTATCTGTTCCAATTTCAGTTGCTTCATTACTTACTTTATCTCCTCGTGTTCGATAAAAATAATGCCTTTTCTTATTTGATTCCAGAGAAAATGTCTTACCTATTTGATCAAAACCGATAATTTTAAGATTAGTCACAGAAGATGGATCATAGTAATACTTTAACGCAAGACCTCTTCTCCAGCCTTCCAAAGCAACTAAATATGAATCAATGTCAAACCTTCGCACGCCTAGTAACATTTGTTTGGATAACCAATTTGGATAGTTCTCTTCCATATAACCTTCTCCTCCTAAAACTGAATATCCTATTTTCTGAAAGATCATCTACTTTTTAACACACTACCCAACTTTCTCAAAGGCATTGTAATTTTCCATGATGAGCTATTTAGAATATGCATATTATCTTTCTCAATCCGATTCTTCTGTTTCGTCATTCTTTGTAAATCTTTATTCATTTTTCTAATTGCATGCTGGACGGATTTAATGTTGGATGTATTATATCCTTCTGAGATCTCAAACCCTACTGTAACAGGATCTTCATAGATTTCCTCTCTGATTTTTGCGACCTTTGATCCTTGTGGGTATTGATTAATCAGCTGCTGGAATTCTTCAAGCTTTTCTTTATCTGTTCCAGCCACAACGATTTCAATTTCATCGAATACCATGCTCTTTACATACCCATTCAGATTTAATGCGAGCGCATGTTTTTTTAGCCATCTGTGATAATTGCTGCGTGTTACATTTCCCGACACAATATACTTTCTTGCATATAATTTTCCAATCGGTGCTGGTGAAACTTCAACTTCCAGTGCTGTACGATTTTCGAGAGGTTCAAGAATATTAATTAAGTCAAAGTATATTTTTGAAGATCTCGTATCAACTTTTCCCTTCGTTTCCGGGAAATAATAATCAACAATCGCTTTTGGAATGTCTCTTGCTTTTCCTTCCAGCGGGAAGAGTGCTCCACCGATTTGTGCTGTTGGATTAAGTTCAATAACCACCGCAGCTTCCTTAATATCTTTACCCTCATTCATAATGATATCAACACCGCCATGAGTAAATCCTGGTATCGCTTTTAGGGCGTTAATAGCAATTTGCTTATATTTATCTGCAGTTGTTTCTGTTACATCGTTTGGATCTCCTCCAGAAGAAATATTCGTTTTTTCCCGCAGATAGATGAGTTTCCCTTTTTCAGGCACACTTTCTAAGGAATAACCTGCTTCTGTTATAAAGTCTAAAATTTCATTATCTAAGTAAATGAGACAACTGTTTAATCTGGCATTTTTTTTCCGCCAATTGTTCTTTAAATCAATCAGTTCCTCAATGGTATGTTCTCCGTCACCAACAATATTCGCTGGTATGCGATTGTATACTGCGATTACTTCATCATCAACCACATAGAAACGATATTCTTTTCCTACAACATATTGCTCGACAATAACTTCTGGATAATCTAATTCAATGCGAACGTAATGAATCGCCTTGAATAATTCCTCATCCGTACGAATATTTGTAACGACACCATTTCCTAAACTTGCATTGGTCGGTTTGACCACAAGGGGGTAGCCAAGCGATTTACAATATGCGATAATTTCTTCATTTGTTGCCTCCGAGTCGAATCCTTTTCCTTTTGGAACAGGTATTCCTGCTTCTTCTAAGACATATTTTGTATCGTCCTTTTCTGACCCAATTTCTACTGCTTCATTTGAAACAAGATCACCTCTTGTCCGAAAGAAGTAATGTGTTTTTGTATCTGAACTTAATGAAAACAGCCTGCCTGGCGGGTTCACTCCAAATATAATCATGTCTTCATAATGCTCAGAGTCCTTTGTGTACCACTTCAGCTTTAAACCTCTTCTCCAGCCTTCTAAAGCTACGGCAAATGCATCGAGACGAGTTTTACGAGCATTTTTCACAATGTCCCCAGTCAAATGTGGCAAACTAATCCCATGTTCTTTTTCATTCATCATCGATATTTCCTCCTAAGTTCCTAAAATGCTTTTATTGCATTTTCTTTTTGATTGCGCCAACGAGCCGAATCGGAGAGGTAATTCTCCATGACAAACTTTTACGGAACTTTCTTCGCTTGATTTCTGACTTTTTCATTGCAATTTCTGTCTGCTCGATTTCTTTTCGCAGCATTTTTAATTCTTCAACCTGTGTTTTTAGGTCTACTTTAATTTCGAAGCCAACCTTCACAGGCTCGTTGTATGGTTCTTCACGAATCTCAATCACTTGCGCTCTTTCATCATCTTCCCAGATACCATTTTTAAAATCATCAACCATTTCCGGGTCTGTTCCTGCTACAACAATTTCAATGTCGCCATCTTCCAGCTTTGTAATCGAGCCATGTAAATATCGTTCAAAAGCATGTTTTCTTAAACCACGGTGGTAACCAATATCATGTACATCACCACTAACTAAATACTTTTTAGCAATAAGCTTTTGCTGTGGACATGGTGTTACCGTAGTCGTTGTTGCATCTCTTGATTGCAGGGGATCCAGCACATCATGCAAATCAAAATATACATTTAACTCCCTCGTATCTTTATCCTTCGTCTCAGGGAAATAATAGTCAATAATCGCTTTTGGTATATCTCTGCTTTTACCTTGAATGGGGTAGAGCAGGCCACCTAATTGTGCGGTAGGATTAATTTCGATAACGTACACCTTATTTGTATCTTCATGTACAATTAAATCAGCTGCTCCATGGCATAAATCAGGAATTCCCTGAATGGCTTTAACTACTTCCTCTTTGACGTTTTCTGATATATCATCTAATACATCAATCGGATCCCCCCCCAAAGATATATTTGTTTTATTACTCACGAAAAGCTTTTTATTCGCTTCGAGAACTGTATCAAGTTTAAATCCATTTCTGCCTATATAATCTTCCAATTCTTCATTTACAACAATTGGACAGCTGACAAGTCGAGGGTTCAAACTTCTTTCCTCATTCTTCAATTCGATTAATGATTTAACGGAATTAATTCCGTCTCCAACAATGTTTGGCGGAATGCGGTTCATCGCTCCGACAACTTTATCTCCAACAACGTACATCCGATATTCCTTACCTGGTATGTATTGTTCAACAATAATATCTTTATAATTCAGTTCACCACGGACATATTGAAGTGAATATTCCAGTTCGCCTTCGCTTGTAATGTTAGCAATAACGCCTCTTCCAAAGCTACCATCTGTTGGCTTAACAACTACAGGATAGCCTAACTCCGATACATACTCTACAATCGCTTCATTAGGATCCTGCTCTTTAAACTGTTTTCCCTGAGGAACAGAAACACCTTGCGACTCCAGCACTTGCTTCGTCCGTTCCTTATCTTTCCCAATCATAACCGCTTCATTAGCTACTTTATCTCCCCGAGTCCGGAAAAAATAATGTGTTTTTTCCTTTGAACTTAAAGAAAATAACTGTCCTGGACGATCGACATACCAGGTTTCCATATCCTTAAATTTTTCGGAGTCCTTCACGTGCCATCTTAGGGTAAGCCCTCTTCTCCAGCCTTCAAGTGCCACAACATATGCATCTAACAGGTTACCATGGGCATCTGCTACAATTTCATTGGACAGGTGTGAAAGCCATTCCGCATGATTCTCTTCCATCGGTTTTCCTCCTAATCATTCCACTTTATCTGTTATTATCCCATTTTTCCAGCAGTTGTCTAAAGTTGTGGAATTTTTTTCCTTTTATTAAATCTTTTTCCAAACGGGCTTCTGCTTCTAAATAGAAGTTGCCAAGCCATTTATCAGTCGGGTTATCAAACTCATCATAATTTCCTGGTTTAGGTGTGAATTCGCCAAAGACCAACCCATCCTTTCCTCGCAGAAAGTCAATTCGAATAAAAGGTGCTGGTATTTCCTTGCTGATTTCTTCCGCCATTTTTAATTCATCTTCCGTAATTCCTTTTCCTTCAAAGCTGCTGTAGTCATATTTTCCTGTGGACACTCGTGCAGCCTCACTCGTCCACCAGCAATATTTTAATTCTGGATAACGAATAATTTCCAATACGATGCCAACTTTTCCGTAAAAACAATAAAATTTAACATCGCGGGCTGGTATACGTATCTCGTTATTTTCGGTAATCAATTCTTCCACAAGCCATGCGTCTTGATCCACTCTTCTTGTTTCCAGATCTCTTTCCATGTTTCTGCGCAAAACGGTAAAGTTCGGCACTGCTTTTGCTTCTCTGACATCAATTATATCATCATTTTGATAAACAAGGTATACACCTCGTGCGCCGGCCCCATCAATTGGTTTAATCACGATATTGTCCCGTTCTTCTATCTCACTTAGCTTATATACTTTTTCATCCATTTTCGGAAAGCGAATCTTTAGCATCTCTGTAAATTGATAGGCAAGCTTCTTATCGTCAAGAACCATTTCAGGAAGCGAACCTGCAAGCTGCAGCTTCCGCATTCTCGCTGTTAAACTGCCGCGAAAAGACGCTGCTTGGGATAAAGAGACCTGTTCGTCTGATAAGGCAGCCCGTACCATAAATTCAGGTATTTCTTCCTGCTTTAAACCTGTAAGAATTTTTTCATATACTGTCTTTTTGTAGATTGTGTTTTCCTTCATAAATAATCTTGCAGTCGCATGTAAAAATTGCTGGTTATTCAAATCACGCAATTGTTTTGCTGCTATCATTTTATCGAGCGTATCGATCAATATCCCTTCCTGCTTCTTTTCCTGAGCAATGCGCCAAATGGATTGGTAATCCAGTTTTTGATTGACAAATGCACTTTCTCGAAACTTCTCCTTCATTTGCAGCAATTCCGTTTCAAGCAACGCTGTGCGAAGTTCAAGCTCTTTTATATATGTTTCTCTTTCTGTTTTATTAGATACAAGCTTTCTTCCTTTGCTCGTCCGTTTCCAGGATTTACTGTTTTCCATCTGTTTTATTTGCTTTTCATAAGCGTTTATTTCGGATTCGAGCTTTTCTGCTTCGGCCTCGCGTTTTATAAGCTCTTCGATAAGCCCGGCAGGTACAGAGGCAGAGGAAGCATGTTCATCATTTTTATTCGGATAGCTGTCCTTGTTGCTTGTCATCGTAGTTCCCCTCGATTCTAAAGCTTATATAGATTCTCTTTTGTTTGCCAGCTCGCAATATAGTTTGCGACGGCTGTTTCGTTTATATTTCCATTCAGCCAATTTTCTTTTGAAAGCCGGATCGATCGTAATTCCTTTAAATGATTTTCCAGTAAATTTCCTCGCACTTCATTGTTTAGCGGGTGCCATGTGCTTGTTGTCTTTCCGTATCTTTCAATTTTTCTTGCACACGGGCGGAGCAAATATGTTATGGTTTCATCCTTTGGTGCAGTTGAAACAAGAACGTGGATAGCCCTTGCAGTGACTTCCGGGAGATATTTTTGTTTCTCTGTGAAAATTCCCGGGTTGTTTACAAGGAGTATATCACAGCGAATGGCTTCCCCATAGACAAGCATTTGCAAACTGTCTCCGTCAATATATTCCCGAATCGATGGATGAATTTTACTACCTGCCTTTAAATTATATATCCCCATCTGCACAAGACCGATTTTTTTCCCAAGCTTCTTGCTATGTTCGATAAAGCGCAGCAGATGTGTTTCTGTTTCATTGCGAAAATCACTTGCAATGACAAAATCAAAGCTGCGTTTTCCTTTTATCATTATCTCAGGGTTAGGCCACATTGGTTCCGGGACAGGGAAAGGCCGCTCCGTTTGTGGATACGGTATATACAAAGAAGTGGCATGCTTATGGAACCAGGCTTGACATTCTGCATATTCTTTTCTAATCCCTTTCAGATAACCGTGATAGCCAAAAGCGGAGCTTCCTGTAAGCGAGCTTTGCGACTGCATGGGTAAAGATAAGGGGCCAGTCTTTAAATCAGCTATCTTGTCTTCGCCAAAAATTTTGATTAAGCGTTTTTTGAATTCGCTGTCCGCTGCAAAACGCAGACTATCCCAATAGCCCGCTTCTTTAAGCACGGCATCCCTTTTAAACATCAAGGATGACATATTCGAAAAAATATACTGACCGGGCATACCGCGTCTGTAAAGCTTTAATTCTTCTGTCACTCTTGCATGCTCACTTGTATTCGCTATTCGATGCGGATTTTCAATAAAGTCCTTTACTTGCGTGGCAATTTTTTCCGGGTGAGACCAGTCATCTGCATCATTAATGGTTACCAGATCGCCGCTTGCTGCTTGTAAGGCAATGTTCCTAGCGATATAGGGTCCGCCGTTTACAGTAGCAGATAAAAATTTGATACGGGAGTCTTGTTCCGCATATTCCTTTATCACTTGTGCGGTTTGATCTGTACTGCAATCATCTACAGCAAGGATCTCCAGATTACGATACGTTTGCTTTTGCAGTGATTCTATCGCAATTCGAATACCTTCTTCTGCATTATAGGATGGGATAATAATCGTTACTTTGGGACCGCTTGTGCCTGTCTGTTCTGTTTGTTCCGCTGTTAATCGATTGTAGACTGGCTTGTCCTTATCAGGTATGAGCTTCACTGGAGCAAGCTGATACATTGCCAGTGCTTGATTCATCGCTTGCATTCTTGCTGGAATTTCTTTTTCAAGATTAGCTAAAGAAAAATAGAGATCTGGATGCTTTTGCTTCTTCAAAGCACGCTGGATAAGCTTTTTTCCTTCCTCCTGATTCCCTAATAAATCAAGGGCTTCTGCTTGGATTATCGTTCCTCTTCTGAACATTTCCGGTCTTGTTTCACGTTCTAAAGCAATTTCCGAATAAAAAAGCGTCAGCTCTGCTGTTTCTTTATCTAATTTATTTGCATACCATAAAGAAAGCTCCCATGCGACAGCTTTCCGTAAGTAATCATTTGATGTTTTGTGAAATAGGCGCTCGAGATCAGCAAGTGCTCTGTCTTCAAAGCCTAGATTGTATAAATAGCGCTTATATTTCTTTAGTTTATTACTGGCATCCTTTTGTTTATAGGATCTGCTGTAAAGCTGCTTAAAATTTCTTCTGCCAAGCAGATAAGCGGGAATAGCGCGCATAAAGGCGATGATATTTCGCTTTGTCTTTTTTAAGCTGTCTGTAAGATGCTTTCCTTTTCTAAATTCCCGGCGATATTGCCCATAAGCTGCTTCCAGATTTTCCATCCTCTGCCGCTTTTCCTGAATATCCGCTTCTAATATTTCCTTGTAGGCGTAAAGTTCATCCATATCGGTTTTCTTATTCATCATAAACCCATCTTTCGTGAAACACTTGGTTAAGACGTGGCACAGCTTCCTGTGCACTGCATGCTTCTTCCACTTCTGCATTTATCGCATGCCAGGTTGCTCCCGTTTGGAAATATGCTGCAAAATGTTTTTGATATACTTGGATATCTTCTTTTGTTTCCGCCTTGGTTAAAATAACGAAGGCATGCTCGCTGTTGATTTCCGGTACATAATGCTGTTTATCTTTAAGTACGGCGGGATTCATTACAAATAGCTTGTCCGTCTCGATTTTCTCGCCGTAAACAAGAAGTTCAATTTCCGATGCATTAATCAGCGTTCTGATTTCCGCTGTCAGATCTATCGGATCGTCTGTCATATATTGATGCAATTGCACGATGCCGACGGTTTTCTGTGATGCGGATGCTTGCTTTAGAAGATGCAGGATCGTTTCATCTGCAACTCTAAAATCACTGGCAATCACAAGGTCTACGTGTCTTTTCCCATCCTGCTTCTCCAATCGCTGTGGCCACATTGGCTCTGGCACTTGAAAGACTCTTTCAGACATTGGATAGTCATAGTAGAGAGAATCCGCTTGGTTATGGAATGCTTCCATTGCTTCAACATACTCGCGGCGCACACCCATGAAAAATCCGTTATAGCCAAATGCAGAGCTTGCGGTCAGAGATGTGACAGACTGTCTGGGAAGCGATAGTGGTCCCGACTCTAAATCAACATAGCTGTTTGTGCCAAATGCTTTGATTAAGCGGCGTTTAAATTCGCCATCCGCAGCAAAACGCACACTGTCCCAATGACCAACTTTTTCTGCTACAGGCTCGCGGCGAAACATAATTGAAGACATATTCGGGAAAATATATTTTCCTGGTGTCCCGCGGCGATAGAGCTTTAAATCCTCTGTCAATCGTGCATGTTCTGATGTATTGGCAATGAGAGCTTCATTTTCCATGAGATGTGTCACTTGTCGTTCGATTTTTTCGCGATGCGACCAATCGTCTGCATCATTAATCGTAATAAATTCCCCTGTTGCATGCTGAAGAGCAATATTTCTTGCTACATAGGGTCCACTGTTTTCTGGTGTCGATAACAGCTTTACCCGTTCATCTTGATCTGCATATTCCTGAATAACAGCAGCTGTGTTATCGGGACTGCAGTCATCTACAGCAAGCAGCTCAATATTCTGCCAGGTTTGTGTAAGAATTGATTCAATCGCAACTCTTACACCTTCTTCTGCTTTAAATGCTGGAAGAATAACAGAAACCTTGGGACCATCCTTTAGCTGTTTGTAACTTGCTTCTGTTTCTAAATCATCATATTCAGGCTGTTCACTGTCACGATTGGAAAAATAGATCGGCAATAAATCATAGGATTCCATCGCTTTATTGATCCATTTTAATCGTTCATCTATTGTTTTTTCCAAATTGGCTGCCGCAAGATAGAGATCCGCATGCTCTTGTTGCGCAAGCATTTCGTGAATCACTAGCTTGCCTTTTTCAACTTGCCCAGTCATTTCATGACACTCTGCTTCCAAGATAGCTATTCTGCGCAGCTGATGCTCATCGATTTCGCCATCTCTTGCAGCTTCAATAAAATCTAAGGCTTGTTTAAAACCAGCCGCTGTATTTTGGTTTGCATGCCATAACACCAGTTCCCATGCGGCAAGCCGTTTGAGCTGCGGATCGTTTATTGTCCTGTAGTAGTCCTCCAAATCCTGATACGCTCTTTCTGTAAAGCCCAGATTATACAGATGATATTTAATTTGTTTCAGTTTATTTCTTTGGGCCTGTTTTTTACCGAGGAGAACTTTCTTTATTCTTTGCTTCTGCTCATCGGAGAACTTGTTTGTCATCCTTTTTCTTTGGCGTTCACTTAATACAGAATAGACAAACCAATCAACAGGACCAAAAATTATTTTTTTTAGCGTTTTCTTCATTTGTTTATCACCAAGCAGTCACTTTATTTTTTCGTTTTTGGGGTTTGCTTATTTGACTTCTTTTTCTTTAATATGACCTTTTTATTTGTCTTCTTCCCAATTCCAAGTGATTCGCGATATGCTGCGATTGCTTCTTCCGCTGATCCATCAAAGCGGATCTGTCCATGTTCCATCCAAATCCCTCTCGTACAAACTTTTTCTACGAAGCTCATACTGTGCGAAACGATGATTACCGCTTTGGCATGGGACATCATTTCTTGTATCCGCTCGCTCGCCTTTTGCTGGAAAGCAATATCTCCGGCAGAAAGTGCTTCATCCACGATAAAAATATCTGGTTTTAGTGTTGCCGCAATACTAAAGCCTAGACGTGACCTCATTCCAGCAGAATATTGCTTCACTGGTTTATCAATTGCTTTTCCTATTCCGGAAAATTCTACGATTTCATCAAATTTTTCCTGGATTCTTTTTTTGGGTATCCCGAGAAGCATAGCATTAAGGAAGACATTATCCCGTCCGGAAAGCTGCGCATTAAAGCCTGTTCCGTATCCAAGCAGGGAAGAAGTCTCCCCGTTAATCTCAATCTCGCCTTCATCCGGTTTTAAAATATTCGTCAGCACCTTGCAAAGCGTAGACTTCCCCGCTCCATTATGGCCAATAATTCCAACGACTTCTCCTTCTTTTATTTCAAAATTAATGTTTCGGAGTGCCCAGAATTCCCCTGAACTCAATGAAAAAGAAAGGCCGACATTTTTAGCATGGACAATGGTTCTATCTTTTACATCTACTTGTGTTTTCTTTAAATCCAGACTGCGTCGTTTCGGCGGGGCTGGAATGGTGGCACGGTAATTTGCGACCACTTCTTTCGGGTCGCCTATTTCCCGTACAACACCCTTATCAATCCACATGAGTCTGTCACAGTTGCGCTGTGCATATCTTAAACTGTGCGTTACGATAATAACCATTTTTGCCTGTTTAACAAGCTGTTTCATTTTTTCTGCAGCTTTTCTGCTAAAGCGGGCATCCCCTGTGTTTAAAGCTTCATCCAAAATAAGCACTTCAGGCTCCAGGTGAGCTGCAACACTAAACCCTAGTCTTGCCTTCATCCCGCTTGAATAATATTTCATTGGCTGATTGATAAATGTTCCAATATCTGCAAATTCTTCGATATCGGCTATATAACGGTCAATGATACGCTTATCGATTCCGAGCATCATGCCGTTTAAATAGATATTTTCCATGCCAGTCAATTCCTTATTAAACCCCATGCCAAAAGAGAACAATGCTGTGACTTTTCCATTCACATGCATTGTCCCTTTATCTTGATCAAGAATTCCAGCAATTATTTTACTTAGTGTCGTTTTTCCTGCACCGTTTGAGCCAATAATTCCTAGAATTTCCCCTTGATAACCTGAAAAGTCAATTTCCTTTAATGGCCAGACTTTTTCTTTTTTCTTTTTTTCTTTTTTTTCGAACATGCTGAAGACTCGCGATTTAATATCATCATTATACGATCTGTTATCGAAATAAACGCCGACATCCTGCGAAGTGATTACTTTCTCTCTTTGCTCTTTCGTTTGCTCTTGCATGTTTTTCCCTCATTTATCCTGACTTTATAATGCTTTAATAATCTTATGTTCATTTTTGCTATAGTAATTCAACATATAGATTGTAACAATGACAGAAAGGACGAATAGAATTCCAAGTCCAATCCAATTGGGCTGCTGGTGGTAGATTAAAATATCACGATAGCTCGTTACCAGAATGGCTACTGGATTGTATTCAATCAATGGCGCCAGCCAATCTGGAACCTTCCCGCTGTTTAACAGACGGCCGCCCTCCCAGATGATTGGTGAAGCATAGAAAAATATTCTCGTAATATACGTCATTAAATTCCCAATATCCCGCACAAAAATGGTAATATAACCAAGAACAAGTCCCAGTGCAATATGTACAACGGTTTGCAGCAGGATGAATACCGGTAAATACAATACTAACCATGTTGGCTTTACCCCGTAAATACCGAGGAATAGTGCGATAACGATGAGTCCAAACATAAAGTTAAACAACTGGGTCAGTGTAAAGGATAATGGAAATAATGCTTTCGGCAAGGACACTTGATTGATAATCGAGCTGTACCTTAGGATTGAATTGGATGAAGAATTAATCGATGTGCTAATCCAGCGCCAGACGACTAATCCAACTACAAGGAAAAGCGGGTAATTCTCTCCACCGCGATTTAAAACAATAACAACTAAAAAGTAGTAAACCAAGACATTCAATAATGGATCAAGGAGCCACCAAAAATAGCCCAAATAACTATTCCGGTGTTCTGCCTTCAGTCCTGACTTTACTAAATAGAAAAGCAAATCTTTTCTTTTCAGCATTTCTTGTATATATTTTTTCATTAATCTTGACACCGCCTACGATTTAAACGAAGCTCCACTAAAGGTTCTCACCGCTTCGTTCTCCACTTAATCAGATCCCGAATGGATCTTATAACATAATGTGCAAAGTACCAAATACTTTTCGGCAGGCTTTGCTTTTCAATTTCCCGGAAGACATACCAATTTCTTTTTGCTGCTTTCCATTTATTACTCGAGATTGAATTGCCGACAAGCCGATATTCAGCAAGAATCTCTGGCAGACCATAAGCCAGGAAGCCTTTCTTCGTAATATGCAGCCAGAATACGTAATCCTGTCTCGTCCGGATATTAACCATTCTCATCTTGCCAATTTTATCCATGTCCAGCATCACTGTCAGGCAGCCAATCACACAGCGCTTCATTAAATCATCATAATTCACGGATACGGGTGTATTGCTGATGGCATTCGTTCTTGTTCCATCCTCCTGTATCCGGACATAGGTTGTATAGGAAAAAGCAATATCTTTTTCCTGCATAAATTTCAGCTGTTTCTCCAGTTTTTCCGGAAGCCAGCAATCATCACTATCAAGGAAAGCAAAATACTGGCCAGCCGCTTCATCCATCGCTTTATTGCGTGCTACAGCGGAACCGCTATTTTCTTCAAGCACAAAAAACTTAATTCGTGAATCCTTTTTTTTATACTCTTCAACAATTTCCCTTGTACGATCCTTAGAACAATCATCAACAATCATCATTTCCCAATTTGTATAGGTTTGCTGTAATACAGAGGAAATTGTTTCACCAATAAATTGCTCGGAATTATATGCTGGGGTGATTACCGATATTAGTGGTTGTTGTTTCATTTATGCATCGATTCCTTCTTGCTTTCTGGTTGCTTGTCCGAGCAATTGATTATACCAGGCAATTAATTTTTCTTCTTCTGTGCCCCAATTTAGTTCTTCCTTGACTGCTTTCTTGCCGTTTTCCCCCATGCGTCTTGCTTCCTCAGGGTTATCTCTAAGAAAGGAAATTGCTTCCATTACTGCTTCATCATCATAAGGGTCTACAGCTATGCCACATGCATAGGTTTCCATGAATGCTTGCCATACTGGGAAATTGGAACAGATAATCGGCAAGCCTGCGTTCATGTATTCAAAGAACTTTGTCAGTTCCTTTTTCATATAATGCTCTGTCGGCGGAAAAAGTGCAATCCCCGCTAACCAGTTTGTATTTAAATAGCGGGATTCAATCACTTCTTTTTCAATGAACTGGTCGATGCCTTCAATGAATAATCTGTCTTTATTGTCTCCAGCTGTCTGATACATTTTTTCTGCAATACTGCTTGGACATTTCCCAACAATATGCACTTCGATATCCTTATCAAGCAACGGGATACTGGCATGTTCTATTGCTCCTCTTTCCAAGGTTACATTACCGGTATACAATAGCTTGTATTCGGCTGGTCCTTCTCGTTTGCTGTTTAAAAATGTATCATTTGTTGTTGGATAGTTTAAAATACACATCCCGGTTGGATACATCTCTTTATAATATTTTTCTGCCAAACACAATGCTGCATCCCTGGCAAAGAAACGCTCCATTATTTTATAACATTTAGCGAGGAGCCTTTTCACTGGCATGCTTGCATAGTCCTTTTGCAAAATGCTCGTAATATAGTCTTCATGGATATCATAAATAACTGCATTGTCTTTTCGCTTTAATAACCAGCCCACGGGCAAAAGCTCGGGGTCATGGAAATGGTACACATCTGCATGGATATATTTTGCTTTTTTATATGCATCATATGCCCCTAAAGTCATTCGTTTCAAGCGGCTGTTATACCTTTTTAAGGGGATATGTCTGATTGGTTTATCTTGAATATTATCCTTTTCATTCGTTTGTGCAATGAGTGTCACATCAAATCCAGCTTTTTTCAGTGATTTGCATTCCTTATGATAAATTCTCGGATCAGTAGGATGATGTACTGTTGTCAGCTGAACGACACGCTTTGGAGCAGTCATGCTCTTTCAACTCCTCATATTCACTATTCGGTTTACTCTAGTGTTTCCAAAAATACCTTTTCATATTGCTTTACAATGACTTCCGCACGAAACGTTTCTACACGCTCTAAGCCTTTTTCGATTACACGTTTTCTTTCTGCTTCTGTCCATCTGAAAACCTGCAATATTTTTTCCGCTATTTCCTGCTCATTGCCGATTTCTCCTATCAGCCCATACTTCCCATGGTCTAAAACCTCAACAGCACCAGGCTCGGCTTTGGTTGAGACAATCGGCACACCTGCTGCGAGAGCTTCTGCCAGGACATGCCCAAAGCCTTCCCGCTTCGAAGTCAGGCAAAATAAATCGGCCTGCGCAAAGTAAACATAAGGATTTTCCTGAAAGCCAAGGAAATGAACATGATCCTGCAATTGCCGTTTTTTTGCGAGCTCTTTTAAGTCTGCTTCTAATTCCCCTTCACCCAGAATAACAAGCTTTGCGTTTATCTTTTCCCGAACGCTGGCAAAGGCTTTAATCAATGTTTGCTGGTCTTTATCCTCGACAAGTCTCCCAGCAGTTATGATAATTTTTTCATTTCCATTAAAAATGGATTGATGTTCTTCTTTTAATGTTCCTGTTTTCATACTTGCTTGAATTTTTTTCATATCGACTGGATTATAGATTACTTCAATCTTATCTGGCTTCACTTTATACCGGGATATGATATTATTCTTTACACCATGTGACAGTGCAACCACCCGGCTTGAAAAAGTGTATAATAAACCATACAGTCTTAATTTAAAATCTGCTTGTGGTGTGCCTCCCAAATAAGCTGCTTCTCTTACAATATTTTTTGCTTTTGTAAAAGATAAGAGATTACCAAGAATAGCAATCGTATTATAGTTGGGAATCGTGCTGAATACGATATCTGCCTTTTCCTGTCTGATTACTTTTGCCAGCGGAAAAATAGCTGAACGCAGCCGTCTCGTCTCCAGTTTAATAAATTTAATATCCTGGTTTACGTATTTTTCATAATTTCCATCATAGTTTAACGTTACAAGTGTAGGTATAAACTTCGAGTGATCTATGTTATTCAATATGTTTAATAATGTACGTGCAGCGCCTCCTGCACCCATCTGATAAATAAAAAACAAAATCCGTTTCTTTTCCACTAAAGCTTCATCCTTATCTCTGGCATTCCATTGTGGAGTGAGTTTACACTCTGGCAATTATACCATAGCAGCAGAAATTAATAAATTGTCGTAATCATTTTGCATAATATGTCAGGATAAGAGCTTTTTCTTGGTAATATTCCTGTCACTTCACAGCAGACATTCTTTTACGAAGTCCACTTTTTTAGTTTAACATAATGCACATACCTAGCAAATTTCGTGTGTTTTTTTGGAATGAGAGTGATTGAAGTGATACTAAAAAATTACAAGTTTATAGAGATAATCATAGAATGCCAATAGCTCCCAGGCGAATAAAGTAACCTGGAAGCTTGTTGTTAATTGTTTATCGCAAATCTATTAATCTACTTTTTCAAAACCATTACTTCACTAACATTTTTTTCTAAACTTAAATCTTCATTCTCTAAAGTCCCGCCGTTTCGACACCAATATTTGTTAATTCACTCATCATTTTCGTATCAAACTTTGTGAGATGTTTGCATCGCGTAAAGGAATGCCAAGCTTCTTCCAAGCTTCTTTTTCAAGTGGCTGAATTTGTAGTTTATCATTCATTTATTTTACTCCTTGTCTTAATGCATGAGTTAAATTGCAGGAAAGTTATAATTTCGTTTCAATCATGAGTTGTAGTTACTGTTAAATTATTTCGCTTTTTCTTTGGTTGTAAGGCTATTTTATTCACATCCATTTGATGATTTATTTTACCAAATCTGTAAGCATGCTCATTCGATTTTCGGGTGGATTCTATTGCAATTTATGCAAGTAAATTATATAATATCATTGCGTACCCAACATGTATGCTTTTTTAATCGGCATACATGTGAAATGTTGAGCAAACTTTATTCATGTGTACGCAGTGCAGGATTTGGCAATAAATATAGTACCCCTTTAGATTCACAATACTAACTGGATAAGGAAGGATAATATGATGGAATTATTTGAGAAGCTGCAAGCAAAAGAAGAAAGAATTTCAGTGGTTGGTTTGGGATATGTTGGCCTGCCATTAGCGATTGAATTTGCTAAGAAATATGATGTCATTGGTTTTGACTTGAATAAAGCAAAATTAGATTTGTATAAAAGTGGTGTCGATGTTACGGACGAAGCAGGTGATGAAGCTGTTCAACAAACAACAATGACCTTCACGAATGATCCAGCTGCAATCCAAGAATGTAAATTTCACGTTATTGCTGTACCGACACCAATTAATATTGATAAAACACCGAATCTCACTCCTGTGACAAGTGCCAGCAAAACGGTGGCAGAGAACTTAACAAAGGGCTCGATTGTTGTCTATGAATCAACCGTCTATCCTGGGATAACAGAAGAAATCTGTATTCCTATTTTAGAGGAGTTATCTGGATTAAGGTGTGGCAAGGATTTTAAAGTAGGCTATTCGCCAGAACGGATTAACCCTGGCGATAAAGTAAATACATTAACAAAAATTGCAAAGGTAGTTTCTGGATCTGATGAAGATGCGCTAAAAGTAATTTCCGCTGTATACGACTCCATCATTGAGGCAGGAATTTTTGAGGCTGAATCCATCAAAGTTGCTGAGGCGGCAAAGGTAATTGAAAACTCGCAAAGAGATATTAATATTGCATTTATGAATGAACTTTCCATGGTTTTTGATCGGATGGATATCGATACGAAGGCTGTTCTTGAAGCAGCAGCTACAAAATGGAACTTCCTTGAGTTCACTCCCGGTCTAGTTGGGGGGCACTGTATCGGGGTCGATCCTTACTATTTCACCTATAAAGCCGAACAACTTGGCTATCACTCCCAAATCATCCTTTCTGGAAGAAAAGTTAATGATGATATGGGCAGATATGTTGGCGCAAGTGCCATCAAGCAAATGGTAAAAGCAAAACAAGATATTGAGGACGCCCGTGTAGCAGTGCTGGGTCTTACTTTCAAAGAAAATGTAGCGGATGTCCGTAATACAAAAGTCGTTGATGTGATTGACGAACTAAAAGAATATGGAGTTAACCCTATCGTCTACGATCCAATGGCCGAGCCAGAGGAAGTTTATGAAGAATTTAATATTCGTCTGGCCGCTAAAGAAGATCTGCGTGATTTAGATTGTATTATTTTAGCAGTGTCACATAAACAGTTTATGAAAGATAATTTATTGGAAGAACTTGAGAAACTGTATAAAGATGAGAAAAAGGTTCTGATTGATATTAAGAGTATCTTGGATAAAAAGGAATGTGAAGCAAAAGGATTTTGGTATTGGAGTTTGTGATGTGTGGGATGTGATTGGACGGGGTGCGGTGGTGATCGGGGCGTGTGAGGAGCTGGCGTGTGATGCATGGCATGAGGTATAGTCTTATGTGGCGCGCCGGGCGGGCAGCGATGAGCGATGGTGCGCGTGATAGCTCGTGGTGCGGTGGGATGATTTGGGCGCGCGTTGGCGGCGCGGGGGAGGGCGGCGCGCGGGTTCGACAAAAAGGCGCGCATCAACGGGCGATACCCGCGCATGAAATGGCTTGAGCCGCGCATGAAAGTGGATTAGGCGCGCACACTTGATGGTGATGCGCGGGGATTCCACTTTGACGCGCGGGTAAACTAGTTTCATGCGCGGCTAACTCCTTTTCATGCGCGGGTAGTGGCTTCCTCTCATCGTTTTTTTTAATGATTTTCTTTATTTTTGATTGTGAGAGTACTTCTCGCGGTCTTTTTTTATGATTTTTTTTTAATCGTATTTAAACTTGAAGAACGCCTCTCTCGGACGTTTTTTCTAGGTTTCACTGATTTTTGTCCGTGAGAACGCTTCTCTCGGACGTTTTTTGAGATTTCGCTGAT
>DAMDKS010000031.1:34485-34549 GCA_032085455.1 Oceanobacillus sp.
TGAGAACGCTTCTCTCGGACGTTTTTTGAGATTTCGCTGATTTTTGTCCGTGAGAACGCTTCTC
>DAMDKS010000031.1:34649-45380 GCA_032085455.1 Oceanobacillus sp.
TCGGACGTTTTTTGAGATTTCGCTGATTTTTGTCCGTGAGAGCTCCCCTCTCGGACGTTTTTTGAGATTTCGCTGATTTTTGTCCGTGAGAGCTCCCCTCTCGGATCTTTTTTCGAAATTCGCTAATTTTCCCCCGCAAAAAGTTCCTCTCTTGGATCACGCGGCAAATTCGAATTCGCTGCCGGGAGCAAACGTTAATCATAAGCGCAAAAAACCGAGAGAAGTGCGCCGTCTCTCGGTAAAAGATAAAGTATAAACCTATCAAAAAAACCAAACCAATGACTTCTTCAATACCTTTTGGAAGAAATTTCTCATTCACATTTATATCCTTACTATAAACAAAATAAACTCCATCGTCCATTCGCCTCTCCTGGACCTACACAACCTTACTAAGCAATTTCAGCAGGCGTTCGCGGCGCAGGTATAGTTTTTGGGCAAGATCGAGACTGATTGCTTCGAAGCTGAGTTCTTTTCCTGGCTGGCTTTGAGCTACTCGCGGGATGTCTTCAGCGATTACGGTAGCAATTCTTGTGTATCCGCCAGTTGGCTGCCGGTCGGCCAGCAAGATGATTGGTTGGCCATTTGCGGGAACTTGGATTGTTCCTGGAAAAATTGCATCTGAGATAATGTCTGCCTCCTGGACATGTGCAATTTCTGGCCCGGTTAAACGTGTTCCCATCCGATCTGTTTGTGGTGTGATTTTGTAATTTCCTGTTAAAAAGGTGTGTACTCCCCGTTTTGTAAAAGCCTGTTTATCCGGTCCAAGAATGACTCTGATTTTCCTTAATTTATCATAATCTGGCACTAAATTAGGCTGAAGCTGTCTGCCGGAATTCTTTAAAACTGGATCACCTGTTGGCAGGATGTCTCCTTTTGCAAGCAATCGGCCATGTAATCCGCCGATTTGTGCCTTTACATAGGTGGAGCGGCTTTCCATTACTTCTGACGTCTGAATGCCACCACCGACTGCAATATATGCATAAGACCCTGTAACAGGTTTTCCAAAATTTAGGATTTGTCCTTTATAGATAACATAGGATTTCCATAAGGGAATGGGATTTCCATCAATTTCTGGTGATAGATTGGCTCCGCAAATTGCAATGACGGTGTCTTTTAAAAAGCGTAATTTCGGTCCCATTAACACAATCTCAATTCCAGCGGCGTCCCGTCTATTGCCAACGAGAATATTTCCGATTTGAAGGGCAAAAGTGTCCATTGCGCCTGCAACTACCATTCCGAATTGCTGATAGCCATTGCGCCCCAAATCTTGAACAGATGTTGAGAGACCCGGTTTCATTACTTCAATTATTCCATCCTTCATTTACTTCCCCACTTTTTTTATTGAGATACCGTGATTAATTAATTCTTTTTGCAGCTCCATCACAAACGCCAATGCCTGTTCTGTATCGCCATGGACACAGACTGTATCTGCGGAAATCTCAACATCACTGCCATCCACTGCTTCCACTTTCCCATCCTTCACCATGCGAATAACACGATCCACCGCTTCATCGGTATCTTCAATCATTGCATTCGCTTCTATTCTTGATGTCAATGTGCCATCTGGCTGGTAGT
Organism: Oceanobacillus sp.; assembly: GCA_032085455.1. Classification (GTDB taxonomy): domain Bacteria; phylum Bacillota; class Bacilli; order Bacillales; family Amphibacillaceae; genus Oceanobacillus. The sequence continues at coordinate 36,225 of DAMDKS010000031.1, forward strand.
TGCGATCTGCAAAAACTTCATTCGCAACTTTAAGACCTACTTTTTCCCCTGCTTTTATAAGCTCACTGCCAGCAAGCCCAAAGAGAATTAGATTGGGATTGGTATCGTACACGGCATGAGCAATTGAAAAGGCTCGCTCATTGTCTAGTGCGGCCAGATTATACAATGCACCATGCGGTTTGACATGGTTTACTTTTTGATGATATAACGCTGCAAAAGATTGGACAGCACCAATCTGGTAAACAATCATATTATAGATTTCCTCAGGATCTACATGCAATATACGCCTGCCAAAACCTTGCATATCCTGAAAGCCGGGGTGAACGCCAATTCCAACATTACTTTCAGCCGCCTTTTGTACAGATTTGCGAATGACATTGTGATCGCCAGCATGATAGCCAGCAGCAATATTGGCTGAAGTAATATATTTCATTACTAGATCATCCTGGCCAACATGATAGGCTCCAAAGCTTTCGCCTAAATCACTATTTAAGTCTACAACATAATTTTTCAAAGGTCTTTCACTCTCCTTCATGCTGTTTTACTTTTGGCTGATAAGCCCCTTGTAATACAGCAGCCGCAATTTCCTCATATTCTGCTTCCGTGATAGGAGAAAAATGAATATAATTTCCCGTTTGAAGCAAAATAGGCTGATTACTGCTTGGATTGTATAATTTTAAAGGGGTTTTCCCGATAATTTGCCAGCCCCCTGGGCTTTCCATCGGATATACTCCTGTTTGTGAGCCTGCAATCCCAACCGATCCAGCTGAAATTTTTGCCCGGGGAGATGCAAGCCGGGGCGCTGCAATTTCTTCTGACATGCCCCCAAGATACGGAAATCCTGGAGAAAAACCCATCATATAAATAAGATATTCTGTGTTCGTATGGAAATGGATTACTTCTTGCGGCGTAAGTTTGTTATGCTCTGCAACAAATTCCAAATCTGGTCCATACTCTCCACCATAATAAACGGGAATTTCAATGATTTTCGTTGGGGGCAAGTCAACCTGTAAAAGTTTGTCATATAATGATTTCATCCGATCCTGTAAAAAATCGTATGAAATCAAAAATGGGTCATAATAAATTGATAATGCCGTATATGTTGGAATCCATTCAATGACACCTGGAATTTTTTCTTTTTCTAAAAGAGCAGAGAAATTGCGAATACGCTTGTTTGTATTTTTAGAAATAGAATCTCCTAATTGTATTCGTATTCCTCTGTCTCCATACATACTTATTTCAAACATTGCTTTCACCATTTCCAAAATAATTTCATGTTACTTATGCTAATCTCTCTATTATAGCATGATTTAGAATAGTTGAGGGAGCATTTGAATCAGCGTGCGAATACCAAGAATCGCAGTTAATATCACGACAATTACGCCAAATACAGTTAGCCATACGGGATGCTTGTAATCTCCCATAATTTTTTTATTATGTGCAGCCAAGAGCATAGAGCCCAGTGTAAGTGGTAAAATTAAGCCATTTACCGCCCCAGCCAGAACAAGGAGTGTCGCTGCTTCACCGATGATAACAAAAACAGCGGTGGAGAAAATAATAAATGCGATAATCCAATATTTATAATATTTCTCAAAAGTTGGATGAAAAGAGCGCAAAAATGATACAGATGTATATGCTGCACCAATTACAGAGGTAATCCCTGCTACCCACAAAACAACCCCAAATAATCGATAACCTATATTACCAGCAGCGGATTGAAAAACGGTGGCTGCAGGATTACTCGGATCAAGGGCTACTCCTTGGGAAACAACCCCTAATACAGCCAAAAATAGTAAAATCCGAACGAGTGAGGCAACACCAATGCCAAACACGGAGGTTTTTGTTACTTCCGGAATAGAATCTTTTCCTGTAATCCCCGCATCTAACAGACGGTGCCCTCCCGAGAAAGTAATATAACCCCCGACCGTACCACCAACAATCGTAATAATTGCATACATATCAAGCTCGAGTGGAACGAAACTGCGATAAATCGCATCGCCTACTGGTGGATTGCTGACAAACATGACATAACCTATAAGAAGAATTAAAAGTGCTCCCAAAATATTTACAATACGGTCCATTGCAGCGCCTGCCTCTTTCGATAAAAAAATAAAGATGGCAAGTGCAGCGGAGATCAGTGCACCAATCTTGGGATTCAGTCCGAATACAACATTAACTCCCAGGCCAGTACCACCGATATTTCCAATATTAAAGGCTAGACCGCCGATAACGATAAAGATGGCCACTACAAATCCCAGGCCCGGGAGAACCTTATTCGCGATTTCCTGACCGCGAAGACCTGAAACGCTGATAATGCGCCACACATTTAACTGTGCACCGATATCTAATAAAATCGAAGCTAGTATAACAAAACCAAAGCTTGCTAGAAGTGATTCTGTAAATACTGCTGTTTGTGTAAGAAAACCTGGCCCTACTGCCGATGTTGCCATTAAAAAAGCTGCACCAGTAAGAGATCTCCTGCGTGCTTTTTGATCCTTTGCAGAGAGCAGTGTTTTATTTGAATGTGACATATTAAACCTCCTCGAATCCTCAGCTGTTAGCAAATGAGAATCGCTTTTCGCTGTATAATAAAAAAATGTCAGCATCTTCCGTCTGCCCCTCTGCATTTAGCTGCTTATGAAGGAGATCTAAACAAAAGAATCGACAATTCCATACTATAATTTATATATGATTTTACAAAAAATCGCAAGTTTGGAAAGCACAAAGATGAGGGGGCTGTTCAGCAATGGATGGCTGTTTCAGTATAATTATTTACACCGCCCACAAATTAATTTCCTATGCCAGAAACAAAACAGGACAGCAAGGCTCATCCCAGCTGTCCCATTTCACTTAACCAAATATGGATCCAATTAAACTAAATATGCTAGCCACAAGGCTGCCCACTTTTTTAATAATATCCTTAAACGAAAAACCTGGTTTATCCGGTTTATCTGGCTTCTCTGGTTTTTCCTTTTCTGGTTGTTTTTCTACCGTTACATATTCTGTTGTTTCATGTCCGCCTAAATCGACTACTTTAATTTCAAAAACATTCTCGCCCTCATCTAGGGCTAAGTCAAATTCTAGATTTTCATTAAACTGCTTCTCTCCATATGGCATAGAAAGTTCATTATTGTAGACGTGATCCCCATTAATGAAGACATCAATTTCATCGAATTCATCTTTAATATGGGTTTTCACCGTCACCGTGTCGTCCTCTGTCTCCTTCTTCGCATCCACTGTTAAGCTTGCAGGAGTGGAATCGACAAAGTATCTGCGGCTAAATTCAGATTCGTTACCTGCATTATCCACCGCTTTAATCTTATTTAGATAATACCCATCTTTTTTGTGCTTCACGGTAAATGTAAAGTTATAGCGATCTGTTTCTTCATCAAATATCAATTCTGCTGCTTTGCCATCAACTGTCACTTCACTGACTCCTGATTCATCTGTTACATATCCTGAAATTTCAACGGTTTTTGATGTTTCTACGCCAAGCATTTCAGGTGTTTTTACTCGTAAATCTGGTGGAGTTGTATCTTTTTCTACGATTTCCACCTCTTCCTCTGCTGTATTACCAGCATAATCCCCTGCAACTACGGTAACTACCTGATCTTCTAAATCAATTGATTCGTTTAGCACGTACTCCGTTTCACCATCCACAAATGGCTCCTCCAGTACGGATTCGCCATCAACATAGATGTCCCAGTAAGCGACGCCACTTCCATCAGCATCATCTAATTCGACGGTAACTAAATTGTCATCTGGATCAATTGCTGCATTTACTTCTGGCTCTGTTACGTCAAGAATAACAGGTATTGTTAAAGTCTGTGCTTCTGCGTCAGGATAGTCGATGGCTGCTTCTACTTGTAAGTAGTACTGACCTTCTGGGGCAGGTTTACCATTTAGTTTTCCATCCCATGCCCTTGTTCCTGACAAGTTATAGTGCGGTCCTTGCCCACCATCATAGTAATCTTTTCGCAGGAAGGATTCCTTTCTGATTGTCCGAATTACCTCTTGATTTTCATCCAGCACCTGGAAGCTAGCATCCCTGGCATTGCGCAGGAAGGAAAGTACAATTAGGGAATCATCCTGAATACCATCCCCGTTCGGTGAAAAGGCAATTTTTTCAGGGTCGATATCTCCGGTAGCTAAATCTTCACCTAAAAATCCATAATCGCCTTCCCCAAGACTTGTTACGACACCTGTCATACCATAAAAGGATAATTCATCCCAAATAGGCATATCAAAAATAGGCGCAGCATCCCAGCTTCCTTTAAAGCCAACGTATGGAACAGTTAAATCTGGATGTATATCCGTTGGGTCAGTTAAGGTAACAAACCCTTCTAACCAGTAACCATTTGTATAAATCTCATTTAAATCACCATCAACCAAGCTCACATCAATTGAGACCGTCAGCGATGTGGTGCTATTTGCTGGCACCTCAATTGTGCTCACTCGTTCCCCATTAACAGTAGTTAAGTGACCAAGGTCGACTGCACCAAATAAGTTTGGAGCTGTTACGAGCACCCCTCCACCATCAACTGGTGTGTCTGTTTGAACATTTGCACTTGCTTCATACGTTACTGCTTCATCTGTAAAGTTTTCTGCTGTAAGTTCAAATGTAATGACATCATCTGCAATTTCTTTGAGGGCTACTTTTGCTTCATTTGTTTCCGTTTCTGTTACAACGACTGGTGTAGAAAGTGCTGCATGAAGCTGCATCATCCCAGCACCTTGACGTCGTGGTGATACAAGTGCATCATCAAATTCAATTTGTGTTGATGTATTCATTAAGAGATTCTTAGCAAGATTCACGCGGTCTGCGTTTTCGTACCCAAATTCATTATCTACACGCTCTAATACAAGCGCACCACCACCGGCTACATGCGGCGCAGCCATAGACGTTCCGCTCTTTACTCCATATTGATTATCATTTATTGTAGATAGAATCTGCCCGCCCGGTGCTGTAACTTCCGGTTTGAAATCAAGATTCGGTGTCAATCCCCATGAACTGAATTCACTCATCTTGCCCGCATCTGGATTATCAATGGTTGTTTTATCACCATTAAATTCAATGGTAACTGCTTGTCCATCTTGTAAGGATTGAGCAATTTCGTCTCCGGTGCTTTTTAACATAAATAATTGCGGAATCGTAATCTCTGGCTCAGTAGCCATATTCACAATTCCATCTGTGTTATTATAAATAATCACACCAGCTGCACCATTATCTTGGGCATTCAGTGCTTTTTCTGGGAATGTATTGTCTCCACGCTGCGCTAAAGCGTATTTCCCTTCCACATCTTTACCTTCGAAATCCTCTGGTGTACCAAGTCCTACATCTACAAGCTCAAACTCTTTTTGTTTTACATCATTTGGATGCGTATTGCCTGCTGATAAAAATGCTGCTGTCGCCGCTTCTTCATCTATCGAGTATCCTAAGGCATCGACATCCATAAAGGTATTTTCAAAAGACGCAACTTGGAGAGAGTCATAAGCAACACCTGGCGATCCGCTTACACCATAATCTGGGTTAGAGGCATATGGGTAGAAAAAGCCATCCCCAAATAATGCAGAGTTACCAGCAGAAATCGACATCAGAATGCCATTGTCTACCGCACGGCTTACAGCTTGCTGTTCTGGAGAATCTTCATCAACAAAACCTGCAACACTTCCTAAGCTCATGTTCAGTGCATCGACACCTAATTTAATCGCATCATCAATTGCTTTAATATAAATATCGCCAAATGTTGATTGCATTTCCGGATCATTTCCAAAAACTTTCAAGGCTAGAAGCTGTGCCTCCGGAGCGACCCCCATAATACCATCATTTGCTTCGTCACCATTTGCACCAACTGTTCCGGCCACATGCATGCCGTGATAGCTTGCATTTGCATGGACTTCTTTAATTTCGCTATTTTCATCCATGTAGTTGTAGCCATAAGGAACTTTTTCCGTGTAATATTCTCCTGGCAAATTCTCTGAATCTAGCTTTTCGCTTATGGCGTCTTCTGTGAGTTTAACAGTTTCATTATTTGTGAGCACCATGTCACGGTGGGCTGAATCAATTCCGGTATCAATAATTCCAACTACCATGCCTTCACCCTTGAAACCATAATCGCGCCAAGCCTGCTGCGCTTCGACAAGCTCTTTACTGTAGACCATATCCGTTTCGGCTTCAGGGGCCTCATATTCATTTACAATGTGCACCGCTTTTACGTCTGGAAGGTCTGCTATCTTTTCAATATCTGCATGTTGGACTTCCACACTAAATCCATTAACAACGGTTGTAAATTCTTGAAGCTCTGTTACTTCGATATTTTTCGACTTTATTTTATTTTTAACGGTCGTTTGTTTTTTGATAGCTGCTTTTTCCAATTTAACTTTCTCTGTTTCAGCTAAAAGATCATATTTCATACCACGATTTGTTGCTATTTCAATTGGGGCTTTATCCTCAATTTCTACAATCACACGAACTTCTTCTTCCGGATCAATCGTTTCTTTTAATGCTTCAGATTGATCAGATAAAATATTGGTTTTCTGTTTTGACTGTGCTGGAAGTTCCCTCACCATCGCACTGGCATATGAAAAATTACTAAAGACTAATAAAAATGCCATTAATAAGATCGATAACCTTTTTCCCATGCTTTTCCTCCTGTTAATAAAATTTTAATGAATAATCATTTCGACAAAATCTCTGTTCATTCCCCTTATAACCTCACACCCTTCCCAAAATTCAGATAATATAATTTTATAGAATTATTAAATTCTATACTAGTGTATAAAGACATAGTAAAAAGGTTTGCTATATTCTGATTTGTAGGGAAATAGGATGGGATGTGTGGGGGGGTGAATGGGTTGGAAATAGGGTGTGGGTGTTGTTTGGTGGGCGTGGGTTGGGCGGGGACTCGGGTGTTGGAGACTGACGGGACTTGGGGTAGCGGGGAGCTGGGTATTAGGTGTTCAACTGAAGGGTGCGGGTTCGACAAAATGCCCTTATTCCTACTGAATAGCTGCGCTGGAATCGCAGTGACGCGCAGATTTGCGGGTATTATCTGCAGGTGGTGGCTTCCTCTCGGGATTGTTCTTTTGTTTTTGTTTTTTGATTGAGAGAGAGAGCTTCTCTCGGACAATTTTTCGGATTTTTATTATTTTTGTCCGTGACAGCGCTTCTCTCGGACGTTTTTCTGAGTTTTTGTTATTTTTGTCCGTGACAACGCTTCTCTCGGACGTTTTTCTGAGTTTTTGTTATTTTTGTCCGTGACAGCGCTTCTCTCGATGTTTTTTTGATTATCATAGCTGCAGTTTCATCTTCACTTATCAAAGTGACAAAACCCGCCACTGTAATGGCTGGACCCGCTAAGAAGGCGTTCCCATTCATTACTTTTCGTTGATCCATCTTCTCTAATGTCATTCAAAAATGTGCTTTGATTGCGGCAACTTTTTCTTCAGACATTGCGTTTTCCATTGCTAAATTCTGATAGTTTTTTCTTCCATATGCGTATCAATTCGCGAAGTTCATCTATTTCTATATATTGACCTGGTGATGCATCTTCATCTAGTATATCTGCCAGAGAAACTGAAGTTATTTCTGGTCTAATTAAAACAGTTGGGGCATTATAAAATATTTCATATTCTTCATGCTTCCCTTCTTTAACCTCATCATATAATCTTTAGGAACTGATTCGCCCTATCCTCTGTTGCGATTTAACAAATGAAATCAGAAGCTTAATCCTAAAGGTATCTAAAGAGTCTCTATAAAATGTATATTTATATTTCATACTTTTTCATACTCCATTTCAATTCTTATATTTTGGATAAGCAGTTTTGATTGTTCCATCCTTATCTAAATACATTTCTATTTTTATACCTAAAGATGTATAGCCTAAATAAATATAGTCCTCTTTTTCTATTTATAAGTTATCTGTTCTCATACGCTTCACCTACCGCTTTCAAAACTTCCACTCGATTCCAATGTTCTGGAAAAAAGGAGGAGGGGACAATCTTTTTCTTACCATTAATAAGCCGTTTCTACCCGGAGTAGTTTTTGTTCCAGGTATTATTTTACCGCCCATCATACTTTCATGATGATAACCAACTGTCTTTTTTTCTCTTATTCACTTCTCCTCGGAAAATATGTTCTAAAAGTTTTTTTATAAGGTTCACCTTTAGCAATATGAGGGTACTTGAGGCTACCAATAAAGGTTATATACCTGCCTACACAAAAACTGATAAGCTACATGAAGTTTTCGGCTTTCGAACGGATACCGAGATAGTTAGCCTACAAAAAATGAAAAAATTTTAAAACAGGTTAAAAAACACAAATAGTACTCACTTTTAAACATTTAAAAAGCCACAAGAATGCTTAGTATATAAGCATTCTTGTGGCTTTAACTGGGGTCATACCATGAAGTTACATATACTGTAATTATCTCAATTTTTAATTTACCTTCTCTTATAATACTTTCTTCCATCTCTTATTAACATGTATTTTCAGCGTACAACAGTGGAGAGTTACTCTCCCATCTTCCTTTGTATGTCAAGTATTTCTCCTTTTGATAGGTCAGTGAGTTCCATGATATATGGAATTTCTGCATGTTTTGCAAGGAGACGCTGGACAATTTTCTCTTTTGCCTTCTTTTCTCCTTTCTTTTCTCCTTTCTCTTCTCCTCTTTTTTCCGCCTCTTGCACTCGGAGCTCTGCTTCGCGCTTCGCTGCTTCCTCGTCCATAATGTGTTTTAGACGTGCTTCATAAGCTAAAAATTGATCAGGTGTCATGCTGAGTTCTTCCCAATCGTGAAATGCTTCGCGTAGGGTTTTATCTTCCATTGCAATTTCTCTCCGTTCTTGAAAAATATATTGATAAATTAATCTTACCTACATCTAACATATTTTTCAGCATATAACAGGTAGGAAGTTACTCTCCCATCTTCCTTTGTATGTCAAGTATTTCTCCTTTTGATAGGTCAGTGAGTTCCATGATATATGGAATTTCTGCATGTTTTGCAAGGAGATGCTGGACAATTCTCTCTTTTGCCTTCTTTTCTCCTTTCTTTTCCCCTCTTTTTTCCGCCTCCTGCACTCGGAGCTCTGCTTCGCGCTTCGCTGCTTCCTCGTCCATAATGTGTTTTAGACGTGCTTCATAAGCTAAAAATTGAT
>DAMDKS010000032.1:0-45245 GCA_032085455.1 Oceanobacillus sp.
AATAAGTGTTGACCTTGAAAAAGTGTACTATAGGATTTTGACTGTGAGTAGTAACCTGCATCAGACCAGCTTGGAATGTTGCTATCTACAGCTAATTGATGAGAGGCAGGGATATGTATAAATCCTGAAGGTATATTTCGCTCTTCTCCTGCAAGATAATGCAAACCATGGTACATGACATTATTACAAAGATACGCTCCCGCGCTATTAGAAATTTTTACTGGTAACCCTTGTTCCTTTAACGCATCAACCATACGATGTATCGGTAATTTACTAAAATAGCCATCCGGTCCATTGTCAAAAATCCTTTCTCCATTAGGTTTATATCCTTGATTATCCACAGGGCCATCATTACAATTAATGGCAATTCGTTCCGGCGTAATATGATTCCGTCCTGCTGCTAAACCAAGTGAAATAACAGCATCTGGCTGATGTGTTTTTAATAATTCAACCAGCCTTTTCCCGGACTTATTAAATTCCACTGGTAAAATATCCCCAGTAACTTGATAATCGTTTATTTGCTGACCAGTCAGTTCATTAACAATCATCCCAGTAGGATTGACAGGATGATTCAAAAAGGGCTCAAACCCTGTTAATAGCAGTTTCTTCAATTCGTAACACATCCTTTCTTTATATATTATTATACGAGAATGGGGCTAAATCTGCATACTTTTCAGGTCTGTAACCTGTTGGCTCATTGTTTTTCAGCACCTCCTCGTAGCCATCCGCACCTATGTCACCCCTGGGTATACCGAACTTGCATTTATGTGCGGCAAACCTGCCATGATGCACTTTTTTTGTCGAACGTGCGCGCCCCACAGTCTCATTCACGATTTCTCGCATCCTATTCAGTTGCTCTGCGCTCCAGTTATCTACGCTTGTTATATATCAAAATATACTAATCTCCAATATCCTTCTTAATACCTATTATAATAATAAAATACTATTATATAACAATTTGCATTTTATAGGAAAAACGTTTACAATTTGACTGGATATTATAATTTTAAAGGGGGAAAAGATATGTTAACTGCAACATGGGATTGGCTTTGGGAAAAGCATGATCAAGTGAAAGATATGTTTCGCTTTTTTGTAAAACCAAGTGAAACACTTGAAAAAAATAAAGTGAAAAAGCCAGATGTAACGAAAAGCGGCTATGGAGGCAAAGGGAACGGGGGAAAACGGCCCTACACAGCTGCCCAATTAACTGGACTTATTCTTGGTCCTCTATTATTCTTAATTATTTATTTGTTTGGTTCTTTTGAAGGTTTATCAAGTGAAGGACAAGCTATCTTAGCTAGTACTGCCTGGATTGCGACTTGGTGGGTAACGGAAGCAATTCCTATTCCAGCAACATCTTTATTGCCTGTTATTCTATTTCCACTTTCAGGTGGTTTAGATATGGGGGCGACCACATCAGCGTATGGCAATGATACAATCTTTTTATTCTTAGGTGGATTTGTTTTAGCATTGGCAATGGAAAGATGGGATTTACATAGACGGATTGCAATTAGTATAATTTCTGTTATGGGAACACGACCAGACCGTATTGTTCTTGGGTTTATGGTAGCAACCGGATTTCTTTCCATGTGGATTTCAAATACAGCTACAGCAATGATGATGGTTCCAATTGGTCTGGCAATTACTTATCAAGTACAAGATGCTTTGAAAAACGATCCAACTGTTGATACATCAAAAGGGAACTTCTCCTTTGGTAAAGCAATCATGCTTGGAATTGGTTATGCTGCTTCCATCGGTGGAATGGCGACACTTATTGGAACGCCGCCAAACGCTATCTTGGCAGGTACTGTCCGTGAACTTTTTGACTATGAAATTTCTTTTGCTGGCTGGATGGTCTTTGGAGTGCCATTTGCTACGGGGCTATTAATTTTTGCTTGGTTTTATTTAACAAAAATTGCATTTAAGACAAATTTAAAGGAACTTCCAGGAGGAAAGGCAATATTTGATGAGGAAAAAAGGAAGCTTGGAAAAGCTTCTTATGAAGAGAAAGCTGTCTTTATTGTTTTTATCCTAACAGCGCTTTCTTGGATGACACGTACATTTGTACTGGGGAAAATTAATCCGAATATTGATGACACAGTTATTGCAATTTTAGCAGCCACAGTTCTTTTCTTGATTCCTACAAAAAGCACGAAAGCCAGTCACATTATGGATTGGGAAGGTGCAGTAAAATTACCTTGGGGAGTATTGCTTTTGTTTGGAGGAGGACTTGCAATTGCAGCCGGCTTTACAAACTCAGGACTATCCGAGTGGATTGGTTCCCAGTTAAACGGTTTACAAGGCGTACATGTTTTAATAATTATTCTAGCAGTAACAGCTTTAGTTAATGCTCTTACTGAAGTTACATCAAATACAGCAACTGCTACAATGATGTATCCAATTATGGCAGCACTTGCTTTAGCAGTAGATGTTCACCCACTTGTATTAATGGTTGCAGCGGGACTATCTGCATCCTGTGCATTTATGCTTCCTGTTGCCACACCACCGAACGCTGTTGTATTTGGTTCAGGTTACATTCGCATTGTCGATATGGCAAAAGCAGGGTTTTTCTTAAATGTTGTGGCAATTATTTTAGTTACTTTAGTCTGCTACTACATACTTCCATTAGCGTTGGGTATTGATATAACTAGCTTTCCGGCAAGCTTTAAATAGACCCGAATCTGTGACTGAGTTTTTCTACACATCATACTAGCTAAATCGAATATAATCAAAAAAGGTAAATTTAGTAACGTCACCCTGCAGGTGATAATGAAAAAAATTAGCTATTGAAAAAACTAGTAAACAGAAGCACCTAGATTTCAAGGTTTCTCTCAAAAAGGTATTGATAAAATGCTAGAAGGGATTGGAGAATCTAAGAAAGATCCATATTCCAAGCTCTCTTGAAACGGGTTCCAGAGCCGACATCAAAAAAAGAAGATTGAAGAAAAAGGCTGAAGGGTATCAGGAAGTGTTTCAAAATCCACTCACTATCTTGTAATGAAACGGGTACAATCACGCTACAAGTGAATGGTTGATCCTACATTAGGTAAGTCGAAAAAGGCCATTGAATTGGATGTTAAAATCATTTCCGAAGAACATTTTGGGGAATTGACATAGGATTTATAAAGGGGGCAGATGCCCCTTTATATCTTCAATTCTGTATACCATGAGTCAAGCTAAATTACATTACAAGAAAATGATATTGCCTTTGCAATTCACGATTAATGGCGACGAACTTGAGAAAGTTCACCGCAAACAACTCAAAAAAAGAATCGAAGCAGCATTTTAGTGGCTTCGATTCTTTGTACTTACTATTTTACCTTGATTTATTATTTACTAATTGCTTAAGTTTCTTAAAACTTCTTGTATTTTTATGACTTTTCCTGTTTTTCTACTGGCTATTTAATTTAGTTGAGCTATTGTCATTGTTATTTCTTGATCATTTCATTTATTACTATTATTGGAATTCACTATATCTGGTTCCATCTTGATCAATCATTTTCAATAAATCAAATTCCTGATTCGTAATGGACTGGAATTTTGTATACTCTTCATGTTTTTCTACTTCAAATCCCGTATTATCTACAATCTCCTCTACCGAGCTGTTTGGAAATACTGTATAGAGGCGCAAGCGGCCATCACTCTGCGTCCTCTTAAACATACCCAGTGGTGTGATAACAAATTCTGTATTCCCAGCTGCTGTAATGATATCAAGCTTGTCTACAAAACTACGTTTGTCATGACTCGTTTTCCATAAAATACCCCTTTTAACAGTAGGTAGCAATACTGCGCTTCCAGCACCGCCCGGCAAGCGAACCTTTGGTTTATCGTAAAATCCAATCGCACTTAAGTTTAGCCTCCCATATCCGTCAATTTGAGCTCCACTTAAAAATGCTACATCAAGAGCTCCACGAGCAGATAAGTCAAAGATATCTGATAGTGGAAAATCAGAGATAGAACCTTCTCTCAAAATTGGATCAGCGCTGGAATAACCAGAAAATGAAATAGGCTCTGCATCTACACCACCAGGTATGCTTAAATAGACGGCATTTTTTGCATGAAGCTTTTTTGCCAATTGAATAGCTATGGCGGGCATCGGGGAGGCAACTCCGTGAAAAACCCGCTCGCCGTCCTGAATAATGCGAGCCATTGCCACCGTAATATAATCAGCGACTTGTGTGTTGGACATGTACTCCAGCCTCCTTTACTTTCCTTAGATACTCTTCTGGATTTCCCATATAATCTGTTATCTCCTTTTTATCAATCGAATAGAATGGTGCGCAGCTTCCTGGAGATGCACCTTGTTCAGCCAAAACCACATATACTACCATAAAACTTGGAATTTGAGGTCTAACGGACCAACTCTCGGATGAGATAACCTTTTCAGCGGTCACAATGACCTTTTTCGCTGCTTTTGTCATGATCAAATCCTCAAACACAGCACCCTCAATGTAGGCATTTCCCTTCTCATCAGCAATATTTACATGGATGACGGTGTAATCTGGACGTAGTGCTGGAACGACAGCTGTTTTTGTTCCTGTAAAAGGGCAGTCCACATATTTTACCTGCTCAGTCAATTCAGGCAACTCACTGCCCTGGAATCCGTTGATTGGCTGAAAGGGCACTCCGTAAATGCTCGCTCGTAAGCCGGCAATGACACTGGCGCATGCATGTTCGTGGACAACAATCTCTTGTCTCTGTACTCCTTTTCGGTAATTTTGGGCCAAACCAAACATTTCAAAGCCAATATAGCCAGCGTATACAGATTCAAGGGAGTTGGCAGCTGCCAACAGATCGATGTCTAATGCACCAGCAGTCTTAATGACGGACAATCTTTTCTTTCCTTGGCGAATCAGCTCATGTACAAATGCGATGGGCGAGCGATGAAGTGCATTTCCTCCAAGTGCTAGCAAGGCTCCGTCTGGAACGATGGAAGCAGCTTCCCACAAATTAATTTTTTTTGACAATAGTCGTCTCCTCCTTAAATTTTATGCTATAACCACACCATCGGGGTCAAGTGAATGTAAGGTCTCCAACTCTTCTGCGGAGGGTGGCTCAATATAGGACCAGTCCTTGGTAACCTCGATTGGGAAACTGCTATTTGTTTGAACATCTTCCAAGGTGTACCCTTCAAACAGATGCAGCAATGTCATTTTCCGAGTATTTTCATCAAACCCGTAAACTCCAATCTGTGTAATGACTCGATAAGGACCAGTATTAGCAGGGAGTCCTACTTTCTCCCGACCTCCCAATCCATCTAAATATCCGGGACTTGTTAAAAAGTCTAGCTTTTCAACAAACTTTTTATTATCCTGCTCCATGATAATAATTGTTCGTTCACATAAAGAAGCGATGTCCGCTCCTCCACCGGAACCGGGGAGTCTCACCTTTGGTCTCTCCCAATCCCCAATAACAGTCGTATTCAAGTTCCCGTATTGATCAATTTGGGCGCCACCAAGGAAGCCATACTGAATCCATCCCGCTTGTGCCAAACTCATGACATAATCCATGGATCCCACTGTTACGCCGTTTTCATAGGTCAATGATTCACTAACCTGAATAGGAAGCCGTCCTGTAGGCTTCCCACCAACACCGCCGCCTTCATAGACAAGCAGCAAGTCCGGTGCATGTGTGTTCAAGGCAAGCACAGAAGCAAGAAGTGGCATTCCTGTTCCCACATAAACAGCGGTATCCTGGGGCAACAACCGTGAAGCAGTAATAATCATTTTTTCCGTATCGTTTACCATATTTTATCCTCTCCTTCTAGCTACTTTTGGATATGGTGCCAATTTATTTTCTATTTTCTCCAATTGTTTTAGGACACGGACGCCACCAATTTTTTCAAGGTAATGATAATGGTCTTTGCTTCCGTATATATACTCTTGCATGTACTCCTTCACACCATCCTCGCTGATGGAGGCATCCAGCCAAATTTGCCAATGCTCCTCATCAAAGGAATACAGGGTGGGGACTTGATTTGGATGAGAACCGTACGGCACTTCTACAACTGCATCGACAACAAAATATGGAATCTTCGTTAAGTCCGGCTGGCTTGTAAACACTTCATTATCAACAATTTCTTCAGCGGTGATCAACACAAACTTGGCTGCATGGGCAAGCTCGATATCTTCGGTGATATTCCCGTTAATTTGGCAATTGCCGTATTTATCCGCACGATGGACATGGATTATGGATACATCCGGATAACAGGCAGGCAGCAGTTCTACTGGTTCATTTGTAAATGGGTCAATGATCGTTTTAGATCCACTGTAATGCAACGTATCTGTTCCAAGGGAAGACCGAGTCGGGTAAAAAGAAAGCCCCTTCATTGCCGCAGTAAAACGCCATTGGAATCCTGCATTAGTTGTTTCAGATAAAACTTTCAGACGACCGGATTCGACTGCCCTTCTTGTTGGAAGTGATAACCCGCGAATTTCATCTGCAAAACCATAAGAGACTTCTGCCTTTGTGATGTTTCCGGCCGCAGCTAGCAACTGCCAGTCGTGCTGGGAACCTTTTGTCCCAATAGTGAGATTTCCTATTTTTTGCCGGATGATTTCATGGACAGCGGCAATTGGGTTTCGCACAGAACCCATTCCTCCAAAGACAATATAGCCTCCTTCTTTGACACCACGAGATATCGCTTCTTTTAACGTAGCCCTTTTATCTTTTTTAGCAAAGGTTTTATGATCTCTACGATATTTCCTGATTTTGTCCGGGTGTTCCCAACCGTAAAGTTTAGAAGATACCCCTTCTTTTGTAATGGTTTGAGACATTTCATTTTCCTCCTCAACAGTTCCTTTTATTTTTTATCTACGGTCCTGGCCGTTCGGTCTCCGACAAATTGGATTAACTGGACAAGCAAGACCAAAGTGATAACCGTTGCAATCATGACATCATTTTGAAAACGGTAATATCCGAATCGGATGGCTAAATCTCCTATCCCTCCGCCCCCAACGATTCCAGCCATAGCCGAGTAACTTAATAGACTGATTATAGTAACGGTGAGTCCGGCAATCATTCCAGATCTTGCCTCTGGTAAAAGAACATCATTTATGATTAGCCATCGTGAAGCGCCACATGATTCTGCTGCCTCGATTACTCCTTTGTCGATTTCCCTTAAAGATGTTTCAACAAGCCTTGCATAAAAGGGGATGGCAGCTACAGTAAGCGAAACACTGGCTGCAACTGGTCCCATGGTTGTTCCGAGAATTAGCTTTGTTAATGGTATAAGGACAACAAGCAATATAATGAAGGGAATGGAACGGATAATATTAATAAGGGTTCCTGCTACAATTTGCAAGAATCGGTTTTGCCAAAACATCCCTTCGCTTGTAACAAAGAGTGCTACTCCTAGAGGGACTCCTACAATCACCGCAAAGGCAACGGAAATCCCCATCATCCAAGAAGTTTCCGCAAACGCTTTTCCAAACTCATTTATCATCTCAGGCAACACTGGCAAGCACCTCCAATTGATTCGTCCGTTTCGTAATGTAGTTAATCGCTCGCTGAATATCTGTATGAGCTCCAATTACTTCAATGATTAGTGTCCCAAGGGGACGATCCTGTATATAGGAAATCTGTCCATGGAGGATATTGGCACTCACGTTGAATTGTTCCAATGTGTCGGAGATGACTGCCTTCTCGGCAGATTCTTCCAGGAAAGTGATTTGTATAATTGTGCCATTCCTTCCCGTCAATAGTCTTTGAGGCAATGCCAGCGAATGGACGGTTTGAACAAATTGTTTAGTCAATGCAGTTTTTGGAGCGGAAAAAATGTTATACACTTCATCAAGTTCAATAATTTTTCCCTTTTCCATGACAGCCACCCGATGGCAAATGTCCCGCACGACCTCCATTTCATGAGTAATCAGCACAACAGTAATTCCTAGGCTCTCATTGATCTTTTTAACCAGCTGTAAAATAGACTTTGTTGTCGTAGGATCTAGGGCAGATGTCGCTTCATCGCATAGGAGGACCTTCGGATTGTTGGCCAATGCCCTTGCGATGCCAACCCGTTGTTTCTGCCCCCCAGATAGCTGTGCCGGATAGTATCCGCTCTGATCTGAAATCCCAACCATTTCTAGAAGTTCTGGCACCCGCTTTTGAATTTCATCTTTCTTTTTTCCGGCAGCTTTTAAAGAAAAGGCTACATTATCAAAAACTGTCTTAGAACTGATTAAATGAAAATGTTGAAAAATCATTCCTATTCTTTGGCGCCCTTTTGATACTTCTTTGTCCGAAAGGGAAGTTAAGTCTTTTCCGTCAATGAAGATTTTTCCCCTTGTCGGTCTTTCTAGTAAATTTAAGCATCGGAGCAACGTACTTTTACCTGCGCCGCTGTAGCCGATAATGCCGAAGATCTCTCCCTGGCAGATAGTAAAGTTAACATTATCCACTGCTGTTACATCTTTGTATCGCTTTGTGACATGCTGAATGTTAATCATTTATTTTTCCTCCTTTTCCAATTGATATGGGGGTTTTACATACCCTTTAGCATTCTTGTTTGTGTAATTTAAAAATTCTTTGGATTTATAGGCTTCTTCCAGGGCTTTTGCGAATGGTTTATCTATGTCTTCTTCTCTTAACGTCATATAAATTAAATAACTCTCAGGTGTTTTTTCAATTTCAACGGCTTCATCCAATTTCAATCCAGAAGCCAGTGCATAATTTCCGTTAATGAAAGCGAAGTCAGCATCCCCCAATGAGCGCGGTGTTTGTGCTGGGTCAACTGGCTTAATTGTTAAATTAAGCTTATTATCGATAATATCTTTCTCTGATACCGTAGTTGGATCGGCATTCTCATTTATTTTAATCAGCCCAAAGCCTTCCAGCATGTTAAGTGATCTCGCCAAGTTTGTTGGATCATTCGGCGTAGCAATTGTTGTACCTTCTTTGATATCGTCCAGAGATGTATGCTTTTCAGAATAAAGACCAATTGGTGCAGTTGGCACTGCATATGGAGCTACTAAGTCCATATCGTGGTCTTTATTGAACTGCTTCAAGTAATTACTGTTTTGAAATAGGTTAGCATCGATTTCGCCTTCATTGAGGGCAATATTTGGCTGAATGTAATCGTTGAATTCAACGATTTTCACTTTGTAGCCTTGTTTTTCGAGGATGGGAATGATCCCTTCCTTCAACTGGTCACTGTATGGTCCGGCTGTTGCCCCAATTGTAAATTCTTTCCTTTCCTTACTCGTCGACGAAGTATCTCCGCAGGCTCCAAAAATGAATAGGCTGAGAATTAAAGCGATATAAAGTAATGTTCTCTTCATGTCTTCATTCCTCCTTTTTAAAGACGTTTTTTACGATACTTTCAGGTGAAAAGTGATCTCCCACCTCCTGATTTTCCTTTAAATGTTTCATAAATATCCAATTTTTCTTGTTCCTCTTCTGCCAGGGAAAATGGAGCTGTGGTCCAAATCTAATTGACAATCGGAAAATCGAATTTCCCGCTTACTTCCAATCTTCTTTTTGCCTCTTACACAAGGTTTCTTTGTTTATCCGTATATAAAAGGCTTGATAGGACGGTCCGCTGTTTCTAAATTGCTCTTTGGCACCTGTATGATCAATCTGTTGCTCATATAAGTATAATTGAACTTTTCACATCGAAATAGTCGGGAATAAAACTAGATTATCCTGCTTTCACATGGCTGATGGTCCCAGTGTGAACTTGCTCATAAATCTGGTTCT
The DNA here is from genome assembly GCA_032085455.1 of Oceanobacillus sp. Classification (GTDB taxonomy): domain Bacteria; phylum Bacillota; class Bacilli; order Bacillales; family Amphibacillaceae; genus Oceanobacillus. Next base: position 9,697 of record DAMDKS010000032.1, read on the forward strand.
GTATATAGCTTGATATGACTTTCTCAATTTCAGGCTATGGATCGAATAGCTGGATTAAGCACCCAAATTAGTCACCTGCAAATGCGGCAAGTTCAATTTGCGCCTCCTCTCATTTTATTGGATAAAAATAGACCTCTTGTTCAATAAAGTTATACCTGAACAAACAAAATTATGTTGAAAGTGAAGAGACCCCTGATTGCTCAATCAGCATCTCATTGTCTAGGTTTCCTTTGACATTCATTCCTCTCATCTCCTTATAGTGTAATTAGTGTCTGATATACAAGAAAAAGACCCCTTATCAATAAGAGGTCTCCGCTTTTTAAGAATATAAATCAAGCTTTGCCTCTTATATATCAGATTTTAAAAAAAATCTGTTGGAATTGGCACCGTTTGAATATAGAAAGTATTCAATGGTTGCCGAGGCTTCACTGGGCCAGTCCCTCCACCTCTCTGCATAAGAGTTATAAAAATATGAATCTGTAAATGTAAAACCTATTCTATTCGGAATTGAAAGAATTGTCAACCGCATTTTGGGAATTTTTCAAATCAGGATATTGATTATGCAACTATCAGATTGATCTATCAGTCTGTCCGTTCAGGGAAGGGTGTTATAAACTTCTGAGACCATCTTTTTTTCTTATTTTTTTCTAAATATAGTTGTGCCGTTTCTTGCTGCTTCTTTTTTGATAGAGCAAAACAAGCGATAAATAAGCAATTGGAACAACTCCAGCTAAGATGACTACCGCATTCCATCCTGCTGCATTCCAAATTGGACCAACCGCAGAACTCCCCATTGTCACACCAATATAGTAGGCTACGAGATAGAGACTGGAAGCACTCCCTTTATGATGTGTTGCCTGCTCTGTCACTGTTATAGCAGTTAAAGAGTGTGCAGTGAAAAAGCCAAGACAGGAAATACATAGACCGATAATGATGAGTGGCAAAGATAGACTCAGTGTCATCAGTATTCCACCGGATAAAATAATGACACCAGCAATACGTATAGCCTTCAGTCCTAAATTACCAGCTAGCCATCCAGCAAATGGAGCTCCAACAACTCCAAAGCCATATGCAAAAAAAGTATAGGAAATTGTTTTTACAGAAAGCAAAAAAGGCTCAGCTTCCAGATGAAAAGGCAAATAAGTCCAAATGGATGTAAAGGAAAACTGAAGGACAACGCCCATTCCTATAACGATAAGCATCATTGGATCCTTCAAATGGAAAGCCATACCTTCTAAATCCTTGCGAAAAGGGAGGTTATTCACTTTAAAGAAGCGCGATTTTGGCAGAAAAATAAATACTAAAGCTGAGATGACAATACCCGCTGTTGTAAAAATATAAAATACGAATTCCCAGGAATAGACATCTGTTAAGTAACCAGCAGCCACTCTTCCAACCATACCGCCAAGTGCATTACTTGCGATGTATAATGCGGTTGCAATACCAATACTCTTCCGATCAATTTCTTCACTTAGATATGCTAGTGACGCTGCCGGTAAACCAGCAAGCAGAAAGCCTTGAATGAATCGCAGCAGTACAATCATATAAAAGGAATCCATCATTGGGATGAATAGAAAAGGAATAACAGAACCAGCTAAAGTATATTTAATGAGAGATACCCGACCAATACGGTCTGAGAAAAACCCAAGTATAATTAAGCCAATAATCAGCCCGATAATCGTCATGGATAGGGTTAAAGTTGCTTCTGATACCGATACACTAAACTCTCTTACAAATAGCGGCAGGAGGGGCTGAACAACATATAGACTGGCAAAGATGAAAAAAGATGCCAATGCCAAACATAATGAAATCCTCCAAAAATAGTAATCTCTTATACTGTATTTCTTACTGTCCATGAACTGACACACTTCCTATGTATATTGTTATAGAATCTACTATAGCATGATTATGAAAAGTTTTTTATAGACAATTAGCTACCTGTTGGTGACTGACTCTCAATCTGGGGAAAATGTTAGAATAACTTATCATTGTCTTGCTACCCCTAGTCATTTATTAGGTAGAGTGACTGGCACATCATCTATCATAATGAAGCTGAAACAACATGGATGGGAGCTTAAAGTTATTGAAAAGAAAAAGAACCTTGATAAGAGAAATTCACCACGAATTTCCATATATATTGAAAAGTACTAACAGTATACAACGTCTAATGGAAGAGTCTTTACAGTTGTGTTACAAACAAGTTAATAGAAATCCAAATTTGGATCTCTCTGGCTCCGCAGCATCTTAGATAACCTGTTTCAAAATATTATCAGGCATGCAAGTTCTGGTGGATATATTGGCGTAGAAACCACTGAGCGCGATGGCTGTTTATTTTTAGCCATAATAGATAGAGGACGGGGAATGGAGAATCATTCAGAAGCAAAAGGAGCGGGCATCGGCTTATCCATCGTTTCGCTCATGACCAAGGAAATGGCTATTATTTGGGAGGTATCCAGTTCTTCACAAGGTACATGCCATTATTTATGGCAAGAATTAAACTAGATTTAAACTTAAGGTCACCTCGATTTTCCATTGGCTCAGTACAATGGATGTTGAGGTGATTTTTATGATAGCTGAAAATTGGTAGGCTCTAGGTAAGTGGCAAATTTAGGTGCGTCTGTATACGAGAAATCAGAGTAGATTAGTCTGAAGAACTTGTAAAAAAGGAAAGGGTGTTTTCGGATGAAATCAGAGACCATGATTGGCAAGCAATCGTCTAATCCCAAAGGAATTGGACCCCAACCTTGGTTTCAATCATATAGATGAGGGTATGTAGCATCAGTTGCATTACTTCCATATCCTATTTTCAAAACTTTATGGGCGCTTGAAGTCCCTATCGGTGCTACTCAAAATGACATTGAAGAAATGCATGCAAACATGGAAGCATACCCTATCAAACTAGAACTCGTAATCAGAAGGCTGAAAACAATCGAACCTTCTTATAAAAGAATGATAATTGATATTTTATAAGCACGAATGCTTTTTTGACTTCCTTGGGAGTTGCATTTGGTTAGCTGCCATCGCTTACAGTAAACCCTTTTTTGTGTAGGGAAAGAATTATTATTAATTTGTCTAAATGGAATAAAGCGAGTGAAGTGGAGAAAATTGAAAATTAGTAAAATGAAATGGGCTGGTTATACTGCATGGATCTGGTCACTCTTGTATATTCCGATCCACATTTATTGGGCATCGGGAGGAACAGGCTTAATGCCTGGGGTTTGGAAAGATGAAGCGAAGTGGGAAGCAGTAAACTGGGGAGCATCGGTAGTGTTGTTAGCAGCAGCAATGTTTGCTCTATTACTTGTTCATTCATGGGGACGAAAAATTCCGAGATGGTTGATGCTTGCTATCGGTTGGTTTGCTTGCATATTGCCAATCATACATGCTGTCTATGGATATGTTCTTAATCGCAGGGATCTTATTCGGGTCAGCTACTTTGCAGTATCAAAGTAAGATAAAAGAAGTAATGAGCCAACAAAATAATATTAAATAAGAATGTTCCGCAATCCACCTTTTCAAGGGGGGCGGGCAAAAATTAACCTATTCAGGAGATGTATTCATCTCAATAGGAATATTTTTTTGGAGGAAACTACAAAATGAATTATAACTTTATCATAGATGAGGGCGGAATTGCAGCTGGATTGACAACAGCAATAGCAGGATTGGTTCGGTATTTCTTGATATAAAGTGATGATGGGGGTGAAAAGAATGGAATCGAAAATGAACATCAGTCAATCAATAGGTTTTCCAAGGCTTGTCAAATGGCCAAGACGGGTAGGGTATGCTGCTGCACTATGGTCCTTGATATTCGGAGCCCTTGGCTTGTACTGGGTTTTGGGAGGAGATGGATTTCCTTTTGGCGTAAATGATCCGCGCGGGCAAATGATGGGTTCCTATTTAGCCAATCTGAGTGTCCATGTTGGGGGAACGATGATTGCTTTAACTGGATTTTTAGGTGTTTTTGCAGCGTTAGCTATGATCCGTAAGTGGAATCAAAAAAGGCTATATTTTCTATTGCTTTTTTATGCATGGGTAATGTGTGCTATTCTTCTTTTCATTATCCCTGACTCCCGTATATTACAAAATGTTGCCTATTTATTTATGTTTTATTTTGACCTTATTGATTGGATTGTTATACATCAAGTTTTTTGTATGATCGGCGGGGTTTTATGGGGTGCAACTGCATTAGCATATTACCGAACATCAAGGGGTGCTTGCGGGAATTGTGGCAGGGGAGGGGAGGGGGCATCAATCATTTCTGCCTCCAAGTGGGGAAAAGTCTTTACCTATTGTGCAGTATTGACGGCACTTCCTTATGGGATTGTCCGTTTCGCCTGGGCCATTGGCATCCCACTTGGAACTGAAAATATAGCCATTATAGGCGATTTTAGTGGAGAGGCAATTTTAGGAGGATTATGTTTTGGCGGGGCAATTTTAACACTGGCTCTTATTCAAAAGTGGGGCGAGGTTTTCCCGCGTTGGTGTTTATTTATTGCCGGAAAGCGAATTCCGATTTGGTTGGTTGTTATTCCCGCCACCTTCGTATCTGTAATTATTTTCTTAACTGGTTTGAAGGTTTCCCCTCAAGTTGTAATGATGATCATAAATGGTGAAATTACAATTAAAAATTGGGGTGAAATGGTTCCAACTTTATCATGGTTACCTTGGGGCTTATCACTTGGGATCGCCACAATAGCCTATTATCTAAGAAGACGTAGTCGGTGTAAGCATTGCGGGAAATTTTAAATATGAGGAGTTTTTTAAAAATGAAGTATAAAAGATCGCTTAACTTTCTTGGTTATGCTGCATTTATTTGGTCGGTTTTATTTGGTTTGATTCATGTTTATTGGGCTTTCGGGGGAATCCTGTTGTTCGATGGGCAAAGTATGAAAATAGGTAGTTTATTGTTTTTCATTAATATAGCAGCAATCATTTTAAGTGTTTTGGCTGCAATCCTCGCCTTTGCTTTTGTTCAAGCTTGGGGTAAAAAGATTCCGTCATGGATGCTCCTAAGCGCAGCATGGACTGCATGTGGCGTCTTGGGTATAAGGGGCAGTGTTGGCATTTGGCAAACATTTCAGCTCTCGATCAATGATATTCCCCTCATATTACTAATCTTTGAGCCGTTATTTGTAGCAGGTGGAATATTATATGGCGCTCTAGCAGTTGTTTATAGGTTATCACAACAAAGAAATATAACGGTGTAGAAATGCATTGTCCCGATTCAAAAGGGGTCCGAAAAGGAGTTTACTAGCATGAAAAAGTTTCAATTTACTACTTAGTCGGTATCCTTTGCCCAGATTTAGGGCTAAGGTAGACATTTACGAATTTTGAAGCCACATTGGCTATACTTTGTAAAGGAAGACCCTGTATTGCAGAATAGGCCGCTATTGCGGCATAGCTATGTTTTGGAATCGGGTCAGGTTGTTGCATATCAAAAATATATTGGGAGGGTTATATTGTATGGAAAGAAATTCTGAGTTTAAAGAAGCCGTAGACATTTTTGTTCAAGGAGAGTTTTGCTTTAGTCGCCAATCTGCATCCCAAATACATTTCTACGATTCTATAAAACATCTTGCATTTGGTGAAAAGGTTAGTGGTAGGGCTGACGAGTTTATCACATATAATTTAAACCCAACTCAGGTTATTGACACAATAAATAAACTAGAAATAGAAAAAAGCTACTGGCTTACTGTGCTTTCTGACGAAGAACCATATAGTTATAATGCGAAAGGATATGCCGTTAAAAGCACTGAGTTTCTTATGATGTTAAATCTGAATAACTTGTCTTTTGAAGCCGAAAACAAGACCATTAAGCGAATTGAAACTAAGGAAGAAGCACAGCATATCAATCATTTTTTCGAAAGGGAGATTATTAATCCTAAAAAGTTATATGATCCAAATTTGCGTTTTTACATTAGCAAGGAAAATGGGCAACCTGTATCCTATGGAAGCTATGCATTACTAGAGAAAACTGTATTTTTGAATAATGTATTTACTTCAAAAGAGCATAGGGGTAAGGGAATGGCCAAAGGACTTTGCCGAAAAATGCTTATTGATGCTAAGCTGGAAGGCGCTGTTCAGAGTGTTCTTGTCGCTAGTCAGATGGGGCATCCTTTATATCTAAAATTGGGTTACAAAGAAGTATCAAAAATGTGGGTGTTTGAAAGAAAATCTTAAACAAACGGGCGTATTGAAATCCGTTTAGGGGAATGGACTGTATGGGGAAAAACGGAGTTAAAAAATTGCAGATTTATTTGTTCGAGGTGAGTATTACTGTTAATTTGAGAAGGGAGAATGTCTTTTGGGCTTAAAACATGAGAAACATATAAGGTCAGATATAACTAATAAAACTTATTTGACTAAAGGATGGGGTTATGTTGCAGCTCTGGCGCTGTTGCCGTATGCGATTTTAAAATCGCTTTGGGCATGGGGATCAACGGTAGGACTTACAACAAAACAGGCTGTACAAAATGTGGCGGGGTTTGGTGATACATTAAAGGAAGGGCCTGCTTTTCTATATACGTTATATACCATTGGAATAGACTTCACAGCTGTTTTGGCGATATTGGCATCTTTATTTGCTTTAGCTCTCGTGACTTCCTGGGGGGAGAAACTGCCAAAAGGGTTATTAATTATATTTGGATGGTCAGTTGGGGTGTTAACGGTTCTAATTTGCTTCTTGACAGCACTTCAATTTTTAGGAGTACTCCCAAAAGGGTACACCGAAGGGCTAGCTATTTGGGTGTATGTGGTAACGTACGGAGGTTTACTCTTGTGGGGAGTAACTGTATTTATAGCTACTGTGTCTTTCCAGCATCGGATTAAAAACAAACAGTCTCCAAAAAATGTATTTTAGGGAAATAACCAACTTCAAGTGCTTATCTTAAATATCCTTTCTGTGTTGGTGTTCTAAGATAATTTTCAATAACCGGCTCTTTTCCGGAACAAATGAACAGCGCCTGATATTACAGAAGTGGGCCATTATGTTGAATAGCTACAATCACAAAATTTAATTTATAAGGGGAAGCGTTGTTGTGAAAAAAGTGTTATTTCTTATATTAGAAGAGTATGCAGATGGGAAGCTGCTTACTTATCGTCAACATTGAATCAAAGAAAAGATTGGTCAGTGAATACTTTTTCTTTAGAAAGTACCGTAAGTTCAATTGCTGGCTTTAAGACTTCTATGGACTATATCATCGGATCTGAACTTGAAGACTTTATTTTATTGGTGACGATTGGTGGAAATTCATGGAGTAATGATGATGAAAAGCTTTTACAGTTTATAAAAACTACATTTCAAAATAATTTTCCTTTAGGTGCTATATGTGGTGCAGTAGACTACTTGGCAAGGAATGGCTTTCTAAATAATCATAACCACACTGTTAACTCGGCTTATATTTGGAATGACTATGAAAATTATAATCCCAACAGCAGTTTCCACAAAAAACAAGCGATAAAAGATAAAAAATTGGAAATATCGAAAAGATGATGTATATTTATAAGCATGGATTTTATAATTACTGCGAATGAGGGCTGTATTTGGAGGGGATTTTAGTGTATAACGTTGGGATAAGAAGACCACGAATTGAGGACAGTGAAGAGCTGAATCAATTTTTTAGTACAGTGATAAGGGATACATTTGCTAGAGAAGGTTTATCGGAATTACATGATGATATAGAAAATGAAATTGAAGCTAAGAAGCAATACTTGAAATCTGACCTTGATAGCAACGGGAAAAGTCGCTATTTTTTGTTTGCGTTTGATAAAAAAAGTAATAAGGTTATCGGTACAATTGAATACGGTCAAGCCAGTGAACTGATTAACATTTGTACAAATGGTGCTTTAAAAGGGATGTTTGAAATTGGGACTGTGTTTGTGCTTCCTGGTTATCAAAGCCGCGGTATAGGAACTTTGCTTTTAAATGCAATGTTTTTGACCTTTCTTGGGAATGGGGTCCAGGACTTTTGTCTAGACAGTGGATATACCAATTCACAAAAAATATGGGAAAGGAAATTTGGCAAACCTGATTATTTGCTAAAGGATTATTGGTCACAGGGAGCAGACCATATGATTTGGACGAGAAGTACTAGGGATATGACTATACTATTTAAGTAACACAATACATTAGTTGGGCCTATACAACAAACGGGTGCATTTGTTGCAGATCAATATTAGAAAATGATCAATCTTTTTTATAAGAATTGCATAGTGTTTCATAAGGAATTAACCCTTTTTTATCAATCTATTTTCAAAATGCTTTAATTTTATTTAACGTAAAATATAGGTTTGATATCCGGTTTGAATCGGTTCTTTTTGCACCAAGAGCCCGTGACAAAGTTTAATGTTCTGGATAAAGCGGATTGTTCAGCCTTTTGGAGGTCGTAGAGAAGATAGGTTAGCAAATTCAAAAGAAGATGAAAAATGTTTTTTTAAGAGATGTTATCAGTTTTCAAGAAACTTTATTTATAAAACAACAGCATTTGTGCAAGCTTAAAATAAAGTTGTGATGTTTATTAAACGTTACGAAATTCCGCCCCTTTAGATATGATTGTCTAAAGGGATTTCTTATGATAAAAGTAAAATATGGTTATACCGTAAACCTGACCATTTAATGAAATCAATTTTAGATTAATTTAAAGCTACAATGGCTATGTTCTGATTAATTTCGTTTTACTCATCTTATTAATCACACGGAATACCAATCCCTTTTCAGTGTGCTTTCTAAACATAACAGTTATTATATTTCCGTCTTTTTCTTACAAAAAGTATCCCTCGACATAAAATATTACAATCCACGAATAAAAAAGTAATTTTTACAAAGACTAAGAGTCATACGTAACTACCAAAAATTAGAATCACCGCAGAAAAAAACCAATCGTAACGGGGATAGTAAACAGTTATTGGGGGCAGACAAATGAATAAACCAATTGAACAAATGAATCAGGAATTCCAACATCAAGAAATGATTCAGCAGCAGCATCAGTTACAAGAAAATCAGCAATTGATAGAGCAACAATTTAAAGACCAAAAAACGAAAGCACAACAAGCATTGTTACAAGCTGAACAGATACTTCAACAAAGTGTATCCATTAGTAATACCCAATCGATGCAACAAGTTCAGCAGCAGCTTGGGCAAGCTACACAACAATTGAACCATATGCAGGGGCTAGCGATAACGCAAGCGACTACAGCTGAACAACAGCAATTAGAGCAAGTGCAACAGCAAATTAAACAAGCATCGCAGGCTCTTGGACTTATTGGAACACTAAATGAAGGAAACAATAGTTTTAAAAAATAATAACTGTTCATTTCTTCTTTAAAAAGTCTAATTTATTTCTTTTGCCAGAATATCTTTAACTGCTTCTTTTATTTCCTGATATCCAGTACAGCGGCAGAGGTTTGAAGACATCCACTCCTCTATGACACGGTCATCAGCATTCGGATTCTTAGTAGCTAAAGCATGGGTATTTAAAATAAACCCTGGTGTACAATACCCACACTGTATCGCCCATTTTTCAATAAACTTTTGGGGAATGGGCGAATCTTTCAATCCTTCGATGGTAGTAATTGGCTGGTCTGTCGTTTCAATAGCCAAAGAAAGGCAGGAATGCATCGGTTCCCCATTCACAAGTACTGTACAGGCACCACAATCTCCATTTTCACATGCTCTTTTTGCTCCAGTTAAACCAAGTTGTTTTCTTAATACATCTATTAGCGTATCAGCTGATCGTACTGTAACTTCATGTGTTTCTCCATTTACGTGCAAATTTATAACCGTTTTATGAACACCATTAGAAATCATGCTATTTCCTCCTTCATTTTTTCTAAAACTTGCTCCAAGCTATTTTTAAGGACAAACTCTCTGTATTTAGCTGATCCGTTCATATCATCCACTACCGCAGAAGGAAGCTGTTTAATAGATTCAATGATTGTTTCCTCCAACGTTAAGTTTCTATCGTTTATCACATTTTCAAGCTCCATGGAACGGAAAGGATAATTACATACACCGCTGAATGCCAGCCGTATCCAGTCATCTTTTTTTAGTGCTGATAAGGAAATAAGTGGATATCCTATCTTTGAAGCCTTTGTTCTTTTGAATGTATAATATGGGAGGTTCAAATAGGATTTATCAATAATAATTTGTATTAAGAAGTTACCGGAAGATATGTTCATTTGTCCCTGAAACACATCCGTTAGAGGCAAAACTTCTTCCCCGTTTAATCCAGCTATTTTTACTGTAGCATCCGATAAAAGTAGAGGCAGAACCCCTTCCCGGTACATCAGCCTACTGCATAGATTGCCGCCAATCGTAATTTTATTCCTCGAAGTATGATCCGCAATTTTTTTAAGAGTATCTCCCAAAAGGGGAAATAAAGCTGATTCGGAAATCCTATTCAATGGAACGGAAGCACCAATGACTAACTTGTCCCCTTCAAAATCCAACACGTTGCAACCGGGAACTCCTTTAATGTCTATGACGGCATCAGTCCTTATTTTATTCAATCGCGCATCGGTTATAAATTCGGTACCTCCGCTTAAAAAAAGACTTTTCTTTCCGTCTTCATAAAGTGATTCAACTGTTTGGACTGCCTCTGTAATAGTAGAAGGTTTATAATATGCAAAATCAAATGGTATCATTTACTTTCTCCTTTCTAGACCTCCAAATCATTTCGGAAGTTAATGGCAAATGATTCAACTCAACTTGTGCAGCTTTAGAAAGGGCATTAGCAAGTGCTGCCGGAACACCAATTACTCCATATTCCCCAATTCCTCGTGCACCATAGGGACCATCTGCAGCCGGGGTTTCCACAAAGTCTACAAGATATTCGACCGGTGCTTCACCAAAGCGCATCATCTGGTAGGTCCGGAATTGAGGATTTTGAACAATTCCCTGCTCATTAAAAAGGAAGGACTCATTGCTTGCAAAACTTAAACCTAAATACATGCCACCTCTCATTTGCTGTGTAGCCATCGCAGGATTAATTATCGTTCCTCCATCTAAAACAGTGACTGCCTTTAATATTTTATACGAAAAGTCAACTATATCTAATTCCACTTCAACTGCCTGAGTGCCTACTGACCACCATGGACCAGGTTTACCAAAGCCAGTTTCCTTCTCCATGGGTGTTAAATGTCTCTGAACATATTTTCCGTGACCAACTACTTGTCCCTCAATAGTGTGTCCATTTGGAAATTTATAACCGAGTGCTATATCTTTTATTTGTACCCCATATTTTGGATTAGGCCTTAAATAAACCCGCTCGCCACCAACCTCCAAATCCTCTACGGAGCATTGTAAAGCTATAGAGGCTGTCTTTTTTAATTGTCTGATAGCATCCTCAGCTGCTGCCAATACTGCTCTTCCAGCTAAAAAGGTAGTGCTGCTTGCCACTGTTCGCCATTGATGGGGAGAGTATTCAGTATTTACCTCCATGATTACATTTATTTTATTAATGTCCATCTTTAGTTTTTCCGCCAAAATCTGAGCAAGAGTTGTTTTTGTTCCTTGGCCCAGTTCTACAGCTGCGCAATTCAGATTTACACTTCCATCCGGTTCAAACGTAATAACAGCCCCAGATTGTGCATTCGTTGCGGTCGTAGAGGTTTTCCAAAATAAACTGAGTCCTTTAGCAATTATCTTATTTTTACCTGACTCTATTCGCTCTCCTTCATCCCAGCGAATTAATTCCTTTGCGCGGTCAGTACACTTTTTAATGTCACCTATATTATTTGCAGTGATAACAGATTGAGTAGGGGAGGTGTGTCCGGGTATTATCATATTTATTTCCCGTATTTCTGCGGGATCCATATTTAACTTACCTGCCAGTTTATCCATCGTACGTTCCACTGCAAAGGTAAGCTCTGGATGTCCGTAGCCCCTATATGATGTGGCAAAGGGATGGTTGGTATACATACAATATGAATCACACCATACATTTGGAACATGATAAGGACCAGTACAATCAAGTGCAGCTGCTCTGGTAACACCTGCCGCTTGATCCGTATAAGCGCCAGAGTCAATCAGATATGTATATCTCGCCGCCAATAACTTGCCTTCTTTGTTTGCACCAAGTTCCACCGTAGCATCTAAACCGATATGACAAGGTGCGGTTACTAGGTCTTCTTCCCGTTCGTAATCCAAACTGACTAATTTCCCTCCCACCGCTTTTGAAGCCAAATAAGCCAAGGGTTCTAATTGGACAGTTCCTTTACCACCGAATGCTCCCCCAAGCATCGGTGTATGTACAATAACGTTCCCGACCTTAATATTAAAAAACTGATTAAAAACTTTTTTAATTGTATAAGGTGACTGTGTAGTGGAATGAACGATAACTTTTCCGTTTGGAGTTATTTCAACTCTTGCACACCGAGTTTCTAGTGCAGCATGATCTGAAGGATTAAAAGAATAGGTTGCTTTAATCTTTTTCTCACAAGTATTCCAAGCGGACAGAAAGTCCCCCTTACGAATTTTTATATGACTGCCAATATTTGTACCAGAGACAGGATAAACATTGCTAATAATTTTTGTATATTCCCCAGCCTTTTCATGTACGAGGTGATTCGTGTTTTGAAAAGCATCCTTAACTGAATTGACAACTGGCAGCGGCTCGTAGTCCACTTTAACCAAATCGGCAGCCTGTTTCGCCTGATGTTCAAAATCAGCTACAATAATAGCTATTGGCTCACCATAATAGCGCACTTTATCATAAGCTAATGGCGGTCTGTCTGCTAGAATAGGACCAATATGGTATGGGAATATGTTACCCGTAACAATAGCCCGGACTCCTTTTTCCTTCCAGGCTTCCGTAGTATCAATAGATTTTATTTTTGCGTGGGCATATTTACTTGTGACCAACTTTGCATACATCATGCCTGGGGAAAAGTTGTCTCCAAGGAACTTAACGGATCCAGTTGCTTTTTCAGTAAAATCTATTCTCTGTTTAGGCTTACCGATAGTTGTTCTAACATTTTCATTCATATCTGTTCATTCCAATTCTTTTAAATTTAGTCACTTAAAAATTATTCTATCCAATTTTTAGCAATATATTCATTCAATAGACGTTATAGCACGTGTTAAAAGGCCAGGTTATTCCCTGCTTAAAAACCCATTACTTTGGGAACGGTTCAGCATTAACTTACTAGACTTTTTCGTTGTATATTTTACTTCTATCCATGACGGTCAGTTTTTGATTAATTCTTCGTTGGACTTTGTCTACTTTTATCCTTAGCACCTGTAAAGGGAAGGTCGCTTACGGCAGAATGGATATAAATGAAATTTTAGAATAATTTCCTCGGATAGGAGTAATTACAAGGTTAGTGTGAACCGCTCCTGAAGATAAATCCTTTGTGACGACAATGTTGTATTTATAGCTATATCAACGACATTTTTTATTTTACTACTTTACAAACCGCGGGTCGGTATGTAATAATCATTTTAACAATAAGTCTAACGATAAAGGATGAAAAGTATTGGACCGTGAATTGAAACGAAAAAAGACAAAAAAGTTACTATTGGACGTCACAAAAGCTTTAGTACAAGAAAAAGGGTGTAATGATATGACTCTAAATGATATTATTAAACGCTCGGGACTTTCCAAAGGAGCTATATATCATTACGTAAAAAGCAAGGATGAACTATTGGCTTTGGTTTTACACGAGAGGGTGGAAGAAATCAACGATCGTTTTTTTGCCGAAGTAAACCAAGGTAAAAGGGAGTTTGAAGGACCTTTGGAAGAAATCGTTAAAAAATTGCCATCATTGCAAGACCCCCACGAAGCGACAAATCGAATCTTTCTTTATTTGTTAGCGAAGAACAATCGTCCTGTTGTCAGGGAAATAATCAATGAATTTTACGATAAGGCCGTCCAATTGTCCAAACAGTGGATTGCATCTGGCCAGGATGCTGGGGTCATCCCCCTGTCGGTTAATGCAGATAAGACAGCAGAGTTATTCATATTGATCGACTACGGTTTCCGTGTGCGCAGCTCCTTCTACAATGGTTCTTACGCATTCGGTGCAGACGACTTTTCAATACTTATGGCGGACTTATTGCAATCAAAACAAAAATAAAAGAAAGGGGTGATCTCATTGAACTTTTTGTTGTTTTTGCACATTTTTGGGGTAATTATTTTCCTTGGGAATATTACCACGGCAGCATTTTGGAAAGTTAGAGCGGATATCAAAAAGGATCCTGAGTCTATTCATAACACGGTGAAAAACGTGATGGTGGCGGATTTTATCTTTACACTGCCGGGAATAATACTAATCATTGTTTCTGGCATTCTAATGGCTGTTCAAACGGGCTATTCGATGGATACTTTCAATTGGCTAACGTTGTCAATATTCTTGTTTGTATTAACCGGCATCCTCTGGTTAGCAATACTTATACCTATACAGCGAAGTATGATCCGTCACAGTGCTCGATCCATAGACAAGGGTATTATTTCGGATGCGTATCAGAAAGCATCGCGCTACTGGACAATTATTGGAATTGCAACTACTTTGGTGCCTGTGTTTATTTTGTATCTTATGGTTACAAAATCATTTTAAATTAACGGGAGGGAATGAATGAAATGGCTCCGTTCATTGTTCTTATTGTTTCATTTCTGATGTTTAGTTTAATTGGTTATGTCGAAATAAATTTGAGTGAATGGCAGACATCATTGCGCCTTGCTGTCGCTCTTATGTTTTTATTTACTGCAACGGCTCATTGGGGAAGGAGACGTCCAAGTCTAATTAAAATGGTACCTCCTTCGTTGCCAAATCCCAATTTTATCGTAACAATTACGGGGATATTAGAGATTATTGGTGCTATAGGTCTACTGATACCGAATACTTCTAAAATCGCTTCGATATGCTTGACCATTTTACTAATTGCTTTGTTTCCGGCCAATATTCGTGCTGCAAAGTTAAGCGTCAAAGTTGGTGAAAAGCCCGTAACTTCTTTGCTACCTAGAACTATTCTCCAAATAATATTTGTAGCAGCTGTAATCTTAGCCGGATGGTAATAGAAGCAAACTTTAAATAAATGTTCAAAAACATCTAGTATCTAATCTAATAACTAAGATTCTAATGTTTTTCAACAAAACGATCCGGGTGTGCTAATTGAATAAGAGGGAGTCCTCCTGAATAGGGACATTTTTTTAGAATTGTATTACACTTATAGAACGCTAATATAAAGAAGTTAGGGGATGTTTTTGTGAGTGCTTTAAGTGAGACAGTAGAATTAAAACAGTATAAACCAGAGTTCTTAAAGGTTTTAAAGAGATTTAAGTTGCCCGATGAAAAAGCACAATATACTGCTTTTCCAACCGATATACTAGAAAACTTAATTGACGGTCAGTATCCAATTGTAATTTTCAACAATAATGAACCAGTTGGCTTTTTCGTATTACAATCAACTGATAAGGTAAAGGAATTTACAGATAATCCAAACGCATTATTATTAACTGCGCTATCGATAAACCACTCCAAACAAGGAAAGGGGTTTGCAAAAAAGGGGATGAAACTACTTAAAAGCTTTGTTAATCAGGAGTTTCCTAAATATAACGAGATTGTATTAGCAGTAAACCATAAAAATATCCCGGCTCAAAAGCTGTATGGAAAGGTTGGATTTAGTGACACGAGTAGAAGGAAAATGGGCAGGTTAGGCGAGCAATTAATTTTAAATAAGCTTATTTAGTTAAGGGTTGTTAAATTTGATGAACAATAGGACGCGACCGTTGATCAAGAACTAGAAGATTACAACGAAGACACAGCAATTTACACACCTCGTTGAAGGTCGGGTTAAAGCGGGTTCTCGGTTGAGGAATTTGATAAGTTGACAATCTACTTATGAAATTCATTCAGGTATTTTAAATAAACGAGAACTATGATTCGAGTAAAGAATTAATGGAGGTGTTTTAGTGATTTATTTAATTACTGGATTGATGGCAAGTGGCAAATCTACTGTTGCTGAATTGATGGCAAAAAAATTCAAGAAGTCAGTACACTTACGTGGAGATATCTTTCGTAAAATGATTGTTTCTGGACGAAAAGAAATGAGCGAAAATCCTAGTGTAGATGCCAAAAATCAACTGGATTTGCGCTACTACCTAACAGCAGAAGTTGCGAAAAACTATAGTAAAGCTGGTTTTACTGTTATTGTACAAGATAATTACTATGGTGAAAAACTGCCATATATTCTTGAATTAATGGCTCCTGAGAAAGTTGAACCTATTGTTTTAATTCCTAATACTGATGTTATTCGAGAGAGAGAGCATAATAGAAGCAAAGATGGTTATATCGGCTTTGACGTCGCTCGTTTGCGAAAGGAGTTTTTAAAAACTACTCCGAAAATCGGATTATGGATTGATAATAGTGCAGAGCAACCGTATGAAACAGTTGAGCATATTATGAATGAATTAGGGATTGAATCAAACTGAACATTTACATAGGAACATATTCTCTTTTGATAAAAAAGAACCAATTAATGCCGAGAATATCTATGGTTCTTACATTAATTAAAACACCGTGATCGGCTTTGGGCATAATTCGAGCAGTTCGGAAAACCAGATTAGCTATTGGATGGAAAATAAACAGCTTGATAAACTAATCATTCCTTTGTCAAAATGTGTAATAAATAAATTTCTTAGCCAGCAGATAAGCTAGCTTATAAATCTGCCGTATTTTTGAGCAGTTTATCTGCTAGATCCCTTTCGCGGTATGAAAACGGTGGAAGCATTGTGGCAAATAGTGCTAATGAGATCATCGAATTGACAGTTACGTAATTAAGTGCTTCGTAGGAATTTTGTAAGATTTTATTGATAAAATCGTAAAGGTTCCCAAAAGAAAAACAAATAACCAAAACTCTTTGCTTTAGTACAATTGAAGTACAAACAAAGAGTATTTTATTTTGCTTTTTCCAAAAGATTGCATGAATAGTATTGATTTTGATACACAAAGGTGACATCGAGGAATTCCAACAGACAAATACGGGGCACTTTAAGCAGATAGAAATAAATTATTCATTATATATAATTATGAAGTTAGTTAGTGAAAGGAAGAGGGATACGATTGGGAGCTGGAATTTTTCAGCCATTTATTTAGTATACAGATTTACTGTTTAAGATGGGAATGGGTGCAGTAAACTGACCCATGTCCCGTTAATAGTCAATTCTGTTGAATTTCCATAATCCGGCTACGCTTGAAATAAGGACCCACAAAAAGAGAACTAAAATGGCACTGCCCAATGATCCATTTGTAGTATCAATAAATGCGTTTAAGGATTTTTCAGGGAAAATCGGCAACAACATATTTGAAACATCAGCAGGGAACATTTTAATGAGTGCTGGAAGGAACATCGCGGCTAGGGCAAAGGCTATTCCCCCAAATGTAGATTGTAAGAAAAATGTACCTGCCACACTTAAAAGGCTATAGAATAGCACCATGATTATAGAACCAATTAACTTTGTGAGTATATCTATTAATGATAGTCCGCCTATACCATACACAGATAAAACAAACTGGTCAATTAGGAGGAAAAGTATTAGTAATACAACACTAATAAGGACGGAAAGAATGGATATAAACGAAATTTTAGAAAGAAAATACTTTCTTCGAACAGGAGTAATGGCAAGGTTAGTGTGGACCGCTCCTGAAGATAAATCCTTTGTGACGAATATAGCTGTAAATAGAATAAGCATAATCGCGGAAACATCCATACCAAGTAAGGATATGTCGATCACTTCGGTGCTGGAAAACTCTGCAAGCTCTTTCCCTTGCGTAACATTTGTGGTGAATAAAAATAATGTACCAAACAAGATACTTAAAGCTATTGTTGAAAGCAGCAAGTATCGGTAGGCTGGCAGATAGGATATTTTTTTAAAATCTGCTTTAATTAAATTGATCATTAGTCCTCAACTCCCTTTGCAACATAGTCCACTTTTCCACTTGTTATTTCAGTAAATAAATCTTCTAATGAGGGATTGACCTTTGTCAGCTGGTACAGGATAATTTGATGATCATGCGCTAACTTTCCAATCTCTCTTGCCTCCAAGTTTCTCACTTCCACACCTTTGTGACTGGTCTTTATTAAAGCCTGTTGTTCCTGTAATACTTGTTTTAATTTATCTATATCATTTGCTTCAACATAAACAAAAGAACTTAAACTTTTTTCGTTCATTTCCTTCATTGTCATATTTGCTAGTAATTTTCCTTGTCCGATAATGACCACCCTGTCAGCAACTGCTTGGATTTCACTCATTAAATGACTGGAAACAACTACAGCTTTACCATCATTAGCAAGTTGTCTGAAAAGGTGACGAAGCCATTTTATACCATCGACATCCAAGCCGTTAAAAGGTTCATCCAATATAATGGTGTCAGGATTACTAATCAGGGCAGTTGCAACACCTAATCGTTGTTTCATTCCAAGGGAGTAGGAATTTACCCTTTTATTTCTGACACTTTCCAAACCGGCTAATTTTAACATTTCATCCACTCTGTTACGTTCAATATTTGCTGCGGTAGCAATAATCGATAAATGTTGTTCTGCTGTCAGGTTTTTATCTAGTGCAGATGGCTCAATTAATGTGCCAATGCTTTTTATTGGTTCTGAGAAATCACGATATTTTTTGCCATCGACTGTAACATGTCCATTTGTAGGATGAACAAGGGAAATGATCATTTTCATTGTTGTTGATTTACCAGAGCCATTTGGTCCAAGAAATCCCGTAACTACACCTGGCTGTAGGGTTAAATTTAACCTATCGACTGCTGTTTTATCGTTATAATTCTTTGTCAGGTTTTTTATTTTAATCATTCATTTCACCTTTATTCCTGAGATAATAGTTATATGCACCTTCGATGAAATCTAAAGTAAAATTATATAAAAATAAATCTTCTTCCGGCCATTGATGACTTTGTTCCAAACCCTTTTCGTATGCTAACATCATTTCAGGGCCCTCATCCGTTGCGTTTTTAACAAATTCATCCCATTTATGCCCCAGCTGATATCCTGCCTGATTTTCATAATGCATTTCGTTTAGTTTTAATCCAGCAGCTTCTAAAATTAGCTGCTTCCATTGCCAATAGAATTCTATGACTTCATTGTAGTCACTGTAGTCATTCACTTTATCTTCGAATACTTGTTTCGTTTTATCATCGAATTCTACATTTGTATATTCCAGAATGGTTTGTTTATTTAATCCACATACCAGCTTCATGATGGGATCTAAGGCTTGGTCTGGGTTTAAATCAATGGAAGATTTAATTGTTTCAATAATCATCAAATTTGTTTTAATCTCCATTTCTTGTTGAAAAAGAATATCTGCCTGGTTATTTAAAATCTCCTTTAAATCCGATGTATCGTTAAAATTTCGTAAATGCTTTTTAATTTCTTTTAGTGGCATACCGATTCGTCTATAAAATAAGATTTGTTGAAGAGTCATTAAATCATTTTTAGTATAGTATCTTAAATTTTTGTTACTATTTCGCTGTGCAATAAGTAAATTGATTTTATCGTAATATTGAATGGTTCGTATCGTTGTTCCGGATAACCTTGCCAATTCGCCGATTGTATATAACTTTTCCGTCATTCCTATCCCTCCCAATGTCAATTAAATCACATTACGTAACGTCATGTGCAAGGTCATTTTAAATTTCATTTCATATAGTTAAATAATATATGGACTTCTATTCAGCGAAGACGAGAAGATTTCAAGTATGGGAAAATATTTATAGTTTGTGCAGGGAAATTTTTACGATACCAAGGCAGTTTCGTTGATGCATCTACTTCTAAACTTATCCTTAAAAATTTAATATGTTTAATTGACAAAACAAATCAATTTGATACAATTAAGGCGACTTTAATGAATGGAGGCTTCCTAATGATTGATATCCTAACTTTGAACCGTTAATTTCATACGTTCAAAGGCTCTGCTTATGCTCAGAGTATTAGGATAAATATGTCTTCTTAGAGGAACCTTTATTAACGCTTTCGGTAAAAGGGGGAGATAAATCTTCCTCTTTTTTCTTCCTTTAAAATGAGAATACACATCGTACAAAAAAGATACATCAATGAATTTGATATCTTATTTGTGATAGTAACATATGAATGAATCCAATGAAGGGTTTTATATTTCTATATTTAGAGCATAGGCAGATTGCCTGTGCTTTATTTATTTTAAATAGATTATGGAGGAGATTAATTATGACATTTAGTAATGATGAAAATATACGAGTGTGGTTTATTACAGGTGCAAGCAGTGGACTAGGATATGAGTTCACTAAGAAAGCATTGGAGTCAGGAGACAAGGTTGTTGGTGTTGCTAGAAGTATTGAGAAACTGAATGATTTAAAAAGTCACTTTGAAGGAATGTTACTCCCTTTAAGACTTGATGTCACTGATAAAAGTGCCGTTTTTTCTGCAGTAGAAACTGCTATTAATTATTTTGGAAAACTTGATATTGTCATTAACAATGCAGGAAATATGATAATGGGAATGATTGAGGAATTTAGTGAGGAAGAAGTTAGAAGTCAAATGGAAACAAACTTTTTTGGCGCTGTTTGGGTTTGTCAAGCGGTAATGCCATACTTACGGAAGCAAGGTTCAGGCCATATTATACAAATATCAAGTATTGGTGGACTGATTACTGGTCCTATGTCGGGAATCTATAGCGCGAGTAAATTTGCTTTAGAGGGATTTAGCGAGGCTTTAGCACAAGAAGCAGCTCATTTTGGAATAAAAGTATCTATTGTAGAACCTGGGGGTTATTGGACGAATTTATATCTGAAAATGTATTTAACTACACAGAAAAAAGAATATGATTCATTTCGTGAGGAGTTAGCTAAACAAAATTCAACGGAATCGGTTGACAGTGATCCTAAATTGGCTGCCGAAGCTATAATGAAACTGGTTAATAGTGAAAATCCACCTCTTCGTTTGATTTTAGGAAGTCTTGTTTACAATTCAGCTATTGAAAATGCAGAAAAGCGTATTTCTACATGGAAAGCGTGGGAAGCAGTCAGTCGTTCTGCGGAATATGCTATACCTGCACCGGAAGGATATGGAGTAATTGAGGAATAAAATTTAAAATGGTGATTTAACGGGGTGATAAGGTGAATATTAGATTACACCAGAGTACAGAAATCAATAAGCTAGTAGAGATATGGTATGAAGGTTCTTTAACGGCACATGAGTTTATTGATAAGAAATATTGGAAGTCGCAGCAAAAAGAGATGGAAGAAAAATAATCCCAATGTCTGAAACCTATGTTGTAAGTAATGAAAAAGATGTAGTTGGCTTCGTATCGATGATGGATAATTATTTGGCAGCATTATTTATTGATGTGAAGCACCAAGGCAGGGGATATGGGAAGGAATTGTTAGATTTTATAAAAAGACTAAAGGAAAATATACAATTAAGAGTGTACAAAAAAAATAAAAAAACTGTAGATTTCTATTTAAAAAATGGGTTTGTAATAAAAGAAGAAGTATTAGAAGAACAGACTTCCGAGGAAGAATTTTTAATGGTATGGGAAAAGGACTAAATGACGGTAGAGGATGAATCAATATAAGAAAATAAATTGAGTCCATACTTCATCAGGAAAGAATCTATTTTGCTCAAACTTTATTCCAAAGCTAAATAAAGTACTGTGTAAAATAAATATGTTTCACTATAAGGGTGTTTTTCTAAAAGAAGGAGAAGCACCCTATCTTGTTGAATTTATTTAAGAGATAGGCTGCGAAAATTAGAGGGGGAAGGCAATGAGAAATGAAAATGAAATGATGAATTTAATATTAAATTTTGCCCAAAAAGACGAGAGAGTCCGAGCAGTCTATATGAACGGATCAAGAACGAATACAAAGGTTCCAAAGGATATTTTTCAGGATTATGATATTGTGTATGTTGTAACAGAAACAGAATCATTTATAAACGAAAAAACATGGATTAACACCTTTGGAAATTTAATCATGATGCAAGAACCTGATAAAAATAACTTTGGTGAGGAAGCAGATTTCGATTTTACGACTTCTTATGGATTTTTAATGCTCTTTACAGATGGAAATCGCATCGATCTTCGTATCCAAACAAAAGAAATCATGTTGACTGAGTTCGGAAAAGATAAGCTCATCCTTCCATTATTAGATAAAGATCGTATATTGCCAGTGGCTGCATGTCCTAGCGATACGGATTATCATGTCAAAATGCCATCTAAAGATGAATATGACAGTTATACAAATAACTTCTGGTGGTGTTTACAAAACGTTGCAAAGGGAATTTGGCGAGATGAGCTTCCGTATGCAAAACTTATGTTTGAATATACGATAAGAGAGGCCCTGGATAAAATGGTTGCCTGGTGGATTGGAATACAGCATAATTTTCAAGTTTCAACAGGGAAATTAGGGAAATATTTCAAGAAATATCATCCTGAAAGGTATTGGAAGATGTACAAAGAAACCTATTCTAATGCTGATTACACAAATATATGGGAATCAATATTTGTCACTTGTGAATTATTCAGGATCTTAGCACAAGATGTCGCAGTACATTTTAATTTCACATATCCAACTGATGATGATAGAAACATGATTAAATATCTTAAACATATTAGACATTTACCTTCTAATGCAAGTGAAATATATTAGTGAATGGTTGGCCCTTTGGAAAGAAGGTTTACATGCTGTATGCTTCTATAAAAGATATGGATTTGAAATAAAAATTTCAGGAGAAAAGTACGCTGGAGCAGAACGTTTTCAATGCGTTTTTGAGAAAGATTAGCCCAACAATTCAATGGAATAACGGATGCTTTAGTTTGAGAAAATCAAATACTTTCTGACCTATAAAAATATGAAGTAATATGTTTATATTAAAACAGTGTTAGAATCTGAAGGGTTAAGTGTTGAAAATATGATAAGTGAACTTTCTTTTATCCGACTTGTACAATCAATTGTTTCCGTGCTATACTGATTTCAAGTTTAATATCATGGTAGAGAATGAGAGACCACAGTTCATGTCGAAAATAGTTTCGGCAATGTCTTGTGGTCTTTTTTTGTGTATTTAAAAACCTTGATTTAGGCTACTTCAATACATAGAAAGGGAGCGAAAGTGATGAATTTCTCAAATAAAAACCGTCAAGAGATAATGAATTCATTGAACAGCAAGTCTCTTGATGTTCTTGTGATTGGTGGAGGTATAACAGGTGCTGGTATTGCGTTAGATGGGGCAACTAGAGGAATGAAAATTGGCTTAGTAGAGATGCAGGATTTTGCTGCTGGGACTTCAAGCCGCTCTACGAAATTAGTACATGGTGGATTGCGTTATTTAAAGCAGTTCCATGTGAGGCAAGTTGCAGAGATAGGTAAAGAAAGAGCGATAGTTTATGAGAATGGTCCACATGTTACTACTCCAGAGTGGATGCTTCTTCCATTTCATGCAGGTGGAACGTTTGGGAAGTTCATGACATCCATTGCTTTAAGAATGTATGACTTTTTAGCAGGTGTAAAGAAAAGTGAAAGAAGGTATATGCTTTCACCGGAGCAAACATTGGAAAAAGCACCACTTGTAAAAAAGCAAGGCTTAAAAGGTGGCGGTATGTATGTAGAATATCGGACAGACGATGCAAGATTGACGATAGAGGTTTTAAAAGCGGCTGTAGAAAAAGGAGCGTTTGCACTTAATTATTCTAAAGTAGTAAATTTACTCTATGATGAGGGTAGAGTAACTGGTGCCGTTGTTAAAGATCAATTAACAGGGGAGGAGTACGAAATTTATGCGAAAAAGATTGTGAATGCAACAGGTCCTTGGGTGGATACCATTCGTGAATTGGATCACTCTAGGAAAGGGAAAAGGTTAAAACTCACAAAGGGTGTACATATCGTCATAGACCAATCAAAGTTTCCATTAAAGCAGGCAGTTTATTTTGACACTCCAGATGGTCGCATGGTTTTTGCTATTCCTCGTGATGGAAAGGCCTATGTTGGTACTACGGATACATTCTATGGCGATGATCCAATTCATCCAAAAATGACAGTGGAAGATTGTGAGTATTTATTGGAGGCCATACACTATATGTTTCCAAATGTGCATGTAACTAACAAAGATTTAGATTCTAGTTGGGCAGGCGTGCGCCCACTAATTTGGGAAGAGGGCAAAAATCCTTCCGAAATTTCACGTAAAGATGAAATATGGGAATCGAATTCGGGTTTAGTAACTATTGCCGGTGGAAAATTAACAGGATATAGAAAAATGGCAGAGGAAATTGTCGATTTGTTAGCCAAGCAGTTTAAATTAGAGGAAGAAATTTTATTCTCTCCGTGTAAAACGAAACATTTACCAATTTCAGGGGGAGATGTAGGTGAATCTAGTATGTTTAAACAATTTATAAAAGAACAAACGGAAAAGGGAATAGCTGTTGGTCTACAAAAGGCAGAGGCGGAACATTTGGCAGTCAAATATGGTTCTAATGTATCGGTATTGTTTGATATCATTAAAGATAGTTCTGAAGTTACGAAAAAGTATAATCTCCCTGTAACCTTATATGCCAAACTTCAATATGCTTTAGAATACGAATTAGTAGCGACACCCATTGATTTTTTCAATCGTAGAATAAGTGCCCTCTTATTTGATATCGGGACAGTCAAAACATATAAAGAGAACGTGATAACCTATATGGAGGACTACTTTGATTGGGATGAATCAACAAGAGAATTATATAAGAGAGAACTGGAAATAGCATTGGATGAAGTGAACTTTACTGATATAGACCGTTAACCTGAAAATGGGATACCAGGAGGCCAACGAGAAAGTATTTTGTATATTTTCTATTTACAAAAATATAAACGTTTGCTATTATTATAGTTAATCGAATATCTCTCGGAGAATAGAAGAGAAGAGAATGGAATGAAACCCCTTTCAGTAGGGCTTGATTTCTCATTCTCTTTTTTCTTCTTTACTAAGAGGGTAGTCGGAATAAATAAAGGGGGAATCACTCATGAAGAAATTTTCGTTATTATTGTTATCACTTATGTTTTTGGTAGGCTTTTTAGTTGCATGTGCGGGTGAATCATCTGGAAATAAAGATGAAGGATCAGGAGAGCCAATTACACTGTATTCACCGGAAACTCCTGATTTAACAAAGGAGCTTGCAGCAAAGTATGAAGAATTGAATGGGCAAAAAGTTAACGTTCAATATGCAGGTACAAATGTTTTAGTTAACCAAATGATGGCTGAAAAAGGGAACCCACAAGCGGATGTGTGGTATGGCGGTGGAGGTATCCTTCCGTTTGAATCTGCGGTTGACAAAGGAATTATTACATCATACATACCAGAAAGTGCAGAGGATTGGGAAGTTGTGGAAAATGGTATTAAGATGAAGCATCAAGATGGTTACTATGTTGGTACAGAATTATTCGTGTTAGGTTTTGCTTATAATACGGAGTTGGTCTCAGAGGAAGAGGCTCCAAAAACCTATGAAGATTTGCTGGATCCAAAGTGGGAGGGGAAAATTCAGTTTCCTAACCCAGCTGCGTCAGGTACAGCAACACTAATGGTGCTAAGCCACATGATGGAACATGGGGAAGAAGCTGGTTGGGAGTTTTTCCAAGCGTTAGCTGATCAAGCAAATTCTATTCCTGACTCAGGCTCTTCTCCTACAAAAGCAGTGGCAATGGGTGAAGCGCATGTTGCAATTGGTTTTGACTTCATGGCCTACGAGCATCAGGATAAAGGAGAATCAGTGGACTTTATTGTTCCAGAGAAAACTCCTATTCTAGTAAATCCAGCAACACTTGTAGAGGATGGTCCAAACTCTGAAGGTGGTAAGAAGTTTATGGACTTTATGTTAAGTGAAGAAGCACAGCAAATTTTAGCAAATTGGAAACACATTCCAATAAATCCTGAAGTTGAATCACAAACACCATTAGATATTGATTCAATAAAGGAAAATGCAGTGGACTTAGATATAGACTGGGTAAATGAAAACTATGATCGTATCCGTAACGAGTGGAAAAGTAAAATTAACTAAAGGGTCACTCTAAGAAAATAGAAGTGTTTTGAAGATAATTAAAGTATATAGAGGGAGGAAGTTGATTAATATGGGGTCAGTTGTAGTTGAGCAACTAAGAAAGGATTTTTCAGAGGTAACTGTACTTCAAAACATTGATTTGGATATTAAAGAGGGCGAATTTTTTGCCCTCCTTGGTCCATCAGGTTGTGGGAAAACAACTACAATGAGATGTATAGCTGGTTTTGAAAGTCCGACTAGTGGAATGATTAAAATTGGAAATAAAGATGTTGCGAAATTAGCACCAAATGAACGAAATTGTGGAATGGTATTTCAAAGTTATGCCCTTTTTCCTCATATGAATGTCTTTGATAATGTCGCATATAGCTTAAATATAAAGGAATTGCGCAAGGCTAACCTTTTTAAAAAGCTTGGGATTTATACAAGAATGTTAAATAGTAAGCTTGTGAAATACCCAAAAGAAGTTGAAAAAAAGGTTATGGGTATTCTGGAATATGTGGAATTGACAGAACATGCTAAAAAGCTAACCAGTGAACTTTCTGGTGGACAGCAACAACGTGTTGCATTGGCGAGAGCACTTGTGATGGAACCAGAAGTATTATTGATGGATGAGCCATTATCTAACCTCGACTTGAAGCTTCGTCATACAATGCGAAATACGATTCGACGAATTCAGCAGGATTTAAAAATAACGACAATCTTTGTTACACATGATCAGGAAGAAGCTATGAGTATGGCAGATAGAATTGCAGTTATGAAAGATGGTAAGATTCTACAAATTGGTACGCCAACAGATTTATATAGTAATCCGAAGTCTTCCTTCATTGCAGACTTTGTTGGTACATCCAATATCCTTCCAGGCAAGGTTGTTGCAACCGAAAACGGTCTGACTTCTGTACAAATCGGCAATCAAATGATTCAATCGGTTACAAAGACAGATAGGAAAGACATTCAAGTTATTATCCGTCCTGAAAATATTAATGTGATAAATGGAGATAAGGATGTGGATAATTTCTTTGAAGGAGTTATTCAATTCGCTACATACCTTGGGTCGACAGTTCGCTATGATGTGAAAGTTGGAGAACATCAACTAGTGGTGGATACAACCTATGAATCGGGTGACAGTATTAAGAAAGATGGCTCCACGATTAGACTCGGTGTATCACCTGAAAGGGTGCTGATTATATGAACAGACTCAAACGAAGCTTTTCCGGAATTGGGTTAGTTAAAATACTTATCTATGGATTTTTTCTATTATTCTTAGTCATCCCACTTCTATCGGTATTTTTAGTTAGTTTTACCGATGAACCGATAAATGTATTTGGTTCGTTTATTAGCTGGGAGCAAATGCAGTTAACAATCGATCAATTTAAAAATGCTACATTAGATAACTTTAAAGCAATATTTACCTACGGGAATTACTTTCAAGGCTTACTTAATAGCTTAAAGCTTTCTTTCGTTGTTTCATTATGGGTACTGGTAATCTGTACTCCAATTGCATATGGAATCGCACGTACAAACATGCCGTTTAAAAAGACGATTAGCGCACTATGTACCATTCCATTAGTTATCCCAACGTTCATTTCAGCTTATGCATTCATTATCATGTTTGGTCGTGCCGGCTGGGTAACATATATGTACGAAAAATTAGGTGGAGAAGGGATGCTTATAGATCCGTACTCAATGACAGGAATTGCGATTGTACAGATTTTCTTTTTCTTCCCGTATGCTTTATGGCCAATGGTCGCAGCATTTAAAATCAGTGATGTATCCCTAGAGGAAGCATCCCGTAATATGGGATCAAAAGGATGGTTAACGTTTATTACTGTTACTTTACCATTAGCGATACCAGGTATGCTATCCACTGCTCTCGTAATTTTCGCAGTGAGCTTTTCCGACTTTGGTACACCGATTATATTAGCACCTAATGATTTAAATTTAATTGTGGTTGATGCCTACCGTGAAATTTCAGGATTTTTTAACTGGGGTGGTGCGGCAATTCTAACCGTTATTATGATTGCTGTTGCTGGTGTGGTTTACTGGCTGCAAAACTACCTATTAAAAGGGAAAAACTACGACACGCTTTCTGGTAAACCGAAGCAAGTCAAGTTAAGCGAGAATAAAGCATTGACGATACCACTAGCTATTTTTTCAGGTTTAGTTGTGTTAATTCCTATCCTTGCAATGGGGACCGTATTCTTACAATCTATTGCAACAACTTGGGGGAAGGATCCATTACCTAGTGGATATACTTTGGAGCATTATAAAACTATTTTCACGTCATCGTTAGGAAACATTCAGAACAGTTTAGTATTGGCTGGTGGAGCATTAATTCTTAGTGTAATCATCGCAGTTTTCGTTTCCTATTTTGTTGTGCGGCAGCGTTCAACTACATTGGACTTTATGACGACTATTCCATTGATTGTTCCAGGTATTGCCTTTGGTATTGCATTAATTCAAACGTTTAATACAGCACCACTTCAATTGACAGGTACGGCCCTGATTTTAATTATTGCGTATAGTGTTCGTAGACTGCCGTATTTGGTTCGTTCTACAGTGGGTACGATGAAGGCAATTAAGCAAGATATTGAAGAGGCAGCAGTTAATCTAGGAGCTTCCACATTAACAGCAGCCATTACAGTAATTGTACCATTAATGTTACCAGGCATCGCAGCTGGTTCCATTCTTGTATTTGTTACAGTAATTAAAGAAACAAGTATTTCCATACTAATGGCACCAGCAGAATGGGCACCGATGAGTTTAGCAATATTTCAAAATGTAATGAGAGCCGAATATTATTCTGCAGCAGCCATGTCAGTCATCCTAGTGGTCATGGTCCTAATACTACAGACGCTAGCGAATAAGCTATCTGGGGGAAGTAAATCATAGAAGAGATTAGGGGACAGAATAGGTGCCCTGAAACGGAACGATGGACGGAAAATTTAGTTCCATATGTACCCTGTCTTTGGGATAGTATACCTAGACACCGGTCCCACAGGTCTGCATAAGGAGGATTATGATGCAAAAGGGGTTTATTTTTGATTTAGATGGTACTGTTTACTTAAATAATAAATTAGTAGATGGGGCTAGGGAAGCAATAAACGAGCTTCGTGAACGGGGAGATAAAATTGTTTTCCTAACGAATAAATCTATTGAAACGATACAAACATATGTTAAAAAGTTAAATGGACTTGGTATTGAGGTTGAGCAAGAAAATGTCGTAAACTCAAACTTTCTTGCAGCAAGGTACTTAGCATCAAAGCTGAGGGAAGGCGAGAAAGTTATGGTGATTGGCGAACAACCACTCTATGATGAACTAATGAGTGAGGGGATAGAAATATTGGGTGATGAATCAGAAGTTAGCTATGTGGTATTAGGCTGGGATCGTGACTTTACCTACGACAAGTTGAATCGTGCATTCCAGGCATGGAAAAATGGAGCCATAGTTGTGGCAACGAATCCAGATCGAACCTGCCCTGTAGAGGGGGGGCAAATTCCCGATTGTGGAGCCATGATTGGTGCGCTGGAAGGAGCTACCGGAGAAAAAGTAGAACTTATACTTGGAAAGCCTTCCCCACTAGCAGCAAAGTTTATCGTCGAAGATATATTGAAATTGCCACCAGCTAACTGCTATATGGTTGGTGACAGACTTGAAACCGATATACGCATGGGGAATGATTTTGGAATAAACTCTGTTCTTGTCCTAACCGGAGTTACAGAAAAAGACATGCTTCAACATGCCCTTGATCAACCGCATTATGTATTAAATAGTATTAAAGATCTGCCAGCGATAACCAGAAACTCATATACTAATAAAGTAACGGATATTCAGTAAGAGTGGGATGGAACAGGGGGGACAGGGAATTCTAGTACCGTCATGTAATTGTGACGGTATACCACCCCTCCTGATTCTGCTACAAATTTAGATTCCAGAGCTTAGGATCACCTGAGGATATTGCAAGTGCTCCTGCTTTTAGTCCTTCAACAATTTCGGGCTTGGTACTTACTAGCCCTCCTGCAATAATTGGTAGATAGGTCAGTTTTGTTAAGCTATCTATGATTGACGGCATGATTCCTGGAAGCACTTCAATAGCATCTGGCTTACAAGAGTGTGCAATTTCAATTCCTTTTTTCATAGCGTTTTTATCAATTAAAAAAATGCGCTGAATCGCCATAAGCCCTTCTTCTTTAGCGAATTTTATGAGGCTACTCTTTGTAGTGATAATTCCCTTCGGCTGCCATACCTCAGCTATAAACTTAATGGCACTTTTCGTATTGGATAACCCATCAATAAAGTCAACGTGGACAAATGTTATCTTATTATGCTCTTTTAATTCATTCAAGTATTGCTGCGTAGTCATCAAGTCACCGGTCAACAAAAAAACAATATTTGAATTCGATTTTTTTACTGCCCCAAAATGTTTCTCTTGCTTCACGGAAGCAATCACCTGTGACTGAACCAAATCAACGATATTATCCAAAAAAATTCCCCCAAAAAGACAGATTGATATTTTATAGAATTATAACATTGGTGAACAGTGCCTGTCACTTCTTGGACTTCGGAGTTTATAAAAAATTTAAATAAATTAGTTTCCTAAAGTCGATTATTCGTTTGGCTCAAAATAGGAAGTTATAATTAAAAACCATCTCTTATTATAAGATAGCTTTTAACCCCACTTGATGTCAAAAACTTCTAATTTAAATTCTTCGGCATCATTTAAGGTTGCAATTTTCGTGAGCGGAGATGCGAGGAATATTAAAAAAGCAATTAAAAAGCCAATAGCACTAATAATTAAACCCAATATTCCCCATTAAACCAACTAAAGGCATTGGCCGTAGATAAACAAATTTGTGCGGTTCACTTTTCCCAGCAATGAAAGAGGTGTCATTGATTAGCGAAGGCTGACCATTTCAAGCAAATCGAAAGCCTGTTAAGTGGTGGGCAGTTCAAAGAATGATGTTGAAAAGGAAGTTTTGTGATATAATAAATCTAATTTAATTGAATTTTATAAAAAGTATATGAGGGGGTTGGTTGAATGGCAAATGAAAAGATATTATTAGTAGACGATGATCCAGATATATTAGAAATTCTTGAAGTATACTTACAAAAAGAGGGTTTTATAATATTGAAATCATCGGATGGCTACTCTGCCATCCCAATAATCGAGAAAGAGAATCCTGATTTGATTATCCTTGATGTACTTATGCCTCATTTGGATGGATTTGAATTATGTCAATTGATTAGAAAGAAAACCGAAGTCCCTATTCTTTTCTTTAGTTCAAAAAATGAGGATGTTGATAAAATTTTAGGTCTTGGTGTAGGTGGAGATGACTTTTTACCTAAAACAACAAGTCTCCCGGTTGTGGCGGCAAAGGTAAAGGCGCTGCTGCGCCGAAACAGACAATCTATTTTAAAAAAGTCCGAAACAAAGCAATTGCCAGATGCATCCTATTCTGAACTGAGGTTTCCTGGTTTAGTCATTCAATTGGATAGTGCTGTCGTGAAGGTGAATGAAACAGAAATTAAACTTTCTGCCAAAGAATATCAGATTTTATGTTTCATGGCTCAAAACCCGGGGCGTATTTATAGTGTTGACCAGTTATTTGAACAAATTTGGGGAGAAGAGAGTTTGGGTGATTACCGCACCGTGATGGTACATATTAGTAATTTGCGCAAAAAGATTGAGGGTAACCCTGAACAGCCTAAATACATTGAAACGTTTAGAGGGATAGGGTATAAATTTAAAAACTTTAAAAACTAAGTGATCAATCTGTGTGGCAACTAAGAAAATAAGATGATGTCAGTTATATTCTTTATAAGATGATGTTCAAAAGCCTGATAAAAATGACACTTCGAATTTCGCACGAATGCTCGCTCCTGAGCTGCTTTGTATTTAAAAGCATATATTCCTCTGTTCGAAGACTTTGCCACCTCGAACTTCGACACATAGAACGTGCTAGTGTCGGCCATTGCAACAGGATGTTGCAATGCCGACCTTGCTTTTTATCCTCCTTTTTGAACACGCAATATAATTGGGATGGAAAAAGTGTTGTGTTTCATTTACAGATTGATCACTTACATACGTATTGTCGGTAATGAAATATATACTTTTGTTCCTTTGCCAAATTCACTTGTCATCCAGATATCTCCTTGATGTCTCTCAATAATTTCCTTGCAAATAGCGAGACCCAAGCCGTGACCATTCGATCTGTTGGTATAGTAACGTTCAAAAACATAAGGGAGTTCCGTTTGCGGTATCCCATGTCCATTGTCTTCTATCGTGATGATGATCTCCCCGTGGTTCTCTAATGATAATGAAATAAAAATATCATTCTTTTCTGCGTGTGCAACGGCATTATCCAGAAGGTTTCCCACCACCTGCACAATTCTGCTGATATCCACTTCAAGCAGTGGGTATTCTTGATGCGATGGTCCTGGCAGGTTCCAATAAAAAGTTGTCTCATCTTTTTCCACATTTCCTTCAAATTGTTGCGTTAAATAAGTGAATAGCTGGTCAGCTGGAATAAAATCCATTTTAAATTCAATAGACTTTAATTCTAACTGGGCAAGTTCCATAAGATCTTGTAATAATCTCTCCATTGAAGTCAGCCGTATTTGAATTTTTTTAAGATAACTGAGCTGACGTTCTGGATCTTTAATGACCCCCTCAATGATTAAGTCAACATATCCTCGGATAGCTACAAGCGGAGATTTTAAATCATGTGCAATTTTAGACAGCAGTTCATGTCGTTTTTCTTTATATTCAGCTAGCATTTGGTTTGTTTTCGTTAGTTCTTTGTTTGTTTGATGTAACATGGCGGTTCGTTCCTGTATTTTAATTTCGAGCTGATCATACCAGCTTGCATTCTCAAGGGCGACTGCTGCTTGTGAGGAAAGCAGGGTAAATAAAAGAACATGACGACTGGAAAAGGCTTGGGTGATTTCATTGTTTTCTATATATAAAATACCCGACAGTTTCCCTTGATAAAGCATAGGCAGACAAAGGACAGATTTGACCTGCCGCAGAACAATATCTAAGTCATGTTTAAAGTGCCCGGTTTGGCTTGCATTTGGCAGCAATACCATATCAAGATTGTCTGTTACATAATCGAATAAGGAAACGGGGTAATCAAGCTGCTCTTTTGGATAGACCTTTATTCCTTCGTCTTTCAGAAAAGCTGCTGCAATTTGATCACTTTGATCCTGTTTTAAAACAAGCAAGACGCGTTCAGCCCTTGAATGAAGCCGGATAATATCAATAAGTTTAAACAATAATTGCTGTGAAGAGGTTTCTTGAGCTAGAACTGTGGCTGCGTCAAATAGAGCATAAAGGTCAATCGCCTGATTTGTTTCGGACATCTGTTTGAACGATGTGTTCCTATCTTGAATGGGGACTGGAACGGTTTGAGCTATGTTATAAGCTAAAGAAGTTGCTCCCCACTGAATATAGGCTTGGTAGGCTTTATTGAAGTACATGGAGGCAGGTTCAGGTAATTGCTGTTCAAGGTAAAATTCACCTGCACACGCGTATAGTAAAGCAGTATCCTGTAAATAAGAGTTGTTGGCTGCTGTATCAGCGGCCTGTTGATAGAGCTGCATGGCTTCCATCTTTTTTTGTTTCGTCGCTAGACATTCAGCTTTAACAAGTAAATATTTATGTTGATAATTTTGCGGGGACTGATCAGCATACTTTTTCAACTTTTTTAAATGACGGAGTAATTTTTTCTGGTTGATGTGTGTATATTGTTTCTTTTGTCGCAACAATTTTGCTATCCATAACGCCTGATAAAAATCACATTCAGGTGACACAATTAATTGAAAGCTGTTTTCGGTAACAGCAGCAAGCTTTTCCATGATTGCGATTGCTTCTGATTCATTATTGAATAAATAAGTCATTTGCAATCTTAGAGTATAATGCATGATTTTAGCTGATGCATCATCAACAAACGATGGATGATTCCAGCTGATGTTCATGTTTGGATGACTTAACCGTTCAATCCAAGTGAGTATTTCTTGTAAATAACGATAAGACAAGGGGAATTCATGTTGCTTAGCAAATGAAAATTGTTGAACAATCGCTTCTTTTGCTTGAGTGAGACTCTCGCCCTTCATTAAATGAACAGCTCCAATAAAAGCACTATTAGCTGTAGCAACATGTAAATTTCCGCTTTCAATAGCAAGTTGCTGGGATTTCTCTAAGTAGTCGAGATTTTCCTTGAGAGGGTGCCGCCAGTGATGGATAAAACAAGCATAGGTGAACATGACGATTGTCTTTAGCTGTGAGTCGTTCGTATGCTCAGCAAGACTAAGTGCTTTTTGTCCATAGTCATAACTCATTTGATAGTCCTGCAGCCCCGCACTTAGTGTGAGTGCATAATTTATGTAAACAATTGGGGACATTTCTGATTCACCGTAACGATGCGTGAAGCGCATAGCTTTGAATACGAGAATGGCCGCTAAATTTTGATTTTCATGGTAGGCGGGTATCACGCTTTGTACCAAGGTGCGCATCGTAGAGATGTATTCTTGATGAGATAATTTGACTTGGCTAAAATCACTTCTTGGTTTTTTACTTAATAAATTTGTTTTGAGTTGCATGTATTCTTTGGCGACGTGCCACTTGCTTGGATTTTCTTTTATCGTTAATCCAAGCAGACGAAGCCCTGCGAGTCCAGAATCAAGTGCTTTTTTAGTCTGTTGTGTGTGTGTATATAGCAGTACTTTTAAGTTATAGATTCTACTTTTATCTGTGTTAGAAGCAGCTTGCCTAAGGAGTTGATTAAACGTCTGCTCTGCCTTATAAAATGCATGTGTTAAATAGGCTGTCTCGCCGATACCGAGAAGCGTGTTGAACAAGAACTGACCATTGACGTCCCGCTTGTTTTTTGGAATGCATGCCATACTAGTTTCATAGTGAAACAAGGCTGTTGAGAAAGCTGCTTCTTTTTTAGCTTTGTCTCCTGCTCGCTTGTTCCAGTCAGCAAGGCTCATTTTCTCATTCATTTCCAGTCGGTTTGAACAGCGATTGAAGTGCCTCGCAATTTCAAAAATATAGTGATCTGGCTCCTCCTCTTTCGAAATATCTAAAAACATTATTCCGATTTGTTTATGATATTCTTCTTTGATATCGGTTGGCAGTGCTTCATAGATGGCTTGTTGTATTTTGTCATGTAAAAAACAATAAGCAAGGGGAGCTGGTGGATGTCTTTGATGCAGACCACGCTCGTCAACTTGAATAATCAATCCTTTATCTAATGCCTTTTCTAATAATTTCCTTGTCATTTCCTTCG
Source organism: Oceanobacillus sp. (assembly GCA_032085455.1). Classification (GTDB taxonomy): domain Bacteria; phylum Bacillota; class Bacilli; order Bacillales; family Amphibacillaceae; genus Oceanobacillus. Next base: position 44,997 of record DAMDKS010000032.1, read on the forward strand.
TTTGTTTGAAAACATGTGATAATTTTTCTAAATCAAATTGATACCCAAGGCAAGAAGCAAACGAGATGAGAACTTTCACGTCATGAGGTAATTTTTCAAATCGCCTTATAATGAAATCGAAAATGGAGTCATTGAATGATAACTTTTTGAAAAAATCATCGTGTATTTTCCATTGTTCGGTACGTTTTTCATAGTAACTCAAGTTTCGGACATGACAAATAAACCTCAACCCTTGGTATTAAAGGGCTA